>NZ_AUWY01000026.1 GCF_000447205.1 Sphingobium ummariense RL-3 | reverse complement strand
CCCTCGGATCAGCCTTGACGCTTCACCGCTGGCAAACAGGTTCTACTCTATCTCATATGCTTGGAACAAAGTGCCGTCGCGCAGCATGGCATGCATGATCACTGCGAGGCGGCGGGCGAGAGCGACGCGGGCCTTCTTCAGGCCTCGACGCTTGGCGATCTTCATCGCCCAAGTCTTCAATGCAAAGGTTTCCCGGCTCCGGGTCAGGATCGAGTTGGCCGCCTCGTAAAGCAGCTTGCGCACGGTCCCGTCGCCTTGCTTGGTGATTCGGCCTGTCCAGTCGAGCTCGCCCGATTGGTGGCGTCTGGGCACCAGGCCGAAGTAGGCGCCGGCATTACGCGATTGTCGGAAGCGGCCCGCTTCATCCACTGCGGCTGCGAACGCGGCGGATGTCTGCACGCCGACGCCCATAATCTTTCGGCGCGTCCCGCCAGCGCAGCCCGTTGCAGTTCACGAAGATTATCCCGCTCAACACCCGCCGATCGTCAACACGCGGCCTGCCATGACTCTTCGGGAAATACGGCTCGAGCCGCGCCATCTGCTCATCGGTCAGCCAGTACAGGTCGCTCACATTCAGTCTCCTTGCGGAGCCTGAATCAGATCGCGCCTCTCACATCAATCGGTCCTGACCCTATGTGGTGAGATTGCCCGGTGATGAAGAGCGTTCTGGCTTCAACATCTCTGCTTTCGAGCTGACCGAAGCGCGATTATTAGTCGAGGGCGAATGCGCCGCGTTGGCGGCGACCCAGATTACTGACGGAAAAGTCCGCGAACTTGAGCAGCTGATCGAAGAGATCGCGCGAGAAAATACCGCTCCATCAGGAACGGAGCGCGCCGATCGCGAATTCCACATCGCGCTCGCCAGAGCGACGCGAAACGCGGCGCTGATAGAGATCGTCGAACGGTTGTGGATGCTGCGAAGCACATCGCCCGAAGCATCCTTACTGCACGAGAAGGCTCGTAGCGCGAACATCAAGCCAGTGGTCGACGAACATATGGCGGTCCTGACCGCGTTGCGCGCCCGCGACCCTGCGGCGGCGCGGGCGGCCATGCGGAATCATCTCTCCGCCGTCCTCGACAGCCTGCTGTTTGCGACGGAAGAAAGAGCGGTCGAGGTGACGTGAGCCCCTGATTGTTACCATTCAGAGGTAGAGTCTCGCTCCTTCATGATGGTTGGTTGAGGTGATGGCAACCTGTCTGGGGGCATGCCCCCAGACAGGTTGGCCGGCGATCTCAGCAGGGGTCTTCCCGCCCAGTTTCGAGTGCGGCCTGACGTGGTTGTAGTCGTGCTGCCAAGCGTCGAGCACAAAGCGGGCATGCGCCAGTGAGGTGAACAGCGTCTCATTGAGGCACTCGTCGCGCAGCCGGCCGTTGAAGCTCTCGACGAAGCCGTTCTGCATCGGCTTGCCCGGCGCGATGTAATGCCACTCGACCCGACGCTCTTGCGACCAGCGCAGGATGGCCGACGAGGTCAGTTCGGTGCCGTTGTCGCTGACCACCGTATGCGGCTTGCCGCGCAGTCCGATCAGCCGCGTCAGCTCCCGCGCGACCCGCACGCCCGACAGCGACGTGTCGGCCACCAGCGCGAGGCATTCCCGCGTGTAATCATCGACCACGCACAGGATGCGAAAGCGACGGCTGCACGTCAGCGTGTCGGAGACGAAGTCCAGCGACCAGCGCTGGTTCGGCCCGTCCGGCAACAGCATCGGCGCTCGCGTGCCCAAGGCCCGCTTACGGCCACCACGACGGCGCACGCGCAGGTTCTCCTCGCGGTAGATGCGCCGCAGCTTCTTGTGGTTGGGCGTCATACCCTCTCGCGCCAGAAGATAGCCCAGGCGACGGTAGCCGAACCGGCGGCGTTCCGCCGCCAGCTCACGCAACCGCGCCCGCAAGGGCGCATCATCAACCCTTGTCGGTTGATACCGGATCACCCTGCGGCTCACGCCAACCAGACTGCACGCCCGACGCTCGCTCAGCCCGTGATGTTCACGAGCATGGGCGACCGCTTCCCGCTTCGCGCCGGGCGTCACCATTTTTTTGACGCCAGATCCTTCAATACGACATTGTCGAGCATCGCCTCGGCCAGTAGCTTCTTCAGCCGGGAGTTCTCCTCCTCCAGCGTCCGCAGGCGCCGGGCCTCCGACACCTCTAGCCCGCCATATTTCGACTTCCATTTGTAGAACGTCGCAGAGCTGATCCCGTGACGCCGGCACACATCTGCCGTCGCCATGCCAGCCTCCTGCTCCTTCAAGATCGCGATGATCTGCTCTTCGCTGAACCTGCTGCGCTTCATTCCGTCCGACTCCTTTCGTCGGACTCTACCTAAAATCGGTCACATTTCAGGGGCTCACGTCACTCCCATTGGACGAGCATCCAGACATAGTCGGCCAAGTTGCCCAATAGGTTGCGCGCCTCATTTTCAGACACTGGCCTTTGCAGCCTTCGCGCGAACAGGTCACGGGCATCCAGAACCAGTTACCTAAAGAGCGCGCCTCTTCGGATCGCCCATCGGTCCTCTCTGCCCTCCGCACCATCCGATCGAAGCGTGACCGGAAATTCGCCGGCATCGACCGTTACCGGGCTTACCTCACCGTAGGAGGTGCCTTCCAATCTCGCCCGTCTCATGGTCGTCGCGCCGAGAAAGCGCTGCGACCAAAGCGGCGCGCGAGATGGCGTGAGACGGATGCGACATACATCCGTTGCCGCGAGGCCGTAGGGCTGTGATAGACGCCTATGGCCTTCCAGTAGTCGCCGGTCGCGTGCAGCCCCGATAGGAAGATCCAACGCGCTGCCTGTACGTTGAAGCAAGGATCCGCGATTAGCCACGCCCTGACGTCGGCGGGTCGCCTGCTGACCATCGTGGCGATCTTGGGCACCCAGTAGCTGTTGACCTGGAGCGGTCCAAGATCATGGCTACCGTTGCTGTTCGGCAACTCCGCACCGACCCAGCCACCCTCCCGGTCGCGCAGCCCCCACAGCGTCTTTTCCAGCCAGACGCGACCGCCCGCTGCATCGCGAATACAAGCTGCAAGACGAGCCTCATGCTCGGGCGGCGATCCCATCGGACCGTCGCGGCCGAGCCGTCGAGACGTTCCACCGTGCCGCGCTCGGCGTTCTTGAGGCCAAGCTCCTTACTGACCAACCGTTCGGGTTTCCCTTGACCGTGCGACAAGCACGACAAAGGGCCGGGAGCGGTTGCCTGCGCCACCACGTCGTTTGAGCCATGCTTCGAGGCATCTGCGCGCTTCGGTCATAATCTCGAATTGCACGGATCTTCTGTCTTTTGCTGGATGACAGTCGCGCGATCACAAAATGACCCGCCGCTCACCAGGTCGCAGATCCTGAGCTTGACGAGGTCGCAACCACGAAGCTTGCTGTCGATAGCAAGATCGAACAATGCGCGGTCACGCAGTCGCCGGTGTTCGTCCAGATAGAACCGAATTGCCCAAATATCGCGGGCTTCAACGGTCGCTTTGGGCCGACGTTCTTCCCGGAACTCCAGGGTCGCCTGTTATGCACGGCGGGGTCAAGATCTGAATGTCCCATGGCATTTCTCCAGAGGCCAGAATGGCCATCTAAGATATGGGTGCGGTTATGCCGATCAGGTCAGACAAGTGTCGCGCGACACTTGACATTAAGGCTGATTCTGGATAACTGCAATGGATGGAAATCGAGAGCATCCGGCACAAAGGCCTGCGGCGCTTCTTCGAAACGGGCAACGTGAAAGGGCTGGTTGGCGATACAACTCGGCTTCGCAAGATGCTTGCGTTCATTGATGCGGCGGAAAGCTTTGGTGAGCTGTCGGTGCCGCCGAATTTCGGTTTGCACGAACTGACCGGTGACCGGAAGGGAAGCTGGTCGATGACAGTGACGAGGAACTGGCGAATGACCTTTGGCGTGAATGCCGAGGGTGCGTTGATCGATCTGGATTTGGAGGACTATCATGGCGCTTAGGATGCACCCGTCTCTGACCGTCCATGTTGGCGATTGGTTAAAGACGGAAATCGTCGAGCCTGCCGGGGTGAACGTGACAGCCTTGGCACAGCACTTTGGCGTCTCGCGGCAGGCGCTGAGTACCCTACTCAATGGCAACGCCAGCCTTTCGGCCGATATGGCGATCCGGTTCGAGAAGGCCTTTGGAGTCAGGGCTGATACGTTGCTGCGGATGCAGACTTCCTACGAACTCGCGCAAGCCCGCGAGCATGAAGGCGACATCAAGGTTCGCAAATTCGCGAAAGCGGCCTGACGCCGACATTGGAGGCATCGATGGCTCGAAACGGCTCCTTGAAACCTACCCTTGTTCATCAGGCTAATGCATCAACGAGCGCCGCATTTGCCACACCGAGCAGTCGCGCGAGAATTTGGGCCGGCGCGCCTTTCCGACGGGCAACACTGGCCAATTGAGGCCGAGACGCGATATGCGGGCAGAATGAGTGATCCCACTGAAGACCAGCTCGTCGCGCTCGGCACTGCGTTCGAAACGTTCGCACGAAGATACAAGCTTGCGGACGCGCTACGGTCCGAGCGGCCCCTTGCCGAGCTGGACAAGGCAGTGCTGCTCTATGTTGCAGAGCATGCGGGCTGCGGGCCCACAGATGTGGCTCGCTTCCTGGGCGTGCCCACCACAACATTGTCTTCGGCGACGGACCGGCTCGCGAAGCGCGGCTTCTTGAAGCGCGAGCGCATCGAAGCCGATCGTCGGGCGGTTGCGCTGACCCTGTCCGAGGCTGGCGCGGCCTATGCCCAGGCCCAGGTCGAGACCTATCGCCGGATGTATATGCTGATGCTCTCGCGACTGTCGCCCGATGAACGGGATCGGTTCATCGCGATGATTACAAAGATCGTCTACAACGACGGTTGAATAGTCCGAACTTCGTTATATCTTCCGGGTGATGCTGACCGGCTGTGTCCTGCCAGCGACGGGAGCGAAGATATGTCGATACGCGTGAACGGTATGGAAGTCTTGCCGCCTGACGACGCCAGGGTCTCGCTGCTCGACCACTTGCGGGAGCATCTCCACCTCAGCGGCACCAAGAAAGGATGCGACCAGGGCGCCTGTGGCGCCTGTACTGTCCTTCTCGATGGGAACCGCGTCCTGTCCTGCCTCACACTCGCCGCACAGGCGGACGGGAGTAACGTCCAAACGATCGAAGCCCTCGCCGCTGAGAGCGGGGCGTTGCATGCGCTCCAGCGGGCCTTCATCGAGCATGACGGGCTGCAGTGCGGCTATTGCACCCCCGGCCAGATCTGCTCAGCGATCGCCATGGCGGAGGAACTGCGGCGGGGCGATCCCAGCTACGTGACTCTCGATCTCGCGGCTGGACCACCGGTCGTGACGCGCGCGGAGATCCGCGAGCGCATGAGCGGCAATCTTTGCCGCTGCGGCGCGCATAACGGGATCGTCGAAGCGATCGAGGACATGCTGGTGGAGACTGCGGCATGACCCCGTTCGGCTATGCCCGCGCAGCGGATCGGGCTGATGCCCTTGCGCGTGTCGGGAGCGGAGCGCGGGTTCTGGGCGGCGGGACCAATCTTGTCGATCTGTTGCGCCAGAATGTCGAACAGGCGAGCGAGCTGGTGGACGTCAGTCGTCTGGAGGGCGCCATCCGGGAGAGCGATGACGGCGGCCTCCTGATCGACGCGTCGGTCAGGAACGCCACCCTTGCCGCCCATCCGCTCGTGCGCCACCGCTATCCGGTGCTCGCGCGCGCACTGCTCGCCGGCGCCTCCGCACAGATCCGCAACATGGCGACGGTCGGGGGCAATATTCTCCAGCGTACACGCTGCATGTACTTCTACGATGTCGAGGGGGCGCGGTGCAACAAGCGCCAGCCAGGCGCCGGTTGCGACGCGATGGACGGGTTCAATCGCTATCATGCGGTCCTGGGTGCATCGGACCAGTGCATCGCCACCCATCCCTCAGACATGTGCGTCGCGCTCGCCATGCTTGATGCCGTGATCCATCTCTCCGGGCCCGATGGCGAGCGGTCGGTGCCGCTGACGGACTTTCATGTCCTGCCAAATGCCACGCCGCAGACGGAGACCGTGCTGAAGCCGGGCGAGTTGATCACCGGCGTCGAACTGCCGCCGCCTTCGGCCGCGGTCACGCATTCGGAATATCGCAAGGTCCGCGATCGCTCCAGCTACGCGTTCGCACTGATCTCCGTCGCAGGCGGTCTGGCGATTGCCGAGGGGCGCATCACCGAAGCCCGCATTGCGCTCGGCGGCGTCGCCGCCAAGCCTTGGCGGGCGACGCGGGCCGAAACGGCGCTGGTCTGTGTGGCGCCTACCCCTGACGCTTTCCTCGCCGCGATCCGCGAGGAGCTCGTTGGGGCGCGGCCGCTGTCGGGCAACGGCTTCAAGATCGGCCTCGCCGAACGAACCGTAGTCGCCGTCCTCGGTGCCCTCGCAGGAGCGCGCGCATGACCAAGCTGCAGAATGCCATCATCGGCGGTGTGCGCGCCGTGCTTGGCCATGTGCCCGCGAGCTGGCTGCCTGGCGGCACCCCCGATCCGCTGATCGACAAGCGCGTGTCGCTCGGCGGACAGCAGTCGCGGATCGATGGACCCGACAAGGTCCGCGGGGCGGCGCGGTTCGCCGCCGAAGTGCCGATGGAGAATCTGCTCTACGCCGCCTTCGTCCATTCGACGATCGCGCGGGGGCGCATCGCCGATCTCGATGTGTCCGCAGCTGAGGCAGCGCCAGGCGTGGCGCTCGTCATGACCTACCGCAACGCCCCCAAAATAGGCGTCCCGCCGCCGATCGGCATTACCAACCTCAAGGCCGCCGGCAATCACACATTGCCGATCATGCAGGACCCCGAGATACGCTGGAACGGGCAGGTCGTGGCGGTGGTCCTGGCCGAAACGCGCGAGCAGGCCGAACACGGGGCCGCGTTGGTCCGCGTGCGCTACGATGCTGCGCCGGCCCGCACCCGGTTCGAGGAAGGCAAGGCCAGCGCCTATACGCCGGAGTCGATGCTCGTCGAGCGGAACAGGCTCGACAAGGGCGATGCAAGCCGGAAGCTCGCCGAAGCGGCCTTCACGATCGACGCAGTCTATACGACGCCCTGGGAGAACCATAATCCAATCGAGCCGCATGCCGCGACGCTCGTCTGGCGAGAAGGCAAGCTGATCGTTCACGATGCGACCCAGATGGTGCACGGAACCGCCGGTTCGCTCGCGAACATATTCGGACTGAAGGCAGGCGATGTCCATGTCAGCTCGCCCTATGTGGGCGGCGGGTTCGGCGCGAAGGGCCTGTGGGATCACCAGATCCTCGGCGCGGCCGCCGCAAAGCTCGCGGGCCGCCCGGTGCGCGTCACCCTCTCGCGCGCCAGCATGCACCGGCTGGTGGGCGGGCGCACACAGACCGAGCAGCGGGTGGCACTGGCCGCGGACGCGGATGGCAAGCTCAAGGCGCTGCTCCACCATGGTTATGGTGTGAAGCCGCTGCACAGCGTTTGCGACGAGGGGTTCAGCCTCACTGGCCGCTCTCTCTACGCCAGCGAGAGTTTCGATGTCGTCCAGCATTATGTCGATCTCGACCTTCTCGCGAACAGCTTCATGCGTGGCCCCGGCGAGACGCCGGGCACCTTTGCGATCGAATGCGCGATGGATGAGCTGGCGGATGCCCTCGGCATGGACCCCATCGAACTGCGCCGATGCAACGCCGCGAGCCGCGACCCGGTGAGCGGGGCGCCCCACTCGCAGAACGCGATGATGGAAGCCTATGATCTGGGCGCGGCGCGCATCGGCTGGGACCGGCGCATGGCGAAGCCAGGCACGCGGCGCGAAGGCGAATGGCTGATCGGCATGGGCTGTGCCACCGGCACCTTTCCGTTCACCCGCATGCCCGGCACATCCGTTCGGATCACCATCGACGCCGCTGGCGGTGCCCATGTCGCTAGCGCCGCCCACGAAATGGGCATGGGCACCGCGACGGTCCAGCGGCAGCACGCGGCCGATCGTCTGGGCCTCCCGCTCGATCGCGTCACGGTGATTATCGGGGACTCGAGCCTGCCGTTCGCAAGCTTTGCCGGCGGATCGTCGCAGACCGCGTCGCTGGCGGCGGCGATCAGTGCGGCGAGTGGAAAGCTGGCGACCGAACTGATGCGGCTGGCGGGCAACGATACACCGCTGGCCGGCCTCAAGTCGAGCGAGGTCGAGTTCGCTGACGGCGGCTTGCGCAGTGTCGAGGATCCCGCCCGCCACGAAAGCTTCGCCTCCATCCTGCGCCGCTCCGGCCGGGGCGAGTTGAGTGTGGTCGGCGAAAGTGGGGCGCCGCTCGAAATACTGAAATACTCCATGCACAGCACCTCGGCGAACTTCTGCGAACTGCGCGTCAGCGAAATCACGGGCGAAATACGCGTCGATCGTCTGGTCGGCGCCTTCGATTGCGGCCGCATCCTGAATGCCAAGACGGCGACCAGCCAGTTCAAGGGTGGCATGATCATGGGTCTTGGCATGGCCCTGACGGAGGAGACGCTGCTCGACGAGCGCACTGGCCGCATCATGAGCACGTCGCTCGCCGACTATCATGTGCCGGTGCATCTCGATGTCCCCGACATTGACGTCCTGTGGACGGACATCCCCGATCCGCGCACACCGCTTGGAGCACGCGGTATCGGCGAGATCGGAACGACAGGCGTGGCGGCAGCCATCGCCAACGCTGTCTTCAATGCGACGGGCAAGCGCGTGCGCGACCTGCCTCTTACACTCGACAAACTGATCTAGTCTGGAGTGATAGTGCGTTCAACACTTGGCAGAAATCAGGACGCAGCCATCACAAAACGTGCTCACGGTCGGCCCTATGGGTGACTGCCGGGTCGAAGAAGGTGGGGATCGCATCGACGCTTATCACGCCTGCTGCTCGAAGAGCTCTCTGCGGATCGCGTGCGAATTTTAACCCAGGAAACGCAAAATGGAGCCCCCGCCAAAGAACTCGCCAAAGCCGTCCCCGATCCGATGATCAGGTCGTGTCCCACGGGGTGGTGTAGGAACCGTCGATCCACGGGAGGGTCGGGTTTGGGTCAGGCAGCTTGGGCTGGCAGGCTGACGATGGGATTATGGCTCACCGAGCCGAGGGTTTCCAGCGTCATGTAGCGGCGCGATACGGCCCACTCATCGTTTTGCTCCAGCATGAGCGCTCCGACGAGGCGGACGACGGCGGCGTCATTCGGGAATATGCCGATGACATCGGCCCTTCGCTTGATCTCCTTGTTCACCCTTTCCAGCGGATTTGTGGACGCGATCTGCGCCCAGTGGTCCTTCGGGAAGGTCATGTAGGCCAGCACGTCCTCACGTGATGCGTCCATCATGTCGGCGAGCTTGGGGAACTTTTCGCGCAGGGCATCGGCGACCTGTTCCCACTGCTGGTGCGCCGCCTCGGCAGTCTCCTGCGCGAAGATGGTCTTGATCATGGCGATGACCGCCGGTCGCTGTTTGGGTGCGGCATGGGCCAGCGCATTGCGCATCCAATGAACACGGCAGCGCTGCTGGCTTGCGGCAAACACCTTGCTGGCAGCGGCGCGCAGCCCTTTGTGGTCGTCGGCGATGACCAGCTTCACCCCGCGCAAGCCGTGATCCGCCAGCGAACGCAGGAAAGCTTTCCAGAAGGGCTCGGCTTCCGATGGGCCGGTGGCGACGCCCAGCACCTCGCGCCGGCCATCGGTGTTGTCGCCCACCGCGATTATCGCCGCCGTCGAGACGATCCGACCGCCTTCGCGTTCCTTGAGGTAGGTGGCGTCGATCCACAGATAAGGCCACTCGCCCTCGATCGGCCGCGTGAGGAAGGCGTTCACCCGCTCGTCGATCTCGGCAACCAGACGGCTCACCTGGCTCTTTGAAACACCGCTGGCGCCCATTGCCTTTACCAGATCGTCGACCGAGCGGGTTGAGACGCCGTGGACGTAAGCCTCCTGTATCACCGCGGCCAGTGCCTTCTCCGCCGTGCGGCGCGGCTCCAGAAAGCTCGGGAAGTAGCTGCCCTTCCTGAGCTTGGGGATCGCCAGATCGATCCGCCCGGCGCGCGTATCCCAGCCCCGCTCGCGGTAGCCATTGCGGTGGTTGAGCCGCTCACGGCTGCGAGACCCGCAAGGGACACCCGTCTTCGCTTCGATCTCCAGATCCATCATGCGCTCGGCGGCAAAAGCCAGCATCTCGCGCACCAGATCGCTATCAGCCCCTTGCTCGATCAGCTCGATCAGGGCCATTCTGTCATCGGTCATCCTCGTCTTCTCCAGGTTCGAGTTCGCATCCGAACCCTACCAGAAGATCGACGGTGGCTACCCCCTCAGGGCAACCTTCCTACAACACCCCGTGAGACACGTCCGGGGATCCAACCGCCCAGGTCAGTCCGCGTTCGGTGAGTGCCTGCCGGAACGGGGCAGACATGCCATACCCGGCGTCGGCCAGTATCCCGCCAAAGCGCACGCCGGCATTACGGGCGCGGTCGATCTCGGCCAAGGCGATCTCAAGCTTGGATCGGTAGGAGCGAGCCTGCGTCGGAGACAGCTACGACAACGCTTTGGTCGAGACGGTCAACGGCCTTTACAAGGCCGAGGTGATCCACAGGCGCAGGCCGTGGCGTAGCTTCGAAGCTGTCGAGTACGACACGCTCGAGTGGGTCGATTGGTTCCCATCGGGGACTGTCAGATATTTTGTGCGCGAGGCCGGTTATCGTCATCGGATGACGAACCTTTCGCCGAAGATTACAGCGAACTGGGTCTTCGCCTCCGACCACTCGCGCGGTGGCCGTTTCCATTCCTCGGCCGCCTTGTTGAGCACGAGGTATAGCAGCTTCATCGCGGCATCGTCACCTGGGAAGTGGCCGCGGGTGCGAACCGCGCGGCGCAGCTTCGAGTTGAGCGCCTCGATTGCGTTGGTAGTGTAGATGATCCGGCGCACGCCCTCGGGAAAGGCGAAGAACGGGATCACCTGGTCCCAGTGCCGTCGTCAGATCTGCGCGATCGCGGGATGTCGCCTGCCCAATGGCCTGCCTCGAACGCATCCAGTGCCGCCAGGCCGGCCTCGACGGTCTCGGCGCGATAGACAGCGCGCAGCGCCTGCGCGATCGGCTTGCGGTCCTTCCACGACGCAAAGCTCATCGAGTTACATAGCAGATGGACGATGCAGGTCTGGACCACCGTCTCGGGGAAAGCTGCGTTGATTGCGTCGGGGAAGCCTTTGAGGCCATCAACGACGGCGATCAGGATGTCGCCGACGCCGCGATTGTTGAGCTCATTCATCACCCTGAGCCAGAACTTCGCGCCTTCGGCCTGCTCGATCCAGATGCCCAGAATATCCTTCGTGCCATCGGGCAGGATACCGAGCGCAACGTACACCGCCTTGTTGCGTACGAAGCCCTCGTCGCGGATTTTGACCCGGATCTCGTCGAAGAAGACCAGCGGGTAGCAGGCGTCGAGCGGTCGACCCTGCCATTCCGCGACCGTCTCCAGCACCGCATCAGTGATCGTCGAGATCAGGTCAGGCGACACGTCGATGCCGTATAGTTCCTCAAGATGTCCCCGGATCTCGCGCACCGTCATGCCGCGCGCGTACATCGACACGATCTTGTCGTCGAAGTCCGGGAAGCGGCGCTGGTACTTGGCGATCAGCTTGGGATCGAACCTCCCCGCCCGGTCGCGCGGAACATCCAGTGTCACCTTCGATGTGCCCGTCAGCATCGTCTTGCGCGACGAGCCATTGCGTCGATTTATTGCACCTTCGGCGCCTTCGCTATCCAGATGAGCGTCCAACTCGGCCGCCAGCATCCGCTCCGACAGCGCCTTCTTCAACTCATCCAGCAACCCGTCCTTCGCGAACAGATCCTGTGGATCACCAGCCAGCAACTGGTCCAGCATGTCTTTGTCAATCGCCATATCGATGGTCCTTCCTATCCATCTCTATGGCCTCGCGCACAAAATATCCGACAGTCCCGTTTTCCCCCGATCACCCCTGCCAAGCCCATCTCGCGCATCAGCCGCACGACCGTAAAGCGGGCGACCGGAAAGCCTTCCCGCATCATCTGCCGCCAGACCTTGCGCACGCCATAGACCGCGAAGTTCTCGGCAAACACGCGCGCGATCTCCGGCTTCAGGGCAACATCCCGCTGCGCCCGCGCAGACAGGCGTGTCGGATCCTGTCGCTGCGCGACGCGCTCGTGATAGGTGGATGGGGCGATCGGGAGGACGCGGCAGATCGGCTCGACCCCATAGGCATCGCGGTGATCGTCGATGAACGCGATCATCGCTTGAACGGGCGGTCGAGTTCCGCCTGGGCAAAATACGCCGACGCCTTGCGCAGAATCTCGTTGGCCTGTCTCAGCTCGCGGACCTCGCGCTCCAACGCCTTCACCTTGTCGGCGACCTCGGTCGGGATGCCAGCCCGCTTGCCGCTATCGACCTCGGCCTTCTTCACCCATTCATGCAGCGTCGGCGGCGAGCAGCCGATCTTCTGCAATCGACACAACGGTTGCCCAGCGCGATGGATAATCTCGCTCGTGATCCAGCACCATCCGGATCGCTCGATCGCGCACCTCCGGCGCAAACTTGTTCGTCATCTTGCTCATATCGACTCCATCTACTCAAGAGTTGGAGCCTCCGGCGAACCCGGCGCGGTTGACCTCCCCTTCCGACGACGAGAACGTGCGATGCTGCGCTTCAGGCAGATGAAGGCGCTACAGAAGTTCGCCTCTGTTCATGCCAATCTCCACAACCACTTCTCACTGGAGCGTCATCTCGTCGACCGCAAGACTTACTAGGAACGACGCTCTGCGGCCCTTGCGGAGTGGAAGTCACTTGCAAGCTAAGCCCCTGCCCTCCCGGCCCCCCGAAGCGCATCCGGTGGAGACGAGTTCGCATTAGACTGATGAGGTGGATGGCCCCTGCATCCAACGTGGGTGAGTCGTATTGTGGGCTGTTGTCGAAGCAACTCTAGCAAAGGACCATCCACCATGGAGATTACCACGATCGGCCTGGATTTGGCCAAGTCCGTTTTCCAGCTTCACGCCATCGATGCCGATGGCAATGTCGTCTGGCGCAAGAAGGTGCGGCGCGGAGCGCTCCTCGAAACGCTGGCGAAGGTTCCGCCTTGCCTGGTCGGAATGGAGGCCTGCGCGACCGCCCATTATTGGGCGCGTGAAATATCCGCTCTGGGTCACGAAGTTCGACTGATGCCCCCGGCCTATGTGAAGGCCTATCTGCGGCGCCAGAAGAACGACGCCGCAGATGCCGAGGCGATCTGCGAGGCGGTGCGTCGCCCGACCATGCGTTTCGTGCCCGCCAAGGGTGCGGCACGGCAGGCGGTGCTCGTTCTGCACCGCTCGCGCGAACTGCTGGTGCGTCAGCGCACCATGCTGATCAACGCAATCCGCGGCCATTGCGCCGAGTTTGGACTGGTTGCGCCGCAGGGTGCGAGAGGCAGCCGCGATCTGGCCACGAGAATCCGGCAGACAGACAGCGCAGTGTTGCCGGACATAGCCAAGGATGCGATGGTGCTTTTGGTCGAGCAATTCCATGCGCTCGTCCGACAGATCCAGGCGCTCAATCGGCGCCTCATAGTCTGGCATCGCCAGGACCAGGCCAGCCAGAGACTGGCCACCATCCCCGGCGTGGGTGTCATCAGAGCTACCGCCTTGGCTGCCTCGGTGACCGATCCGGCAGCGTTCCGTTCGGGCCGGGAGTTCTCCGCTTCGCTGGGCCTGGTCCCACGCCAGAACTCTTCGGGAGGCAAGGACAAGCTGGGGCGGATCTCGAAGATGGGAGATCGCTACCTCCGGAAGCTGCTCGTGGTCGGCGCGACATCGGTAGTGCGAAGGGCGCGAACCACGGATACCACTGCAGCCAACTGGGTGCGCGACCTGCTCGAGCGAAAGCCCGTCCGGCTCGTCACCGTGGCCATGGCCAACAAGACCGCCCGGATCGTCTGGGCTGTACTGTCACGCGGCGAGACCTATCGCTCGCCTGCCGCTATCTGAGAATAATCGCGGCGCACATGCGCGGTCGCGTCGAACTGTAAGGGTGCCCATTGAAGTGATGATGACGATCTGAACGCGGCCGCAATGGCCGGGACAACCCGAGGTGCTGTCGGAGTTTCGAGCTCGATAGACTGAATGGGACCCGAGCAGCGGACAACATCAGGGCCAGCGGTCATCATATGCCGCACCAGTAGGCCGGACAGATGACCGCGCCCCGACAGATCAGATCATCAACTCAATTTCCCCCTTGCAGAGCAAGGGCCGATGACAGCACCGGCTTGTCACTTGGCCTCCTTCTGGAGCCTAGAAAGAGACTCCTTACCGGAGGTCCATCAGCACCGAGCCTGAATGTCGCAGCACGACCGAGGCCGGACGCTTATCAATGATGGGTCGAATCAGATCAGAGAAGTGAGGCTATCCAGCACCGAAGCAACCAGGATATGGCAAGTTGGAACGTGGACTTATTCCACGATCACCGAAGGGTGATCATGTGTTTCCGACCACTGAGGCGTGAATCGGAAGAAGCGCTGCCCCCAAAGCCGCTCCAGCGCCGCCAAGCTGCGAGATCTCGATATTGAAGCTGCCTTTGTTCCGATCACTGACATGGTCGCCCCAGATGATGCCGCCTCGATTGAGCCGGTCGGCCAGCCCTTGCATGACGGCTTGGGGGAGCGGGCTCATCAATCGTATGGCTCCGGGGTCGAACCATGCGAGCGCAGAGTTGATCGAATGAAGCAACTGGTCGGCCGCACGGTCCTGCCAGCGTTCGATGACGTCTTCATAGCCGGCTATTGCGTCCCGGAAGTCCGCCAGTGACGTGACGCCGCATCCTGCCGACCGCAGCGTCGCAATCAGGTCCAGCGTGGTGGGTCGGGGTTTGGATCCGGGATAGAACATCCCGATTTCTCCGGCGCATCCGCCTTCGCCCCGCATCAGCCGGCCCTCATGAATAATGCCAGCGCCTACGCCATGCCCTAACAGGATCACGATAGCGGTGGTACAGCGCTGGATAAGGCCGCCCAGGTAATATTCTGCAAGCGCGGCCGAGGTCGCGTCGTTCTCCATCCAGACCGTCAAATGCAGCGTTTCCTGCAGAATGTCGCGCAGCGGAGCGTCTTTCCAGCCGGGCAATTCGCGTACCACGTTCCACCGGTTTCCATCGCGAGACAGTGCTGGTCCCGGTATGGAGAATCCCACGCCATAAAGACGGCTGCCAATCAGTCGATGTTCGACGACAAGGGCCTGGACGCGACGATCGACATCGCTGGCGAAACTGTACGGATCGCCCGGCTCCATGCTTTCTGTCGTCAACGACAAGATGCCGCCTGCGTAATCGATCAATGCGATTTCGAGCACGCCGGAATAGATGGCGATGCCGACGGAATAGCCGCCTAATGGTGAAATACGAAGCGGTACAGATGGACGCCCGCGCCCCTGCGCTGCCTCCGAAGTCAGTTCTTCTATCAAGCCCAGCGCAGCGAGCGTCTTACTGATTTTCGAGACGGCGCTGTTGCTGATCTGAAGAGTGTGAGCCAACGCCGAGCGGGACTGCGGACCCCGCGTCCGAAGTTGCCAGAGCAGACGCTTTTCGTCTTCGAGAAGCACGAGGGATGGGTGTCTCATCCGGCGCTCTCATAAGAGCGTGATGTGACAAGTCCGATTAATTTTCTCAGAAATAAATAAAGATGTCATCGACGCTGCGCAGTGGCCCCCTGCATTCATATACCAGGGGGAAATAGACCTATGACAAAAGCCCGCTTCACTCATGGCTGCGCAACCTTTGCGCTCGCCATGCTGTCTTCGACCGCCATCGCGCAGACAGATGCCGCCACTCCGGCCGCCGATGCTGCCGAAGGCGAAAATGCGCAGACCGACATCATCGTCACCGGTTCGGCCCGCGCGCAACGCCGCTTTGACGTGTCCTATGCGATCAACTCGCTCAGCCAGGACGATGTGCAGAAGATCGCGCCTAAGAGCTTTGCCGACCTGCTCGGCACCGTGCCGGGGATCCAAGTCGAAGCGACCGGTGGCGAAGTCCAGAACATCACCCGCGTGCGTGGCATTCCCACCGATCGCGGTTACCTCATCTTCCAGCAGGACGGTCTGCCACTCTACCACGAGATCGACGGCGTTTTTTTCAACTCCGGCGAAGGCATGAACCGCTACGACCTGATGACCGAGCGGGTCGAAATCGTGCGGGGCGGCCCGGCGCCCATCTACGCCAGCAGCGCGGCGGCGATCGCCAACAACATCACCGTCACCGGTGGCAGCGAATCGCGCGGAAAGGCGCAGGTGACAATCGGCGACACGGGCCTCTACCGCCTTGATGTGATGCAGTCAGGACCGATCGACGACAAGACCTATTATGCCATCGGCGGTTTCCTGCGCCAGCATGACGGCTATCGCGACGGCGGTTTCCCCAGCGACAAGGGTGGGCAAATCCGCGCCAACATCAAGCGGGATCTGGAGAACGGGTCGATCAAGATTTCGGCAGAATATGTGAACGATCACAATATCTTCTACCTGCCTATCCCGATCGCCGATCCACGTAACCCGCAAGTTTCGCTCGACCCCTATATCGATTACCACACCGGCACGCTCAATTCCCCGGCGCTGCGCAACGTCAACATCAAATATCGCGACGGGTCGGGCGCACTGCAGAGCATGAACCGCGATTTGGCCGATGGCCGTCACATGCGTTTCTTCAACGCTGCGATCAATTATCAGGGCGACTTCGACGGCTGGCAGGTTGCGGCGAAGCTAGGCGGCACCAAGGGCAAGTCCAGCTTCGACGCCTTCTATTCGACCACCAATCCGGCCGATGGCAACACGTTCGCGGCGGGCTATCTGACTGCCGCGCGTACAGCCTTTGGTCCCAATGTCGCACGGCTCGGCTACGCTCTGGCGGGCACCAACGGTGGAACCGCATATGATCCCTACTCTGCCTCCGGTCTCGTGATGTCCGGACAGTATCGTGCATCGGAGTCCAAGTTCTACTCGGTGCAAGGCGACCTTAGCGTCACGCGCAAGTTCGAGACCGGCTTTGGCAGTCATGACGTCAAGGTGGGCGTTTACAGCGCCTTCTACGGCAATACGCTGCTCCAGGCCTATCAGGATATGCTGATCGAGGTCCGCAGCCGTCCCCGCACACTCGACCTCGTCGCCTATTCTGCCACCGGTGCTGTGCTGGGTTCGGTGACGCAGAACGGCGTCCTGCGCTACACGACTACGCTCAACCAAGGTGAGGGCGACGCGCAGATGATCGCCTTCTATGCCAACGACACATGGGATGTGACGCGCGGGCTACGGATCGATGCCGGCGTGCGCACCGAACGC
Source organism: Sphingobium ummariense RL-3 (assembly GCF_000447205.1). Taxonomy (GTDB): domain Bacteria; phylum Pseudomonadota; class Alphaproteobacteria; order Sphingomonadales; family Sphingomonadaceae; genus Sphingobium; species Sphingobium ummariense. Next base: position 6,836 of record NZ_AUWY01000026.1, on the reverse strand, counting down.
TACAGCTACAAGGGCTTTGCTTTGCCCACGACGCAGGTCGACCTGGGCGATCCGACGACGCTGGCCGACAACACCACACGCGCGTTCAGCGGCGCGGTGCTGGACCAGCGGCTGAAGCCCAAGGCGACCAACTGGACGGTGGGCGCCAATTACGACCTCAACGGAAATCTCGGAGTCTATGGCCGTATCTCGAACCTTGAAGTGCCGCCGCAGCTGAGTGTCGTTACCGGCATCGGCGCAACCATCGTCAAGACCAAGGCGCGCCAATATGAAGCGGGCCTCAAGGCGAGCTTTGGTCCGCACTATCTCTATGCAACCGGCTTTTACACCAAGTTCGACCCGTTCAACGCATCCTTCGCCGCATTCAATCCCGTCACGGGGCGCAACGATCAGGTTCTGCCCTTCATCGGCGAAGCGTCGGTCAAAGGGGTCGAGGTCGATGGCCGTGTCGCTCCGACCCGCTGGTTCACGCTCGATGGGTCAGTGACCTGGCAGAACCCGAAATATGCCAATCTTCAGAACAACTCGGGCGCCGATCCCAGTTCGGTCAACGGCAATCAGATTATCCGCGAAGCAAAGTTCTTCGGCAATGTGCGGCCGAGCTTCAATTTCGATCTGGGCGAGCAGAAGCTGTCCGTCTTCGGGCGCTTCGAATGGGTCGGCCGGCGCTATGTCGACCTCTTCAATCGCACGGCCATGCCCGGCTATCAGACGCTGGGTGCGGGCGCGTCGATCGACTGGGGGGCGTGGCACTTCCAGGTGGTGGGTGATAACCTCACCAACGCAAAGGGCTTGACCGAAGGCAATACCCGCACCGATCAATTCGCAGGCCAAGGCACGAGCGAAGCAATCTACGGCCGTCCGCTCTTCGGCCGCAACTTCCGCTTCATCTTGAGCCGCAGCTGGTGATGCGGTTGCGACTGGCAGGAACATTGGCTGGGGTTGCTATGCTGGCGTTGGCGGCGGTCACGGCAATACCAGCCTCTGCGGAAGAGGCAGCGGACAGAGTCATGGCGACGCTGTCCACTCGCCTCTTCCCGACTCTCGACGCATCGGGCCGCGACCCTGCCGTCTTGAGGCGGGTTATCGCATCACCGGCTTTGGCCCCGGTCCTGCGCGCCCGACGCGACCGGCGCACCGCTTGTGGGCCGGACCTCACCTGCCGCGCGCAGGCGCTCTTGTGGACGGACACCGAAACCCAGGCCTTGCGTTCGGTCACCGCGAAAGAGGCGAGCCTGCCGTCATCCGATGACGGGCTGGACGCGCAGGTCGGTCGGGAAATCGCCGGTATCAACATGATCGTGCGGACCTATGCTCTTGGTCAGCCGGCAATGACGCCGATCGACGGGCCGGGCACGATTTCCCCGCTGGATCAGCAATCGCGTTTGCAGGCGGCAGACTGGATTGCGGACACGCCGCGCGCGGGGGCGTCGCAGCAGCTCGATCCCAGCATGGATTATGCGTTGGCCCTGCTCGACGTCAGCGATCGCATCGACGCTATCGGGTTCGAGCCGTTGATGGCCGGCGCGAACGCGGCCGCGTCTGCGCAGGCGAAGGGGCTGGACTGGAACCGATACCGTTACTCGGCCATGATCGTCACGGGCGTAGGACCCGAGATCGAGGGCGAGCCGCTCAGCCCGTTCGGCAAATATCATCTGCGCCTTGCCGCCCGGCGGTTTGCTCAGGGGGATACCGCTTTCATCATCCTGTCGGGTGGACGGGCGCATCCCCGGGCAACCCCCTTTACCGAGGCGGTGGAAATGAAGAAGGCGCTGATCGAGCGCTACGGTATCCCGGCAGATGCGATCGTCATCGAACCCTATGCGCGCCACACTACGACGAACTTGCGCAATGCCAGTCGCCTGCTGATGCAGATGGGAGCCCCGTTGGACAAGGACGCGCTCATTCTCTGCAATCCTGTGCAGAGCGCCTATATCGAAAGCGAGAAGTTCACGGATCGGAATGCTGCGGAACTGGGCTATCAGCCTGGGCGCGTGGTAAGCCGCATCTCGCCTACCGAACTGGTGTTCCGCCCTTCCCGCGCATCGGCTCGGATCGATCCGCGCGATCCCCTCGACCCCTGATCCAGCCGTAAGGAAATCGGATGCGTCACATCCTGCTAGCCGCCGCACTCAGCCTGTCGCCGACCGCCGCCTATGCCTGGGGCGGTACGGCGCACGCGGTGATCAACCGCGCCGCCATCGACGCGATCCCCGACGACGGCCCCGTCTTCCTTCGCCGCCACGCCGATTACATCGTGGCGTCGGCCGCGCTGCCGGACACATGGCGCGGCGACTCCGAACCCTTCTCCAAGGTTGAGGAAGACCCCAATCATGGCTGGTTTCGTGAACAATTCCGGTTCCTGAAAACTATCCCCCGGTCGCGATGGGCCTTCGTCATCGCCCTGTACAAGCATCATGAGGCCATCAAGGATAGCGATCCGGCAACAGCCGCGCGCACCAATGTGCGCTGGACAGGTACGCTGCCCTACGCCGCGATGGAGGCCTATAACCGGCTTATTGTCTGCATGCGTGCTATCCGTGCGGCGAATGCGAATGGCGCGGATGCATCGTTCGCGGAACAGCAATGCGCCTTCGAAGCCGTTCGTCTCGGCCATTATATCGGTGACGGCTCGCAGCCGTTGCATGACACTGTGAATTCGGACGGATGGCGTGGCCCCAATCCACAAGGGTATACGCGGGATCGCAGCATCCATGGCCGCTTCGAGAGCAAGTTCGTGGACGGCATGGAACTGACTGCCGCCGATATCGCGCCCCGGATTAGTACCCCCGCACATCGCACCGGCGACATGTTCAGTGCGGTCCTCGCCTTCCTGAACGAAGCGGGCGACCAGATGGAAGCGGTCTATCGCTTCGAGAGGCGCAACGGGTTCCAGGATTTCGCCGACAAGGACGTCCGCGCCCTTATCTATGAACGCACTGCGGCCGGCGCGGCGATGGTGCGCGACATGCTCTGCCGCGCTTGGGCAGAGAGCGCGAAATCGTCTGCTCCTGCGTCACCTTCACCGCTCGACTTCGCCAACCCTAGGTTCGATCCCGAAACCGGATCGGCACCGCCCTGACGCATGTGCCGCCAATGGATGGCCCGCATCAATCGGTCATGACGCGCATGATTCAGGCGAAAGCGCCCGAGTAATAGGATTGAAGCGATCGCCCCGATGATGGGAAGGCCAAGGCCGATCATGACCATCCCCCATCTAACGCCGTCCGATTGAACCTGTCCCGGCATATAGCCCAAGGCCCCGAGCGCCCAGCCGATGGTGGCTGCGCACGCCGCGCCGCTTGCCTTCACGGCCACCAGGTAGAAGGCAAACAATCCTGTTTCGAACCGCCGTCCACTGCGCCATTCGACCACATCGACCGCATCGGCCAACAGCCCCCAGGGCAGCATGAAGACACTGGCGAAGCCGAACCCGATCAAAGCCACCGCCGCTAAGGTGCCGATCGGCCAATGCAGGGAAAGGCCGAACATGGTCAGCCCGATAAGGCTGACGGCATGACCCGCGCACAAAAGCGTGGTTTTGCTGAAGCGTTGGTTGAGGGCCGTCCATGTCAGCACCCCGCAAAATTGCCCAAGGGACATGACAGTCAAAAGGCCCGTAACCACTCCAGGTTTCTCGACAACATAGCTGCCGATATAGAGGAGCATCCGTCCAAAGGCAGACGCGGCAAATCCGGTCAACAGGCCCAGCGCCCCCATTGCCAGCACCATGGGATCGCAAAGGGGGATCACGATGCCGTCGGTCAGTGGCCGACTCATATGCGGTTTCGGGATCCCGGTCGAAGCCGAGGAACAGAGCAGCATGGTAAGAGTGAAGATTGACGCCACGGCGATGCCGGTCAGCGCCAGCGCACCATAACGTCCATCCCCGCCAGCTTGCTGCACGAGGGGCGTTACGATCGTTGCGATCGCAAGCGCGCTAGCCGTACTGAACAAAAGCCGATAACCCGATACGCGGCCACGCGCCCTGCTGTCGGTCACCACTTGCGCCATCAGCGCATTATGCGGGACATCCACTAGGGCATAGGCGCCCCGAAACGTCAGGATCGCTGCTGCCAGAAACCACATCTTCGTAACGCCCAGCAACGGCATGGCATAGATCAGCGCGAAGGCGGTACCACATGGCAGCGCGGCAGCGGCGATCGCCCAGCGATACCCCCTTCCGGAAGTTCGCCAGCGAATGACAAGGCGGGCAGCCAGCAGATCGAAAAGGAGGTCACCCAGGACCGCCACCAGCATCAGGCTGGCCGCCTGCCCCCCCGGGATGTCCAGAACATCGGTCAGAAGGTACAGGATCGTCAGGTCCGCGCTACCGAACACCAGAGCCTTGCCGAAGTTGCCGGAGGCGTAAGACACCGTCCGCCCTTCCCGGCAAACCTTTCCGCAAAGATCAATCATCTGCACGAACGCGAAAGTTGGAGTGTCATTCTAACCGAAGAATGATGATATCTATCGAGCTCCCCACCGGCATGTTCGCCCCTTCGAAAAAGGGCAATATGGACCGCTTCGTTTTCAGTTTCGTGAAGCACCAACGGAACGCGCACTGTCCGCTTTCCGTATGTTTTCAGTCAATCATTCGCGCGTCCGGCTGGCTTTACGACAGAAAGCGCCGGGCCGCGATCAGCGGTGCAGGCGGCGTGGTTCGCTGCAACCGACCGCTCTAGGCGGGGCCTGACCATCAGCGGCGATACATCGAGCGGCCAGCCTGATCGGCGGCCGCCGAGATAGCTGACCGTCTGCACTTTGGTGCCGAAATCTGGCCTCTGAGCATCCGATAAGGGTCGGCTGCGGCACCCAGCGAAAGAGAACGTATACGCAAATGATAGCGCAAGATCGGGTTGCATCAAACGAGCGAACAGCCAATGATCCCGTGGTGCAAACGAACGATGGCCCAACAGATCCCGAGCTGATCCGTTTCCTGCGGGAAGAACTGGGCGGGAACGTCTCACTGGACGAAACAGCTTGGGAGCAAGTCGGCCCTATCTGGTTGTGGCGCGGGGAAGGCAAGGATGGCCAGCCCTCATCGATGTCGTGGCATTTTCTGACGATCGACGGCGAGGTCGCCGAAGCCATCCGTGTAGCATCGTCTGGCTACTCGGCGGCTTGGGGATCGGTCTACGTAGAGGCTGGCATCGGCAAAACGTGTTGGCGTACATCGGTCTTCCCGAGCAAGGCCATTCAGGGCTACATGCTGCCCATCAAGGCGAGGGTAAGAAAAGCAGAAAAGCTCGCCGAAGGCGACGTCATCACGGTACGCATTACCCTATCCAAGGGACCATCACGCTAGAAATGAGCGCTCGGCCTGAGGGAAATTGGTCCGCGCAATTCTGATCAGCGTGGTGACAACTTCTCTAGACAGCACCATCCTCACGCTTTGCTGCTCGACAGCTGGCAGAAAAGCGGAATGTCTGCTGCTGGGGATCAAAAATTAGGCGCTGAAAGTCCGGCATGGGTCGATTTCGCATTTCTTACGATCCGCAGCCCTTCGCGGAACGCGTGGCATCTCTTACCCCCAACCCCTCATTGACCAAACGCGGGCGCAACACCTTCCGCTCGTCCTTCAACCGATCCAAATAATCGCTCCACCATTGCGCCATTTCGACACGTTCATTCCAGAAAGCGCCGCGAGCACAAGCCGCTCGCACCGAATCCCGATCTGTGTGTGCCAAGGCCCGCTCGATCGCGTCTGGATGCCACTTCCCGCACTCGTTCAGGAGAGTGGACGCCATGGAACGGAAACCGTGCGCCGTCATCTCATCGCCTGAATAACCCAGCCGTCGCAGGCCCGCATTCACCGTATTTTCTGACATTGGATTTGCCGCGCTTCTGATCGAAGGAAAAACATACTTTCCCCTCCCGGTGAGACTCCTGATCTCCGCCAGGATCGCCGAAGCCTGCCGTGACAGAGGCACTTGATGTTCGACCCGTCCCTTCATCTTTGCGGACGGAATGCGCCATACGGACTTCACCACGTCGATCTCTGTCCATTCGGCTTGACGTGACCCCCTGATTTTCCTCCAAGTGTGATTAGAGTCCGGCCTGATAGAAGGACGGACGATGAAGCGTACAAGGTTCACGGAAGAGCAGATCATTGCGGTGCTGAAGGAGGCCGAGGCTGGCGCCAAGACCGGCGATCTGGCGAGGCGGCACGGTGTGTCTGAAGCGACGATCTATAACTGGAAGGCCAGGTATGGCGGCCTGGAGGTTTCCGAGGCGAAGCGGCTGCGGGCGCTCGAGGACGAGAACGCCAAGCTCAAGCGGCTCCTGGCCGAGGCGATGCTCGACAATGCTGGCCTGAAGGACCTTCTCGCAAAAAATTGGTGACGCCCGCTGCCAAGCGAGAGGCGGTCGCTCGTCTCCAGGCGGTCCTGGGGATGAGCGAGCGGCGGGCGTGCCGTGTCATCGGCGCTGACCGGAAGAGCATGCGTTACCGGTCGCAGCGGGATGATGATTCCGACCTTCGGTCGAAGCTGCGCGAGCTGGCGCAGCAGCGCCGCCGTTTCGGCTATCGCCGGCTGCACATCCTGCTGCGGCGGGAGGGCGTGGTGATCAACCGCAAGAAGACCCAGCGGCTCTACCGCGAGGAGAACCTGGCGGTCCGACGAAGACGCAACCGCCGCCGTGCCATCGGCGCGCGGGCGCCAGCGCCCGTGCTGGCGTTGCCCAACCAGCGCTGGAGCCTTGACTTCGTGCACGATCAGATGGCGTCGGGACGCCGGTTCCGGGTGCTCAACATCGTCGATGACGTGACCCGCGAGTGCCTGCGCGCGGTACCGGACACCTCGATCTCGGGGCGCAGGGTCGTGCGCGAGCTA
>NZ_AUWY01000025.1 GCF_000447205.1 Sphingobium ummariense RL-3 | reverse complement strand
CAGGCCGTTGACGAAGTCGGCGGTGGCTGATTCAGTGCGGCAGTGGGATTGTCTGGCGGGTTAGCGGCGATGGCGATGGGGCGTGATAGCGAGGTCCAGTCCGATTTGATCGTGACGTGGGCGGAGATACCGCGTTCACCGGGGCATGTTTTCTACGACAAGCTCCAGAAGCTGCTGGCCGAGGCGGGCTTCGATGGCTTTGTCGAGAAGACGTGCAAGCCCTATTATGCGCCGCGGATGGGAGCCCCGTCGCTGCCGCCGGGCCGCTATTTCCGCATGCTGCTGATCGGCTATTTCGAGGGCATCGACAGCGAACGCGGGATTGTCTGGCGCTGTTCGGATTCGCTGTCGCTGCGGGAGTTCCTGCGACTGTCGAGCCGCGACAAGGTCCCTGATCATAGCTGGTTGTCGAAGACGCGGAGCCGCCTGCCGCACGAGGTACATGACCAGATCTTCGGCTGGGTACTGGCCCTCGTCGCCGGGCACGATCTGGTGAAAGGCGAGCGGATCGGCGTCGATGGCTCGACCATGGAGGCGAACGCCGCGCTGCGTACCATCGTGCGGCGTGACAATGGCGAGACCTACCGCGAGATGCTGGTGCGCATGGCGCAAGAGAGCGGCATCGACACGCCGACGATCGACGACCTTGTCCGGCTCGATCGCAAACGCAAGGGCAAGAAGCTGTCGAATGCGGACTGGGCGAGCAAGACCGATCCCGACGCGAAGGTCGCGCGGATGAAGAACGGCTCGACGCGTCTGGCCTACAAGCCCGAACACGCGGTCGATCTCGACACGGGTGTTATCGTGGCAGCGCCGATCCACCCGGCCGACAAGGGCGACACGACAACGCTCGACGCCACGCTGGAGACGGCAGCACGCAACCTCGCCGACATTGGCCTGGCGCCGACGTCCGGGGATCCCTGCGATCTTGTGACCGATAAAGGCTATCATTCGCGCGAGCTCCTCAAGGGTCTCGACGGCGACATCTGGAAGACGCGCATCGCCGAGCCGGCACCGCCGAATGGATATCTGCGCTGGCACGGCGACGAGGCTGCCCAGAAGGCCGTCTACGCCAATCGGTCTCGCCTGAAATCCGCCGTCGGACGCAAGGCGATGCGCAAGCGTGGTGAGATGGTCGAGCGTAGCTTTGCCCACGTCCTGGATCGCGGCGGCATGCGCCGCGCGTGGCTGCGCGGGCGCGAGAATGTTCACAAGCGTTATTTGATCCACGTCGCCGGGTTCAATCTTGGCATTCTCATGCGCGCCCTGTTCGGTTGCGGCACTCCGAGGGGCGCCAGGGGCGCATCCAAGGCATTCTTGTTCGTAGTTCAGACCGATGTTGCGCTCGTCATCGCCCTCGTCGCCGAGTTCGACGGAGAAAGGGCCATGCTCCTCATCGTTTTTACCCCTGAAGGCGCTGACAGACCCGGCTGAAAACCGACTTCGTCACCGCGCTGTTAGGCCCGGGGCGACGATGAAGATGGCCCGGCTGAAATCCTTGTTCCGCTTCGGGTAGGTTAGCGCGTTCAGCACCTGCCACGTGATGATCATGGCCATCACCGTGGTCTTGCCCGCGCCCGTCGCCATCTTGTTGCACAGGCGCTGCCATGCCCCACCATCGCCGGGGACGTAGATGCCCTGCTTGTATTCCTCCGCGCCTTCGAGCCACCAAATCAGCGTTTCGATGGCCTCTAGCTGACAGAAGTAGAACGGGTATTCCCGCGCCGTGTTGTCATGCCAGTGTTCGAGCAAGCGGCGGGTGACGATGGTCACGCCGGGGTAGCCAGCCTCGCGCCATTGATCGACGCGGCCACGGATCGTCTCGACCAGTTCCAGCTTCTCGGTTCGCCGGGTGTTGTTCCGGGCGTCGAACACCTCGTAGCTGGCGGGGCGGCGCTCCGGAATGATTTCCAGCGTGCCATCCTGCTTTGGTGCCCAATGCTGCTGCGGGCACACGAATGGCGTATTGATGATGAGCGACTTGGGCTTGGTCACCGCCGTCACTCCAGGTTCATGATCTTGATCGACTCGATGCCCCTGTCATCGACGATCTTGACCGCGACCCGGCGATGGTCCCCAGCTTCGAACGGCAGGGAAACGGTGCCGTGGAATTGCTCCAGCAAGTCCTCGTCCAGTTCGGCGCGGATTGTCTTTTTCAAGCGGTTCCAACCATCTTTCGCGCCGGCCATCGGGAAGAAGACCTGGTGCGGCATCAGGCTGCGCCCGTCATAGTCCGTGTCCAGCGACCACATGGCGATCTTGGACTTGCCACCCGAAACCAGCGTGCCTTCGCGGGGATCGAAATAGTCGAAGCCATGGACCTCGATCTGCCAGTTATCGCCCACCTGCTTCAGTTCCACCTCAGGCTGGCCCATCAGCCAGAAGGACTGGTTGGACGACCGCGCCTTCTTCAGATCCTCGGTCAATAGATCGGTATTCATCTGGGCTTTGAGCAGGGTGACGCCGGGCCAGTTGAGTTCGTCGATATCCTTCGCCGCCTCCGGGTCGAAGGTGAAGGCGCAGAAGACTACGAACTTGGGCTTGGGCACCAAGGTCTGCGCGTCCTCGATGGCGCGCTCTACCTGTTTCTGTTCAAGCGCAGCGTGTTCCGGGCCGAAGCTGACGACAACACGCTCCCCGCTATCCAGCGTGCCGGACGCATGGAGATGCTTGACGCCGGGGATGGCCTCAAGGTCGGTGAACTTCAGCATGGCCCCACCCTTGGCGCGGATACCGGTGCGGATCAGTTCATCGCGCCATTGTGTCTGGCGAGAGGTTTCGCCGGAGCGTGCAACAGTTGCATCCGCTTCGGTCGGCGTCCCTGATTCATCCAGCGAAAGCACCGTGGGAGCGGGCACCGCTTCGACCGAAAATGGGCCGGTTATGCGCAGGCGAGATTTGTCAATCTCAGGCTTGTCATACAACGTTTCTTGTTCGGCATGGTCCTTGACGCACTGGTCCATCGCCGCCTGCATCGCCAAACGTGCAGCATGAAAATCCGCAAATGGCTGCGCCGCGCTTTCCGGCCAACTGGCAGGCCATTCGAACGGCACCTCCCATTCTTCCAGTTTTTGGCCCTCGGAGAAGCTGATGAGCTTCCCTTTACGATAGCCCTGCTCGGGTTTGAATGGAACAGAAGAACTGTCTTGCAATGCTGCGTTCAAGGCACGGAGCGCGGCTTCAATCACCGGTTGCTTTGTATCATAGGTCGTATCCACGTCCGGGTTCGTGACAATAGATTTGAGCATGATGTGCGGGATCGACTTGTACGCAAAGCCGCCCCGGATACCTTCGTGCGGGTAACGTAATGCGTAGTAATCAAAACTTGCGGTCATGAACCGCTGCTTTGCCAGCGTAACCGCGACACGACTGGTATCGCATGTGATCCAACGGCGCCCCCACTTCTCAGCGACAAGGGCAGTGGTCCCCGAACCGCATGTTGGGTCGAGCACCAAGTCGCCCGGGTCGGTCGTCATCAAAAGGCATCGTTCCACTACTTTTTGAACGGTTTGCACGACGTAGAGCTTGTCGGCCATGAAACTGGCACCGACGTCCGTCCAGTTATTGGAAATTGGAAAAACTGGAAAATCATCAAGGTAGCGAACGTACCCAACGCGGGTACCCGTTCCCTCAATGCGTCGCGCCTTTCGCAGGCGCTCCATGCCTTCCTCGTTCGTCTTCCATCGGACCTGCATGGAAGGTCGGTATTCCTCGCCCTGGAGGCTGACCGGAAACCATGATGCGGCACCTTCGCCTTTCTCTCTTCCGGCTCCTTGGCTGGTAAGATTGTCGAGGCTGTAAATCCTAGACTGAGGATCATCGACTGCGGGCTTTCCGTCGATCTTGGCGGAAATGCTCATCCCCCCCTTCGTGGGATGATTGATCCGGTTGTAGTTAGTGCCTCCGGTCTCGCCCGCCTCCTTTTCGACATAGATTGGACGAAACTTAAGATTGCCTCCCGCCACATCCTTGCCATACCAGACGATGTAATCGGCGACATTCGACAGATTGTCATTCGTAGAACTCGACGTTTTTACGAATGTTATCACAGATACGAAGTTGCTCCGCCCCAATACGTCGTCCAATACCTCGCGAACATGATGAAGGTTCTCGTCGCCAATCTGCACGAAGACGCTGCCGCTTTCATGCAGCAATTCTTTGGCCAGCAGCAGTCGATCTCGCAGATAGGTCAGGTACGAGTGGATACCCAGTTCCCACGTATCCCGGAAAGCCTTGATCATCTCCGGCTCTTGCGTGAGGTCCGCGTCGGCTCCGTCCTTCACGTCGCGCTTGTTGGTGAACGGCTGGAAGTTCGACCCGTATTTGATGCCGTAGGGCGGATCGATGTAAACCATCTGCACCTTGCCAGCCATCGACTCCTTGTGCAGCAGCGAGTTCATGACCAGCAGGCTGTCACCGGCGATCAGCCGGTTCGACCACCCCTTTTCGTGGTGGTAGAAATCGAGCGCTTGCCGCAACGGCAGGTTCTCGAACGCGGCGGCGAACAGGTCTGCCTGTCGCCATGCCTCGCCCGCCTTCTCGCCCTTCAGCCGTTTGCGCGCATTGGCAAGTATCGTCGCCGGGTCCACCCGTTCATGCACATGCAGCGACACGGTATCGACGGCGAAGCTCGTACCCTCGGCCTTGCCCGCCCAATTGAGGTAAGGCTCCTGAAGCCGCTTCAGTTCCACCAGCGCATCGCGCATCGCATCGGCATCGCCTGACGCCAGCGCATCGTCGATCAGCTTCTCCACCGCCCCGCGCTGGCTGTCGAACATCAGTTCCGGATCAAGGTGGGGATCGTATTTCCAGACTGTCTTGGGCTGATCCGGATCGTTGTCCGGGTGGACCATGCCAACCTCGGGATTGTTCACCCGCGTTTCGGTATGGCGATAGCTCAGGACCTGCGCTGGCCCCGCCTTGCGCGCCACCTTCTTCGTGCTGCTCGCCGGCTTGGGGGCTGAAGGGGTGGCAGGCTCCTGCGCGGTCAGCGAGAAGCCGTCCCCATCTCGATCGTCAATCTCGTCCTCGTCGTCGAGCCCCACCAGAAAAACTGACCCGCCACGGCCGCGACCTTTGCCCAGCATGCCTTCCGCGATCAGCCCGTCTCGAATGCGCTGATAGGTTTCATCACTTAGGTCAGGTACTGACTCGCGCATTGCTGCAGCCAAAGCCAAATTGCCGACTGCGGACCCATCGTCTGGGACAATGGACAATAGAAGTTCGCGAAGAGAGGCGGTCATTTGATTTTTCCAAGTCAGTGAACTGCACGTGCAGATCGAAATTCGCTCATTTTCCTCGCTGGATTATTCAAAGCATAGCGCTGTTGTCGATGGATCCGTCATGCTTCCCCCCAATATCCCAACCAAATCGAATAGAACCAAATGGATAGATAGCGCCTTCGGCAATCCCATAAAGTGCAATCTCGCCTTTTTGTCACATCAGATCTGGACGCGCGTTGCATCAAGATGCCGAAATGCTCGATCGCGGCAGGTGAGCAGGATCACCTGCATACGCTGGGAGGCTTCCTCCAGGATCTCGGTCATCAGATCGAGCCGGCCGTCGTCGGAATAGACCAGTGGGTCGTCGAGGATCAGCGAAACCGGCATGCCCTGCTCCAGCAGCATGTCGGCAAAGGCGAGGCGGGTGAGGACCGCCAGCTGCTCCTGCGTCCCCTTTGAGAGCGTACCGCAGGCTTCATTCAAGCCGGAGCGCGTGACCGAGGCTAGACCGAGTTCTTCATCGAAGCTGAGGTCGGCGCCGGGAAACAGGCGCTCGACATGAACGCGAGCGCGCTGGGCCACTGGGCCAACGAAGGTTCGAGATGCCTCGGCGCGCGCCTCGTCCAGCACATCCTTGAGCATTTTGACCGTGGCTGCCTCTTCGTCGAGCCGAGCCAGTGCCTGGGTTGCGGCATCGGCTTCTTCGGCTGCAGCTGCGGCCAGGCTCGCCAGACCTTTGCCACCCTCGCTCTCAATGATCGCCTCAAGGCGGGCGATATCCTTTTCGAGATCGCCCCGACGGGTTTGACCAGCCCTTGCCCGGCTATCGATCATTTCGATTTTGCGGTTGATTGCCTGCACATCATGTGCGGTGGCGTCGCGCTTCGCTTCGGCCAGCTTGACAGCGGCCTGGGCAACATCCTCCCGGGCTTTGGCGATGGCGTCGGCAAGCCCGGCAAAAGCGGGCTTGCCTTCGAGCTGAGCGATGCGATCCGATGCATGGGTCTGATCGCGCTCCGCGCCCGCCTGCGCGGCGGCAAGCGGGCGGTCCCTGTCCTCTATTTCTCGCAGGTCCTGAACGGCTTGGTCGTGCAGGGTTTCAGCGCGCACTACGACCGTTTCCGCCTCTTCCAGGCGTCGAGTGAGCTGATCGGTCGAGATCTCGTCTTCATCGGCCGCCGGTGATTCCGCTGGAACACCTGCCACGAACAGCTTGAGCGCATCGGGGCCTGCCGCAAGATTCAACAGCGATTGCGCCGACGTTAGGCCGGTGATCTTGGTTTCGAGCAGTTGGACGGTCCCCTGCGCATCGCGCGCGGTATCGTTTCGCGTCCGCGCCGCAGCGAGGTCGGCCACATCCCATTCGGCCAGTTCCAGTTCCTGTCGCTCGAGCAATTCGGCGAGGCGGGCTGTTGCGCTGGCTGCCGTTGCCGGCGGACGGATGACCAGGACGCCCCCGCCCAGGGCAATCTGCGTCTCACCGGTCAAGGTGCGCGGGCTATTTGGTGTCAGGGGCTCGCCGCCTATGGTGATGCCCGTAGCGTCGCCCGTAAGCTCGATAGTGGTAGCGCCGGCATTGACGGCGGCCCGCGCTTCCGCGACAGCACGATCATTGGCCTCCAGGCGAGCGAACGCCTCAGCTGGAATGACCTGTGCGGCCTGATTGCGGGCATTGGCCAGTTGCTTTTCGAGATCGAGGAGTTCGGTGTGCCGCTGGCGTGCATCGGTGATCGCCGCGTGGCGCTGCCGCCTAGCGAGACGTGCATCCCCTTCCACAAGCGCCTGACGGGCTGTGGCGCGATCATCTCGCGCCTTGTCGAGCGCTGCCTTCGCCTCAACCACCTTCGTGCGTCCCGCTTCCAGCTGATCTGCAAGCTGCTCCCGATCGGCGGTGATTGCGGTCAAAGATTCGCCAGCGGCCGTCAGCGCTTCCTTCGCCGCCTCATGCTGCGATTGCAGATCGTCGAGACGATCGAGGTTTGCAGAGAAATTCTCATGCTCGGCTTTGCGAGTCTCCAGGATCTGCGCAGCAGCCCTGGCGATCTCCAGAGACTGAACAAGACCGGCGCGCTGTTCTTGCTCGGTCTCGTCCGCCAGCTCCCGCTCGATAACTTTCAGTCGGCCGCGCGCGGTTTCCAGCTCGCCGAAGCTCTTTTCGAGCGCATCGAGCCGCGTGGTCGCGTCTGCAGCGGTTTGCCGCGCCTGCTGGTCACGATCCCGCGCGGCTTGCCAGCGTCCCTTCGACTGCGCCTTGCCAGTCGGCGTCCAGTAAATGTCATACTGCTCATCGATCCGCTTTCGGACGCGCTCATAGGCAGCGCCGCCGACGATCGTCCCGACCTCTGCCTCCAGCGTCGCCTGGATGCTGCTGCGCACGATGCTGCCGGGCGCCGTCACTTCGAGCGCCTGCGCCTGCGGAACCCAAAGCAGACCGAGCGCGCCATAGGTGGTCGGGTCGCCACGCTGGCTACTATCCTTGACGAACCCTAGAAGCGCTTGCAGCCGATTTTCAGCGTCCTCGCCCTGCGCCCGGCCCTGCGGCCCCGTGACTTCGACTTGGGGGCCTTTGAGAAAGCGCTTGGCGATTTTCCAGCTGTCGGTGCCAATATCGAAACTGACTTCGATTTCTGGCGCGACCGCCTCGCCATAAGGCGCAAAACTTTGGGCGAGTTGATTCTTCGTGGCATGGCGGACGAAGAAAGCCGCCCGCAGGGCCTCAAGGATCGTGGATTTCCCACTCTCGTTGGGCTCGATGATGATGTTGAGCCCCTCGCCCAGCCCTTCGATCGTCAGAGGCTCGCGGAACTTGCGGAAATTGTTGAGGCTGATCCGCCGCAGTTGGAGGCTCATGCTTGGCTCCCCCGATGATATTCGACAAAGAGCCGCTCCATCGCGCGCCGCGCCAATATGGCTTCAGTCCCGCCGGCTGCGATTGTCTCGGTGAGTTTCTCAGCCGCTATGCCGAGCAATCCCTCGACCTTGAGATCCGCCAAGTCCTGCTCGCCCGGCCGGCCGACAAGATCGGCCGCCCGGACATCCAGGAAGCGAAGGCGATGCCGGAGGTCATCTTCGAGCCGCGAAAGGATCTCGACGCGGTCGGCGAGGCCCGTAATGCCCGCCAGCGAAAGGCGCAGCAGCGTTGCCGCAGGATCGATAGCCGAGAGCAGCACGTCGCATTCCGCCGAGAAGGCGGCAGTGTCCTGCAAGGCCCAATCCCTGAGCAGCCATTGGAATCGGCCGGTGCGCACGGGTTCCACCTTTGGCTCCACTCCCGGCGCAAGCTCGATCATCAGGGCATGGCCGGGTTCATCGCGTTGAAAACCGTCGGTTTCGGGGGTTCCGGCATACCAGGTGCGCGGATCGACCTTGAGTGTGCCATGCCAATCGCCGAGTGCCAGATAGTCGAGATTGGACCGCTTCGCGCGATCCGGCGCGATCTGGTTCTTGGTCTCGCCGCGCGCCGTGAAATCGCGAATGGAACCATGTGCAAGGCCGATCCGCAGCTTCGCGCCTGGCGTTTCCATGCTGTCGAAAAGTTCGGTCGGATCATCGAGATGGTGCCGATGAAGGAGCGGCGCAGGAAGCAACCAAACCCCGGCCTCCATCTCCTGCGCGACGGGCTCGGTGAGCAGGATGATATTGTCCGACGCTTTGCCACGGACACGGTCCCACAAACCGCCGTTGCGGGCATAGTCGTGATTGCCCGGGAGCAGCCACCAGCGGCAGGGATAGCGCTGCATACGCGAGACTGCCTGGACGATGACCCTATCTTCGGGACCCTCGGTATCGAAGATGTCGCCTGCGACAATCACATGTTCCACCTGGTTGGCGGCAGCGACCTCGCCGATCCGGTCGATGGCGTCGAAGCGCGCTTCGCCAAGCGCCGCGCGCACCTCGGGCTCGAACCGGCCGAAGGGTTTGCCGAGCTGCCAGTCAGCGGTGTGGAGGAAACGCATGGATCAAGATCCCGTACTGAGAGGCGCAGAAAACGGTGGAAGGGCACAGAGCGTGTTGACGAGCCGCATCTGCTCGATGCTGCTGCAGTTGGCCTCGCGCAGGCGGTCGCTGCCAAAAACGAGCGCAAGCGCTTTGGCGCGTGAAACCGCGACATTGATGCGGTTGAGCGAGAAGAGAAACTCCATGCCGCGGGCGGTCTCGTCGGCCGAGGAAGCCGTCATGGAGACCAGGCATATAGGGGCTTCCTGGCCCTGGAACTTGTCGACCGTGCCGACGCGGATGCTGCTCGGCAGCCCTGCCCGCAGCGCGTTGACCTGTGCATTATAGGGGGCGACGACGATGATGTCGCCGGGGCCGATAGGGCGCGTGGCGCCGTTCTTGTCGGTCCAGCTCCCTTGCAGGAGATTCTCGATTGCCGCGCTGATCGCCGCAACTTCCTCAGCGGCGATCTGGGCATTACCGTCATGAGCAACCGAAACCCAATATGCGCCGGCCGTGGGCCAGGCCGTTCCGGTAACGCTCTGGCGCTCGGTATCGCTATGGCTGGCTAGCCGCCCCTCATAGACCTGGTCTGAAATGAAGTCACAAACCGCGGGATGCATCCGCCGGGTCTCGGCGAGGAATATGCCCCGATCGGGCGGGACGGTGGCATGCTCGCCCAGCATCCATTCCAGGCATGACAGGTTGGCCGGCGCAGGATGCGCGCCCTGGATGACCTGAGGCAGCTGACGCGGATCGCCGACCAGCACGATATTGCGCGCGGCACGACCCATGGCGACCATGTTGGCGAGGCCCACTTGCCCCGCCTCATCGACAAACAACCAATCGAAGCCCTGCACATTCTCATCGCGCGCGAAGAAGAAGGCCGTGCCGCCGACCACATTGGCGCGGGCGAGGATCAGGTCATCATTGGCCGTGGCGCGGTGAACGGGACAATCGCTGGCATAGCCATCATCGCCTCCGGAAACCTTGTGGGCAAACGACACGGGAAAGGTGCCACCTTCTTCCTCGCTAGCACGCAGGCAGCCGAGCAGGACATTGCGGATCGCTTCATGGCTGTTCGAGGCGACGGCGACCCGATGTCCCGCTTTAACCAGCGCCAGGATCACCCGGGCCGTGACGTGCGTCTTGCCCGTTCCCGGCGGTCCCTGGATCGGGAGCAACGTCTGGTCCATGGCGTGCGCCGCGGCAATGGTGCCCGCCACCGGTTCCCCGCCGGAGAGGATATCGCCGTCGATGCCGTTCAGGCGCGGGGCGGCGCCCGACAGCAGATCATCGACGGCAGACAAGCGCCGCGGCCCGCATTGATCCTCGATGACGTCGCGCACCGCTGCGGCCAACACCTTGGTATCGAGCGGCCAATCCGGATGCAGGGTCAGCCGATCGGTGAGGAGTTCGGCCCTTGCCACGCCGACCTTCAAGGTGATCGTGCACGCATCGCGATCCAGCGCCTCAATCGCAACGGTTGACGGCGGTCCGTCAATCCCGGGCACAGTGGCCTTGCCGCCTTCGCGCAATTTGGTTTCCTGAGACGGAAAGCGATAGGTGCGCATCACCGAGCGCTTGATGGGTTCGATCCCGGATATCGCCTCGAGTCCCGCCAAGGCGTCGAGATCATCGACAAGCTCTTCCTCATCGCGCGCCGCGCTGTCGAAAACCGTCCACTGAGCAGGCTTGGCTTCACGCTTGTGGAACAGCCCCAGATTGAACAGCAATTCCTGACGCTCTGGAGTCAGAGAGGATGCGGCCAAGCGATCGCGCAGCGCCGTCGTTTCCTCGTCCTCGACCACCTCCTGCTCGGCCGCGTCTTGTGCAAGCACGGGCCAGGGACCATCGGGCCGGATGCCCACTAGCCAATCGCGCAGAAGCTCGGTCGACTGGCAGTCAACCCGATTATAGTCCTCGATTTCGTCGAGGATTTGTTGATCGCCCGTCTCGCGCCAATTTTCATAAGCAACGACCGACCCGCCCGCCGTCTTGACCTCGCCCTCGCGCTTCAAGCCATAAAAGGCCTCCAGCGCCTTAATGGAGTAGCTCGGTTCGGAAGCAATGAGCGCGCCGCGCACGACCGCATAGAGGTCAACAAAGCGCCGTTCGCGCATGAGCCGGTCGAGAAAGGCCTCGCCGATACCATAGCGTGTGGTGAGACGCCGCAGCGCGGTGATCTCATAGGGCGCATAATGATAGATGCGGGCCTCCGGATAAGCCGTGAGGCGATCACGAAAAAACGCAAGCAGCCGTTCGAGCGCTTGCGCTTCGGCAGCATGGTCATGAGCCCAGAAGGCATGGAAACTATCATCGGCCCACACGCCGTGCAGATATTCAAGGCCTCCCTCATAATGGGGGTCGCCCTCGATATCATAGAAGAGATCGCCCGCCTGCGGCCGAGGGAGCAGGTCAAAGCCTTTGCCTGGCTGCGCCGGACGCAACTCGAAGGCGGGTTCGCCGCTTTTGCGCGCGTGCTGCAGTCTGGCCTGGCCGACAAGCTTCTCCGCCGTCGCACTCGCAACGCCGCGCACCGGGCCGTCATGCCGAGCCAGCGCGGCCATGTTTTCGATACCGGACGCCTCCAACTTCTTCACTTGGCCGCGGGTAATATTGGCGACCTGGAACAGGCTGTCCTGGCTGGTGAGGACAGCGTCGCAATGGTCGGCCCATCGGCACAGCGAACAATCCGCGCAGGGGATCGGCCGCGTTGGCTCAGGGGAAGCAACAAAGGCCTCGAGCTTAGCCCGCGCACCGCGCGCATAATGGGCATAGTCGGCCAACCTCAGCGTCGCGCGCGTCCCATTGCCGAGCTGCACATGCGCGTGCTCCGGCAGCACGCCCTGGATCTCCGCCAAAAGGTCGGAATAGAGCACGAGCTGCAGCACATGCTTGGGATGGGCTTTGCGCTTGAGCTTGGTGTCGGTCACTTCGTAGCTGAACGGCCCCAGCAATGATGGTCGCTCGACTCGCTCGAGAAAATCGGACCACCCACCCCAACGCTCGGCGAGAAAAGCCCCTTGAAAGATGATCTGCGAGCCTTGCGCCAGGGCCGCTCGCGTCTCGTCCGCGTTCTGCGCAAGATCGCCACGCGCAATCTCGACTACCCCGTTGCCCGCGTCTTTCAGCTTCTCCAAATGGGCGGCCTCATGGGCATCGCCTTGTTTCTGAAGCAGCGCGGCATCCTCGGAATCTTCCCGGGGAGTGAGCGGCTCGCCGCGCATATAGGCAAGGTCGAGCGCTGTCGCATGCGCGCAGCCGACGAACCGCATCAGGTCGGTCGCTGAAAACAGGATGGTGTTCCCGATCGTCCTCACTTGGCCCCCTTGATTGCCCAACGCCACCCACGAGGGAATCACCTCGACAGGCGCTACCCTGTTCCTTAGCATGCAAGGGTGTCAATCTCTGACATGGACGTATAATGACTTTCGCCAAGGCCAACGATCTTCTGCGCCTCGCCCAACTCGCCGCCTCGCGGCGTTTGGGCATCAGCCTTGAGGAAATCTCTCAGGAATTTGGCATTTCGCACCGAACGGCGCAGCGCATGACCAGCGCGCTGGAGGATAATTTCGCGAATGTCGTTGTCGTGGAGGATGACGATCGCCGCCGGCGCTGGCGCATCCAAAGTCCCATCCCCGAGCGGCTGCAACCGCGCCAGGAAAACACCATCGAGGCTCTGGAAATCGCCGCCCGCGCGGCCCGCGATGAGAACCGGCTTCGCCACGCCCGCGCGCTGGAAGATCTAAGAGACAGCCTGATCACGCGCCTCTCCCCGCGCGACGCGCTGCGCTCGGAAGCCGATGCGGAGGCGGTGCTATCGGCTTTGGGCCAAGTGGCGCGGCCAGGCCCAAAGGTCGCGATGAGACCTGAGGTCACCGACGTTCTGATCGAGGCGCTGCGCGGACCGTTCAAGATGCGCATTGTCTATGGCGACACCGATGCAGAAACCCGGACGGTCGAGCCGCATGGGCTCTTGCTGGGATTGCGCAGCTATCTCGTTGCACGCCAGGCTGATCGAGGCGAGAATCTCCGCCATTTTCGCCTGGACCGCATTCACAGCGCCGAATGTCTCGATGAGAGTTTTCCCATCCAGTCCGGCTTTTCCTTGAACGATCATGCGGCGCAGGCCTTCGGCGCCTATCAGGACCCCGCCCAATATGGTGAGGTCGTCTGGCGTTTTCTTCCCGAAGCAGCTCCGCGCGCGGCGGAATTCCAGTTCCATCCCAACCAATCAGCCGAATATCGGGACGACGGCAGTCTGATTGTCCGCTTCAAGGCCGCAGGCTGGCTCGAAATGGCCTGGCATCTCTATCAATGGGGCGACAAGGTAGAAGTGCTGGAGCCGGCAGGACTGCGGGCGTTGGTCGAGGGTCATGCGCGTCCGGACTTCCCGGCCCTGCCCTGATTGATCGATTTGTGTCGCCCTCGGTGGCGGAGGGTTTCAGTTGAGTTCGGCGAGGAAGCTGGTCGCCGTTAATTGTGCGTGATCGCTCAAAGGCGGGCGAAGCGTGAAGGCACTCGGCGCACGGGCGAAATTCCACAGCCGCATGAGGCACCATTCCTCGCGCCTCGTATCGGCGACGGCCAGCTCATTGCGAGAGATATGAAAGGGCGTGCGTTCCCATCCGTTAGTGGTCTTGACCTCGATCAGCTTCTCGCGCCCGTCCGTTTCAAAGCTCCGGATATCAAAGCCAAAACCATCGCCATCCTGCACAGATGTCCAGCGGACTTTGTCCGCGAGATCGTCGCGGCCCGCGGCATATAAATGACGGCGCTCGTGATGCAGCACGCATTCTTCACCCGCCTTGCCAAGCGCCCGGTTGCGCGCATCGCGCTCGGCGACATCATATTTGCGGCCGATCGCGGCCATGAACGCTGGATCGATCGGCGACGGTTCGTTGCGCACCGTGGGCGGTGGCCCGATCCGCAATGACCCGCGCGCATCTGGTGCGTCCAGAGCGGCTTCCGTGAGCATATCGGGAGCCAGCCATTCGGGCCGCGCCTCCAACCACCGCAGGACGCCATCGACCAGCGCATTCTGGAAATTCGCGGCCGGCTTGTAGCCCTCGATCCAGGGCTGACCAAGGCCGAGCAAGACCGCACTGATATTCTGATGCTTGAACTCGATCGAGCCCTTGCTGCGGTCGATCACCGCCTGGAGGGCGCGGTTCCGAGCCGCCTTGTTGATGGGCTGGCCAGCCAGCTCGTCGGTGAGCATGGCGAAATAGTCGGCGACGATGTGATCAATTTCCTGATCGGACCAGACTTCCGCCACAGCCTATTCCACCACCGGGTAGTTCGGCATTGGCCATTCATGCCCGGCATTGTCCATCATGAGATCGATGAAGATCGGCAGCAAGCAGCCGAGCAGCGCGGCGCCATCCCTGACCTGGGCGCGATTGACGTCGCTGTTCCATGTCGAGCCACCATGCACCAGTTGATTGCGCAGCACATAAAGCCGGTCGAACAGGATCGAGAGTATCTTCGCCGTGTCATGATCGCGCAGTGCGGCGCCTATAGCTATCCGCGACCGCTCGAGCCTGTCAGCCCAGTCGGCATAGCCGGGCGAGCCATTGTGATGCTGCCAAAAGGGATGGAAGACATAGCGGTTTGCGAGCAGCACCCGGATTTCCTGAGGGAAGCGTTGCCAGACCATGTCGTAGATCCGGTGTTTGCCATCAAAGCTCACCAGCGTCGTGAAAAACGTCTGGAATAAGCCCCGTTCGCCCTCAGCGGCGCTTGAAGCGCGCGAAGCTTCGACGTCGCCGGCATAGGCAGCGTTGAAGCCGATCCAGAGCAGGATGAAACGCACATCCTCATCGCTCTCCTCGGCTTCGGCACGGCGCAGCCACGACAGCGCGCGATGCACCCTGAGCGTCAGCGGCTCCGGAAAATCGCCACGCAGCTCGCGCTGCTTGGCCTTCAAGGCTTCATGATGCAGCGGGCTGCCGGGCGGATAGCGATAGGCCATGACCAACATCGTAAAGCCTTGCTGGTCAGGCTCAATCCCTCTCGATCAGCGACCTCGAGATCGTTGCAGCGGCGCTCGCTCCTTGCCGGGTCCCTGCCGCGTCCGACCCGCAGGCTCGACACCCCGCACGGCCGTGTCCCGCACCTTGGCCGCCTGAAACTGCCAGCCCGCCTGCAAATGCGTTCGCACCTTGTCATTTGCCACCTTCATTACCCTGGCAACGGCATCGGGATTGTCGAACAACGCCGCGCGCACCACCGTCTCAATCACGCGAAGCTGGCTCTGGGCCGCCCGCGCATTTTTCACCTGGCTTTGCTCCGACGATGTTTGCCTAGAAGCCTCATCGGCCTGGCGGTGGCCGCGAGCGGGTTCGCGCGATGCCGGCGCCGTGACGGCAGGGGCGATGCTGTTACGGCTCGCATTGCGTTGTACGCGATCCAGCTCCTGCAGATCCCGTTCGCTCGGCCGATATCCCCGAACTTCCAGACCTTGGCGACTGGCTTCGAGCCACGCCGCCCTTCGGAACGTCTCACTGCCGGTAACATGGACGTGTGACCACCCGCGATGGCGAGCGATGGCAACGAGATCGCGCACAACTTCGTCGCTCTCGCTGGAGGTGATGAGCCGTCTGCCCTGGTCGCGGAACGCCGGTTCCTTGGCCTGCGCTGTCGTGAAATAAGCAGGCTCGCCCGACCATTTGTTCGTCGTGGAGAAATAGCGCTTTCGCAAGGCATCCGGAATGTCACCAGACGACGACGCCTGGAGGATGGACGGATCGATCGATTTCCCCTTCTTGGTTGCTTCGGGCGACGATTGCGTCGCGTTCGCCGACTTGGTTGCCGCGTCCTGCGCGATCGTATTGCTACGCTTGCTCATACCGCGTGGCACCACAGGTTTTTCAGCGGCCATGATCTGTCCTTTCCTGGATGAGGGGTGAAGATGACGCCCCTTCCGTCTGCACGAGCGCCCGCTCGATCATCGATGACACGAAAGCGATGGCCGCTGCCTCATCGCCGGGCGGCGGCAAGTCGGTCAGGTCGCCCAGGACCAGCATGTCATCGGTAATCTTAGCCGCGCCCGCCAGTTCACCATCGGTCATTTCCCGCATCTTGGTCTCCTCCAGCAAGGCCCCGCCCGTGCTCTTCGCCGTTGGTCCCTCCGCGTCATTGTAAGGGGACACCACCTGATGCTTGCCTGGCGGCAGAACAGTTGGGGACGTAGCAGCGGGGATAGGCCGCGACGGCAGAATAGGCGGCGACAAAACGCGCCGTGTGAAGCGCGGCATTCGATAAAAGGCGATCTTCCTACCACGAACCGGCGCGATCCCGCCGCGCAGCAACAAGAGCTCGGTCTTGGGCATCTGCATCAGCTCCTGCGGCAGCAGGAGGGCGCGGCGCTGATCGGATTCCGACACGCTGCGATTGGCCAACAGCCCATGAATCGTTCGGCTGCGCGATTTCACATTCATCGTGAAGAAGCCGAGCCGCTCTGAAAGCTCGTTCGCGACCTTCAGCTCCTTGGGCGTGAACACCACCTCAAGCCCGCAATTGGCGATGATTTCGTCGGTAACATCGGGACCATAAATGGCCCGCAGCTGCGCCCGGCTCTGGATCACCGGCAGCAGGCGCAAGCCGTATCCAGCGACATAGGAAAAGCGGCTCTGTTGCAAAGATTGGCGGCAGTCAGAGGTAGGCTGTCGCTCTGCGCCGATCAGGCGGCTGCTGCGAAATGGTGGTTGAGCATGCCCATGGCCTCCGTCAGCGCCGAGGGCCCAATGCCAAAAGCTCTCTCCACAAGGCGCACCTCGCCCCTGATGCCGGGCTGCAGGCACCAGGGGCGAGCCTGTCCTTTGCGCAGGGCTCGCATGACTTCGAATCCCTTGATCGTGGCATAGGCCGTGGGGATCGATTTGAAACCGCGCACCGGCTTGATCAGTATCTTGAGCTTTCCGTGATCGGCCTCGATCACGTTATTGAGATACTTCACCTGCCGGTGGGCCGTCTCCCGGTCCAGCTTTCCTTCGCGCTTCAATTCGGTGATCGCTGCACCATAGCTCGGCGCTTTGTCGGTATTGAGCGTGGCAGGCTTTTCCCAGTGCTTCAGGCCTCGCAGGGCCTTGCCCAGGAACCGCTTCGCTGCCTTGGCGCTGCGGGTCGGCGACAGGTAGAAATCGATCGTGTCGCCCCGCTTGTCGACTGCCCGGTACAGGTAGGTCCACTTGCCCCGCACCTTGACGTAGGTTTCATCCAGGCGCCAGCTCGGATCAAAGCCACGCCGCCAGAACCAGCGCAGCCGCTTCTCCATCTCCGGGGCGTAGCACTGGACCCAGCGATAGATCGTCGTATGGTCGACCGAAATGCCGCGTTCCGCCAGCATTTCCTCAAGGTCGCGATAGCTGATCGGATAGCGACAATACCAGCGCACCGCCCACAGGATCACATCACCCTGGAAATGGCGCCACTTGAAATCCGTCATCGTTCCGTCCGTCCAATCTCCGCCAAGCATGCTCAAGCTTCACGATTTTTGCAACAGAGCCCCGCCGCTTACCGGCACGCCGTTCACGCTGTAGGTATTATAGCGCGAGGAAAGCCACGCCTCCCAGCGCGCGCCTTTCGCCATAATCAGCGCCCGATAGCGGGCATTATGGACCGGCGTTCGGGAATGATAATTGGCAACCCGCGTCCACAGGTCGCCCTTGTCATCCCGGATATGGTTTCTGATACGCCATGCAGCGAGGTTGTAGGGATAGCACCCCGCCGCAAGCACATATTCGGGCCGGATGCCGTAGCGTGCCAGCGATTGAATATAGCTGGAATTGAGCTGCATCGAGCCAAGATCGGCGGTGTTATTGGTGTTCTGGACGCGCGCGCCGGGCCGACCGTTCTCTTGTTCCGCGACCGCCAGCATGACGTTCGCCGGAATGTTATAGCGCAGCGCCGCCGCGATCGAGCATTGCACCCGTTCTTCTATGACAACCGGAGGCAGATCAGCGGCCATGATTAGCTGTCCCCCCTTCTCTGGACGAAGGCCGCAACTTCATCCTCTGGCGTCTCCATGTCGCCCGCATCACGGGCGGCCGAAATGGTATCGCCCGCGAATTGCGCCGTGGGGGGTGGCGATGAATCGGACGAACTGGCGGGACTGCCCGCGCCGGTCGCGGGAGCGAGCGTTTCACTTCCCGACGATGCCGAGGCGGCCGACGCGCGGATATTGGCCGCCAGTCGGCCGCCCACCGTATTTCCCACCCGCTCTTTCAAAGCGCCCACCGCCATACCAGCGGCAGCGCCGCCGAGGATGCTTGCGGTTTTCGCCGCACGGCTAAGGCCGGTGCGTTGCGTGCCGCCAGTGTCGCCACTTTCGGGCGCGCCTTCACCTTGCGAGCTGGCGGAGCTGGCCTCCCCCTCCCCCGCAGGCGAGCCACCGGCAGCGCCGCCGCCGTTGCCGTCTTCACGATCGGCCGCCTCGCTACCCGCAGCGGCGCTTGCAGCCGTGCCACCGCCCGCGCTGGCGGCTTCCGAGCCGCCTTGAAGGCCGCTGTTGTCATTGGCCGGGGGGGAACCGCCATCGCCGCCCATAGCGACGCTAAGGGGCGTGCCGCCGCCCCCACCGCCACCGCCGCCGCCGTTATCGCCGCCTCCCGGCATGTCGCCCGCCGACGAAAGCGGTTGCCCGCCTCCCATGCCGGTTTGGCCGCCTTCACCACCGCTCCCACCAGCGGCAGCGAAGGCGGCCTTGATCGCGCTGGCTCCACCCGCAGCGTTCATCGCGCCAGCAGCGATCATAGCTCCACCCGTGGCCGCCGCCCCAGCGGCCATCCCGGCAGCACCCAGCGCGGCCCCTGCCCCAAAGGCTCCGATACCGCCCGCCGCGTGGATCGAGCCGCCGCTTATAACGCCCCCGACCAGCGCGGGAACCTTGTTTACGAGCGCCAGAAGGACGACCGCGAAGACAAGCATGGTCCCTAAATCTTGGAGAGACGAACCCTCGCCCGTTGCGGCATAATATTGGTCAAGGAAGGTTTTGCCGACGCCGACGATAAGAACCATCGTCATCAGGGACGCGCCCACCGCGACCACCGTTTTGAAATAGTTCAGCGGGCTCTGTTGCAAAAATCGTGAAGCTTGAGCATGCTTGGCGGAGATTGGACGGACGGAACGATGACGGATTT
>NZ_AUWY01000024.1 GCF_000447205.1 Sphingobium ummariense RL-3 | reverse complement strand
GTCCGTCCAATCTCCGCCAAGCATGCTCAAGCTTCACGATTTTTGCAACAGAGCCGTCCTGGGCGCGGCGAGCGTCGCGCTGCACCACAAGCTCTGCCACACGCTGGGCGGCACCTTCGACATGCCGCATGCGCAGACCCACACCGCCGTGCTGCCCCATGCGATCGCCTATAATGCGCCGTCGGTGCCGGAGGCGATGGAACGGGCTAGCCGCGCACTAGGCGGCGGCGACCCCGCGACCAAGCTGTACGAACTGGCGGTGGGCCTGGGCGCGGAAATGTCGCTGGCGAAGCTCGGCATGCCCAAGGACGGCATCGCGAAGGCCGCCGCGCTGGCGGTCGCCAACCCCTATCCCAACCCCCGTCCGATCACGGAGGAGGGCATCGTGCAGCTTCTGAGCCGCGCGGTGGAGGGGCTTCCGCCGATCACCGCATAAGCAAAGGCCTGATCCTGGAACAGTGCCGGCCGCATCCGATCATTTCCGGATGCGGCCGGTTCTCGATCATCCGGCGCTCCCGTTCGGCCATGGCCAAGGACGGGACGAAATTCAGCGGCTTTCCGCGCCGAGCCAGCCCTGCACCGCCGCCTTGATCGGCAACGGCAGTTCATGCCCGCCTTCATAAGGGATGAAAGTCGCCCGCGCGCCGCTGGGGCCGGAGAGATAGGCTTCCGCCTGCTCGAACTTGTGGCGCGGGATCACATCGTCGAATTGGCCCCGGCAGAAGAGGACCGGCTTGTCGAGCAGGCCGTTGTCCGGCAGGTCGCCGTCCTCCACCGCGAAGCAGCCGCCGATCATGATGAGGCCGCTATAGGCCCCCGGATTGCTGAGCAGAAGACTGGCGGCCATCGCGGCGCCGTTGCTGAAACCGCATAGCCAGGGCCGTTGGCGGCCGGTATCTGCGGCGATCCAGTCGCCGACCTTCGACGTTTCGCCCGACAGGCTGGAGGGCAGGGCGACGCCGATCCCGGCATTTTCGAACCAGGCGAACCCCGGCCCCTGGGGAAGCGGCCCGCGATAGGAGCGAACATTCGCGCGGCCGAAAAGGGGCAGCGCGAACCCCGCTTCCCTTTCGGTGCTGCCGCGGCCGTGAAGATATACGATGTCGCGGCCGGACGGAATGTCGGGATTGTCGTATCGCATGACGATGGCATTGTCTCGAGACATGTTCGCTTCCAATTCCTGGCGATGCGAAGCCGAAGCGGCGTCCGGTCCGACGGCGTCGGCCCGGCTGCTCCGGCTTCCTGTTTTAGCGGGCTTTCCGGTCGGCGGATATTCCGCCTGCCGGGAAATGCTCAAGGCGACCATAGCATGCGATGGCTGCTTTCAAAGCGCGGTCGCTCAATCCCCATGACCGATTTGTGGGCAGTTGGCCCCGTTTCGATCAAATCCGTATCGCGAATATTCCTAATTCATTTGCAGCAATTTCCTCCGCAGGCGAAAGCTGCGATCCTTTCCGGACGGCCCGATAAGCATAATAATCACCGACGTGCCGGATAAGACAGGCGCTGATCCATAACAGCGCATGGAGAGGATATTCCTATGCTTCGATCTCCGGGCAATGCGCGGCGCGTCCGTCGCAATCCGCTCCCGGCCTCGACGTCCGCTGGCCCGCTCGCTGCGTGTCCGGCCCATGCGCAACATGGTCCAGGGGGAAACCCCGCCGCCTGTTTTCCGGAACGGCGGGAATGGCCCGATGAACTGCGCGGGCAGGCAAGTTGCGACCGTGCACCGGCTGGAATTCGTCAGTAGGGGAAGATCGAATGCCTAATGGAATGCGCTGTTTGGATCCCTCGATCGCCGATCGGATCACATCATTGTCGACGATGAGAAATAATGAGGAGATATTCGAAACATTCGGCTTCAGCTATAACACGCTGAGAAAAGTCTCGAACGGCATGCCGCTTCGCAGGTCACTTGCGGATCGGATTGAGGAACGTGCCAGAAAGGTTTTCGAAGCCGATGGATTTTTGAACATTTCGGCCTGATCGCATCGGATGGAATGCTCCGGCCTGTCGTTTCGGAGCGTTTTCCGACCGGGCGGATGATTGGGCTCTGTTGCAAAGATTGGCGGCAGTCAGAGGTAGGCTGTCGCTCTGCGCCGATCAGGCGGCTGCTGCGAAATGGTGGTTGAGCATGCCCATGGCCTCCGTCAGCGCCGAGGGCCCAATGCCAAAAGCTCTCTCCACAAGGCGCACCTCGCCCCTGATGCCGGGCTGCAGGCACCAGGGGCGAGCCTGTCCTTTGCGCAGGGCTCGCATGACTTCGAATCCCTTGATCGTGGCATAGGCCGTGGGGATCGATTTGAAACCGCGCACCGGCTTGATCAGTATCTTGAGCTTTCCGTGATCGGCCTCGATCACGTTATTGAGATMCTTCMCCTGCCGGTGGGCCGTCTCCCGGTCCAGCTTTCCTTCGCGCTTCAATTCGGTGATCGCTGCACCATAGCTCGGCGCTTTGTCGGTATTGAGCGTGGCAGGCTTTTCCCAGTGCTTCAGGCCTCGCAGGGCCTTGCCCAGGAACCGCTTCGCTGCCTTGGCGCTGCGGGTCGGCGACAGGTAGAAATCGATCGTGTCGCCCCGCTTGTCGACTGCCCGGTACAGGTAGGTCCACTTGCCCCGCACCTTGACGTAGGTTTCATCCAGGCGCCAGCTCGGATCAAAGCCACGCCGCCAGAACCAGCGCAGCCGCTTCTCCATCTCCGGGGCGTAGCACTGGACCCAGCGATAGATCGTCGTATGGTCGACCGAAATGCCGCGTTCCGCCAGCATTTCCTCAAGGTCGCGATAGCTGATCGGATAGCGACAATACCAGCGCACCGCCCACAGGATCACATCACCCTGGAAATGGCGCCACTTGAAATCCGTCATCGTTCCGTCCGTCCAATCTCCGCCAAGCATGCTCAAGCTTCACGATTTT
>NZ_AUWY01000023.1 GCF_000447205.1 Sphingobium ummariense RL-3 | reverse complement strand
TGTCAACGGCGGAGCAAAAGTCGGCCATTCGGCGGCGTAAAACCAGGCCATCGTGTTACATGCCGGGGGTAGTGGCGTGAGGGCGTAGCCCGAGGGCCACTCCCCCCGGCATTGGTGTAATTTTCAGGGTCTGGTTTTGGCCTTGCGGGCCCGGCTGTGCGCGAGGCGATAGCTTTCGCCGTTCATCTCGAGGATGCTGACGTGATGGGTCAGGCGATCGAGGAGCGCGCCTGTGAGACGCTCAGATCCGAAGGTTTCGGTCCATTCGTCGAAGGGCAGGTTGCTGGTGATGAAGGTGGAGCCGCGTTCGTAACGCTGGGAGATCAGCTCGAACAACAGTTCGGCGCCGGTCTTGGAGAGCGGCACAAAGCCCAGTTCGTCGATGATGAGCAGCTTGTATCCGGCCATCTGCTTCTGGAAGCGCAGAAGACGGCGCTCGTCGCGGGCCTCCATCATTTCGCTGACCAGCGCTGCCGCGGTGGTGAAGCCCACCGACAGTCCTTTCTGGCATGCTGCCAGTCCGAGCCCCAACGCTACGTGCGTCTTTCCGGTGCCTGATGGCCCCAGAGCGATGGCGTTCTCACGCCGCTCGATCCACTCGCAGCGCGCCATCTCGAGCACCTGCATCTTGTTGAGCCTGGGGATGGCGGCGAAGTCGAAGCTGTCGAGGCTTTTGACGGCGGGGAAGCGCGCGGCCTTGATGCGCCGCTCGACCATGCGACGCTCCCTGTCGATCATTTCCATCTCGACGAGGCGGGCGAGGAAGCGGATATGATCGACGCCTTCAGCGGCACATTGCCGCGCGAGCTTGTGATGCTCACGCAGGCACGTAGGCAGCTTGAGCGCCTTGAGATGGTGAGCGAGAAGGATCTCCGGGGCCTGATCGCTCATGCGGCCTCCTGCCGGTCGGAGAGCAGGCTCAGATAGGCTCTGGCAAAGGTCTTCTCGACCGTGGTGCGTGGCAGGAAGGGATAGACGTCCAGGTCCAGCCTGGGCGGTACGCGTTCGATCCGGCACAGGACGAGGTGCTTGACGGCATCGAAGCCGATGGCGCCAAGATCGATGGCCTGTTCGACCGCCGCCTGGAGATCGGCGAGGGTGAACGTTTCCAGCAGGCGCAGTACCTGCACATATTCGCGCTTGCCATGTTTGTGCATGCGCCCTTCCATCAACCGCTGCAGTGTCGTGAACGCTTCGGGCAGGTCCCAGCCCTGCAAAGGCGCAGCCTGGTCGAATGCGTTGATCTTCTGCTCGATCAGCGGGAGATAATGGAGCGGGTCGAAGGCAACCTCCTCGCGGGCATAGCAACGAGGATGACGGGCGATGACTTCGCTGCGGCAGCCGATCACCACCTCATCGACATAGGCCCTGATCCAGACCTCCTGATGGCCCCAGGCCACCGGAACCGAATAATCGTTGGTCCTGTAGCGCACCAGGGATTGCGAGGAGACCCGCCCGCCTTTCTGATCGCAGGCCTCGAAGGGTGTAGCGGGCAGAGGCTGCATGGCGGCAAGATCGCGCTGCAGCCGCTCACCGATCGTCTCGCTCTGCCCGCGCACCTTGTCCTGCTGGCGCTCGCGGCATTGCTCCTCCAGCCACAGGTTGAACGCCTCCCAGGTCGGGAACTTCGGGATCGGCACCATGAAGTTGCGCCGGCAATAGCCTACCAGCCCCTCCACATTGCCCTTCTCGTTCCCCTTGCCCGGGCGAGCATAGCGGTCGCGGATCACGTAATGTGACAGGAAAGCGCTGAACAATGTTGCACGCTGCCGCGTGCCGTCGGGCAGGATCTTCGCCACAAGGCAGCGATCGTTGTCATAGACGATCGAGCGCGGTACCGCGCCGAAAAACGCGAAGGCATGCACGTGTCCGTCCACCCAGGCCTCCGCCACCGCCGCCGGATAGGCCCGCACATAGCAGGCATCACTGTGCGGCAGATCGAGCGCGAAGAAGTAGGCCTTCTGCTCCACCCCGCCGATCTCCACCAGCGCTTCCCCGAAATCGGCCTGCGCATCTCCCGCAGGGTGCGCCAGCGGCACGAACATCTCCCGGCTGCGCTGTTCGCGCTCCCGGATGTAATCCTTGATGATCGTATAGCCGCCGGTGAAACCATGCTCGGTGCGCAAACGGTCGAATACCCGCTTCGCCGTATGGCGTTGCTTGCGCGGGACACTGCGGTCACCCTCAAGCCATCCATCAATGATCGCCACAAACCCGTCCAGCTTCGGGCGCTGCGGTACGGACTGGCGCCGGTAACCCGGCGGCGATGAAAACGACAGCATCTTGCGTACCGTATCGCGCGACACATTGAAACGCTTCGCCGCCGCCCGTTGGCTCATGCCATCCGCGCAAGCCAGACGGACCTGAAGATAAAGTTCCACGCTGTAGATCCCCACACCTCCCTGACTCGGCAGAAAGGCTTCAAGGTGGACGACTTTTACGCCGCCCGCAGCAGGACTATCCCGCCGCTACCGTGGTCGAATATTGCTCCGCCGTTCTCATTCACGACTGGTTCGACGATTTCGAGGGGTTCGGGGACTACTTCGCGCAGCGCATCGGGATCGGTGCGGTATTTGATCACGATATATTCGCGATTGTAGAAGCGGTATGGCGGTCGCGGATAGGCAGGGTTGCAAACCGGCATCGCGAATGCGCGTTCCTTAACCTCATCGATGTTCATTAGGCGATGCTCCTGTGACTCGTCCCTGCGACAATCCCGTTATGGCGCGCACGCGAGACAATAGGTCGATACCGCGCAGCAAGTCAACCGAACCGTTCGGTTGACTTGCTGCGCTGCTCTGCCTAGTAGGCCCGAATCAGTCCCAATCAGGAGTGCAATCACTCATGGCTGCAGATGATCGCGATCGCCCGGACGAGCGGGACGAGCAAGTGACCGCCGAGGTCAAGCGTGGACGGGAGAAGCTGTCGCTTTCCTATAGCGCGCGAAAGCACAAGGCTGCGCGGCCCACGTCGTCCGCGATCCCCGACCGGAAGAAATGATCGCTCGACTTGCTAGGTGAAATGCGATGGCTGTGAGCCGCGCCTTTTGGCGTAGTGTTCGTCTCGGCCCTCGAGACCTGTCCTGGATGGCCCCAGGCTCGATCCTGCGAGCCATAGGACGCTTTTCGTCCGTGGCGGTCAGTGGACTCGTCCGTGACTACGAGTGATCAGATTAGCGGAAAATTCTCGATGCTCGCGCGCTCGATTGAGTAAGGTGAGCGCTGATTTTCTCCAGCTTGTACGATACGGAGTGTTTCTGCGCCTACCGTACTAGCGCCACCCCGATCCGCAGACGCGTGGTGCTCTTGTTGTAATCCAGCAGGTTTTCGCCATAGCCAACGAAGCTCTGTGCGAAGAGATAGAAATCGGGGCCGCCCCCCAGGAGCCGGGTCATCGGGTAAGACAAATCAGCGCCCAGCGACGCTTTGCCGCTCGAGAAATTGAATCGTGACGATGTGGTGAGCCGAAGCCCATTGTCTCTGCCGATCTGAACAACCAATCCTGTATTGCCGCGATACCGGCGTATATCAGGATTGTCGGAGCGGTCTCCGACATAAAGCCAGAAGCGGGGCGCTACGATTAGCCTCGCATCCCCGCCCAATGAGAATGCGCCCATCGGAGAGACGTAAATTCCGTTCACGCTGCGCGAGTCCGGTCCAGCCTTGCCATTCGACTCGTGGCGAATGCCAACCTGGCCACTGGCCGTCGCCTTTTGCGAGACTGTCATAGCTGGCGAGAGATAGAAAAGCTCAGGCTGGTAGTCGATATTGCGGAACGGTGAGGATTCCGCCTCCAGATCCCAGAACATGCGTTGGGTGTAAGCGAAGTAGAGGCCATCGGCCAAGGACGATGCGCCGTCCTGGCGCGCATGGCTCCCAAAGAGCTGATATTTGAAGCTAAGCTGGATGCGTGCATCGGTATTTGTACCGGGACCGTAGACAGCATAAATGGGCTCATATGCTGAGAGATTGCTGAGGAACGCATTACCTATCCCGCGGTCTGTCGGTGGCGGCGTCGGCGGTATGGGCGTTGGCGCAACGGAAGTCGCTGTCGCCATGTCTTCGGCAATGCCTTTAATGTTAGCCCTATGGGATGGGTTGCGGGTGTTGGCGACGATGGCGACGTGTTGATTGCTCCAGGCGGGAACCGAAAGAATCGCGGTGTCGGCGATTTGTGGCAGATCTACGCAGTATCGGGCTGAAGCGAAGCCGCGCGCAGCAATCGAAATCGAAGCCGGCGTCTGCGCGGCGCGGTCGAGCCAGACTCTGCGATTGTCATCGCGCATCACCAATTGAGCGGAAATGCGTTGGGGCAAATCGACGTTCTGCGTCTGATCGCCTGCATTGAGTATCCTGATCTCCACAATCGCGGTTCCGTCAACCAA
Source organism: Sphingobium ummariense RL-3 (assembly GCF_000447205.1). Taxonomy (GTDB): domain Bacteria; phylum Pseudomonadota; class Alphaproteobacteria; order Sphingomonadales; family Sphingomonadaceae; genus Sphingobium; species Sphingobium ummariense. The sequence continues at coordinate 206,614 of NZ_AUWY01000023.1, read as the reverse complement.
CCGGTCTCCGACACGCACCACGACGACCTCGAGAGGATTCTGGGCGTTTGCTGGAGCCGAGATGAGTGCCAGCGCGGCGAAACCAACATAATACATTTTCTTTACGCCCACGTCCGGCATCCCCAGTTTTTGCGATTGGTCAGTGGCAAACCAAACGGCCAACGACGACGCCTAAGATAACCGAACGGTTCGGTTGACTCGCCTTCCTGGAGAGCTTATGGCACCTTCTGTCAGAACAAAGGCGAACGCAATCATGGAACAAGATGCAGTGAAAAGAACCGAAGCGGGCTTTGAGCGAGAGGCTGACGCGAACTTTGAGAGGATGCACAAATTTGTCGACATGGCGATGCAGACGGGTCGCTCGTCACTGAATGCTGCCGGCGAAAAAAGTATTCAAGCCAGCAAGCTCGCCGTCGAAACGACCACCAAAACCCTCGCTTTTTCCCAGGCAGCCGCCGCCGAAACTGCAGAACACCTGATGCGAATGACGAAAACGCACGACCTCAAGGAAGCGACGCAGCTTCAGTCGGAATTCATTCGAGCGCGGCTCAACGCGTTCCAAGACTACCTCAAAGACATCAGTTCTGCGGCCGAAGCCATGCTTGGTGGCGCCGAACCGAAATAATCGGAATGTGTGGATGCATGCACCCTTCGAGTCGCAAACACTGGAGCATGCCAGCTTAGACGCCGTCAGAGATACAAGCATGATAAAAGCGGCGCGGAGAGGATGCCAAAATGGAGCTGCGAGCTGGTCCGGCTCCGTGCCTGGCCGAACACCCCCCTGATCTTATCATATATGCAGTGCGCTGGTGGTGCTCCGCGCGGTGCGAGAAGTTGGCTGTCCTTCCGCGACTAGTCCAAGTTTTGGCACCCTATTGCGGCGAAATGCTTGCGCCTGTTTTCGATGCATTGTTTTCCAGCTTTGAAGCCTGTCTTGGAAGGTCGATCCTTGAGGGGCGAAGACATTACTTGTCTTCTGACGAGCATGAATTGCTCGGGTTGATTGACAGTCCCAACTTGGCGATCGAGCGCTTTTCGAACTCGGGGACGGTCGAAATATTTTACACAGCCCTAGTTTCAGCGCGCGCCATGTGTGAGTTGGATCCTGCACACTGCCGTTCGTTTCGACTCGCCAACGGGAGCTTTGAGGCTCATAATCGAGTCATGTCTACGGCACATGACAGCGGCAATGTGCAAGCTTAGTCGATGGTCAGAAGCCCGACAAAAGCGGCGATGGAAACCAGCACGAGGAAACCGTTCACGGAAATGAAGAGCCATGCGGGCAGGCGCCGCATCGCCGGAGGAGGCCGAATGTCTGGCAACAGCTCTCTCCATACCGCGGTGACGAAGCAAAATCCGCCGAATAGAACGATCAGGCAACCGGTCGAGACGATCAACCAGTCTGCGACTACACCATCGAGCAGGGCGCGTGCGCCGATCCCGGACGCAAGTGCGGCAAGGCCTGTACGCATCCAAGCCGCGTAAGTCCGCTCGGCCGCGAGCACTGTTCTATCAGCGGCCAGTTCTGTACGGTGATCGGCGCTATCAACCTGTTCAACCGCGCTCGCTTTCATCACTCGCGCGCTATGCTCGAGTTTTGTGTGCGTCGTCTCAGCGCGGTGTTCGGCGGAATCAGTCATGCCGTCACAACGAAAAATCAGGCTTCGTGTTTCCCGATGGAAGGTTACCGAGCACAGTTGTTTTCGCACGTTCCAATAGGGCAGAGTCCCGATTCATAAGCCGCTTTGCCGCTGATAGGATCGCAGAAATATATCGACGGCCAGTGCGGCGTCCGCATCAATCTCATTCAAACTCACCGAGGATGTTAGCGCGAAAGCGGCGCGACGGTAGCATCGCGAGTGGCAAAGCGCGGCGAGCACTTCTGCCGCCTCGAGGGGATCGGCCTCCCGGAGGAGGCCTTTGGTCATGCCCGCCTTCAGCGCTTCGGCCAAAGCACTGTGGAGGCGTGCGGGCGCCTTCGAGTAAAAGAAGCAGCCGACGTCGGGGAAGCGCACGGCCTCTGCTGTCACAACGCGGCGTAACGCCAAGGCGTCGGGCGAAACGATGAGTTGGATCAGCCTCCGGCAGAACCTGAGCAAGCTAGGTTGGAGATCGTCTGCCAGGTCAAGATCCACGATGAGTTCGCGTCGGAATTTCGCGGCTTCATGCTCGATCACAGCCTTGAAGAGAGCTTCCTTGGAAGGAAAATAACGCCACAGCGTCCCTTTCGAGCCGCCCAGGTTTTCAGCGATTAGCGACATCGACGTCGCCGAATAACCCGAGGCCAGAAATTGCTTTCGGGCGATGTCGATTATGGCCTGGCGCCTTTTTATGTGGCGCAAGTCTCTGCGATTTCGCGCGTGTCCCGCTACCGCGATTTCATCGTGTCCTTTTGATAGTACCATGGTTTACGAACTATGGACTGCGAGCCAGCGCTTCGCCAGTGCGAACAGCTCTTGTCTCGGCCAACACAGAAATCGGTCTCGGTCGAATGTCGGCCTCGCGAGACCGAGCGGTACAACGGATGCCCACAGTGCATTGCTATGCGGCTCGCATTAGGCGCGGCTTCACCGTCTCGTTGAGTGTGAGCGACGGGCGGATTCGCTTCGAGCAGTGGATTGCGATTGCGCGCTCGTCACATCAATCTCCGGCTGAACCGACATGCCGACACGCAAGCTGGAGGCTAAAGGCTGGTCGGGAGTTAAACGGATTCTCACAGGCAGACGCTGCACGATCTTGGTAAAATTACCCGTGGCGTTGTGCGGCGGGACCGGTGAATAACTCACCCCACTCGCCGGTCCCAAGCTTTCGACCGTGCCGTTCAATACTTCTCCAGGAAAGGCATCGACCCTGATTTTCACCGTCTGCCCGACCCGCACACGCGCCAACTGCGTTTCCCGAAAGTTGGCAGCGATGTAGACGTCCTGCAGCGGAATGATCGCCAGAAGAGGTTTTCCTGCATTGACGAATGCTCCCACGCGGATTGCTTTCTGACCGACCGTCCCACCGATAGGCGCAACGATCTTTGTGTAAGAAAGCTGCAGTTCAGCAGTCGACTTTGCGGCTTGTGCCTGAGCCAGTCCTGCTCGGGCACGTTGGATATCTGCCTCAAGAAGGCTCACTTGCTGCCGCGCGGCCAACAGCCCGGCCTGGCTCCTATCCCGGCCTGCATGCTTGATGCTTAGCTCCGCTTCAGCTTGCTGTTTTGCTTGCTGCGTACCGGAACCATCTGCCGCCAAGTTACGATAACGCTCGGCGTTGGCCCCAGCGAGAGTGAGCGCCGCATTGTCAGCTACCAACGCCGCCTGCGCTTGGCGAATAACGCTTTGCTGCAACCCCAAGCTCGATTCCAGTTTATCAATATCCGCCTGCGCAGCAGCCACTCTTGCTCTGGCAGCCTCCAGGGCAACAACAAAATCACGATCATCAATCATCGCCAGCAAATCACCCGCTTCGACCCGCTGATTGTCGTCAACCAATACCTTGGCTACGACGCCCGATATTTGCGGTGCGACGACCGTAAAATCTGCCTGAACATAGGCATCGTTCGTGGACTGAGTTGATGAACTGGATTCCGGACGGTTGAGTAACAGGAACACGCCGATAGCTGCTACAGCCAGCAGAAAAGCGACAGCGATTTTGATTGGCTTTCGCGCCATTTTTATCTCACCCTTGCGAAGACGAAGATTGATCTGCGGCCCTCTTCAGGTCGGGCGCGGGAATGTAGTTTAGTAAAAAGACAATGGGGATCAGTAGGACGGCCAATACGCCGAGTACGCGGTACGCATCGGCGGTCGCCAACACTAAGCCTTGCGAACCGATGATGCCCATGAGTGATGAAGGGTCGGGTTGCTGAGGCAGCGAATTGCCAATGAAAGCCGCATGATCCAAAAGCATTTCAGTGTGGAAACGACCACGCACTGTGACAAGCTGCTGGATGAGGGCGCTACCGATCAACGTACCGAAGACCCGGAGTGTGTTGATCATGCCGGAGACGGAGGGCCCCTCGTCTGGTCTCACCACACTCGTAATCAAGAACAGGGTTGACACGACAACCAAGGGCTGACCGATAGCCTGGAGTGCCTGTGGAAGAACGAACTGTCTCCAGTTCCAATCAGAGGTCAATTGCGATGCCTCTAAACAGGCCAGTGCGATCGTGAAAAGGCCGAGAACGAAGACTACACGCGCGTCAACCCATTTTTGGTACAATATCGCTGCAACAAAAAAACCCAGTACCAGTTGTGGCAAAGCAACGATCAGGCCTACGGGAGCGGTCTGCAGCGGACGATAATCCTGAATAGCGCCGAGATAGAGCGCTGGAAGTAGAACCCCGGACAGCAATACGATCAGAATACTGGTAAAAAGCAGAAAGCCAAATCCGAGGTTGCGCCGACCTAGCAGATGAAGCCTGACGAAAGGCGTGGGGTGAAACCACTCCGTTATCAGATAGATGGCCAAAAGTCCGATGCCGACAATGAGCGACTGTGTGATGAGTGGTGAATTGAACCAGTCCAGGCGGACGCCCTGAGTAAGCGCTACAGCAATAAGAACAAGTGCCGGAATCCCGAACGCCATGCCACGCCAGTTTCCTTGCTGAAACCGTTCCGATTGTATAGGCTCTCGTGGCAGGCCGCGCTCCATGAGAAACCCGGCGAGAAGGGCAGCAGGAATGAACTGCCAATATATCCAGCGCCAATCGGACAATGCGTCCGTCCACTGCCCGGCAAGCCAGATCGAGAGATTGGGCGCAAAAGTGGCGGTCAGAGCGTAGAGCGCCAAACCGTGAAGGCGAATAGCCGGTGGCAGGAACTTCAGCGCTGCCATCATCAGGATGGGAATTAGCCCGCCAGCGGCGACGCCTTGAACAAACCGCAGGCCCACCAGGAGATTGAGATTGTGAACGAAAGGCAAGATCGCTGCGAGTGCAGCTGACGTTCCCAGGAACCACAATTGGAAACGCCGCACTGAAAGCGTGATCGCAAACCAGGCTGCAAAAGGCATTATGACGAGTTCGCCGGCAGCGTAAGCGGTATCGATCCAGGACCCTTCATCGGAGTCGACGCCGAGCAGGCCGCGCACATCGGCCAGAGCCAGTGCGCCGACGCGATTGTTGAGCCCCGAAATCATTGCTGCCAGGAGAATCCCAACGAGCGCGCCAATGACGCGCGGATTGGGCTTTGCCGTCGGGGGCGCAGGCGGCGCTACGGAAGCGGGGCTGTCCGCAATGCTGCTCATGGCCTTTCCCCCGCAATCTCTCCTTGCGCCGAAAGATGTGTGTCATCAGCACTCGCAGATAAGGGTGCCAATTCTCCAGGGACCCACCCTCCGCCCAATGACTTGTAAAGATTGACAAGTGCGAGAGCGACGTTGGTTGAACTCGAATTGAGGCGTGTCTGGCTGGTGAGAACGTTGCGTTGTGCGATCAGCACCGTCAAATAGTCCGCCGAACCTTCCTCGTAACCTCGTTCAGCCGCGCGCAGAGCTTGGCGGCTCTGATCATATGCGATGAGCAGGTCAGCGTGCTGACGTTGCTGCGAAACCCATGCATCCAAGGCGTTGTCGACTTCATGCCAAGCGCTAAGCACAGTCTGTCTGTAAGAGATGGCTGCCGTCTTCTGACGCGCCTCGGTCAATGCTAGGCGCTGAGTTAGTCGTCCCCCCTGAAATATTGGTAGATAAACAGTCGGGCCGACGGAAAAGGCGCGAGAGTCCCAGTCAAGCAAATCGGACGCTTCGAAGGACTCCGTCCCCAACGCTCCGGTCAGGCTTATGCGAGGATAGAAGTCCGCTTTCGCCACACCGATCGCGGCCGTCGCCGCATGCAATTGCGCTTCCGCACGCTGAATATCAGGCCTGCGACGCGCAAGTTCCGAAGGCAGCCCGACAGGGACGGCTTCGGGAAGCGACGGCAGAGGCAAGGCTTCTTGAAGCGCCGTATCGAGCGCACGAGGCGCTTCACCCAACAACAACGCCAATGTGTTCATCAATGCATTGCGACGTTGAAGCAGTTCAGGAAGCATTGCGTCTATGATCGCGACTTGGCTCCGAGCGGTTGCGACGTCAAAGCGAGTAGCCACTCCGTTGCGCTGTCGACTTTCCGTGAGGGCCTCTACTCTGGTGGCTATCTCTTGATTACTCTCCGCAATTCCGATCTGTGCCTGTGTCTGACGGAGCAATAGATATGCGCGTGCGACTTCGGCGGTCAGTGATACACGGACCGCTTCTCGCTCAAACGTCGCGGCTTCCAAAGATGCCGCTGCGCTTTCATTGGCCCGCCGCGCTCTTCCCCATAGATCGATCTCCCAACTCGCATTGAAACCAAGCTGCCAATAATTACTCGGCTCTGTCGGCGCACCCAACGCTGCGAGTCTTCCATTCTCACTTAATGCCTGCCGAGAATAATTGCCGCCAGTACCGATAACCGGCCATAGTTGAGAGCTGACGATTCCTAACTGGGCCTGGGCCTCTTGAATCCGCATCGAAGCCATCTGCAGAGTAAGGCTGGAAGTCTGCGCGTGGGCTTCCAGTTCCGCGAGTACCGGATCGTCGAAAAGCAGCCACCAATTCGATGGAACGTCGGCCGCTTTGATCTGAGTCCCGTCGGGATAGCTGACTCTGGGAATCAACGTTGCCTGTTCGAGCCCACTGGTCGGTCGAACAAAATCTGGGCCTACGGTGCAACCAGAGAGCAAGGCCGCAAATAGCAGCGAGCCAGAAGTGCATAGTCGCCGTTGATTGTACGAATTCGTGATCCGTCCGTTCATTTCTCTACCACTACCCTCAACGCAATTCACACATGCTTGTGGCTGACTTGTTTGCCCGGATGATCGCAACGCCCCGCCGCGCAAGCAGAAGGGGTACGAGGCGTTACCACTTCCCTTGACGGATAAGGTGACGTACCGTATCCGTCAAGAGGCGTTCTAACAAACTGAAGATACGAGGAATGGGCAACGGAGAAATGATGGCGGCTGGGTTGATGGAGGGCAAACGCGGCTTAGTGATGGGAGTAGCCAACCAGAGTTCAATCGCGTGGGCCGCTGCCCAAGCGTTGCATGCTCATGGTGCCGAAATGGCCTTCACCTACCAGAGCAATGTTTTCCAGAGTCGTGTTGCACCGTTGGCAGAACGCGTCGCAGCCCCGCTTGTGCTGCCGGCTAACGTACAAGACGCAAGCAGCTTGGATGCACTATTTGAGGCAATAGAGATGAAATGGGGGCACCTCGATTTTCTGCTACATGCAATCGCCCATTCTGACCGAACTGAATTGCAGGGGCGCTATCTCAACACCAGCCGAAACAACTTTTTGAATACCATGGAAATTTCCTGCTTTTCGTTCACGGATTTGGCGAAGCGGGCGCGTCCCCTGATGAGGCCCGGAGCATCCTTGCTCACCTTGACATATCTTGGTTCAGAGCGAGTCATTCCAAATTACAATGTCATGGGTGTGGCCAAAGCCGCCCTTGAAGCAAGCATGCGCTATCTCGCCTTCGACCTCGGTTCTGAGGGAATTCGCGTAAACGCTCTTTCTCCAGGTCCAATGAGGACATTGGCTGCCTCTGGCATCCGCAACGTTCGAAAAGTTCATATGGAAGCTGCGAGTAACGCACCGCTCCGCCGCAATGCCACATTAGACGAAGTCGGCAGCGCGGCTCTCTTTATGCTGTCTGATCTTAGCGCCGGCATAACCGGTGAGGTCATCTATGTGGATGGCGGCTATAACATCATGGGAATGGCCGCCGAAGAAAATCTATGACGAGACGCCGGAACATGCCGGACACTTATTTCACTCCATAGGCTAGGCAAGGTTCGTTGGACTAGATTGGTATGGTACCTTGCCTTAGTGTCCGCGCCGAAACTAAGGTGAGTGATATCAGTGAGATAGCTTGACGGCTGTCTCGATCGCTGATTCTGGCGGTTTTGCTACAAACATCCGGAGTTCATCGATGTGGACTGATACCACTCGCGCCCTTCATGGGCGAAGCGGGCTGGCTTTGCCAAGTAATATGACCGATGCCGAATGGGCGATCCTTGAGCCGCTGCTGCCACCACCAGCGACAACCGGTCGACCGCGCAAGTGGAAGATGCGCAAGATCGTCGAGGCCATTCTCTACCTGCTACGCGGAGGCTTGCCGTGGCGGATGCTGCCACCATGCTTTCCGCCTGTCTCGACGGTGCGACGTTGGTTCTATCTGTGGCGCGACAGCGGCCTGTGGCTTGCCATCAACCATGCGCTCCTCATGCTGGTGCGCGAGACCCACGGTCGCGACGCCAGCCCCAGCGCCGGTGTCATTGACAGCCAGAGCGTCAAGACTACGGAATCCGGCGGCCCTCGGGGCTATGACGCGGGCAAGAAGACCAAGGGACGCAAGCGCCATCTCCTCACCGATACCGAAGGCAACCTGGTTCACGCCGTCGTCCACACCGCCGACATCCAAGACCGCGACGGCGCCCCGCTGGTGCTGGCCGGCGTGATCGAACGGTTCCCCTGGCTACGGCACCTCTTCGCCGACGGCGGCTATGCCGGCGATAAACTCAAGGACGCCCTGCGGCACATGGGCAAATGGACCGTGGCCATCATCAAGCGATCGGATGCCGCCAAGGGGTTCGAGGTTCTGCCCCGGCGCTGGGTGGTAGAACGCACGATCGCCTGGCTCAATCGCAACCGCCGCCTGGCCAAGGATTTCGAACAGTCAATCGCCTCCGCGACCGCCTGGCTGTTCATCGCATCGATCCAAATCTTCGTCCGTCGAGCCGCAAGAGCTCGTCCTCAAACAAAATAGTTTCGAATCTGACTCTTACCGAATTCCATGGGTAGACAGACTGCTTAACAATGAAGAGACCATCCTCAGAGGAACGTCGGGCCACCATCTTAAAGGCTGCCGCAGAAGCCTTCTTTGAGCATGGCTATGAAGCGACGAGTATCGACGCAATCATTGAGCGCATAGGTGGATCAAAGCGCAGCATCTACAATGAATTTGGGAATAAGGAAGGGCTGTTCACTGCGCTAGTAACGGAGAGCGCAGACGAGGCGCTTACCGCATTGGCGGTTGAAGAAATGGTTGGTCGGAATATCGAGGATACACTTCTGGAATTTGGCCGGCGTCTATTATCGATCTATATGTCCAAAAATTTGGTCGGCGTCTATCGTACGATTGTTACCGCAACTTCTCGCTTTCCCGACCTGGCAAGTGCCTTTTACCAAAAAGGCCCTGAACGCTCGGCAACTCGCCTTGCAGAAGTCTTGGAAGAAGCTCGCTCTCGAGGCGAGATCGATATCGATGATTGCCAAATGGCGGCCAACCATTTTGTAGGCATGCTGCGGAGCAACCTCCACCTTCAGGTGGTGCTCGGCTTGCGTGAACCGCCCTGCAAGAAAGAGGCAGATACCATCGTCCGGTCGGCGGTTGACATACTGCTTGATGGTGTCCGTCTAAACGGGGGCAACACCAACGACGATGTTCATCGATGAGCGCATGGGCAGTTGAAATGGAGTAGAGATGCCACGGCGAAGAGATGACATTTCGCGGCCGAGCAGATCAGCCTCCGATCAATTTAATGGACGGGAACAAGTACCCCTTTCCTGTCGCGCAGCGTCTTAATTACCGCGTCCATGACCGCTCGAATGCGGGGCATGTCACGCATGTCGCTGTGTACGCCCAGCCAGATGTCACGAGTTAGGTTCGGTACATCCTGCTTCAAGCGGACAAGGCCAGGTTCTTCCTCAGCATAGTAGCAGGCGAAGGCGGCTATACCAATTCCAGACTTTGCAGCCCAGACTTGAACGTCTCGGCTATTGGAACGCAATGCTACCTCGGCGTTGGGAAACTGGGCGTGCAGCCACTTTGCTTCGGGAAGGTGGGCTTGATCGTCGAGCACTGTGATCACGCGTGCTTCGACAAGCGCTTCGGCTTCTAGCCATTTTGGGCTCGCATAGAGACCCAGCGCGAGCGAACCGACTTTCCTTGCGACCACTTCATGCCCTTCGAAGCGCGATAGGCGTAATGCTATGTCAGCTTCCCGTTTGGAAAGGCTGAGTGATCGCGTATCGGGTACAAGCTCAACGATTATCCCCGGGTGCCTTTCCTGCAAGGCCGCCAAGGCGGGCACGACAAGCTGAGCAGCCAACGTATCGACCGTCGTCATCCGCACCACACCCTCAAGGGCTACGTCTCGCCCCGTAATCATTCTCTCGGCTGACAGCACTTCGAGTTCGATCCGCTCAGCATTGCTGAGCACGCTCTGACCAAGTGGAGTCAGGGCAAAACGTCCAGGCAACCGTTGCAGCAGGCGAGCACCGGTGCGGCTTTCCATCGCGGCAAGCCTGCGCCCCATAGTCGGCTGGGTTACGCCCAATGCTCGGGCAGCGCCGGACAATGTTCCGTGGCGGGCAATAGCGAGAAAGGTGCGGAGGTCGTCCCAGTCCATCCCCAATTATACGAAAACGCATGGATGCTAGTCAATATTTGAGAATTTCATGCCCGTTCGATGAGAGGTAGGAGGTCGCCAACGACATTGGAGGTTCAGCATGACACAATCTGAATCGGCTTCGCGGGCTATCGCCCTGCTGCGGGTCGCGAGTGGAGGCTTTCTCCTCGCTCACGGGCTGATCAAGGTATTCGTATTTACGCCGGCAGGCACTGTCGGCTTTTTTGAGAGCATCGGTTTCCCCGGAATCCTTGCGTATCCGGTCATGGCTGGTGAGGTCGTGCTCGGATTGGCGCTTGTGTTGGGCTTTATGACACGATGGGCGGCGCTTGCCGCGTTGCCGATCCTGATTGGTTCGATCATTCCACATGCGGGCAATGGCTTGCTCTTTTCCAATCCGGGCGGCGGTTGGGAATTTCCGGTCTTCTGGTCGCTTGTCCTGGTTGTGCAGGCCATGCTCGGCGATGGCGCCTATGCCCTGGGCGATCCCACGAAGCGCAACAGCTAACGCGTTATTGAGGCCACCGTTCGTGTACGCACGAAACGTCGGTCCGAACGCGGCCTCAACCCAGCTCGATGCGAGCAACACCCACCGCGCATTTCATTGAGATTCCTACGCCTTCGTAAACTGACCAGCCCTCATTTCGAAAGGAAGTTACGCCATGCCTAAAGTTCTTGTTCTCTATTATTCGACCTACGGCCATATCGAAAACATGGCCGAAGCTGTCGCTGCGGGTGCCCGCGAGGCGGGCGCCATCGTCGACATCAAGCGCGTGCCCGAAACGGTGCCCGAAGACGTCGCAAGGGGCGCACATTTTAAGCTTGAGCAAGCCGCCCCTGTTGCAACGGTGGACGATCTCGAGAACTACGATGCGATCGTCATCGGCACCGGCACGCGCTTCGGCCGGCTATCCTCTCAAATGGCTGCATTCCTCGATCAGGCTGGCGGCCTTTGGGCACGTGGCGCGCTCAACGGCAAGGTCGGTGCAGCGTTCACTTCGACCGCTTCGCAACATGGCGGACAAGAAACCACCCTGTTCTCGCTCATCACCAACATGCTGCATTTCGGCATGACCATCGTTGGACTTGATTACGGGTTCGCCGGCCAGATGGGTCACGACAAAGTCCGAGGGGGTGCGCCGTACGGCGCGACAACGATTGCCGGAGGAGATGGCAGCCGTCAGCCGGACGAGGAAGAACTTGCCGGTGCCCGCTATCTCGGAGCACGCGTCGCAAGGACCGCCGAGAAACTGTCTGACTGACACTCGGCTTGACCGGGTCGCATTTCGCTTGCGGCCCGGTCACAATTGGAGGATCGATTTATGGGCTTGCTGATCGATGGTGTCTGGCATGATCAATGGTATGATACCCAGTCAACTGGCGGGCGGTTCGTCCGCAAGGATAGTGCTTTTCGCAACTGGATAACGGCGGACGGCAAGCCTGGTCGGACCGGCGAAGGCGGTTTCGTGGCCGAAGCGGGGCGCTATCATCTTTACGTCAGCTTGGCCTGTCCATGGGCTCACCGCACCTTGATCATGCGTACGCTCAAGGGGTTGGAGGGCATGATAGGTGTTTCCGTGGTCCATTGGTTTATGGGCGAGAACGGCTGGACTTTTGAAAGGGATAGTGACGGTCTTGTCGGTGATAATCTGGGCGAGGCGAATTTTCTCTACGAGATCTATATAAAGGCAAACCCATCCTACACCGGCCGCGTTACGGTTCCGGTGCTGTGGGATAAAGCGCAACAAACCATTGTCTCGAATGAGTCTTCAGAGATTATTCGAATGTTCAATACTGCATTCGACGCTGTTGGCGCAGCAAAGGGAGACTACTACCCTAATATACTTCGCCAAAAAATCGATGAGCTGAACAAGCGGGTTTACGACACCCTCAACAACGGCGTCTACAAATCTGGTTTTGCTACGACCCAGGATGCTTACGAAGAGGCGGTCGTCCCGCTTTTTGATACGCTCGACTGGCTTGAAGACACGCTCTCTTCCCAGAGATATCTCACCGGCGATGTGATAACCGAGGCTGATTGGCGGCTATTTACAACGCTGGTGCGGTTTGATTCGGTCTATGTTGGGCACTTCAAATGTAATATTCGACGCATTGCGGATTATCCAAACCTGTCGGGATATCTGGACACCTCGAAAAACCGGTGGCGTTTGACGGCTTGAGGTGATTCACTGCCGGAGCGCGACAGCGGAGGCAGAGATGGCAGTACAGCCGGGTTTCTTTGATCTTTCGGACCGATATGAGGCATTGAGCGCGGCGGGCGATCCGTTGGAGCGGTTGTCGGCGGTGGTGGACTTTGAGCTATTCCGGGGACTGAACCGCCCCGGGTTTGCCGGAGGCTATTTGGTTTAAGTTACGCAGCCATGGGGACGTCGTCCAGCATTGCGTAGTACAGTTCCTCAGCTTCAGCCGGCGGGATATTGCCGATGGGTTCGAGCAGGCGCCGGTTGTTAAACCAGTCCACCCATTCCAGCGTGGCATATTCCACGGCTTCAAAGGACCGCCATGGTCCTCGCCGATGTATCACCTCGGCCTTATAAAGGCCGTTGATCGTCTCAGCCAAAGCATTGTCATAGCTGTCGCCGACGCTACCAACCGATGGCTCGATCCCGGCTTCGGCAAGCCGCTCCGAGTATCGGATCGACACGTATTGCGATCCGCGGTCGCTGTGATGGATGAGACCACCCCGATGGACAGGGCGTCGTTCGTGGATAGCCTGCTCCAGTGCGTCCAGCACGAAGCTGGACACCTCGAAAAACCCGTGGCGCCTGAGGGCCTGAAGTGATTCACTGCCTTTGCGCGATAGCGGAGGCGATGATGGCAGGGCAGCCGGGTTTCTTCGATCTTTCGGACCGATATGAGGCATTGAGCGCTGCGGGCGATCCGCTGGAGCGTCTGGCGGCCGTCGTGGACTTCGAGGTTTTCCGAGGACCGCTGGTAGCCGCGCTGCGCCGTAATCCTCGCGGCAAGGGTGGCCGCCCGCCATTCGCCCCGGTCCTCATGTTCAAGATCCTCGTGCTGCAGGCGCTCTACTCGCTTTCTGACGAAGCGACCGAGTTTCAGATCAAGGACCGCCTCTCGTTCCAGCGCTTTCTGGGGCTAGGCCTGGATGGCACGGTGCCCGATGCGACGACAGTGTGGCTGTTCCGGGAGCGTCTGGTGAAGGCCAGGGCCATCGACAGGCTCTTTGCCCGCTTCGATGCCGCCCTCACGGACCGGGGCTATCTCGCCATGGGCGGGCAGATCATCGATGCCACCGTTGTACCCGCCCCGAAGCAGCGGAACACCGAGGAGGAGAAGGCGGCCATCAAGGAGGGCCGGATACCCGAGCGCTGGCAGAATAACCCTGCGAAGATCCGGCAAAAGGATCGCGATGCCCGCTGGAGCGTGAAGTACGCCAAGGCCAAGGTGAAGGAAGGCGCGGACCCCAAGGCCTTTAAGCCGGTCGATCTGGCCATCCCGATGTTCGGCTACAAGAACCATATCGGCATCGACCGGGCGCATGGCCTGATCCGCACCTGGGATGCCAGCGCTGCCAATGCCCACGACGGCGCGCGATTGCCGACGCTGATCAGCCGGGGCAACACGGCTTCGGGCGTATGGGCCGATACGGCCTACCGCTCGAAGAAGAACGAGGCCTTCCTCGCCAAAGGCATGTTCACCAGCCACATCCACCAGCGCAAGCCGCACCGCCGAGCGATGCCTGAGCGTATTGCACGCGCCAATGCCAAGCGGTCCGCTGTCCGCTCCGCCGTCGAGCACGTCTTTGCCGGGCAAAAGCACCGCATGGGTCTGGTGGTGCGCACCATCGGCATTGCTCGTGCCCGTATCAAGATCGGCATGACCAACCTTGCCTATAACTTCCAGCGCCTGGCCTGGCTCGAGGGGCGAATTGCGCCCGCGTGACGCCAAAGACGGCCTGTGAAGGCGCCGCACCGACGAAAATCAGCAGATCAGCCCCCGAAACCGAGGCTCATACTTCCCTCTTGAGCCTTCAAGCCGCCATCATGCCGAAATCAGACGGTTCTTCGAGGTGTCCATCTTCGGGATCTCTATCAACAGCCCGGCATCGCCAAGACAGTCAATTTCCACCATATCAAGAGCCACTATTACGCGAGCCACGAGTCCATAAACCCTTCTCGCATCGTTCCGTACGGACCGCAGGTCGATTACAGCGTCCCTCATAACCGAGCGCACTTCGTTTAATCACAAGCCGCGTTCCATCTTGGCCAAGGTATTGGCGATTGCCTGATCCGAATAAATCCCGATCGAAAAGCGATGAATTGCCGCTCGCGATATGTAGGAGGAGCGCAGATTAATGTGGGACAAACGATATAGCACCGACGATTTTGCCTACGGTACTGAACCGAATGACTTCCTGCGAGAAAGCATGGAATTGCTTCCGGTAGGAGATGCTTTGTGCCTGGGAGAAGGCGAAGGAAGGAATGCTGTTTTCCTGGCGGAGCACGGTCACAGGGTTACGGCTCTCGACGCGTCTGCAGTAGGCTTGGAAAAGGCGAAGAGGCTCGCAGTAGAGAAAAATGTGACGATTGGTATCGCACACGCCGATTTGGCCGACTACAAAATGGAGCCTAACCGTTGGGACGGGATTGTTTCAATATTCTGCCATCTTCCGACAAGCCTGCGTAAAAAGGTGCATCGAGACATCTTTCAGTCTCTGCGCCCGAACGGCGTTTTCATATTGGAAGCGTATACGCCGGCGCAATTGAAACATGGTACCGGGGGGCCGCCCAATGCCGCTATGATGATGAGCTTGGCCGAACTGCGCGACGAATTGGCAGGATTGGAGCTTATCGTTGGGCGAGAAGTCACACGAGACGTGAACGAGGGCGCATTTCACAATGGCAGCGGAGCTACAGTGCAGATAATTGCCCGCAAGTCCTAGATCCCTTCCAATCGGGGAAACTGGAGTTTGTGAAGCGACGGAGCCATGCAAACGACGTAAGTTTGGTCTGAACCCCTGATAGTGTCCCACGGGGTGGTGTAGGTTTTCCTTGCCACCGCCCATTTCGGCATCGGGATGAGCCGGTCATGCGCCAGGTACAGCCGAGTGCATGACGATGGGATCGTCGCTGACGGGAACCATGGTTTCAAGCGTCATGTAGCGGGCGCGCTGGACAGCCCATGTGTGGGTCTACGATTTCGTCGAGGGGCGCACGCATGACGGCCGCAAATTCAGGATCCTGACCACTATCGACGAGGCCAACAGAGAATGCCTGGCGCTCATCGTGGCACGGTAACTCAAGCACGAGGATGTTCTGGCGGCTTTGGCTGACCTGTTCATCTCGCGCGGCCCGCCAGCACATTTACGGTTCGATGATGGCAGGGAATTTATCGCAACCGTCGTCCAGAAATGGCTGGAGCAGATCGGCGTGAAGACATTCTACATCACGCCGGGATCACCATGGGAGAATGGCTATGACGAAAGCTTCAACGGGTCGCTTCGCGACGAACTGTTTGACGGCGAGATTTTCTACAGCCTCGCAGAGGCCAAGGTGCTGATCAAAGCATGGCGGCGGCATTACAACACCGTTGGCCCTAACAGCAACCTGGGCTACCAATCACCGTCACTGGAAACGGCGACATCGCCATATCCGGCGCCCGGTTCCACTTCGCTCCACCTCCATCCGAATATGGCGGCGATGAGCTTAATCCAATAACACTCCAATCGGGCCACTCGGTGGGGGCAGATCAGAAATACGCTTCATACCGTTCCTCTTTGTGATCCGGACTCGCGCCGATCTGCCACGGCGGATCGGTAGTGTGAACCTCGCGCCTTGCCTACCGAACGGTTCGGTCATATGGTAATTGCCTTGTCGCGCAGGCGACATGGGGTATGAATGACTTTTTGACTTGGGGTCGAGATGGTAACGACGCAGCGAACCGATAAGCGGACGCACATTTTGAACGTGGCTGGTAAGCTGTTCCTGGAAAAGGGATTTGCTGGGACGTCGATGGGCGACATCGCCAAGGCTGGCGCCGGCTCCAAGGGAACGCTTTACACCTATTTCGACAGCAAGGAGCAACTCTTCGAAGAATATATGCGCCTGGAGATTTGTTCCCGCTCAACGCCGGTGTTCGATCTTCCTGAGGAAATCGATGACCCTGTATCGGTCCTTCATGATTTCGGTGTTCGCTATTTGAAGTTGACTACTGACCCAATCGTGGTGGAGATTTTGCGAACCGTGGTTGCCGAGGCGGTTCGCTTCCCGGAAATCAGCGAATTGTTTCATGAAGAGGGGCCGCATGCGGGACATGTGAAGCTCAAGGCGTTTCTCAAGCGATGCACTGAACAACGTCATCTGGTGATTGACGATATCGAGTTGGCGGCGAGCCAATTCAATCGGCTATGTCAGGCGCAAATCATGCTCGACTTCCTCTTCGGCGTGCGCAAGGCGCCCACGGATGAAGAAATCGACCATATTGTGACCGAAGCCGTAAGAGTCTTCATGGCAGCCTATGGCAGTGCAGCAGAAAAATAGGACGCATGGCCGCTACCGAATGAGGGCGAGAGAGCGGCTATTACCGTTCTCTTCTCTTCGAAAGTCGTCGTTTGATTGAATGGGATGCACCGAATCAATAACCAAGCGGGGGCATTGACGTCCTCACGACGCTAGGTCGATTTGCGGATTTTCTCACAGGCTTTTCAGTATGAAGTCGACGGCTGCGCGGGCTCTACAATCAATATCTTCAGGAGTGGGTTGGGCTGCAACGCCGATCATGAGATCCAGGTGTAATGTACCGCGCATCAATCCCATGAGACTGCGCGCGAGCGCATCAGGGTCTTCCATCTCAAACTCGTCCGCTTCGGCGGCGGATCTGAGCACGTCAGCGATTGCCGAAACTGCGGGCCGTTCGGCGTGGTCCTGATAGCATTGTGCCACGCCGGGAAATCGCTCGGCTTCAATGATCGCCGTGTGATGGAGGTCGATGATCTCTCGCGACATGATCAGGGAGAGAATATTGCGTGCCAACTCGGTGAGTATTTCGGCAGTCGAGTGACGGGCAATTCGGGCATCGAGTGAAAGCGCCCGGCGCATATTGCGATCCAGGACTTTCCTGAAATGTTCGACGAGCAGGCTCTCGACATCTTCATGCTCGGCGCCAGTCTCGCTGACAAGCTGCTTGTAGAGCGCATGAGGTGTCCAAACCCAACTGGAACGCCCGAGCAGAAAGCCGACCATCACTGCGCAGTTGAACCAGCCCTTTAACTGATTGCCACGGCCAGGGACCGCTTCGCGCAGACGCACCATGTCTCCGGCGGCGCCCCAGCGAAGAAACCTGACAGCGTCTGATGAGGGCAAAACCGTCACCATCAACCGTGTCCACCAGGGTTCGACAAGCACCCAGCTTCCCGTTTCCATAGGTCGCAATGCGAAGACGTGCTTGTGATCGCGGTTGCAGAAGCGATGCCACCATTGCTTTTTCAAACCCGGAACGAAACAGACGATCCAATCAGCCGGGGGAACGGTGACGAGGGAACCATTTTCATCAATGCTGTGGGCAAGATCGGGGGCCACGCCTTGAATGACATCCTGCCGATCATGACGCGGCACAGATGCCCTGGCCGCGGCCGCCTTGCTCTCAGTTCGTCCGGTGTCTTTCACACGCTCCTCCCCCCTTTGCGTCTGGCTGCGCCGCGCAAGAACAGCGTGATGGGATCAACGCCGCACGACATTGGATGTTCGAGCGCTGGCGTAAGTCTTTCGTACAAGGTCGCTCGCAGCAGCCCGATCAACTGTTCGGCGGCGATGTCCACGTCGTCGATTTCGAGAAAAGAGCGCTCAACGGCGGCCTGCAGGAACTGACGTAGGGTCGCGAGAACCGAAGCCGGCCCCTCGTGATGGATACGGTTCCGGAGGTCGGGATTTTTGGCGCTTTCCGTGATCGCGACGCGCACCAGGCCGCCCACGACGCCTGCATAATTGCTTTCAATCCGGACGACAAATTCGCGCAGGACCGCTTCGATATCCCATGTCTCATCGCGCGGGGCGTTGATCGCTGACAAGAGTGGCTGGCAAGCCTGTGCGGCCTCGGCGCGCGCAATTTCGACCAGAATATCCTGGGGATCTGGAAAGAGTGTGACGACCTTGCTCCACTCGAGACCCGCACTCGCCACGACATCCGCAAGCTCAAGCGTGCGCTTTTCCGCGCCGGCGAGAACCTGTGTGATGGCCGAAACGGCTTGATCCGGGCTGTTCAAGGAGGATGTCATGAGCCTGCTTCCTGGAACGCATTGAGGGGAAAAACGGAAGCGAAGCCATTAGACAGTCCTGCTGATTGGGAGCGCCTGCCAGGATTGGACGACTTATACCGTGTGATCATGCTGGGGCGCAAAGATTGTAACGATGCCGAGCATGACGAGCGAGGCAAGGATGGCGGCGACCAGTGTGTCAGAGACCCAATTTCTGAACCAAAAAACCAGCCCAGCGAAGACGCCAAGGCTGCCTGTAAGGATCGACAGATTTCGTAGCCTCGACCTACAGCGTAGATGATTGTCGTCCTTGTCATGCATTACGGCTCGTCGCACGCGCGAGCGATATTGGAAGAGGTACTGCGAAGCCAGATTGCGCGTCGGGATCGATGGCCCGCTGCGTCGGTGTAGCGATCGGGAAATTGCCGACAATAGCAGCATCCTGCAGTCTTCGCGCGATTGCAGGTAAGTCGGCCTCGTCGCCAAGAATGCGATCCACGAGAATCGTCAGTTCGCGCTCGTCGCTGGTAATGGAATTGCGGTAACCAATTTCCGTTGAGCGGCCAAGCTGCGCTTCGAAGCTGGACAGGAACATATTCAGCGCCGGCGCCAGTATTTCGCATCCCAGGCGTTCGAGGACACGCGACAGATGCGCTTGCGGAGATCGTTGGGAGCGGCGTGCGTACTGCCAGCAGCGCGCCAGGTCGATCACGAGGGATCGTGGATTCAGGCTTGCGTAAGCCGAGCGTGTCTCGCGCATGGGGCGATCCTCCGGGGGCGCCAGGGTTCAAAGGCACCGCGCCCCAACGATGAAGAACTTTGCCCCAAGGTCAACCGAACCGTTCGGTTAGAGCGACGAGCCGTGGCACATCAGCGATATGCAGAGCGCTACACGCATTCCAGAATTGACCGAACGGTTCGGTTGGATTAGGCATGAGTCGCAGGTCGGCGACCTTCTTCATGGGCGAACCGATGTGTTGAGGAGAGTGGCGAATGCTCGCCTTCAAATGGAAAGTGGCTTTCTTGGCGCTTCGAGAAGAGATCCTCCTGTCATTGGCTTGGCTGCTACGCGTGCTCAGCTCCGATGAATGTGAGCGTCGAGAATCGCCTCTGTCTGCAAGTGATTTCGTGCATGACAGGAGGTCTTGGGGGTGAGCTTGTACCATCACCACGTGGCCTTTGATGTCCCTAGCGCGCGTGGCGAGGTGGCGAGCCATGCCATTTTCGCCAGCCCTCTCAATCTCAATGACCATCTTCCATCCCGATCGCCCCCCGGGATGGAACCGGCCGCTCGCCGTGCCCCCGAACCCTCCCACGGCGAGCGGCCCTTGGCTTTCGACGAATTCGAGGCACACGGTCTTTGGGATCGCGCAAGGAACAGAGTCCTTGCGCTTGACGTTCAGGCACTCGCGTTAGGTCTGCAGGACAGCAAGCGCTCGCTTATCCGTCCGGGTAAAATAAGCCGCGCATTTGGCCTGATCTTCGGTGCATACTATCCCAATGCCTTGGCCGACCCGCAACTTGAGACCCTGCGCCGCTTTGGCGTTTTGTTTCAGCACGGCGATATCACGACCGAAGAAATCGACAGCGGTTTACGTAGCGCGGGATTTGCGGACTTTCGGATCGCTGCCGCCCTCGGAATGCTCGGAAATCGCGTTCACGGTTCGGGTAATGGTAGGTGAGCAACCCACGATGACGCTTTCTGCGTCGACCCATGACGAACAGGACGCTATGCGGCTTGCTTGGAACGCTGTCATTCCCCAGCGTTCACCGGCTCGATCGAGAACACCGGCAAGCCCCTGTGGGTGGACCGAAAATACGCCTCGGCATGCGTGACCAGTGCCGGATCTCGCACTTGATCTGAGGAATCTGCGGTACGCTGTTGCGGCTGCCCAGCATGGAAGCTTGAGAAAGGCTGCTTCAGCCCTCAACATCTCGCAATCGACGCTGACGCGGCGCGTGCAATTGCTGGAACATCGCATCGGGTTTCGCATTTTCGATCGTAGCGCTGGCGGTGTTCGTCTCACCGCCGCCGGGCAACTGTTCCTCAAAGAGGCCTGGGTCGGCGCGCAGCAACTCGGCCAAGCCATCGAGCTTGCCACGTCTATTCAGCAAGGGGAACGAGGAGATCTTCAAGTGGGTGTATTGCTGCCGCTTGCCGGCGGTCGCTTGCACCTGGCGCTCAAAGAGTTTCACCAACGCTATCCGCATATACGGGTCTGTCTTCATGAGGGATCCCAGCAGCAGGATTTGGCGCGCGTGATGACAGGCGAGCTCGATATATCCTTCATGGCCGGAACGCCAAAGTTGAGCGGCCAGGAGGCGTTGCAGCTCTGGACGGAGAGCATTTACGTCGCGCTGCCCGAAAACCACAAATTGACCGAGCGCGAGGCGCTAGACTGGGACGACATCGCCAGTGAAACCTTCGTCGTAAGCCAGCACGGTGCAGGTCCGGAAATCCGCGACTATCTCGTGCGGAAGCTCTCGGCGCCCAGCTTCAGACCCAAGATTGATGTTCACGACGTCAGCCGGCATAGCCTGCTGAACATCGTTGCGATGGGTTACGGCATATCGCTCGCGAGCGCGTCGATCGCTTCGGGCATGTCGGAAGGTGTGACCTTCCTGCCGATCCGGGGTGACCTTGAGCAACTCGCGTGGAGCGCGGTCTGGTCGCCGACCAACTCGAATCCCGCACTGCGCTATTTATTACGGCTCGTGAAAAACATCGCGTCCGGGTGGCTCTCGCATGCTGGTGCGAATGGCGCTGGCGCGGCTCTTATGATTGCGACCGGTTTTAATGCGTTGATGGATCCTTCATTTTGCGGGCTCGCGCAAATCCTCGATCCGTTTGTATGAAGCGCTGTAGCATCGCGACTATCAGCTTCGCAGGGTCCGGGGCTGTCACGCCCTCCTGGCGAGCGAGAATCTCACCATAGTCTTGCAGGTCCCGAAACAGCTTTCCAGGCAATTCCAGCGAGACCTTGACGGGCTTGTCTTCCGCAATGGCACCAAGTTTCAGCTTGGTCATTTTCAACTCCCATAGGGTTCGAGGAGCAAATCGCGGGTCACGATAATCCGGACAGGAAACCCTGGCCGGATTGTGAGGGTTGGCGCGATATTGAGCTGCCGGCGCACGATTTCCTGGCCGGCCTGGTTGAAGGTATCTTCGCCGCCATTGCGGATCGCGCGTAGCAAACGATCATCGTCATCGATTGCGAGTTCGGTGCCCACGCTGAGTAGTGTCGACAAGCCGGCGGCTTTCGCCAGATCCCACCAGTGATAGTCCACGCCGTCCTGCAATCCGGCATAGCCTGCGCCGTCGGCGCCAGGTTGGCGTTCCAACACAAGCGAGTGTCCGTTGGGGAAGATCAGGCGGTTCCAGACCAACAGGACCCTGCTTTGGCCGAATTGCACGTTGTTGTCGTACTGCCCGATGATGCGGGTGCCCTGCGGCACAACGACAAAGCGGCCGGTTGCGCTGTCATAGATATTCTCTGTCACCTGAGCGGTTATCTGACCGGGAAGGTCCGAGCGGATGCCGGTGATGAGGGCAGCGGGAATCACCGATCCTGCTTGCAATACGAAGGGCGAGGCCGGCGGCGTGATGCGATCAGGCGCAACGGTGCGGCGATCGGCGGCAGCGTTGAGAAAGGCGAGCTGACGATCTTGCGTCGTGGGCGTGGCGGACGCTGCCGGGGGACCGGCCAACTGCGAGAGATCGAGGCCGGCTCCTGCGACGGGCGGCGACGCCGAGGGCTGACTTTGAAAGAAGACCCGGCTCGTGCGCGCAGCTTCGTTTTCGGCAATGCGCCGCTGTCTCGCCTGATCCGCGGCCGGCGCTGGAGCCGCTGCGCCCGGCACGGGTTGGCCGCGGCCTTGCGCGCTGACGATCGGGCGTCCGAGATCGCCGGGCAAAGGCGGCCCTAGCCGCGGAACGTCACTGTAAGTCGATGGCAGTCCGACCAGGCCGTCGGCGGTCGATCGATTGTCGGTTGAGTAGAGTTCCTTTGGCGGTGCGCCATCATGGGCGCTCTGCAGCGCGTAGATCAGCGCGCCCCCGATTCCGACGCCTGCAACAACACCGAGGGCGCCCAAGACCTTGCGCGAGATGCGGGTAACACGCGGCGTTGCCCCCCGAAGCCGCATCGGCGCATTGGTATCGGCCGACGGCTGCTGCACAATTTCGGCCTCATCGTTGTCATCGCGCTCGTCGTGGAATTCGGATTCGTTCATGATGTCGGTCTCCCGTCGACGCGCACGATCCGGACGGTCTGCTGTCGCTTGCCACTGCCAAGACGCAGTTCGGCCGCGGCAAAAATCCGGTCGACGATCAGAATGTGATGATAGACGCGGCTATTGACGATCTGCGGCTCGCCATCGGCGCCGATCACGAACAGCGGCGGCATTTCGCCCTGCGCGATCCCGCCGGGAAATTCGATATAGACGTGGCGTCCATCGTCGAACACCGAAACCGGCGTCCAGGGTGGAGTGTCGCCTGTCAGAGCGTATCGGTAATGCCGTGCAGACGTAGGCGGGATTGCGGGCGTCGCCGGCACGGCTGCGTCCGGTCCCGCTAGCGGCGCAGGATAGGACCAAGAGACGGCAGGCATAAAGAGCGTCTTGCCGGCGCGCAGTTCGATCATATAGGTGCGCCGCGTGGTGGTGATGACAAGGTTTGTGCTGATATCATCGCGCGTTGGCTTCACGAGGACATGGATTTGTTGCGTCGCGCCGCTGCCGCTGGTCGTGTCGCCGATGATCCAGCGCGCGGTGTCTCCAGCGGCAATCGGACCCTCGCCAGTCAGTGTTTCGCCGGGTTCCAGCGCGATGTTGGTAACATGCCCGGGTGCGGCATAAACCTGATAGAGCGCCCCTTCGCTCCACGGATAGATCTGGATTGCATTGTAATAGCCGTCCCGGCGCGGTTCGATCCGTGCAGCCGCATTGGCATTTTCGATGCGCCCCGCGGGGGTCGCAGCATCGGCGCCGCCATGCGCGGGCGTCCATGCCGGCGGAACCTGGAGCGGCTTGGGCCTGACCACCTTCACCTCAGGCACGGCCGGTAGCGGCGGTACGCTGGAGTCGTAGCCGATCTGCGGAGGTTTGCCGGTCGACGCGCAACCGCCAAGCGCACTTGCGGCAATGATGAGAAGCGGAAGTGCGGATTTACGGAATAGCGGCAATCCGCGTTCGTGAGAGCCCGCACTCATTGTTCGAGCTCCCGCGACCAGTTTATGGCGTTGATATAGATGCCGAGCGGGTTCTTGCGGAGGCGGTCGGCGTCGCGCGGGGGCTGGAGGACGATCGTCAGGATTGCCGTCCACCGGGTCGTGCCGGCAAGCTGTCCGTTTTCGTAGCGCCGCTCCGTCCAGGCCACGCGGAAACTGGTCGGCGAAGCACGGATAACGCTCGAGACGTCGACGGCGATCTCGCGCTGTCCGATGTCCTTGAAAGGATCGTTCTCGCGCGCATAATCGTTTAGCGCCGCTGCCCCGCGGTCGGTCGTGAAGTCATAGGCCCGCAGCCAGTTCTGACGCAGCACGATGGGATCCGAGGGGATCGCGCGAACCTCCTCGATAAAACGCGCAAGATGGTATGCGATCTCGGCGTCTGATGGCGTATAGCCCGCGGTGGCCGGTGCGACGGCCTGGACCTGGCCGAGCTTGTCGACTTCGACCACCCAGGGCACAACCGTCCCTTGCGTGGATTGCCAGACCAGCGCTGCTGCGAAGCCTCCGGAGAGAAACAGGGAGCCAAAGGCCATCAAGCGCCAATTGCGCGCCTGCACGCGCGCGGTGCCGATGCGGTCGTCCCAAATCTGGGCTGCACGCTGATATGGTGTCACCGGCTCGGGGCTCTTGCCATAGTGGGTCGTGGGGCGCTTGAAGAGGCTCATGGTCGATCGCTTTCAGAAACGGAGATGGAGGAACCGCCGCCGTGGCTATCGCCCGCACGCAGCGAGTGCGCGGCAAGCGTGACGCCATGGCTCATCGACTGGGACCGCTTCATGCGTTTTGCCCGGGCAGGCGGCCCATCGGGTGTTGAGGACGTAGCCGAGGCCGCACCAGCGCCCGCTGCGGCGGGATCGGCCGCGCCGGTGACAGATCGGCCACCTGCCTCGAAACTGCTCTTCATCGAGGCGGCAGCGCGGCGGAAGGGGCTGGTCGCAGCCGAACCCACGCTGGAGGCCGCTGCGCGCGCGACGCCGGTCGCGCCTCCCGCGCGGTAGGCCGCGGTCGCGCCGCCGGCGAGTGTCGAGCCACCGCGCGCCGCTGCTGCGGCTCCGCCTGCAAGGGCGCCGACGCCCCCCGTGGCCATACCGACGGCCGCACTGCCTGCCATCGCCGCGCCGCCGACCACCAGACCGGTTCCAACGGCCGAGCCGGCACCGAGCTGCGGGCCGCCGGAGACGATGCCATTGGCAATTCCAGGACCGAAGATCCCCAGTCCCAGCAGCGACAACGCGGCGAGTACGATCGCCATGGCATCGTCGATGGAAGGCGTAGCCCCGCCGAATCCGGCCGTGAATTCGGAGAAGAGTGTCGAGCCGATGCCGATGATGACCGCAAGGACGAGAATCTTGATGCCCGACGAAATGACATTGCCGAGCACACGCTCAGCCATGAAGGCCGACTTGCCGAACAGCCCGAAGGGGATGAGGACGAAGCCGGCAAGCGTCGTCAGTTTGAACTCGATCAGCGTGACGAAGAGCTGAATTGCGAGAATGAAGAAGGCAAGCAGGATCAGCACCCAGGCAAAGAGCAGGCAGGCGATCTGGACGAAATTTTCGAAGAAGGAGACCCAGCCCATCAGGCCGGAGATGGAATCGAGCAACGGCCGGCCGGCGTCGAGCCCCGTCTGGGCCACCTGCCCAGGGCGCAGAAGATCGGCGGTGGTGAACCCAGTACCCGATGCCTTCAGCCCAAGTCCGGCGAAGCTCTCGAAGACGATGCGGGCCAGGTTGTTCCAATTGCCGATGATGTAGGCGAAGACGCCGACAAACAGGGTCTTTTTCACGAGCCGGGCGATGATGTCGTCATCCGCGCCCCACGACCAGAAGAGCGCGGCAAGCGTGACGTCTATGACGATCAAGGTCGTGGCGATGAACGCCACCTCGCCGCCGAGCAGGCCGAAGCCGCCGTCGATGTACCGTGTGAAGACCTCGAGGAAATGGTCGATAACGCCCGTGCCGCCCATGCTCATTGCTCCGGCAGGGGAGCCGGCGCCGACTCCTTGCTAAGGGACGCCTCGTCTTCGCTGGGGAACATCGAGGCAGGCGGGTGCGCGGCCGGCGCTTGACGCGGTTTTGGAGTATGGCCGAGAAAACGCTCGCGGTTGGTGGCCCAGGCATCCAGGCAGACAGGATCGCGTTCCGCCGCGATGCCCATGTCGCGGCAGTGCCGCAGTGTTTGTGCGAGCGGATCGGATGGGACGACCACGGGCGCCGGCCTCGCCGCAATCGGCGACTCCTCCTTCCGGGAGAGCTGGATCAGCGACGCCGCAATCGCGAACCCGACAAAGATCGCTGCGGCAATGCGGGCGGTCGTTTTCCCTTCCATCGCTTGGGTCCACGGCTCAATCGTTGCCGTAGAACATTTGCGCATTGCCGGGCTTGTAGCCCTCGCCCGGCGTGAGAAAGCGGCGGCGCTGTTCTCGTCCCTGCTCGGCGGCTGCGGCGCGCTCGGCATCAGCGAGTGCCTGTGCCCGGCCATTTGCCGCGATAACAGCCGTGAGATCGGCGAGCTGCTGCGCTTGGAGCGCGAGAAGCTGATTGCCGGCCTGGGTCGCCTGCAGGGCACCGGTTGCCCCCTGGCTCTGTCCGACGAGCGCGGCCATTTCGCTGCGATTGGTGTCGATATTGCCGACGACGCCGGCCTGCACGCGCATGGCGTCCTGCAAGCCCCCCACCGTGTTTTGCCAGCGCGTCTTGGCATCGGTGATGAGTTGCTGATCCGGTGCGCTGAGGCTCACATTCTTATATTGACGATCGAAGACCTGATCGACCTGCTGGACATTGTAGGCGATGTTTTGGGCTTGCTGCAAAAGCGCCTGCGTCCGGCTCACCGATTGCTGAAGCTGTTGGAGCGAGGAATATGGCAAGCTCGCGAGATTGCGCGCCTCGTTGATCAGCATCTGCGCTTCATGCTGGAGCGACGTGATCTGATTGTTGATCTGCTGTAGCGCGCGCGTCGCAGTGAGCAGGTTTTGGGCGTAGTTGGTGGGATCGTAGACGATTCCACCAAAAAACTGGGCATGGGCCGGCGTCGCAGAAAACGATATTGTCGCGATCGACGTCGTAAGCAACGCGGCAGCAAGGGCCGTCTTAGGGAAACGCGGATTCATGGCTGGCTCTCCAGGTTGTTGAGATTGGGAATAAGGTCGGCGGCCCAGGCGACGCCGCGCCGGCGCAACCAGGCCGCCAGAAATCCCACGTCGCGGGTATCGGCGAGAATTTCGGCGATCATGATCTGGTCGGATTTGGAGGAGGCGGCGCAGAGCGCGAGCGCCACATCGCCGAGACCAAGCTCGAACAGACGATTGCCGCGGCGCGACTGGCAATAATAGTCGCGTTTGGGCATGGCGCGTGCGAGAATCTCGATTTGGCGGTCGTTGAGGCCGAACCGGCGGTAGATGGCGGTGATCTGCGGCTCGATCGCGCGTTCGTTCGGCAGGAGAATGCGGGTCTGGCAACTTTCAATGATGGCAGGCGCGATCGCACTGCCGTCGATGTCCGAGAGACTTTGGGTGGCGAAGACGACGCTGGCGTTTTTCTTCCGAAGGGTTTTCAGCCATTCGCGCAGTTGCCCGGCAAATCCCTCATCGTCGAGCGCCAGCCAGCCTTCATCGACGATGAGCAGCGTCGGGCTGCCATCCAGGCGGTCCTCAATGCGGTGGAAGAGATAAGCGAGCACCGCCGGCGCGGCACCGGTCCCGATGAGCCCCTCGGTCTCGAAAACCTGCACCGACGCCGCGCCGAGACGCTCGGTTTCTGCATCCAGCAGTCTGCCATAAGGCCCGCCGACGCAGTAAGGCCGTAGGGCCTGCTTGAGATCGTTCGACTGTAGAAGCACGACCAGGCCGGTGAGCGTGCGTTCCTCGACGGGAGCGGAGGCGAGCGATGTGAGCGCCGTCCATAGATGCTCCTTGACCTGCGGCGATGCAGCGACGCCCTCGCGCATCAGGATTGCGGCGATCCAGTCGGCCGCCCATGCGCGTTCCTGCGTGTCGCCGATCCGTGCGAGCGGCTGAAGGGTAACGGCATCACCGTCGCCCTCCGCCAGGCCGCCGCCGAGATCCTCCCAGTCGCCGCCCATGGCAAGCGCTGCAGCCCGGATGGAGCCGCCGAAGTCGAAGGCGAAGACCTGGGAACCGGCGTAGCGCCGAAATTGAAGCGCCATCAAGGCAAGCAGCACGGATTTGCCGGCGCCGGTCGGTCCGACCACGAGCGTGTGCCCGACATCGCCCACATGAAGGGAAAGCCGGAACGGTGTTGAGCCTTCGGTTCTGCCGTAGAGCAGTGGGGGCGCGTCGAAGTGCTCGTCCCGTTCCGGCCCCGCCCACACGGCTGACAGGGGGATCATGTGGGCGAGATTGAGCGTTGAGATCGGTGGCTGCCGGACATTGGCATAGAGATGGCCGGGCAACGAGCCGAGCCAGGCATCCACCGCGTTGACGGTCTCGGACATCGCTGTGAAGTCGCGGCCCTGTACGACCTTCTCGACAAGTCGGAGCTTTTCGTCTGCGGCTTTCGGATCGGCATCCCAGACGGTCACGGTCACGGTCACATAGGCCTGGCCTGCATAGTCGGCACCCAGCTCCTGCAGCGCGAGATCAGCATCGGCCGCCTTGTTGGCGGCGTCGGTGTCGACCAGGGTCGACGCCTCGTTGGTCATGACTTCCTTGAGGATCGCGGCGATCGACTTGCGCTTGGCGAACCACTGCCGACGAATGCGGGTCAGAAGTTTGTTGGCGTCGGTCTTGTCGAGGAGGATCGCGCGCGTCGACCAACGATAGGGAAAAGCGAGCCGGTTGAGATCGTCGAGTATTCCCGGCGTGGTTGCAGTGGGAAATCCGACAAGCGTGAGAATGCGCAGGTGCGCGGTGCCGAGCCTCGGCTCGAGCCCGCCGGTGAGCGGTTGGTCGGCCAGCAGCGCGTCTAGATACATCGGGGTTTCGGGTACGCGGACCCTGTGCCGGTTGGTCGAGACGGTCGCATGGAGATAAGTGAGCGTCTCAGCATCATCGAGCCAGGCGCATTCCGGCATGAAGGCGTCGATGAGCTGGAGGGCGCGATCAGTGCGATCAAGAAAGCCCTTGAGCGCTTCA
Organism: Sphingobium ummariense RL-3; assembly: GCF_000447205.1. Lineage (GTDB taxonomy): Bacteria > Pseudomonadota > Alphaproteobacteria > Sphingomonadales > Sphingomonadaceae > Sphingobium > Sphingobium ummariense. Next base: position 177,630 of record NZ_AUWY01000023.1, on the reverse strand, counting down.
TGCGGGTCAACGCCGCGCTCGGCTTTGCCTTCGTAAAGCCAGCTTTCGGCGCGCGCCGCATCCTCGGCGGGCGGCAGCCAGGCGAATGTGAGAAAATAGCCCGATTCGAAATGGGCGCCCTCTTCTTCGAACTCGGCCTTTCGTTCGGCATCGACAAGTGCAGAGGCGGGTTCGGGAAAGCGGCTGTCGGGGTAATAGGGTGCCGGCTGTCGCATAGCTTCGACGAAGATCGCCCAGCCGGAACCGAGGCGACGCAAGGCATTGTTGAGCCGGCCCGCAACCGCGACCAGTTCAGCGGGGACCGCGCTGTCGAGGTCGGGGCCGCGAAAGCGCGCGCTGCGCTGGAAGCTGCCATCCTTGTTCAGGACGACACCTTCTCCCACCAGCGCGGCCCAAGGCAGGAAATCGGCGAGGCGCGTGGCGGTCTGACGATATTCGGCGAGGTTCATCATCGCGTCAGACCCTCAGATGACCGGGAATGCGCAGGTGCCGACGCACGACATCGACAAATTGGGGGTCACGCTTTGCTGCCCAGACCGCAGCGAAGTGACCGATCGCCCACAGACCCAGACCAACGAGCCAGAGACGCAGGCCAAGTCCAAGCGCCGCTGCCAGCGTTCCATTGAGGATCGCCACCGAGCGGGGCGCGCCTCCGAGCAGGATGTGCTCGGTCAGCGCCCTGTGGACCGGCACGGCGAAGCCCGGAACCTCGCCCTGATCGATCGGCCCGGGCATTATACGAGCGCTCCGCCGCCGAACGAGAAGAACGAAAGGAAGAAACTCGACGCTGCAAAGGCGATCGAAAGGCCGAAGACGATCTGGATGAGCCGGCGAAAGCCACCCGAGGTATCGCCGAATGCCAGCGTCAGGCCGGTGATGATGATGATGATCACGGCAATGATCTTCGCCACCGGCCCCTCAATCGACTCCAGGATCGACTGGAGCGGCGCCTCCCAGGGCATGGACGAACCCGACGCATGCGCCGCCGGCGCCAGCATCATGCTGAAAAGAAGGACCGAGGCGGTCGAGGCGATACGCTTGCGAAAGCGAGGAATGCGGCTGATCATGCGGGTGCTCCTTCGATGGGCAAGGTGACAGGGCTGATGCGGTAGTCGCCATCGGCGCCGGTCCCTTCAACGCGAGCGAGTTCGGCGAGCCGGCGCGAACGGCCGCGGCCGGCGAGGACGGCAACGATGTCGATGGTTTCGGCGATAAGCGCGCGCGGCACGGTGACGACTGCTTCCTGGATGAGCTGCTCGAGGCGCCGTAGCGCACCGATCGCACTTCCGGCGTGAATCGTACCGATGCCGCCCGGATGTCCTGTCCCCCAGGCTTTGAGCAGGTCGAGCGCTTCGGCGCCGCGAACCTCGCCGATCGGAATCCTGTCGGGACGCAGACGGAGCGAGGACCGCACCAGGTCGGAGAGTGTGGCGACGCCGTCCTTGGTGCGCATCGCGACGAGATTCGGCGCGGCGCATTGCAGCTCGCGCGTGTCTTCGATCAGTACGACACGGTCGGCGGTCTTCGAGACCTCGGCGAGCAAGGCATTGGTCAGCGTCGTTTTGCCGGTCGACGTGCCGCCGGCGACAAGGATGTTGCGCCGCTCGGCAACGGCAAGGCGCAGAACCTCCGCGTGGGCCGCCACCATAATGCCCCCGGCCACATAGTCGTTGAGCGTGAAGACAGCGACGGCGGGCTTACGGATCGCGAACGCCGGCGCGGCGACCACAGGCGGCAGGAGACCTTCGAAGCGCTCCCCCGTTCCCGGTAGCTCCGCGGAGACGCGCGGCGCGCCGGGGTGGACCTCGGCCCCGACATGATGGGCGACGAGACGAATGATCCGCTCGCCGTCGGCGGGAGACAGCCGTTCTTCAGTTTCGGTGAGGCCCTCCGAAAGGCGGTCGACCCAAAGGCGTCCGTCGGGATTGAGCATCACCTCGACGACGGCGACGTCTTCCAGAAATTCGGCGATCGCGGGACCGAGCGCCGTGCGCAGCATGCGCGCGCCGCGTGAGCTTGCCTCCGTAATGTTCTGTACATTCGCCATGTCGCCCCATCCTTGTTCGGGCGCGCCCTGCGCGCGGCCATGGATTGGGGAAAAGTAGAAGAGGCAGAAATTCGACGAGTTCAACAACCGATGCGTGGCCATCGTGCTGTAGCGTAGAAAGACAGGGAATCGGCGGATTCCGTTCAGCGAACGGTCGAGTGACTTAGGCGCAAGGAAAGCGAATCGGACAGCCGCACCAGGATATGGCGAGCCTCTCAATCACCGGAGGGGCTGATATCCTCGGAGATCTCCTGGCGGAGCTTTGGCCCCTTGGCGAGGCGCCGGCCCAGTGCGGCGACGAATGCCTCATAGCGCTCTCCCGCCTTGGCCCGGGCCGCTTGGGCGGCCGGCTCGGGCAGTGCCGGCGTCGTCGTGAGCCAGAAGCGAACGAACACAGCCAATGTTTCGACGGAAATCCCGAGATCGCGCTCGAGGCGGGCCATGCGGCGATCGAGCTGGTCGAGCCGTTTGGCGACTACGGCCTCGCGTCGTTCCGCGTCGTCGGGAGAGAGGAACGACGCGATCGCGGCTTCGGCAACCATGGACTGCGAGCGGTCACGGCGCGCCGCATAATCGGCAAGCATCGTCATGACTTCCGGGTCGAGATAGACTGAGATTTGCGTTTTCTTCCTGCGACCTGACATGCTTCAGAGCTCCAGGCCGTCTTTCGGGTCCATCGAAACCTGTCGTGCCACGCGTTGCATCATTCGGCTCATTCGATTGTTGCGCGCCGGGGCTTCCTGATCGTCATCGGCAGCGTCAAAATCGAACTCATTTTCGAGCGGAGGCTTCTTTTCGACCGGCTTCGTGCGGTCGAGCTCAGGCTGGCGCCGAGGCTCCGAACCGGTCGTGTCTTCGTCGTCGGACAGGCTCCTATCGGCGCTGACTTGCGGGACGGCAGGCAATGGCAGGTTCGTCCAGTCATCGGCCTTCCCTCTGGGCGATGCCGTCGTTGCCGGCGGTGTCAGGATGCGCTCCCCGAAGCGCCTGTCTTCGAAATAGCGCACTTTCTTCGCCCGGATCGGCGGAGTGCCAGCCACCATGATGATTTCATCGGCGGCAGGGAGCTGCATGACCTCGCCGGGCGTAAGCAGCGGCCGCGCGGTTTCCTGCCGCGACACCATGAGGTGTCCGAGCCAAGGCGAGAGGCGATGCCCTGCGTAGTTTTTCATCGCCCGCATCTCGGTTGCGGTGCCAAGTGCATCTGACACGCGCTTGGCGGTTCGCTCGTCGTTGGTGGCGAAGCTCACCCTGACATGGCAATTATCGAGGATCGAGTTGTTCGGCCCATAGGCTTTTTCGATCTGGTTCAACGATTGCGCGATCAGGAAGCTCTTGAGCCCGTAACCCGCCATGAAGGCGAGCGCGCTCTCGAAGAAGTCGAGACGGCCGAGCGCCGGGAACTCGTCGAGCATCAGCAGAAGTTTGTGACGAGCGGTCTTCGCGTGCAGGTCTTCGGTCAGCCGCCGCCCGATCTGATTGAGGATCAAGCGGATCAAGGGCTTCGTGCGGTTAATGTCGGAGGGAGGCACGACCAGATAAAGCGTCGTGGGGTGCTTGCCGCCGACCATATCGGTGATGCGCCAGTCGCAGCGGCGCGTCACGCGCGCGACCACGGGATCGCGGTAAAGGCCAAGGAACGACATGGCTGTTGAAAGTACGCCGGACCGCTCGTTCTCGGACTTGTTCAACAACTCGCGGGCGGCGCTGGCGATGACCGGGTGTGGGCCGGCCTCACCTAGGTGAGCGGTCTTCATCATCGCGGCCAGGGTTGACTCGATCGGCCGTCGGGGATCGGACAGAAAGGCAGCAACGCCGGCCAAGGTCTTATCCTGTTCGGCGTAGAGGACATGCAGGATTGCGCCGACCAAGAGCGCGTGACTGGTTTTTTCCCAGTGGTTGCGCTTTTCCAGCGACCCTTCCGGATCGACCAGGATATCGGCGATATTCTGAACGTCGCGCACCTCCCATTCCCCTTTCCGGACCTCCAGAAGTGGATTGTAGGCAGCCGATTTCGCATTGGTCGGGTCGAAGAGCAGCACACGGCCGTGCCGCGCGCGAAAGCCTGCCGTGAGTTGCCAATTCTCGCCCTTGATGTCGTGGACGATGGCGGATCCGGGCCAAGTGAGTAGCGAGGGTATGACGAGCCCGACGCCCTTGCCGGATCGCGTCGGGGCGAAGCACAAGATATGCTCCGGCCCCTCGTGGCGCAGGTAATCGTTTCTGAGCTTTCCAAGAACGACGCCATCGGGACCGAGGAGCCCGGCCGCCTCGACTTCATCCTGGTTTGCCCATCGCGCCGATCCATAGGTAAAGACATTGCGCGCTTCGCGTGCGCGCCAGATCGACATGAGGATCGCGACCGCGATGGCGATGAATCCTCCGGACGCGGCAATATAGGCGCCTTCGACAAAGATCGGCGGCGCGTAGGCGTCGTAGAAATACCACCACCAGAAGAAGGAAGGCGGATAATAGACCGGCCAACCGGCGATTTCGAACCATGGCGTCCCGAGCTGAGGCTGAAAGCCGAGCCGATATGCCGTCCACTCCGTCGCCGCCCAGGTCGTGGCGAGGACGATTGTGAATACGATGAGGATCTGGCCCCAGAGAATTTTCGTGCCTGACATGAGCAATAACCCGTGCAAATAGCACTACGCTGGGAGGCAGGAGCAGCGCGGACAAGACCTGCCGCCCGGCGATCGAGGGAACGGCGGCTAACGGATACACAACGGCGGGTGTGCGGAGCCGACCGCGCTTTGGCGCTTTGCGCTTGGATTGACACCCGCGCTCAACGGCCGAGTCCTCGCTGGCGAGCGAAGCTCCAGTCGACTCCGCCATCGCCGCGCCCAACGCCGGAGATGTGATGGCCAAGATGCTTTTCCATCGAGGGTGTCCAGGGGACGAGCTGAAAGCCGAGGCCATCGTCGATCATCGCAAAGCGGCCAGAGGAAAGCGTGAAGCGGCGACGATAAGTGCCGGCGACATACTCACCGCTTTCGGCGCGCTGGAAAGACTGGCCGGTCTGATCGGCGAGTTTCTCGCCCAGCGCCTCCACGTCGCGGCGGCGCAGCGTCTCGAGGAGACTGCGAGCGAAGACTGTGCGCCGACCTTGCCGCTCGGCGAAGCCCTGCTCGACTAAATGTTCCGCACGGCGGTCGAGGGCATCGCGGACGTCGGCGCCGAACCCGCTCTCGGACAGCACTGCCGGGTCGCGCGAGGTGTTCTGCCGATCGAGCCAGGTTGCGCCGATCGCGGTTACCTGATGTTCGATATCGAGATCCGAGCGCACCGCGAGCGCGACACGGCGCTGGCCGCGCGAATCGTCATAGGCGCGCAGCTCGACGATCGAACCTGGAGCACTGTCGCCGGCGGCGTTGAGATCAGCGAGCCTGATGTGATGGCTCCGTCCATCGATGCCGTCGACCACGGCATAGGCGCTGCCCTTGAGTTCGTCATCAAGGCCGCGCTCGGCCAGGCGGCCGACAATCGGCGCATCGAGACTTTCAGCCGCCAGTACATAATCCGCTGATCCGCGCTCGATGCCGCGTGCCGTCAACGCATGGTGCATGCGCTTGATGATGTCGCCGCGTTCGCCGAGTTCGCGCAGCGTTGCCTCGGCCTTGTCGTCGATCGTCCATTGGCCGGCACCGATCTGCTCGGCGAGGCCGAGTGTTTCGAGCTTGCGCAGGCGTCCGACCTTGAGTGCGTGGAATGCGTCGGGCTGTTCGCCAGTCGGCGGCGCGACATCGATGATGCCGGTGCGTCGACCGTCGCGAAGGAGCTGGCGGTCGAGCTGTGTCAAGCGTTCGGATGCGATCTGACTTTCAAGACTGCGCCGGATGTCGAGATCGGTGCGCGGGCCAAGCTCCTGGGTGATGAGATCGCGCGCCCTGTCGCGCATGCCTTGCTTGATATAGTCGCGCGAGATGACGAGATCCTCGCCGTCGTCCCGCACGCCGCGCACGATGAGATGGACATGCGGATGCTCGGTGTTCCAGTGATCGACCGCCACCCAGTCAAGGCTGGTGCCGAGATCTCTTTCCATCTGACCCGCGAGTTCCTTTGTGAAGGATCGCAGATCGGACATTTCCAGCGCGTCGTCGGGTGAGACGATGAAGCGGAAATGATGCCGGTCGCCCTCGCACCGCTCGGCAAAGGCGCGGCCATCCGCTTCCTCCTCTCCCGGTCCGAACAGCCGCGCCTTTTCCCCATCCCGGGTGACGCCATCGCGGCGCAGGTAATCGAGATGGGTAGCGAGCGGCGCCGTGCGTGCCGATTGGCGTACCACGCGCGCCTTGATGACGGCGCCCCGCGATCGCGCTGTGATGAGGCGGTTGGCCTGGATGCTGGCGCGCTGGCCGTGGCCGAAGCGCGAGCGATTGCCGGACGTGATGCGCCCGGATCGCGACACGCCGCCACCCGCCTTCTTTGCGGCTGCCAATGCTTGCGCGATGAAGGGCCGTGCCGCCTGCGCACGCGTCGAGCGGATACGGCCAGGCCGGATGCGGAACTCGCGTTCATCGGCCATGAAATCGCTCGACACTGTGCGAAAAATGACGGAAATCCGCTGCTCTGAGCTCGGAGCGCACATTGTGCCACGCGTGGACAATGTGCGGAGCGCAGGCAAAACGCCCAGAAAACCAACCGACCGACCGGCGCACAATGTGCGCCCTTTTATCCTGCCATCGTCCGGTTGTGGTGCTCGTCCTTCCCCGCCATGCCGCCTCTTCCACGCTGCGCTTCGCCACGACGCGATCGGGCAGCATTCCTATCATTGCCCGCGTGCTCCATCCGCCTGGCGCACGAACAGGCCGCTGGAAACGGTCTCAACAGGAGCAATTTGGCGCGCAGCCGACGGCGTTGTGGATGCCATCGAAGCACTGAAATTCTGCTCGTCATCTGCAACCGGACTGCTGCCGGTGCGCTCGACGAATAGCGGCGCACGCATCCATGCGAGGGGGTCGGGCACGGCGACAGCAACGGGAGCGATGCGGCCTTGAGCACCGATCCGCGGCGCGATCATCGCAACATAGGTGACCGTTTCAGCCGGCAATGGACGGCCGGTCGCGCGATATGCCTCATATCGGCCGGGACCGGCATTATAGGCCGCGAGAAAGCCGGGTGCGCCGTAACGGTCGTGCATTTCGCGCAAGTAAGCGGCGCCGGCAAGGATGTTGTCGCGCGGATCATAGGGATCGCTGCCCAGCCCATATCGCGCGCGCAACACTGTCCAGGTGGCAGGCATGATCTGCATGAGGCCCATCGCGCCTTTGGGTGAGATCGCGCGCGCATCGCCTCGACTCTCGATACGCATGACAGCATAAATCCACGCCTCGGGAATGCCGAACCGCTGCGCTGCCTCGGTAACGAAAGGCGCATAAGGATCGCGGACCGAACCGGCGGTCGGCGGCGGCGTCTGCGCCTCGACCAAGGCGGCAGGAGCGCCGGTCAGAACAAGACCGGAAAGGAGAAGGAGGACTGTCAGCCGGACGGTGGTGAACCGCCCGGCGACACGTTGATTGCGGCAGGCTGGCATTTTTCAATCCCGCTCGCCGCGTTTGGGCGGGCGACTCCAGTGCAGCACCCAGGAGGATTTATCGTCGGACGACTGGAACAGGTTGGCGCGGATAGGCTGCCCGAAGCTCGGATCGTCGAACTGAAGCGAGACATAGTCGCCCGCTTTGTCGCCAGTGCGATTCCAGCCCGCTCCGATCTCGGGGCCGGCTTCGTTGTTCATGCCGTCGAAGATGTGAACGCGAAAATGGGGCGCGTTCTCGGCCTCGGAAGGTTCGGCGGGAAGGATGATGATATCCTGGTGCAGCAAGAGTGTGTCGAGATGACCGATGAAGCCGGAATCATCGCGGGTGAATTGACCGATGAGAGACATGGTTTCTTCCTTGGGATGGGCGGTGAGGATGACCAGGCGTGCGTCGTCACCGCGTCGGCGCGCGCCAGACGAAGCGGCCATCGCCGTCCTCGTCGGTGTAGAGTGGAGTGGCTCGGCCGATGACCGCAGCGACGGGCAGAGGACCGAAATAGCGGCCGTCGAGACTGTCGCGGACCTGCCAGTTCATCAGGAACAGCTCGTCCTTGGCGAGGACGCGGCATCCCTTCCAGACGGGCAGCGCGCGGCCGAGACGATCGCGCGCAAGCGCTTCGCCCAACGGTTCGGCATCGACCGTGATCGTGTGGCCGTTGCGGCAGACGCGCTGTCCGGCAATCGCGGCAACATGCTTCATGAGCGGCACGCTTCGACCGATATAGCCGCGCCTGACCATGAAGCTCTCAAGCGGTTCTGGCGCGCGCACGGCGACCAGATCGCCGAGCTGCGGCGACCGATCCGGTGCGATTGTGTAAAGGCCGATGGGTGTGCTGGCCGACGCGTTCCAGACGAGCTTCGTCGGGTGCGCGACGATCGAGGCGATCGCGACGCCCATCGTCGCGAAATAGGTCGCCATCACATAACCGAAGCGGGTCATACGCCGATCTCCCGGCGCATGCCGAATGCGCGATGGCGAGCCAGCGTGTAGGCGCGCGGCGTTTCGCCGGCGGCCAGCCGGTTGTGGACGTGGCGCCAATGATCGGGGGCGGCATCCACCGGATCGATGCCGACCGCCTCGACCGCATCGATGATCTGGAGCACGCGCTCGACGTCCGGCCAGCCGTTCGCGCGCAAGAGAATGGCGCCGCCGGGCATTACCGTGGGGTGCGTCTGGAATGCCTCGCCGCTGCGGACGGCGCGCACGATGTCGAGCCGAGAGAAGATGGTTCCATAGTCGTTCGATGCCCAGCGCACGAGCGCGAACACCGCGCCGGGAGCGAAGAAGACAATGCGTCTGCGGCGGTCGAGGATTTGTTCGCCCACGTCGCGGCCGAAGCGGATCCAGTGCTCGGTCCGCTTCTCGATCCAGACGAGTTCGACCTGGGTGAGGTCGTCGGTCGGCGCGTTTGCGTCGGCACCGCCGGCCGACATAGGTGCGGCAACAAGCGCGGTCATGATGCTTCTCCTGACTGGGATGGGAATTCACGCTCGAACAGTTCGCGCAGCATGTCGGCAACGGTCTGGCCGCGCTGGAACGCGGCGATCTTGATGCGACCGCGCATGTCGGCGGTGACATCGATGGTCAGCCTGGCCGGGAAAGCCTCACCAGCTTGACCCTGCCGCGCGTGCCGCTCGGGCGCCTTGATCCAGCTTTCGGCATCGCCGGGGCGAGACGCGAAGCGGCGTTTGGGGGAATGCTCACTCATGCACCGATCCTCGCGACGTCGGCCGCGAGCCGCGTGATTTCGCGCGCGCCGGGACAGGCCTCGTCCTGCTCGGCGGCAAGTCGGCCGGTCTGCAGGGCATCGGCGAAGACGATGCGCTGGCCAATCGTTGCGGAGAGCAAGGGCGGCTCATGATCGGCCAGCGTCTCGGTGGTTTCACGGGCGAGCACCGTGCGCGCCGCGCAGCGGTTGAGCACGAAGCGGGCGGCGAGCTGCGGGCGATAGATGCGCGCCTCGCTGAGCAGGGAAAGCATCTCTGCCGAGGCCCAGCCATCGAGCGGCGACGGCTGCACAGGGATCAGCACGAGATCGGCCGCGAGAAGCGCCGAGCGCATCAGGCTGGCGACACGGGGCGGGCCATCGATGACGACATGGTCGCAGTCGCGGGCCAGTTCCGGCGCTTCACGGTGGAGCGTATCGCGGGCCAGGCCGACGACGCCGAACAGCCGTGCCAGTCCCTCCCGGCTGCGCTGCTGCGACCAGTCGAGCGCCGATCCCTGGGGGTCGGCGTCGATCAGCGTAACGCGCTGGCCATGACGCGCCCATTCGCCGGCAAGATGCAGAGCGAGCGTCGTCTTGCCGACACCGCCCTTCTGATTGAGCAGCGCGACGATCATGACCGGCTCCCGCGAAACGCGGAGGTGTCCACAGCACGCGAATGACGCTGCTGCGTTAGACAGATTCCGAAGGAATCTAGGTTAGATAAGTTACAGGGCTCGCAAGGTACTGATTCAAAGCGAGGATTCGTCGATTTCGGTCCCCGATAGCACGAGGATCGGGTCCCTGATGGCACGATAGCGCCGGTCCCTGATAGCACGAGACAATTCACAGCTTATCCCCAGGACGTGATTTGCGGCGGCGTCGGCGACGCGGGATGCCCAGGGCATCCGGGTCGGTCGGTGCGAAGGAAAGAATTTCGGGTCCACCGCCGCATTGCTCGATGGTGAGCCGGTAGCCGGGGAGCGGCTGGCGGCGGACGATGGCGCGCAGGTCGTAAGCGAAGTGCTTGAGCGGCGAGAGGCTCCCGGACTTGGCGTGGAGATGCGGGAAGTCGAAGCTCCAGCCGAATTCCTGGCGGCCGCCGTGCTTGCGCACGAGGCGGTAAAGCCAGCGTTCGAGCCCGCCGGTGAGGCCGAAATAATTGCGGTCGATGGTGAGGACGAGCGCGTCGTCAAGCACCGCGCCGTAAAACCAGTCGGGAACGATCAGTTCGAGGCCGAGCGGTCGGCCGCGATGGTCGGCGCGCTCCTTCCATTCGTTGATCCAGGAGAAGCGGTGCATCCGCCGCTCGGAGATCTGGCGAATGGAGGTGGCAACGGTGGTGGACTGAAGCCGGTCCAGCGCCGCTTTCAGGCGGTCGTAGTCGCGTAGCGACACGCCGCGGCCGATAAAGTTGAGGATTTCGTAGGGCGTCGTCGCCATGAGGCGCGACGGCCGCAGGCCGAGATCGCGCGCCTCGACGATTTGCGAGGCCGCCCAGATCAGGATGTCAGCATCCCATATCGTCGCCATGCCATGCTCGGCGACGGCCTCGACGCGGATGACGATGGAACCGGCCTTGAAGTCGATCGGCGCCAGGCGCTTCGACTTGGCGAGCGAGAAGAAAGGATAGGCCATGAGATCCTGCGCGTCGCGCGGCGCGAGATCGCCAGGGAGGGCGCGGAACAGATCGAGCTGCGCGCGTTCCTCGCGGTGGTGATGCCGGGACGACATGGCAGTGATGGTCAGCGCGAGCCGCGGCCAGCAGCGCGGTGCGCGGCGTCGGCTTTTGGCTTTGCCGGGAGCACGGCGCCACGCGGATCGGAAGTCGAGGTGACGGTCCCGCTTTCGGCCCAGGCCTGCAAATCGTCGAGCGCGTAGACGACGCGGCCGCCGAGCTTGCGATAGGCGGGGCCGGTGCCATAGGTGCGATGTTTTTCGAGGGTGCGGTTGGAGAGGCCGAGAAAGCGCGCGGCTTCGGGTGAGCGTAGGTAGCGTGGCGGAAAGCCGGCGGCGGTCTCGGCCATAAGAAGGCTCCATGGTCTCGTTTCGTGCCGCTGGGGGTCAGCGGCGGATCGAGAGCACGGTGGCGAGGCGGAGGCGCCCGCGCGATGTCGAAGATCGCTCGCTAAAATCGACACGGGCCGCGCATGCGCGGCTCAGTGGATCAGGAGCGGCGGGAGCGACGCAACAAGGCGCGGTAGCCGCCGTTGACGAGCGACTTTCCATCCCGAACGAGACGGATTGTTGTTTCTCTTACAGGATTGCCGACCCAGGAGCGGGCCTCGATGTCATCGTCGGGGAACAGGACGGCCGCGATCCGGCGATAAGGGACCGCCTCCATCCAGGCGTCGATCGCGCGCAACATCTGCCGGAGACGATGACGGCGTTGGGGCGTCGTTCGTGGGTCTTCGCGTGGCTTGTTCTTCTGCAACGCGGACAAGAAGCGGCCCACCGTCTCGATGCGATCATCGGTGTCGGAACCGATCGCGATCACCAGTCCGATGGGTGCGCTGGGGTCGGCGCCATGTTCGGCCATGACGTAGAAGCGTGTGTGTCTGATCTGGAGATACTGGTACGTCCCTTCCGGAGCCGACCGCTCATGCGCGATCTCGGCAGGAACTGGGAACGGGCTATAGGCGAGGGATTCGGATAGCGGTGCGAAGTGGAGTGTCCCCGGATCGGCGGTTGCAGCCCAGAAGATCGCGGCATCGATCGCGCGTAGCTTCGGGTCCGTCGCGAAATCGCAACCCCCATTTGGCGCAGATACCCGTGTCAGCGCTCGCGTCCAGTCGGGCCGCGCCGGTCAATTGCTGATACTCGGCCTGGTACTGCCGATTGCGCCGCAGAAACTCCCAGGCCAGTTCTTCCGGATCGAGCTCCTCGACATAGTCATAGGCGGAAGCGGACCGCCAGGTGCCATGTTGGGGCATAATCGTGTCCTCCCCGCTAGTTGCACATGAAGCGCAAAATTTTGGAGGCGCAGGATTCCAGTTCGGGACGGTGACGGGAAGTACGAAGCCCGCATCGCGTGATGCAAGACCTGCATCACGCGATGCGGGCGGTCAGTGGAACCGGGTCTGGATCAGGTGGCGGTAGCCGTTTTCGGTCATCCACCTGGCCCGGGCGATGTGCGTGGCATAGACTTGGGCGGATCGGTCGGGCTCGGTTCTGGGATCGAGGCCGAATACGGTTTCGACCACGTCCTGCCAGAGCGCACCGTCGGCTTCGGCGTCGAGCAGGCGCAGATAGGTCGAAAGATGCTCGCGGTCATAGGGCGTGAGCGTCTCGCTTTGCGGCGGTGCATCGAGAAAGCTATTTTGGATCATGTTGCTCACGTACAGACTATATGCATTTTGGAGCTATTTGTTAACCATTAGTTGAGCGGCGCGGCGAAGGGGCCGGTGGCCGAGCGCTGGCTCAGGCGGACATGTCCTCGGACCTGACCAGCATGACGCCCTCCCCCTTGTCGGAATTGAGTAGGACGATGCCACTTCCTTCGAGGGCACGGCGCACCTGATCGCGCGTCGTCTCGTACACCTGGAGCCCGTTTTCGGATTCGAGGCGCTTGAGCGCGGTCAGGGATATTCGGGCCTTGTCAGCGAGCGTCTCCTGTGTCCAACCCAGCAACGCGCGTGCGGCCCGCGATTGTCGGGCGGTGATCATGCATGATCACCTCCCATTCGGAGACACGCGCACGCCAGAACTACGACTAAAATAGTCGCTTTCGTCGCCAAACTCCAGCGCTATTCGCTTTGCGACCATGAGGTTCGCCTATCCGGGTGAAATCCGATTCGGTCAGGAACAAGAATAATGCCCCGCCCGATCTCGGGCGGGGCATCGGTGGGGCCTTAGTCGCCGTTGCGGCGGTTCGGGCGCGACCAGATGAGGCTGAAGCTCTCGCCGTCCTCGTCGTCGAAGAGGTTGGCGTAGATCGGAGCGGTGAAGCTCGGATCGTCGAGCTTGAGGCCGAGATAGTCGCGGCCCTCGTTCGACTGCTTGGACCAGGCGGCGCCGATTTCGGCGCGGCCGACGAAGACGCGGTGGCTGGGAGCGTTCTCGCCGGTGGTGCGAGCTTCGGGGATGATGCGGACGTTCTTGGCCTGGACCGAGAGGGTGACGATTTCGCCGGTGAATTCGTTCGAGGCGGTCTTCTTGAAGGTGCCGATGGTAGCCATGTGAGTTCTCCTTGCTTCGACGTTTCGAGCCCGCACCATTGCGGTCTCGATGGCGATCGACAGGCCGGAGGCGATCGACGACGCACCCCGTCAGGGGCATGACAGCAAAGGAGGAACTTTCTTGTTCCGCGCGGAATGGCGGCACAGCCGCCAGGGGAAGAAAGTTGTGACGCCGCTGTTGCGGCATAGGCGATCGAGGCGAAGCCGGCGTTCGGCCAGATCAGGCCATTGAAGAGACCGTGTTGGTGCGCTTGAGACAGGAGTTCCGGCAAGGAGGAACAGGCTGCCCGCCTTGGACCTGAGGCGCCGCCGCTTACGGCATCGGCTCGCCTGCCTTGGCGTCCGGCAAGGAAACTGTGCTACGCCAGTGCGCCGCTGGCCTACGCGCACGGCCCGTCCCTCCCGGCAATGCCGCTGCGCCACCCGCCAGCAGCCGTGCGAGGGTCAATGCCGCGCTGCGCTCTGCGAGTGATTGCGCACGACGCTTCCCCAACCGCACAGTTCGACGACGACTCACGGCATGACGCGCTCTACTCAACCGCCTGACCGTTGCCCGGCGACTCAGGCTCTGGCGATCTGCTGCGCTGACGGGTCTGGGGCTGTCATTCCGGTGACGCGGAGAAGTGCCGTCACGCCGACCGCGATGGCACCGATGATCGAAAAGGCGAGCTGCCAAGTTTCGGAAGGCATGAGATGCTTGACGATGCCGTGGGTCGCGTGGAAGCCCGCGACGGCCGCGGGCGCCACAAAGGCAAGGGCGACCAGGACCTTCAGCCACAAGGGCCGGAGAAAACCGATCAACAGATGACCGATGGTGAGCGTCGCCCCTGCGGCGAGAACACCGACAAGAAAGGCACCGATCAGGCCGGCGCCGCTGGCGTGCGCCCAGACGCCGACGGTGACCCCGACGAAAGCCGGGAGAGCGAACACGGCCAGCGTGAACAAGAGCCAGCAGATCGCGCCTATGGCGGCGAAGGAGGCAAGGATGGACAGGATAATCATAGTGGTGGTCTCCGTAAGAGTATTCTGACGGTCGCGCCTGCCACCACCACCTCGGCGCACGAATTGAAGTAGCAGAAAATCGGCCGTGCCGGGAGCGAAAACCGAGAAATGGATTCGCTCAGCCGCACGGCCTTGTCGTATTTACGAGGCGAAAGGGTCGATTTCATCGAGGATAGCGGTGCTGTCGCCGTCATATTCATTGGCCGGCATGACCGAGACTGTGCCGTCACCGGCCCGGAAGATTACGATTGCGGTCATGAGAGTGCTGGCGAGGCTGAAGGCGAAGGCGTGAGCATCGTGGAAGGACATTGGTGCGGCTCCTGTCTTGAGCGGAGGACCATCCCCCGCTGACAGGCGCCCGATGTGTCGGGCTGGGCGCTGCAATCACCGCGCAGGCAAGGCCAGAGCGGCGGCACGCTTTGCGTAGCCGACCCTTTACGGGTTGATGGCGTCAAGCGTTCAGTCTGACCAAGGATCAGCGCCAACGCGGCGGGGGTGGTTGTCCGCGAACCGAGCCACGAACGTCGATGTCCATTGATGACCTGTTGACCGGGCGATTTGTGAGTCACGCCCCGATCCGCATTTGGGCTATCGTGAGGTGCGTGTTGGGAAGGCAGTACGAAGGATAGGCATATGGCCGAGTTTGCGGGACGCGACCTGCATCTGGTGAAAAAGGCGCTCGCCATCGCGGTGCTTGCGATCGAGAGGCAGCCTGGACCATTTCAGTCGAGCTCCGACCAGACCGATATGAAAGCACTGCTCGAGGATCTGATCGAGAATGATAGCGAGCTCGCGCATTATGCGCGCGCGGCTCGGATCGCCGTTACCGGCGATCCGACCTGAGAGGCGGCGTCGCGAAATGGCGCCTACCCACCTTTACGGCCGATTGAATAGCGTGAGGCTGCGGTGCTTGCATGCAGCCGCGTTCAGGAGCGGATATCGAGCTGCTCGGCGAGGCCCAGCGCGCGCAGCCGGTCGCCGTTCGGGTCGGAAGAGGTGCGATCTAGGAATGCCGCGAGCGATGCGCTGCAATCGCATCGAGCATCGTCTTTTCGTGATGGCGAAGGATGCGCCTGAAGGTGTTTTCGTCGTCGAGCGCCCGAGCGAGGACGATGGCGCCCTGAATTCCGACCACGGTCCGTTCAGCTAGCGTGCTTGCCTCATTGCCTGGCACACTACCCTTTGCGATGCATGTGGCCAGCGCGGCGATCCACCGTTCGAAATAGAGCCTTATCGATTTGGTGAAGGGGTCACGGGACGCGCTGAGACCCAACGTGCCCACGAGGCAGACCCGGCCACCCGAGTTGAAATAGGTGTCTACGTCCCGGATCATTGCCGCGATCGCCCGTGCCGGGTCGTCGGACAGCTCCAACGCGGAAAAGATCGCCGCCTCAAACCAGTCCGCAATATCGGCGAGAACGGCGGCCATCATTTCGTCCTTGCCGCCGGGGAAGAAGTTATAGAGGCTCCCCTTGCCCAGACCGGTCGCTGCGGAAATGCGCGACAGGCTCGCGCCCGCATGGCCATGTTCGCGAAAGACTTCCGCCAAGGCCGGCAGCGCGTCGACCCGATCCGTGGCCGTGCGTGACATGCTCAGAGATCGAGCGCGCTGAGCGAGGGATGGTCGTCCGGCCGTCGGCCCAGAGGCCAGATGAACAGACGCTCGCTTGCCGCAATCGGGCGATCGTTGATGGAGGCGATCCGGCGGGCCATCAGCCCAGCATCGTCGAACTCCCAATTTTCATTGCCATAAGAGCGGAACCAGGTGCCGCTGTCATCGTGCCACTCATAAGCGAAGCGAACCGCAATGCGACGGTCTTGCCAGGCCCAGACCTCCTTGATGAGTCGATAGTCGAGCTCCTTGGCCCATTTGCGCGCCAGGAAGGGGATGATTTGCTCACGCCCCGTCACGAACTCGCTGCGGTTCCGCCAGACGCTGTCGATCGTGTAAGCCTGCGCGACCTTTTCCGGATCGCGACTGTTCCATGCGTCTTCAGCGAGCCGGGCCTTTTGCGTGGCGGTTTCGGCTGTGAAAGGCGGAAGCGGAGGTCGGCTCATGTCGGAATTCCTTAGGAGAACTGCCTTGTACCGTTCGGTACAAGGGCCGATCACCAACGTCAATCGCCAGGACTGAAGTGCAGGCGCTCAGTGCGGCTCCCTGGTAAAGTCCACTCGAGCATGGCGGCGGCGCTCACGCGCCGCCGAACTTCCAGACCGGAATGCCGAGCTTTTTGGCCTTGTCAGCAAGGTTGTCGTCGATGCCGGTGCCGGGGAAGTGCAGGACGCCCTTCGGCACGATCTCCAGCATTTCGTCATTGCGTTTGAAGGGGGCAGCGCGTCCGTGCTTGGTCCAATCGGGCGCGAAGCCGATCTGGGGCACGTTGCGGTTCTTTGCCCAGAGCGATGCGATCTTGGGGGCGCCCTTGGGCGCCTTGCCGTGGATCAGCACCATGTCGGGGTGCTTTTGGTGGACCTGGTCGA
This sequence comes from Sphingobium ummariense RL-3, assembly GCF_000447205.1. Lineage (GTDB taxonomy): Bacteria > Pseudomonadota > Alphaproteobacteria > Sphingomonadales > Sphingomonadaceae > Sphingobium > Sphingobium ummariense. The sequence goes on along the minus strand of NZ_AUWY01000023.1, from coordinate 160,677 downwards.
GCTTCGCCCAGATGAGCCGATGATCGTTGAAATCGAGCCCGCCGGTGACGACGATCTTGGGACCGGGAGGTAGCAGCACTTGCTGTTCGGCGCGTTTCTTCGCCATGACGAAGTCGCGGCTGTCGATCATCGTCGCGGTGAGATTGCGGTGATTGACCTTCGATCCGCTGCGCGGGAGCCACGCCTTGCCGACTTGGCGCTCATAGTGTTCGGCGGCCTCGTCGCGCATGAGTTCGAATGCCGCCTGGCGCTCCACCAGTGTCTTCCCCTCGGCGATGAGACGTTCCAGTTCGACCGATTTTACCTCGCTGCCGTCTTGCTGCTTCTGGGACCGTTTCTGCGCCTGCTCGTTGGTGTCGAGGTCGCGATCGACGCGCGCCGCGGCGCGTTGGAAGGTGTTGACGGTCGACCAGAGGAGATCGTCGAGGTCGGGTTCGAGGCGGGTGTCTTCCAAAGTCGAGATCAGCGCATCGAAGATGTCGGCGATCGCGCGGGCCACTTCGTTGCCCTCTGGAAGGAGGCGCTGGTCGGGCTCGTCCTCGAACGGTCGGTAGCCATAGAGTTGAAGTTCGTTGAGGACATGGTCGGTGGGAGAAGAGTCGTGGTGCGGTTCGTGGTCGTCGCGCTCGGTCATGGGGTGCTCCGTCGGTTGGACCGCGACCGTCGCGGCCTTCTTGGCGACGAAGCCCACGGACGGGCCGGGCTGGCAGGCTGAGCGAAGCGAAGCCCTTTGATGGCAAAGGCCGGCTATTTTGGTTCGCGATGGAAAGGCCCGAAGGGCCGCCGGAAAATAGTCGGCCGCCGCCATTGCCGGCTCGGCCCGTTTGTGGGTCGATCGCCCTTTGGAAGGCCGAGGCGCGGTCCTCTCCGCTGTCAGGATGCATCCGGGCGAGCGGCGGCTCGCAGCCGCCACCGGCCCTTCCGCCGACCTATGCCGCGAGCGTCATGAAGCGGACGACGTCCTGTGGAACGAATTGGGGACGAACCAGCGCGCCAAGGGCATCGCGGCCAAGTTTGCGGAGGTCCTCGTTGAAGTCGCCGAGCCGCGGCGACAGCACCACCGCCTCGATTCCGGCCGCATCCGCTCGTTCGACCAGACTATCGCGCGCGCCGTCGCCTGCCGGGTCATTGTCGCGGGCGATATAGAGCCGGCGCAGTGTGTCGGGGAAATGGCAAGCGGCAAGATGGGCTGCGGAGAGTGCGGCCATCATTGGCATATCGGCGATCTGGCGGAGCGACAGGACGGTCTCGATGCCTTCGCCGGCGGCCATGACCTCGGCGCCGAGGCCGAAGCGGACGGCGTTGCCGAGCAGGTCGCCCATCGCTCGTCGCGGCGTTTCGATCGGTGCCTTATCCGGGCGTCGGGGGTCGAGCCAGGTGCGATGCGCCCCCGTGATACGTCCGTCCAGATCGGTGACTGCCGCGATCATCGCCGGCCATGTCTCGGTCGGCGAATAGTCATCCGGTCGGTAGTAGCAGCGCGGGTGGTAGTGCAGGCTTCCGGTTCCGCGCAAATCCGTAATCCCGCGTTCGTGCAAATAGGTCGTGACGATCGTGCCCGAAATCGGCTGCGCCATTTTGATGAGACGGCGAGCCGCTTCGGGCGAGCCGACAGGTGCTGGAGTGCGGCGCTCATGGGGGCGCGGCTCCGGCTCAGGCGGTGGCATGGCGAGGAACGTCCGAGCTTCGTCGGCGACATCCTTGAAGTCGATGAGGCCGCAGCTCTCGCGGATGACGTCGAGTAGATCGCCATGTTCCCCTGTCGCGGCATCGGTCCATTTTCCCGCCGGTCCCTTGGGAGAATCCTTGAGCCGGACATACATAGAACGGCCGGGCGTGTTGCGCACGTCCCCTACCAGCCAGTAGCGGCCTTCGCGGCGACCGCTGGCGAGATAGTGACGGCACACCGCCTCGGCCTGGCGGCCAAGGCGGTGTGCGAGATCGGACGGGTTTTCCAGGGCCATCAGGCTGCCTCCCGCTCGATGATGCGCGCGACCGGATAGGTATCGAGCAGCTTGGCGAGAACGACGGGACCGGTGGTGTCGACCGGGACGAAGAAGCGCAGCTTCCACGAGATGATCTCGCTGAACAGGCCATAGGCGCGCAGACGCTCCCGCATCGCTTCGGTAAAGCCGTTCAGTTCCATGCGATAGCTGCCCATCACGCGCGCGCGACGCAGTTGGAGCCCCTCGGCAAGATCGAGAGTGGTCGTCCCGTCCATCAACGCGGAAAAAGCGTGGTCAGGTGCGAGGGTCGTGGCCCCCGTGGTGGCGGCGTTTGCCGCCCATGCCGGGGAGACCCGTCGCCCGATGATGCGCTCGCCAGCGTCGGTCTGGAGCCGATAGACGCGGGTGGATTCGTCGGGCAGGCGTTTCCAGATCGGCAACAGCAGGCCGGCGACGATGTGGATCGTGCTTTCGGAGAATTCGGGGACGTCGGCAATTTCGGCATGCCAGGCCTTGGCGAAAGCGTCGCGGCCGACTTCCTGCCAATGGCTTTCGGCCATCATGTGCAAGGGTGCATAGTGCCGTTCCATCGGCCGGATGAGGCAGACGCGCCGCTCGATTTCGCCATCGTCGAGCATGATCGCGGATGCCGGCACCTGAACGGCGGCGCGATGTGAGCGACCATTGACCAGCAGCCGCGCGCGCGGATCGCCAAGATGATCGAGGGCGTCAGCCAGGGTCGTGGGGTGATTGCGCTCGCGGCATGCGATGGTGAGCAGGCGCGTTTCCGCCCCGGTCCCCGGATGCGTATGGATGACGTCGCTGTCGGTGACGACGAAGCTTTCCGCACGCAGGGTTTCGAGCCCGACATCGTATATGCCGGCGCGGATGGCGCCTTCGATCTTGGCGTTGAGCAATTGTTCGAAGGCAGTGAACAACACGCCCTGCAGCTCGATGGTCAGCGCCAGCAGGCGATTGAGGAACGTCGTGATCGGCGGCAGTTCGTCCTTGATGCCATTGTCGTCGGTCAAGCGGAGGCCGGTCGCCGATTCAAAGCGGTCGAGCGAGCAGCCATCGACCTTGCCGCGAACGAGCAGCAGATAGAGCTGCCGGAGCGCATCGCGCGCGTAATGCGATTCGAGATTGTCTTCGGGCCGGAAAAGGCCCTGACCCCCGGTCTGGCGCTGCCCGCGCGTGATGGCGCCGAGCGTGTCGAGCCGGCGGGCGATTGTGGAGAGAAAGCGCTTCTCGGCCTTGACGTCGGTGGCGACTGGCCGAAACAGCGGCGGCTGCGCCTGGTTTGTGCGGTTGGTGCGGCCGAGACCCTGGATGGCGGCATCGGCTTTCCAGCCCGGCTCAAGCAGATAATGAACGCGCAGGCGCTGGTTCCGGGCCGCAAGATCGGCATGATAACTGCGTCCGGTGCCGCCAGCGTCCGAAAAGATCAGCACGCGCTTCTGGTCATCCATGAAGGCGGCCGCCTCGGCGAGATTGGCGGATGCCGCGCGGTTCTCGACGACGAGGCGCTCGCCCTTGCGGACGACGCGGCGTGATCGGCCGGTGACTTCGGCGGCCACCTCCGTGCCGAACCGCTGGACGATCTGATCGAGCGCGCCGGGAACGGGCGCAAGCGCTGCGAGCCGCTCGATCAGCTCGTCGCGGCGGGCGACGGCTTCGCGGCTCTCGACGGGTTGTCCATCGCGATAGACGGGGCGAGACGAAAGATTGCCTTCGCTGTCGGTGAACGGCTCGTAGAGCTGCACCGGGAAGGAATGGGCAAGGTAATCCAGGACATACTCGCGGGGCGTGATATCCACGCGAATATCATTCCATTCTTCGGTCGGGACTTCGGCCAGACGACGCTCCATCAGGGCCTCGCCGGTCGAAACGATCTGGACGACGGCGGCATGGCCGGTGGCGAGATCCTGCTCGATCGAGCGGATCAGCGTCGGGGTCTTCATGCTCGTCAGCAGATGGCCGAAGAAACGCTGTTTGGCGCTTTCGAAGGCCGAGCGGGCGGCGGCTTTCGCCTGCCGGTTGAGGGTGCCTGACGCGCCGGTGATATTGGCGGCCTGCATGGCCGCGTCGAGATGATTGTGGATGATGGTAAAGGCGCCGGCATAGGCGTCGTAGATGCGGGTCTGCTCAGCAGTAAGCTGGTGTTCGACCAGCTCATATTCGACACCGTCATAGGAGAGCGACCGGGCCGTGTAGAGGCCGAGTGCGCGCAGGTCGCGGGCGAGCACTTCCATCGCCGCGACGCCGCCATTCTCGACGGCCTCGATGAACTCGGCGCGGTTGGCGAAGGGGAAATCCTCCCCGCCCCACAGGCCGAGCCGCTGGGCGTAAGCGAGATTGTGAACGGTGGTTGCCCCGGTTGCCGAGACGTAGACGACACGCGCATTGGGGAGCGCGTGCTGGAGCCTGAGCCCGGCACGGCCCTGCTGCGAGGGGGCGACGTCGCCGCGTTCACTTTTTCCGCCGCCGGCGTTTTGCATGGCGTGGCTCTCGTCGAAAATGATCACTCCATCGAAGTCGGAGCCCAACCATTCGACGATCTGCTTGACGCGGGAAAGCTTTTCTCCCCGGTCGTCGGACCGTAGCGTGGCATAGGTGGTAAAAAGGATGCCTTCGGCAAGCCGGATGGACGTGCCCTGCGGAAAGCGCGACAGCGGCGTGACCAGCAAGCGCTCCATGCCGAGCGCCGACCAGTCGCGCTGGGCGTCCTCGAGCAGCTTGTCGGACTTCGAGATCCAGACGGCCTTGCGGCGGCCCTGGAGCCAGTTGTCGAGGATGATCCCGGCCGACTGGCGGCCCTTGCCGGCACCGGTGCCGTCGCCGAGCATGAAGCCGCGGCGGAAGCGGACGCTGTGGGCCGCATCATCGGAAGCTGCGGAAACCACATCGCAGGTCTCATCCACGGTCCAGGCGCCGGCGAGATATTCACCATGCGCTTCGCCGGCATAGATGACCGTTTCGAGTTGCGCATCGGAGAGAATGCCCGCGGAGACGAGCGCGGCCGGAAGCGTCGGTCGGTAGCTCGGCTTGGGCGGCGCGACCGATGCCATGGCTGCGGATTGCACGAGCTTGGTCGGATGGGGCTGCGCGCCGGGAAGGCGGATCGACTGGAGCGCATAGGGTTCGTAGATCGAGTCAGACAGGCGTGCGCCCTCGGGCGGCGTCCAGTCGACCGGCTCGTAGCTGAGCGGCAGGCCGTCGGGCGCGGCAATGCCGCGAGGCGGCTGCACGCTGGCCGCGCGGGCGAGATAGCCGCGCACGGTGCGGGGCATAGCGCCAGCCACGACGGGCACGCTTGGCAGCGAGCAGCTCATGCGAGGGGGAAGCAGGTTATCCAGCCATTGCAGGAGCGTCGTGACATCGGGCGCGACTCCGGCGGATTCGGGAAAGCGCGCTTTGTCTTCGGCGGGACGCTTGTCGATGACGGTCAGACGCGTCTCGATGGTCGTGCCATGCTTGGCATAGACAGAGCCCGCGATCGCGGCGGTGAACACGATGCGGCCGCGCTCCTGCAACCGGATGAAACTGTCTCGCCAGGCCGGAGCGTCGGGCGAGAAATTGGCGCCGGTGATCGCGACGAGACGACCGCCCGGAGCAAGTCGTGCGAGGGCGGAGGCGATGTGCCGATAGTCGGCGTCGCCCATCCGCCCGGAAACATTGGCCATCACCGAGAAGGGCGGATTCATGATGACGACGCTTGGGACAGTGGCCGGATCCAGATGGTCGTCGATCTGGGCCGCGTCGTAGCGCGTGAGCGGTACGGCCGGAAAGAGAGCGGAAAGCAGGTCGGCGCGTGTCTCGGCCAGTTCGTTGAGATCGAGCGTCGCGCCCGCAATCTCGGCGAGGATCGCCAGAAGGCCGGTGCCGGCCGAGGGCTCCAGCACGCGGTCGGCCGGCGTCAGCGCGGCCGCGGTCAGCGCCGCGAGGCCCAGCGGCAGGGGCGTAGAAAACTGCTGAAAGGCCTGCGCCTGCTCGGACCGGCGCGTATGAGTCGGCAAAAGGCCGGTGATTTTGGCCAGAGCGGAAAGCCGCAAAGCCGGCGAAGCGGATTTGCGGAAGAGCGCCTTTCCGTATTTGCGCAGGAACAGGACGGTGGCGGCTTCGCAGGCGTCGTAAGCAGTCTTCCAGTCCCAGGCGCCGCTCGCGTCGGACGCGCCGAAGGCGGTCTCCATGGCGGCGCGCAGCGTCGCGGCGTCGACCGGCCGACCCTGTTCGAGATGGGGCAGAAGCTGCTCGGCGGCGGCAAGGACGGCGCGAGCCGGCGGGGTCTCCGGTGCGAGCGGGAGCGAGGCGGCCTGAGCGGCCGCCTGTGCGGAAGCGTTGTTCATGATGGGAACCTCGGGAGAGCGGAGAAGGACGAGCTGACCGGCGCTCTCTCTCGACCGGACCGGCTCAAACCCGTTCCGGCCGTCCTCTTCCTCTCGGGCGGCGGCCGTCAGGCCCCGCCATTCTGCGATCCGCGCGGTGCGACGGGCATTGAAGTCGTGGCAGGAGAGTGCGCGCAGAGGAAGTCGCTCGTCCAAGATAAGCAAAGCCGCCCAACGACTTATGTTGATGGACGGCTTATGCGGTTCGTCCGGAGGCGCCGAAGCTGTTGCCGATTGCGCCTTTTCAAGCTATCTTACTTACGTCTTACATTTAAGGAGGTTCGCCGTGGCGAACGCACAGGATCGGCTGACGACTGTCATATCAACCAAGGGCCAGGTCATTCTGCCAAAGGCGATCCGCGACTTGCGGCATTGGCCCGCTGGCACGCGCCTGACGGTGGAGAGCACGTCGGAGGGTGTGCTGCTGAAGCCGGAGCCTGCCTTTGCGCCCGCGACCGTCGAAGCGGTGTTCGGTTCGCTCGCCTTTGAAGGTCGGGCGAAGTCGATAGATGAGATGGACGCTGCGGTCGCGGCGGAGGCGGCGCGGCGTGCGCGCGATTGACACCAATGTCGTCGTTCGCTTTCTGACCGCCGACGACAAGCGCCAGGCCAAGGCGGCGCGCGCCACGATTGAAGCCGGTGATATCTTCATTGCAACGACGGTGCTGCTCGAAAGCGAGTGGGTGCTGCGCAGCGGCTATGGTTTTGCGCCGTCTCGGATTGCTGATGGCTTGCGTGGGCTGGCCGGCTTGCCGGGCATTATGATCGAGGAGCCGGCGATCCTGGCGCAGGCGCTCGACTGGATGAGCGAGGGCATGGATTTCGCCGACGCGCTCCACCTCGCCAAAGCCGGTCATTGCAACGTCTTTCTAAGTTTCGATCGCAAGCTGGCCAAACGTGCCAAGGGACGAGCGCCTATCCCCGTCGAGACGCCATGATCATTCAGCGGCGTGCGATGAGGGTCGTGCCGCCTCGCACCACCATGCGATCCGCTCCTCCCGGCTGGCATTGGCGAGCCTGCGAAGCAGATCGCCATGGCAGGGCAGCGGCGCGCAGAAACAGACGAGGTCGCGACCGCGCAGCTCGTCGAGCGCGCGCAGCAGATGAACCTGGCTCGCGAGCCAGCGCGCATATTTCGCGATGACGGTCGCGCGATCGCCATCCCGACCAATGCGGAACGGATTGCCCCATTTGCTGCCCCGGCCGATATAGACGGCCCCGGTCGGAACGCCCGACCGATGCTTGTTCAACACTCTGCACATTGCCTCGCCTTCAGTTCGCGTTGCGACGGGCGGAGGGCGGTCAGGCGGCGGGGGTCACGCCAGCGCCCTGGCGCGCGGGAACGGCTTGTCCGTTGACCTGGGTCGCGGCGCCTCCAGCCAGGAAGCCGCAGGCGCACGGAGGTGTCAGGTGCAGAAGATCGGTCGAACCGTTCGGTCAATAGACGGTCGTTGTTTCGGGGCCAGGCCGAAGGGGCTATGATCGCTTATTCATAAGATGGCGCACCGCGGTTCCGCTGACATCGGGAATGATGAGAGTGCGCCGCCATTGGGTTTCGAGGAGAGCGTGGTGAGAGGAAGCACGATCGGGATTGTGGCGGCCGCCTGCCTCGTTATCGGCTTTGTGGCCGGATTCATTCTGCGGCCCGCTATCGCGCCCGCCCCGGCGTCGCCTGCCGCGGCGGCCGGGATCGCACAGCCGACCGAGGAGGAAGCGACGGAGGCCGTGCGCCGACATCGTCTGTTCACGGGGACGGTGCTCTCTCATGCGACGTTGAAGCTCGGCGACTGCTCGCCCGGTGGAGTCGGCCCGGGCGTGATGTGCATGACCCAGGTCGTGCTCGACCCGACCAAGCCGAACGCGACGCCGCAGAACCGGGCGATCGGTTTTGCCCGCGTGAACGGCCAATGGGAAGTGGCAGTCTGGTAACGACTGTTATCCGAACCGGTGTCCGTTCTCCGTGAAGGTGTAGCCGTTGGCGAGGATCGCCTCATCGACGGAGGTGTCGGAGGACTGATACTCATATTCGGCTCCGAGCTGGCGATAGAGCCAGCGCGCCAGATCGCGCAGCGTCTCGATCACTGCATCTTCTGCATCGGCCGTCATGTCCTGCCAGGTCGGGCTGTCGCGCTCGACTCCGATCGCCATGCAATATTCATGGTAGTAGCGATCCCGGTGGACGATGCTGGCATGAAGCTGGTAGAAGTTGCGCCGCTGGACCGCCTGCAGAGCATCGGCAATCCGGTGCAGCTCGCCATCTTTCGGCGCATAGCCCCGAATCTCGCGGGGAGCGGCCTTGGCATAGCGATAGCGCCCTTCGAAGCAGGCTCCGTCGCCCTGGCTCCAGAACCCGGAGAAGAAAATGCACGGCTTCTGCCTTGCGCCACCGCCGTAGAGGCGGACCGGGTAAGTTCGCAGCTCTATTCCAAATATGGCGCAGATGCGTTCGAAGTCGTCGAAGACGAACTCGAACCAGTCATGCTCGAAGCCGGTCTGCCGATACCATGCGCGGGCTTCGTCTTTGGCGGCGTCCGCGAGCTCATCGAGCTGATAGACGGTGGTTTCGATGATCTCAGGCATCGGGATCGCCTCCATCGAGCACCTCGTAGAGCCAGCCTCCGGTGTAGGTCCACGCCACGGTCTTGCCGGTGGCGAGATCGAGAACATGGGCGCCACCGCCGAACGCGCCGACGCGGGGGCGCGAGCAAGTATTGGCGTATTGGAAGCCCCACCGTCCGGTGAGGCCGAACGCGCTGGCACAGCGTTTGACGAACTGGATGACATGCTCCGGGTCGCCGGTGACATCGTCGCGGATCCAGAGGCTGGTGCCGCCATGTTCGGGAACGATGGAAAGATCGAACCCTTCGGATGGCGGATCTTCCGATGCGTTTTCGTCGGACAGGCGGTTGTAGAGATCGAGTGCGCGGGCCGCGTTGTCGGGCGTTCCGACATCGAGCACGCAGGAGAAATGGGTGAAATAGTCGGCCATGACGGACTCCTGAAACGAAAACGCCCGGCGCGCTGGCCGGGCGGGATTGATGGTGAGATCGGTGGAAAGGGCTGCGGCGCTAATCGTCGAAGACCGGCAAAGCGTCGTTTTCCGGCGCGTCGCGATCGAAGAGGATGTATTCGGCGCCAAGCTGCCGCGCGTGGTCCATGACCGATGAGAGATCAGCGGGCTGATCGGTTGGGGGCGTCTCCTCGACCCAGAGAAACCAGCCATAGGGCGTGGCGGCGATCATCGCCTCGCCGCTTGAAGCGAGCGTTTCCAGCCAGGTCCGGGTGGCGGGCGAGACATGCGCCGTCGAGCAATCGAAAAACAGCCGCAGCGGATATTCAGGTTTCATCGCACTGCCTCCGATTGGGTTTGGTCCGGCTCGCTTGTCTTGCCTTCGGCCGCAAACGGATCGACGATCTTGTGGATCGGCTGGGCGCGCCCCATCCAGGGCTGCGGACGGATCTGGCGCACCCAGTCGGCGAAGCTCGGAATGAAGCCGAGATCCTCGAGCACATGCTGTTCGCCGATCAGGCGGACAGGGACGATGCGTCCGGTGGAGATCGTAAGCGCCTTTCCAAAGGTGCGTTCCAGTTCGAATATGCCTTGGGCATGATGGCGCAGAGCGCGGTGCCGGAAGTCCGCTGTGATCAGCTTGGACGGTTCGTCGAACCATTGGTGGAGCGGCAGATAGTCGTCGGCCGTTCCACCCCATTTGCGCACCGAGGAAAGCGCGTGGTGATAGCAATGTCCCATTGTTGCCTCCCTCAGAAATCGTGGCTGTAGGATTCGGTGGCGGTGTAGCGCTCGTTGTAGTCGAGCGAGATCGACCGCGCGGCGACGTCGAAAACGAACTCGCCATAGGCGCCGTCATTGTTCTCCCAGCCGCCATGGGTCTGGCTGAGGAAATCATAGGCCATGGTCTCGATCGCCTCGTCGGTGCTGCAAAGTTCCCGCTTGACGTCGGGGCTGCCCCAGAGTGCGGACTGAATCTCGATTTTGGCGTCGGGCAGGTCGGCTGGCTGGTCGCCTTTGAAAGCGTCGATCTCTTCCACCTGGCCACTATCGCCATAACCATCGAATTTGACGACAACCTGGCTGATACCGGCCTCGGCAAGCAGTTCGAACAGCACTGTCTTGTTGCCCACGAGCAGGCGGCGGGCGGTTTCGTCAAACGCCTTCTGTTTTGCCTCAAAGGCGGCATAATCGATCGTCGGCATCGGCTTGGGGGTATCGGTGTCCATCGGAATTGCTCCTGAAATGAAAAGCGCCCGGCGCGAGGACCGGGCGTGAGTGGATGGAAAGCGGGGAGACGCGCGGGACGGGGCGAGCCGTCCCGCGCGTCCTTGCGTTATTCAGCGGCGATCGCCGCCGGTTCGTCCGGCTCGCTGAGCTCGCCTGCCTCGTCGTCATCGGAGAGGAATGCAGGCAGCGCTTCGGTCTCGTCGTCAGGCCGGTCCGCCGCGTCCCCATCCAGGGGCGCCAGTCGGAGCGGCTCGGGAAGCCAGCCGCTATCGGCGAGAAGCCGTTCGGCCTCTTTCGCCATGTCACCCTTTTTGAGGTGGTCGATGAGCTGCGCGGCCTGTTCGCCGGCGCCCTCGCGCACGGCTTCGAGGATTCGCGGCTTGGTCACCCGGCCGAGATAGTTGCCGACCGTCGGCCGCCACCCGATCGCTGCCATGTCGAGACCGAGCGCACGGGCGAGCCGATTCGCCTCATGGATGCGTTGCTGCACGCCATGCTGCGTCGGGCCGGCGCCATAGGGGTTGGCCTTTTCGTAGAGCGCGTTGACGCCGAACGACACGCAATGGGCCAGAAGCGCCATGCGGCCCGTCTCGTCGAGGCCGTTGATTCGATCCCACAAAGCGTCGTCGTCGGTCGGCAGGTCGCTCTTCCACGCGTCCTGGCGTTCTTCGACGGCCTTGGCGGACGCGCTGTCCTTCAGATCGTCCGCCTGCACGGGGAAGAAGACGTGGCGCACCGAAGCCTCCAGGCATCCCGGCGCAGCGATATGCTGGAAGGTGTCGCGCACGAGCTTGTGCAGGAGCGCGGTCATCGCGATATGCGGGTTGCCCGCAAGCGCATCGCGCAGCGCGAGCGTGCGATGTGCCGTCAACTCGGTCACCAACCGCTCGGGCAGCGGCTTGATGAAATCCTCCTCTTCGTCATCGTCCTGGGACTCGCCGCCCAGCGTGATCACGGTGCGTTGAACGGTAGCGTCGTCCTCGGAGCCGGGATGGCCGGCGCCCGGTGCGTCAGTCTCCTCGCTGCCGACCGGAGCCTCGTCCTCGGGGCGAACATAGCCGCGATCGACGCTGAGCCGGCCATCATGCGCGATGCTGACGAAAGCGCCGGCCCGCACGACCTCGGCGGGATCGTAGGCGACCGGGCGCGCCTCGAAGCTTTCGAGTGCGGCCTCGATTTCACCAAGCCGCTCATCCACCTCATCGGGCAGTTCGTCCGCCTCGGCATATTCGGATTCGAGGCGGTCATATTCTTCGCCCAGCGCGGCTCGCGTGGCGCGCTCCTCGTCGGTCAGTTCGATCGGCGTGCCGGCGAGTTCGCGCAACCCATGGGTGTGGCCATAGGGAAAGTCGGCGGCGACCTGAATCCATTTCCAGCCTTCGCCGGCGATGCTTTCCGCTTCGGCCTTCAGCTTGTCGGCAACGAGCCGTTCGAGCAGCGGGACGTCTTCGACCCATCCGCCGTCGTCATCCTGGAACAGGTCGCGCATGACCGCGCCGCCAGCCTCTTCGTAGGCCCCAAGCGTGACGAAACGCACGCGCCGGTCCGAGGCGCGGACCGTGTTTTCGGTCAGCATGCGGCGGATCTGATAGGGCTCCTTCGACCAGCTTTGCTCGATCGCTTCCCAGACTTGCTCCTGGCGAGCGGGATCGGCCGAGACGGTGAAGGCCATGAGCTGTTCGAGCGTCATGGCCTCGTCGGCGTAAAGCTCGAGGAGTTTCTCCGACACGGAGACCAGCTTGAGCCGCTGCTTGACGACGTTGACCGACACGAAGAAGCGCGCGGCGATCTCTTCCTCGCTCAAGCCTTGTTCGCGCAGGGTCTGGAAGGCGCGGAACTGATCCAGCGGATGCAGCGGCGCGCGCTGTACATTTTCGACGAGCGAATCCTCCTCGGCCGAGATACCGGTGCCGGTCTCGCGCACGATGCAGGGGACGGGCGCACTTCGCGCGAGCCGCTTCTTCTTGGCGAGGAGTTCGAGCGCCCGGAAGCGGCGACCGCCGGCCGGAATCTCGAACATGCCGGTCTCGGCGCCTTCGGCGTCGAGAACCGGCCGCACGTTGAGGCTCTGGAGGAGGCCGCGGCGGGCGATGTCCTCGGCGAGCTCCTCGATCGAGACGCCGGCCTTTACACGGCGGACGTTCGACTGGCTGAGCACGAGCTTGTTGAAGGGAATGTCGCGCGAGGCGCTGAGGGTGATTTTCTGAACGGCAGTGGCCATCGGGATATACTCCGCGACGGGCGCCGAGAGCCTCTCTCTCGGCTTGAAACCCGTCACGGAAAAAGGGCGCAGCCCTCTTACTCTCTGCGGCGGCGATCTGCCTCGGCGGTACGGAAAGACGCGAGGCCGTAAGCGCGTCGGTGCGCAGAACCGGATCGGCGGGATGGCAGGGACGCGCGGCATCAGACACCGCACAGCCCCTCGCATTCGTTCGGCCAGAGATCGAGCTGGCCGCGATCGGCGTCGGTCGTAAGATCGGCCTTGTCGAGGGGAACGGCGGAGCGATGCAGATAGAGCTCACCGCGGATTTTGCGGAAACCCGTGCGAATGTTGCGATCGACCCACACGGCATCGGCCCAGGAGTCGGGATCATGGTCGCGCATGTGCCGCCAATGATCGTCGGAATGAAATGGACAGCCGATGCAGCTACTCCGGGGTGGCCGAGGATAGCCGTTGCGCTTGAGCCAGCGCAGGCAGTCGTGCCGGGTCATGCGGCGTTCGATCAGCGGCCAGCGGTTGACCTGCCACGCTTCGAACGAGGGCTTCATGCGGAGCACCTCGTCGAGCGAGATGCCGATCCATTGTTCGGCGACCGGTGTCGCAGGCGACCGCCGACCGGCGATGCCGAGCAGCTCGCGGACCTTTCGGCGGATCGGCACGATCTTGTAGTCGCCGGTGCATTGGCGGCGGATCATGCCGACGCCTACCCGCTCGGTCTTGAGGATGCGGGCGCCGACGACAACGAGATCGCCATTTTCGTCTTCGTCGTAAACGGGGAGCTCGGTGCCGGCGGGCGTGACATTGCGGGTGAAGGCCGGGATCGAAGCCCAGCGCTTCCCTCTGGCGCCGGCAAGTAGATCGGCTCGCAGGTTGCCGGCCGACACGATGTGGACGGGGAACGGCAGGACGTTGGGCGATTTCAGCCAGGCGAGATGTTCGTAGACCGCCTGGGGCTCCCATCTGGTATCGGCGAAGATGGCGCAGTCGGGCATTGGACCGATCTCGCCATGTGCGGCCATCAAGGCGAGCGTGGTCGATTGAACCCCAGCGCCGAGGCTGAGGACGCGTAGGCGGATGTCCGCCGGCTCTTTGGTCGTCATCGGGATGATCTCCGCGATGGGCGGCCGGGAGCCGGTCTCTCGGCCTTCAACCCATCACGGAGCGAGGCGCGGCCCTCGCACTTGGGAGGACCGCGCCGCGGAACGTCGAAGCGTGAAGACGGAAGCGTGTAAAACCGGAGAGCCGGAAAGCCGTCTCCCCGGTTTTGCGGAAAGTCAGGCTGCCCGGTCCATCAGCCTCTTGGCCTTGGCCTCCATATCGAGGCGGGCGTCCTGATAGGGTTTGTCCCGTGCGACGGCGGTGATGCCTTGCACGAAGTCGAAGACGCTTTCCGGCGGCCGGCCTTCCTCGGCCAGCACGGTCTCGATGATCTTGCCGGTTTCGGCCTTGGAAAAGCCCCGCCGACGCAGGAAATCGCTGCGATCCTCGTCGTTCGTCGCCACGATCCGCTCGCGCGCGGCCCTGATGCCGTTGACGAAAGGCATGGGTGAGGAATCCGCGAAGTTCAGCAGTGCGGGCGCGGCCTCATGGGCGAAGCGGGAGGCTGCATATTTGGAGTGACGGATGGTGATTTCCTCGAAATCCTCGACCCCCCACAGCATCCTGTTCTGGCAGACGGCGCGAAGATAGAAGGACGCGATGCCGAGCGTTTTTGCTCCGACCTCGCTGTTCCAGGCATAAAAGCCGCGGAAGAACAGGTCGGGCGAACCGTCTGGCAGACGCCCGGCCTCGATGGGGTTGAGATCGTCGACGAGAAAGACAAACACGTCGCGATCGGAGGCATAGAGCGTGGTCGTGTCCTTCGCGACATCGACATGGGGGTTGTAGATCCCGGTCGACCAGTCGAGCACACCAGGGACCTTCCAGCGCGTATCGCCCGTGCCATTGCCGGCGATGCGCTGGATGGCTTCGATCAGCTCATAGTCGTGGATGCGGCCATAGTCGGGGCCGGTTACGGCGCGCAGCTCGACGCGGCCGTCTTCGATCTCGAAAGTCTTGACCTGCTCGGCTCGATGCGATGTCAGGCCATATTGGAGGTTGATACCGGCGAGCGCGGCTGGAAGCTGGCGGAGATAGGCGGCCGGGGCGCCGACCAGGCTGGCGAGCTGGCCGAAGCTCCAGTGCGTCGGTGCGATGGGCGCATCAGCGCCCGGCACGATGAGCGCCAGGCGTTCCGAGTCGGAGCGGTTCGCCTCGACCTGGACCAGGGCGCTGTCCACGACACGCGTCTTGCTGCGCTCGGACCGCTCGCGCACGGTTCGCGCGAGGTCGGAAAGGGAAAGAAAGCGTTCGTCGTCGGGGCGCGAGAACCACTCGGACGAGACGCGGCCGATCCGCTGGCCGCGGCTGACATCGACCTTGTAGCCGCCATCGGCGGCGCGGTTGGCATCGAGAACCTGCATAGTCATGGGACAAAACTCCATGACGGGCACCGGAGGGCCTCTCCCTCGGCTTTCAACCCGTCACGGAAGATCGGTCCGCACTCTCACTCTAGGGGGCGTTGCGGGGATCTCCCCGCTTGAAGGGGTCGGCCGAGACTCCGGGCTCGGCCGCAGGGGAAGCCCTTCCCCTCCAGGTACATGGTTAAAGTGATTTTCAGCTTGGAGGGAAGGTCTTTGTTTACCGCTTGCGACTATTTTGGTCGCATCCCTTGCTATACTCAGGTTCCAGGCGGTTGAACGTTGCTCCGCATTCAAAATCAGATTCTTCGGATGATCGCGAATGGCGAAGGGCTTGATGAGACTGCGCAACAGATTTGCAAGAGTTTCGAGGCGGCCGCGCCGCACCTGATTTGCTCGATTGTGAGCGTCGATCGGGCAGGCCTCATGCATCCGCTCGCGGCACCCGGCTTGCCGGCGGACTATTGCGCGGCGCTTGATGGGCTGTTGATCGGGCCGGAAGTCGGCTCGTGCGGTACGGCGGCGTACCGGCGCGAAGGTGTCGTGATCGAGGACATCCGCCGAGATGCGCGCTTCGCGGACGCCGTTGCGCTCCTTGAAGGCCTCGATCTTAAAGCATGCTGGTCGTTTCCGGTGATCGATATGGATCAAGACGTGGTCGCTGTCCTGGCCGCGTATTGCCGCGATCCGAGAGGACCGCAGGCGGATGAGCGCGAACTGGCGGAGTCCTGTGCCGAGCTGTGTGCCACGGCGCTGCGCCGCCATGCTCAAGCGATCGATCGTGAGCGCCGGGCGACGATAGACGCGCTGACCGGACTTCCGAACCGGGCGGCCTGGAGTGCCGCGCTCGCCAACATCCCCTGCGATGAGCCGGGGTCGTGGGGCATGTTCGTCATTGACCTCGACAATCTCAAGATCGTCAACGACACCTTCGGCCATCTTGCCGGCGATGCCCTGATCCGGGCAGCCGCGAAGCGCGTCGCGCGGGCAATGGTGCCCGACCCCACCTTCCGGCTGGGCGGTGACGAATTTGCGGTCATCATCCGCGCGCCGAGCATGTTGGCCGATCTCGATGCTGCAGCGGAACGAATATTCGCCGCGCTCGCTGAACCGGTAGGCTGCGCTGGTCACGCGGTCGTGCCGAGCGCGACGATTGGCGGGGCCGTCCTGGGGCCGGATGAGGCGACCGCGCTCGCCGTGAACGAGGCGGCGGACTTTGCGCTATATCATGCCAAGGAGACGGGCCGAGGCGGCTTCGTTCGGTACTGGCCGGGGATCGGATCGCGCATCACACACCGCCGCGACGCGATCCGCGACGTGACACAGGCCCTGGCGGAGGGTCGGATCGAGGCGCATTATCAACCGGTGGTCCGGCTCGATACCGGCCAGATTGCCGGCCTCGAAGCGCTGTGCCGCATGCGTGACAAGGATGGGGCGATCATCGCAGCCGAGGCGTTTCACGAGGCCACGACCGATGCCCATGTCGCCACCGAATTGACCGGCTACATGGCGCAGACCGTTGCGAATGACGTCGCCTGGTGGCGTGATAACGGCGTGCCGATCGGGCATATCGGCCTCAATGTCTCGATGGCGGACTTTTACACCGGCAGCATCCTGCAAAAACTCGAAGCTGCGTTCGACAGCTCGGGCATTGGGCTAGAGCGTCTCATTCTTGAAGTCAGCGAGGACGCCTATGCCGGTCGGCGTGACCGTGTGGTGGCCAGGGAGCTCGCGCGATTGCGCGCAGCCGGCGTGCGGGTGGCGCTTGACGATTTCGGCAAAGGCCATGCGTCGCTGACACATGTGCTCGATGTTCCGGTCGACATCATCAAGATCGACCGGACGCTGATTGGGCGGCTTTGGCCGGACGATCCGGGCATGATCATCATCGAGGGACTGATCGAGACAGCCAGTAGGCTGGGCATTGCTATTGTCGCGGAAGGAATCGAGACCGAGGTCGAGGCCAGCCAGCTTTGGGCGATGGGCTGCGAGCTTGGCCAGGGGTTTGCGTTCGCGCGGGCTGCCGATCGCGAAACCATGGCGGCGCTGTTGCGCCGGCACGGCGCTGGAGTCCCCGACGCAACGCCGCTTTATGGGGGCATGGCGGCGCGCGCGGCGACGAGCCGTCCGGAATGGGCGAAACACCGCGCCAGCGCCGGATAAGCGCAATTGAGATCGAGGCAGACGGCGGTTAGTCTGCGGCTATGGCAAAGCCTGAGTCCCTGTCGCTTTGCGGCAATCGCCTGCTGGATGCAGCGATCGACCAGTTCGGCCGCATGGGCCGCAGCGGCGCGAGTACGCGTGCGATCGCGGCGGCCGCCGGAACGACGATGTCGGCGATCACTTATCATTTTGGCGGCAAGGACGGCATCTATCTTGCCGCGGCCGGGCATATTGCCGACCATCTGGAGCGGGTGCTGGCCCCAAGCCTGGATGGCGCGGCGATGCCGGGCGCGAGCGATGACGAGGCACACCTCGCGGAGATCGACCGGCTCGTGGCGGCGCTCCTCGATCTGATGCTGGATGAGCGCAGCGCGGATTGGGCGCGCTTTGTGTCGCGTGAGCAACTGGAGCCCACGGAGGCGTTCGAGATTCTCTACGATCGCTTGCTGGAGCGCGTGGGCGAAAGGCTCGCTGCCCTGATCGGTGGGCTCGGGCATGGCCGATGGGACGATAGCGCAATACGGGTAAAGGCGGTGGCCATTCTCGGCCAGGTTCGAATCTTCGGCACGGCGCCAGGCATGGTGCGGCGGATGACGGGGCTCGACCCGGCAAAGCCGGAGAACAAAGCGGCGATCGAGGCGCAACTGCTCGCCGTTTGTCGCGCCGCCGCGCTTGCGTGACGGGCGTTATCGCTGCCGATCCCGCCTCCCAGCTCTGTACCGAATGAGATGTTCAGGAGATGCGAATTTCAAGTTCGGTTGAGCACCTGCTACCTTACCGACAGCGTAGCGAGATTCCGTTTCGACGCGCCAGCAGCTCCGAAGCATCGGTCTCCGACGCGGTTGAATTGCCTTTTGGAAGGCGTTGCAGCTACGCAAGGCAAGAGGCGTGTGCATTTCCGAGAGCAATCTTCCCGTTCGGGAAGATTGATCTGCGATATTCGTCTCAGTAACCAGAATCTTACCGTTCGGGAAGAAAAGACCTTGCGTGGTGCTTCTATGTGTGCAATCTTACCGTTCGGGAAGATGATATGATTCAGACCGCACAGGAATTCGGCGCCGCCGTGGCGCAGGCGCGCAAGGCGCTGGGGCTCACCCAGCGCGAGTTGGCGCTTGCCATTAATAGTGGCGAACGCTTCATCGTCGATCTGGAAGGAGGCAAAGCGACAGCGCAGCTCGGCAAGGCGCTGGCGGCTGCCAAGGCGGTCGGCCTTCATCTGGAGCTGAGCTGAGCGTGCAGCTGCCCGTCCATTACGAGGATCGGCAGATCGCGACAATCGCGGCCGATGCGGGAGAGGTCCGGCTTATCTACCAGCCAGACTGGCTCGGCGACGCCGATCGCTTTCCAATCTCGCTCACCATGCCGCTTGGCGAAGCGCGCTATGAACAGGATCTTGTCCTGCCATGGCTGATGAACCTGCTGCCCGAAGGCGAGCCGCTGCGCGCCATGACGCGGGCACTGGGCGCGTCTCCCGAAGACGTGCTCGGCCTTATCATGGAAACGGGAGGAGATCTTGCCGGCGCGCTGAGCATCGGACCGTCCAATCACGACGGGCCACCGGGCTACCGCACGGTTCCAGATGCTGCCGCGCTTGAGCGTATCATCAGCGATCTCCCCGCACGCCCATTTCTGGTCGGGGAAGACGGCGTGTCGATGAGCCTCGCCGGCGCGCAGGACAAACTCCCGGTCGCCTTGCATGACAATCGCCTTGCCATTCCTGTCAATGGCGCCCCTTCGACGCACATCTTAAAGCCGGACAATCCGCGGCTGGTGGATAGCGTGCAGAATGAAGCGCTGTGCATGGTTTTGGCCAACCGCATCGGCTTGCCCACTGCCCATGTGACGACCGGCAAGGCTGGCGAACGCAGTTACCTGCTCGTTACGCGATATGACCGCCTGGACAATGAAAGCGGGACGCGGCGTATCCATCAGGAGGATTTTTGTCAGGCGCTGGGCCGGGCGCCGGCTGCCAAATATGAGTTCAACCGGACAGGCCGCCGCGGACCCGGCCTTACCGATATGTTTGCGCTGGTTCGCGAACACATGACCGCCCGCGACATCAACCGGCTGCTAGACGCGGTGATCTTCAATATCGCGACCGGCAACGTAGATTCCCATGCGAAGAACTATTCGATTCTTCTGCAGCCAGAAGGCCCGAGCCTGGCGCCGCTTTACGATCTGATGTCCGGGCTGGCCTGGGACGGCATAACGCAAAACCATGCCCAGGCCATTGGTGGTCAGCGCCGTGGGCGGCACGTGTATGGGCGCCATTGGCAACGCACGGCCGAAGCATGTGGTCTGGCCGCTAAGGCAACGGTTCGCCGTGTTGGCGACGTAACGAAGCGCCTTCTTCGCGAATTACCGGCCGCACGTGAAGAAGTCGCGACCATGCCGGCAGGCCCGGGGTTCATGCTCGACACCTTTGCGCGCGCAATTGAAGAACGCATCCGGGAAGTTCGGCTGCATGCACACGAAGAAGGTGATATTGCCGACGATCAGCTGGACGACGTGAGTGCAGACGCCCGCGATTCAGCTTATTGATCCGGAGCGCACAACAATTGTGCGAATGTCGGCAATGTCCGAGGAAACTGCCATGGGAATGTTCGACACCATCCGCTGCGAAATTCCGTTGTCGGATGGCTTTACGGGAGAAATGCAGACCAAAGACTTCGATTGTGTGCTGGGCACGCTTTTGATCCGCGTGGATGGGCGGCTGATGATAGAGGATTGCGATTGGGAAGACGTGCCGCTCGCAGAGCGACCCGACCTCAAACTTCCCTTCATCGGATCGCACAGGGCCATAAACAGGCGATGGCGTGATCTCGATTTCCATGGCGAGTTCTGCTTCTACGGATCGGGAGAATCTGCCAGCGATTGGCACGAATATACTGCTCGCTTCACCCATGGTGCGCTTGAATCCATCGAGGTCGCGCCGAAAGATTCCTATCCTCAGTCCAAAGCATGGGAAGGGAAGGAAAGCGCAGCGTAGCACGGTTGCGGCAGCAAGAGATGATCCTACGCAAGGACGCCGGCTCAATGGTAGAAGCTAAGTTGCGTTGAGCATCTGCCGGTAAAAATTGGAAATACACCACAGGTCCAGACAGCTAATTCAGACACTCCGGAACGGCAGGTTGTAGCGCGAAGCTTGCGAATAGCTGCCTTTCGTTGCGGCCGTGTCCGATAGCAGCGATACGCCCTATTGTCGGTCGTTCGCTCGCAGGCTCGCAACATCGATTTGTGTTGGCCAGATGGGCGGGCAATTTTATCGCCGCCGGAGCCGTTTGCGCACTGCTTCGTCGGTGTCGTGCCATTCGGCTTGACTATCATACGATTGCGCAACGTGCTCCAGCATTCGAGAAGTGACCGGATATTCAGCCTGCAGCTGGCGGCTGAAGGCCCGATATTTTGACGCAAGATTGCGTTCTTGGTCGCCTCCCGGTCCACGCCAAGTCGCACCGCAACTATTGTGTAGGCCAATTTCCATGCCGCGGATCATCCGGTCGCTTCCGCACGCTTCGAGCGCATCACGAACCGCTTCATTGGGCCATATGCCATCGGCGCCGGAGCCAGTCCGACCTAGCAATTGTCCGATCTGGCTGTCGCCGACACTGGCACGGCCAACCAGCCGCAAACGCTCGCGCACCTCAACGAGCCATCCCAGAAGTGTAGAGCTGTCGACCGTTCCATCGTCTTGGGTGCCAGGTGTGCGCTTGAGCTTATCGAGCACGCGGTAAACATTGCTGCCGATCAACTGCATGTCACGACCTTCCGGAATGCGGAGTTCGGGAGGGTCCTCACCGCCATCGTCGCGGCGATAGAGCAGCGAGACGAGTTGCACGAAGTCGGCAGGCGCCTCCTCGATCCGCAATTCGAGATTGGGAATTCCGTGTCGGGAATGCGACAGGGCGTTGATGAACAGATACTCATACTGAGCAAGCTCAGCGACGGAGGCGGCTCCACTGGCCTGCAGTGCATCGAGGGCATCCGAGATGGCACCTGCATTGATCTGGACCTCGCGCTCCAATTCTTTGGTGGGCTCGATCAGAGCCTTCATCAATCGCGCAAGAATTCCACCGTCGAGACGCTTGAACTCGTGCGACATCGCATTGAACGCCGAAATCGGGCGGTCGACATCGAGCAGCCGCTCGACGCACAGGTTGAGTTCGCTTTCGCTCTGCCGCCAGCCATAAGGCACGACTTCGCGCCAATAGGGCACCTGGAGATCGGGGCGCAGTTCGGCCAGAAGGCTCCATGTGCTTCCTTCGAATGAGGCGTATTTGAAGAGCGTGAGCGCTGCCGTGTCGTCCAGCTCAGGGACTAGCGTGCGTAGGATCACTTCCCGCTCATCGTCGGCCAGCGCCTGCAAGACGCCTTGCAGACAGCCAATCCAGTAGCGCTCATTGGAGCTTTGGAGGCGCGCCAGGATTGTCGCGACCAAGTCCGCCCGTTCGCCATCCGGCGTGAGCTTGCTCAGATAGTGGCCAACCGTGTGCCAGGCATTCACTGACGAGAGGAGGCGTCCGACTCCGTCAAGGCCGTATCCATCGCGAATTTCAGCGATAGCGCTACGGCGCAGGGCATCGATATGCGCCTCGTGCTTGTTATAGTCGAAATCATCGTCCCAGATGTCGTCGCCGGACTCGGAAACCCATTGCTCGGCGAACAGCCATCGATGGCGTTCAACCAGGTCACTGGGCGCGAGCGCTTCGAATATCGATCGGCGGATTCCGTCGATCTTGCCGGTCCGGACCTTCTTGCGGTTTCGGCGCGAAAGGACCGAGCGCCGCATATGCTCGCGCAGCATTGCGCGTTCTTCGTCGCTCGGGCCATTGTCGATCCAGCGCTGGACGCGAGCCCAGACGGCGAGTTGATCCTTGTTGGTCATTTCGGCCGATTCAGAGATCAAATCCGACAGCTGGGATATATCAAGCCAAGGCCAGTCGAGCATAAGATCGAGCGCATGTCGACGCATGCGGTAATCTTCCTCATAGGTTGCGCCGCCCGCGCCTGCGGCATCGGTGCGCCAGCGCGGCGTGGCATTGGGGGAGGCCGAGCGATGGCCGGTCTCGATCTGGGCCTTGCAAAGGTTCCAGCCGATTGCGGGAAACTCCCGAACGATCATGTCAAGCAGCGCGAGACGCTGGTCTATGTCGGCAGCGGTCTGCGGCAGCCAGGAGCGAACCAGCGATTCCAGGCTGTTCTCGGGCTTGTTCACCCAATTGTCGTTGATCGGCACTTCGCAGAGGCGCGCTAGGATACGCGCGACGCGGAACAGATAGGCTTCGTTCCATGCGATCACTTCGAGCGCCCAGAGCAGTCCGGTTCGATCAGGACTGTCGAAGCCACCGCTCTGGACCGGGCGCAGCATGGTCAGGAGCTGCGGATCCTCGGATCGCAGGTCGAGTTCGACGGCTTCGAGGAAAGCGCGCGGCGATGCCTCAGCGAGAAGCGGCAAGTCCGACTGTTGCGAGAGCCATTTGCGCGCCTCGACTGCATGGAGCAGCCTTGAGACAAGGGCATCGACCCGGATGCCGACCGGGCTTACCTGCGATCCGAGGATACGATCGCCATAGACAGCAAGCAGCACGAGCAGTTCGCTTACCGCCGCGCGCATCGAACCCGAGATATCGCGCTTCTTGCCGTAGATGTTGGCGGACCACCGTTCTTCGGGCGGCAGGTCGAGCGCAGGATCATCCTCAGAGAGGATAAATTCGGCGACCTCGAAAAAGCGGTCGATATCGTCCTGATTGAGCGCGGCGCCGGCAGTGAAAAGCGCATCCTTGCGTGACACCAGGCCGCGATAATTGCCGATCGCCCATACAGGAGCCTCGGGCAATGTGAGCAGGTCGATCAGATCTTTCTCGACCTCTTCGAAGGTTTTTCCGGCAAGCTCGGCGACCAGCATGCGGTCGGCCTCAACTGTACGATTCCAAGCGCCCGCAAGTAGCATGGGCATTAACTTGCGCATTAGCGCCTTCTCGCTCGCCCAGGAGGGCAGCCGGAGTTCGGGTGTTAGCGCCAAGCGGCGTCGCAGGATCGTAGGGGAGAGACCAGATTCGTCACTAAGTTGCTCGCGCAGATGTTCCTCGACCCCCATATCTTCGAGCGCCAAGCCGAAGCATTCGCTGCTCGGTGTTTGGAGGGTCAGGTCGGCATCGTTCTCTACGCTCGTGCGCGGGCGCACCACGATCACACGATTGCGCCTGGTGAGGCTGCTCGCAGCTAGCTCAGTTTCGCGATCGGCTGCGATCAGGATGGCATCGGGCGATGCCGCCGCGAGGCGGACGAGGGCGTCTGCATCGGTCGCAAGCACGGCACGATCATGCAAGACGCCGGCGGTGCCATCGGGTTCGAGCAGTGCGCGAGCAAGAAAGGCCAAGGCTTCATCGGCCGAGTCCGCCACGATCACAAACGGATGTTCGCCATGGCCCTCGATCCAATCGACCAGCGTCTGGCGCCGTTCCTTGATCGCTTCATCGAAGAGCAGAGGTGAGAGCTTTGGCGATGTCGATTCCGTCCAGCGTCTCCAGCATTCGGCGATGGGCACGATACCGTCCAGGCTTCGGCCCAGTTCGCGGGCGAACCAGAGCTGGGTTGTGGCCGAGCGTTCAAGCCATTGCTCAAGATCGACCGCGTCATAGGCGCGTACGTCTCGCCACTGTCCAATGCTGCGCTGCTTGGCAATCCACGCTTCCTTGCCCTGCCAGTTCTGGGCCGTCACGAAGACGAATGTCGTCGCTGCGCGCTCGGATGCCGGGAGCTTGGAACGCGCTTGAATATCGCGATTCGGCTTGCCGGGCAGATCTCCTGACACCGACAGCTCCCAGCCCGCCTTTCCGTCAGGTACCCAATGGCCGGGACTGTCGACCTCGGTCGATCCATCCCAGCCCTTGCGTTCGCCTGCATCATAGCCGGGAAAATCGACTTTCGCCGCAGGGTCGACATCGGCATGAACCAGGCGCCGCAGGAGGACTGGGAGGCGCGTGCGCGCCTCAATCGTGCTCCCCCAATTGGCGATTTCGCTCGACGTAATCTTGAGATAGCCTGCCGCTTGTTGGCGCGCGACGCGGACCTCTGTTGCCGCCTTCTCGGCCTGCTCTTCGAGTTCTGCTTGCCGCCGGATTAGCATGTTTGCATCGGCTCCGAAGGTGCGTTCAAGCTTTAACGCCATATCGCGAGAAAGTCGGGCGTTGCCATTCAGAAGGTTGGACAACGCAGGGCGCCCGACCCTGAGTCGCCGGGATGCCTCGCTAACGGACAGGTCGGCAGGGATAATATTGGCGCGAATGTAAGGCCCGACAGACACCACGATCATTACACCTGTATTCCGTATTGCAGACGCTACAGTTATCGGCTATGTAGGTTAATAGGTCAACAAGCAAGGCGCTCTGTTGGCGGTTTTTGAGCCTTAGGGGCCGAGGTCTGGTCTTGAGGGAAGGTTGGTATGCCTGCTTTGATGTGCATTAATCGCGCATTTTTGGAGCAGGTACGAAAACACCAGGTGAGGCATAGCCTGACCTGGTGCCGTATAATCCGTGCCGAGGGCGCATAGCTTTCGCCAGTGGGGCCACTTCGACTGCTAGGAGCTTAATAGGCGCAAGAATGGCTGAAAGTCAAGTACCCTACCCCAATCTGCCACCTCAGGTCGCCGCAATCAGGGCCTCGCTATCGGAGCCTCGCTTTGCGACCTATCTGTCAAAAGGCGGTCAAAATGAAGGCTACGCGCTCGCGCTATACCTCTATAACGCGCGGGTAGCAAAGGCGTTCATGTACCCGCTCGGGGTAGTTGAAGTAACCCTACGCAACGCAATTGATGCTCTTCTGAAGGCGCGCCATGGCCACAGCTGGCATCTCGACCCTCAATTCTGCAACACAGTACTAATGCCGGAAGGCTTGGCCACCCTGCAGAAGGCTATCGCCCGGGCAGGACCAGGAGCAACGCACAGTCAGGTTGTCGCTGAGCTCACCTTCGATTTTTGGTCAAATCTTCTGAGACCTGAATACGGCAATCTCTGGCGAACGAGTCTCAATATTGTCTTTCCAAACATAGCACGTGGAACCAGCCGCCACGACGTCCAGTCCATGGCCAAAGCGATCAATCGATTTCGCAACCGTGTCGCCCATCACGAACCAGTACTCGATCTCAACATCACGGATGTACACGCAAAAATCGTCGAGTTAGTTCGCCTGAGGTGCACCGAAACCGCAGCATGGCTCAAACACCATTCTACCGTTAGCGCAATTATCCGCACTCGCCCGCGCGGACCTGCCGCGGGCTTCGTCTCGCTCCAAACCAGACTGGCTCCGGACTACGTAGAGGTCACGGAAGCGACCACCCTTGAGCATGTCTCTGAGCAATTCGACCGTAAGCACCAAGTGGCGATCTGCATTGACGGCGACGGCGTAGTGACAGCGGCGTTTGGACCTATCGAACTTATCCAATATCTCGCTGCGGCGGCAAAGACGACCGATGGCCTCGTTGCTCCAGTCGAGCATACCGTAAAACACCTTTTGACCACGATTGACGTGAGTGAGACTTGGGTAGCGATGCCGGCAAGCACGGCACTAGCTTTGGCTATCGATCGACTAACAGAAAAAAAGGTCAACATGGTCATCGGCCTCGATCCGGCTGGTACGCCGGTCGGCGTCATCCCGCGAGCGCAGCGCCGCTACTGATCTAACGCTAAACACACTGTGGGCAGCCAGGTCGAGCTTGGAATGGCAGCTATGTCGGCGGACACGGCGTCAGTTTCTGCCGGAAAGCGGCGGCTCCCGACTCAAAAGCGTCGCTCGCCGGTCGAGTTTCCAACGGCAGCTTCTGCTTGACTGCCGCTTGCCCGCCAAAAAGCCGGTTGGCAGCAACGCGCCCCAATTTAAGTCGTTTGGTCTTCCGGACGCCTTGCCCGGAACCGGCCGTTCAGAATGGGCTAGCGCCGGTCGAACTGAATGCGGTTGCGAACCCGTTTGCGGATCACTTGCTCTACGCTATCGAGGAAAAGGCCGGCGAGAGGCCCGCTCCCGAACGTGACGACGACGCCGCGACGGAACTGTTGATTCGACTTGGTCTGGCCATCGCTGTTGCCATTTGCGGCGAACAGTCCCCTCAGCACGTAGCAGATCGCGTTGATATCCGCCTCGCCATCGATACGGACATGCAGACGCATAAGATCATTGTTTTCGCGCCGCTTCGGACCCATTGCCATCGACCCACCTCATCTTCATATGCTGGCGCACATTATCGGCGATCATTCGCTTCTCAAGAAACAGCTGCCCCGGATAGGCGAGCGACCCAATTGAAAGCGATTCAGCTCCTGCATCCTGCCCTGCTGCACTCGAACTCGGCGTCGTCGAGTGCAATCTGCAAGCCGGATAGTTCTTGAATAACCTCGTTCGGCACTTGGCTCACAGTGAACTCCTGGACGCTATCCGCGAAGCTGGTCTCGCCAGAGCGGATGCGGTCAAGCAGAGATAAAGCGAGGGCTGAGCCTTCTGGGTCGAGATCGTCGACCTTCGCCACCAGTAGGTCTCGCGTCGAGGCGAGCTCATCCTCGAGCGTCTTGCGTGCTTCCAGTTCGACATGGGGGCGACCGGGGATGCCTAGATTGAGACGGTCCATCGACTGTAAGGCCGATGCCTTCGCCACCGCCAAGTTCAGGATCGGCGAGATTTCCGCGCGGAATGCGGGGAGGTCGAGTTTCTCGATCCAGATGTCGGCCTCGTCGGGGAGAGGTAGCAGCGTCTCATAGCCGCTGACGCTACGCGTCGGCAGCACCCGTCCGTCGACGCTCGGCATCACCGTGAGCCTGATGTCGTCTGGAACGGCTTGACGGGCGGTTAGCGTTGCGATCGCGTAACTCTCGATTTCCATCTGCGAAATCACTGGGATCACGACGAGCACCTTGCTGGGTGGCCATGGGAGGATTCCGTCGGGGTCTTCCAGGACATGAACCAGAGCGTCAACGCCGTCGTCTTCGAGTTGGGACTGGATCGATGCTGCCAGCTCGTTGCGCGCCGTCGCCATCCGCTTCTCGACCACTGAGGCGACAAGACGGAGCGCGTTGTGGGGTTTTGCCTTGCCGAGGAGCGTGGCGGATTTCACGCCCGGATGCGCAGTTCCCCCGGCAGCATCGCCCGCGATGATCCTGACGCGAACGAGGATCTCACGGATCTTGCCGAGACCGGCAGGCGCGCCGCCGACGAGTTCCCACGGTTCCTGCGTGCCGGCCTCATCGGCGCTTTTGATCAGGTCGGCGATCCAAGCGATGAAGGCACCGGCGCCCTCTGGCAGCTGGTAGAAACGCCTACAGACGTCGGCACTGCCCGCAAACAGCAGGTTCTGCAGCTTCGTAACGTTGGCGTTGAACTCCCCTGATCCCTCGCCGGTCGCGACCGAGGACGCGATTACAGGCGGGGTCAGCTCGCGGGCGGCTTCGTGGACGCTGTTCATGGCGGTCAACTGCGCATCGGAGACGCTCTTACCGCGGATGATGAGATTGAGGACGCGGTCCAGTGCAGGTGCGAGGCGGTCGAGAAGCTCCACGGCCTGCGCGAGGTATCCACTATAGGTCGGCGCGGCGACGCGGATCGCGATCGCGTCGCGCCAGCGGCGGTTCCATTCCGGCAGTGCTGCCGACGGCAGGTTCGCGCGCGGTATCTGCTTCTCCGCAAGGGGCAAGCCACCGAACTGGACGACCTCTCCGTTCGGTGCTCTCGCGGCAGAAGCGGCGATGTCCGATCGTGGGGAGAGCGCTAGCGCCACTTCGCAGATCCGCACCACCTTGTCATGGGTACCGTCCTCGCCGGGAACGCCAATTTCGTTATAGTCGCAACGTATCACCCGGCCATCGGGAGACTCTTCGAACGTTGGTTCCGTCGCCCACGCGATCTCATGGGGCATCCGGTCGACAAGCTCTTGTTCCCCGATGGCATCGCTCCATGCGATTGCCTCATTCCGGTCGAGGATAGCGAGTGTCCCAAGTAGGCGCACGACGCCATCGATCGGTGCCGCGAGCAGGTCGACCGGTCTCGTCGCCAATGCGGAGCGGACGGTCGGGTGCAGCGGCATGCCGTTCAGTGAAGACAGGAACTGGTCAAGCTCTACCGCGTCCGTGGCGCCCGAGATCATCTCGTTGAGCAAGGGAGCTGGCAGAGCTTCAAGGAGTGCGTGTCTAGGATCGCCGGTGGTGTCCGTACGCATCTGAACGAGTTCTGCAGCTGCGGCCATCGCGTTCCCGAGTGCCTCGTTGATCGCTGGGATCGTGGTCCCTGCCAACCCGAACATCGCAGCGGTGCCGACCTGCGTCGGTGGGAGGGCTTGCACGTTCTCCGTCGCCAGCCAGGCATCGACGGCGTTTGCGATCCACGCCGTCCCGAGGCCACGAAGTGCTGCCGTGAGCGTCTCGAGGCTCAGGTCGCTCTGGATCCTCGCGCTGAGCGCCGCGATGGCGGCATCCTGGCTGACACTGCGGTTGCGCATGCCATCGGCGGTCAGAGGCTCGAGATCGCTCGACGAAACTGTGCCGACCGCCCGGGCGAACGTGGTCGCGATCGTTGGCGGCGGGACCGCGTGCGTCAGGCGCACCAGTTCTGCGGATCGCAGCTGGTGGAGACCGGCTAGCCCGCCGTCTAAATCCACGCGGACGAGATGCTCGTCGACGAGACGGCGCAGGTTGCGGCCGACATCCTCTTCGGGGAACGACAGGACAGCGGGAAGCCGATCGGCGTTGGCGCTGGCACCCGCCGCGCCGGTCAGCGCCACGACCCGCAGGATGGACAGCTCGGGCGCTCTTGCCGGGTCGCTCTGCCTAGCATCCACCTGTCCAGCGAGCGTCTCTTCGAACCTCCGCCCGGCGGTCAGCACGTGGACATATTCAAGCACCAAGCCCCGGCTTCGATTCCATGGCTCCTGCCAACCGGCCCATTCGGTCCTGCCAGTGTGCTTCAGCTCCTCGAAGATCCGGCGGGCGAGGTCCTTGTCTGGCTCGGCGCGCACCTCCGCAGCACGCGAACGGCCTTGGAGGAGGAAAAGATCCTCCTCGCGGATCGAGCCAAGGAGAACGACGCCCGGCACCGCCGCGAACTCGAGCGTCAGGGCGTCCCAACCCTCAGTGCCCCGCCGCCCGATGTCGTCGACTACGAAGCCGATAGGGCTATCGGGGTTCGCCAGAAGGGTGCGGACGAGTTGCCGGAGGGCGGGCAGGTCGTTCTGATCGATGCGAAGCAGACGATACCATCTGATCGTGTGGCGCAGGGAATAGGCGGTGTCCCACATGATCGCAGACTTGCCGGCACCAGATGGACCGGCGACGAGCGCGGCGCCGCGGCTCTCAAGGCCGCGGGCCAGCGCCTCGCGGGGCTGCAATCGGGGAACGACCAGCCCGGCAGCGACATGTCCGGGCTGGACATCGACACCAAGGTAGAATTCGGAGTCGTCGAGCGGCGTTAGGAAGTCCGCCGGTTCGCACGCTCCGTTACGCAGTGCCGCCTGGATCGCCTCGACATCGGTAGCCGCCAGCGTGTGGGTGACGATGCGGTCGGTATCGCTAGTCGAGAGGCCGCGATAGGTGTCCGGCTTAAGGCGCCCATTGTCGTCTGCAAGCGTCCCGACCTCGTGCAGGAGCTGAGCGACGCTGAGTGCAGCGACGATCGGCGCGCAGCCGGTGCGGTCCATGATAATCGCGATCGAGTCGGCGTTTGGAGAGGACACCTGCCGGACGTCGGTCTTGGCCAGCAATCCCTTGCCCCGCGCGTTGCCGGGCAGCTTAGAGGCCAGCTTCGCGCTCGGCACTATGCCGCCATCCGCCGAGGTTTCGTGGTCGATGATGCCTTGTTCGAGGATCAGCTCGAGCCGAGATGCGTGCGGCGTGAACTTATCGTGCCGGTCCCAGAGCTCAGTGATGTAGTTTCTAGCGCTCGCCAGCGGCAGCTCACCGAGGTCCTCGCGCCGGCTCTTGACCTGGACGAGCTCGCTGCCGGCGGCGGAACGCCGTTCGATGTCGTCATTGCCTTCGGGGACAATGGTTGCGCGCGGATCGAGGTTGGCCCAGATCCGGAGAGCTAGCATGACAGCCACAGCGTCCTGGTAGCGAAAACCGCGACCGGCGTGGGATCCATGGCGGTCGTGGGTGGCCTTCCTAGTCATGGTCAACTCGATACTAGTTTGAACGTTAAATTTCGAGCTCGGCTATCCATTCCCCCTGACTACTTAGCTAAACGAGAGCAGCTCTCTTAGCCGTATGAGCAGAATGAGCACGCAGAGCCAATTGGCGTTATGACAAGTCAGATACGTATGCCGGGACAGC
Organism: Sphingobium ummariense RL-3; assembly: GCF_000447205.1. Lineage (GTDB taxonomy): Bacteria > Pseudomonadota > Alphaproteobacteria > Sphingomonadales > Sphingomonadaceae > Sphingobium > Sphingobium ummariense. The sequence goes on along the minus strand of NZ_AUWY01000023.1, from coordinate 129,962 downwards.
CTGATGAATAAAGGGCGGGTTTTGAGGGGCCGGTTCGAGCGGTCGGATGTCGGCTCTGTCGGCGGACGCTGACCTTCTGGTCATACAAGCCGCCAGCCGCGCTTGAAAAATTCCATTGATTGACGGAAATTCTGACTGACGCATAATTTGAGACTGCTGAGATGACGTATAGCCGACGCCCCGATTATGAGGAATCGATCATCCTGTCCGAGCAGGATCGCGCGGTCTTCCTAAATGTGCTCGCAAGACCGGGCGCACCAAACAAGCGCCTCCGGCGAGCTTTCGCTGAGCATAGGCGCCGGGTTGTGTCGTGAAAGGTCGATCAGCCACGCCCACGCTACCTCTGGTTGGTGGCCCTGCACCGCGGTTGCGATCACGCCTGCAATCCAAGTGGACGCTGCAACGGCCAGATCCAGAGAACGTGTGGCTGGAGTTCCTACTCGCTCACGCAATCAAGCGTCGGGCTGTGCTCAACGATGACACAAAATCGATAGCATCATATTCGCCGAACATATCCGTTGGTGCGTTGCAGCACACCTCCTCGTGCTTCCCCCCTGCTTCCCCGGACTTTATGGAGGGCGCGGGGAAGCAAAAAATGGCGCCGAGGCGCCGCCATAAGTTATTGAATTATAAGAGGAAAACTGGAGCGGGCGAAGGGATTCGAACCCTCGACCCCAACCTTGGCAAGGTTGTGCTCTACCCCTGAGCTACGCCCGCTCTGGCGGCCGGAGGAGGGAACCTCTCGGCGGGTGAGGCGGCCACCTAGCAGTGCGCTTCTGACTCGGCAAGGGGGCAATTCGCTTCCCCGGCAATTTTCTTGCCCGGCCGGGCGGGGCGAAAAACGCGCTCGCATTTGCCGCCGGCGGGGCTTTGGCAATGGCGTGGCCTCTGCTACCCTCGCGCGACACGTTTTTCCCGACTCTCGCGGATCGATCGCATTCGCTCTTCGTATGGCATTTCAGCAGGAGGAGGATCGCCATGACGTCCGACCATTTGACGCGCCGAGGGCTGTTGCAGGGCGGCGTCGCCGTCGCGGCGACCGTGCCGGCGCTGGGCGGCGCATCGACCGTCGCCGCGCAACCCAGGCAGGAAGGAGGCCGCATGACCCCCGTGGAACTCACCGTCAACGGGCGCGAAGTGCATCTTCAGCTTGATCCGCGCACGACATTGCTCGACGCGCTGCGCGAGCATCTGCATCTGACCGGCACCAAGAAGGGCTGCGACCACGGCCAGTGCGGCGCCTGCACCGTGATCGTCGAGGGCCGCCGTATCAACAGCTGCCTGACGCTCGCCGTCATGCACGATGGCGAGAAGGTGACGACGATCGAAGGCCTCGGCACGCCCGAAAAGCTCCACCCGATGCAGAAGGCCTTCATCGTCCATGACGGCTATCAGTGCGGCTATTGCACGCCGGGGCAGATCTGTTCCGCCGTGGCGGTGCTGGACGAGATCGAGGCCGGGGTGCCGAGCCACGCGACGGTCGACCTAAACAAGGTGGCGCTGAGCGACGCCGAACTGCGCGAGCGGATGAGCGGCAATATCTGCCGCTGCGCCGCCTATCCCAACATTATCGCCGCGATGCGCAATGTCGCCGGGGAGGCCAAGGCATGAAGCCCTTCACCTATGAGCGCGCGACCAGCTTGGAGCAGGCCGCGAAGGCGGTGGCGAGCGTGCAGGGCGCCCGCTTCATTGCCGGCGGCACCAACCTGCTCGACCTCATGAAGCTGCAGATCGAGACGCCGGCCCATCTGGTCGACGTGAACCGGCTGGGCTTGGACAAGATCGAGAAGACGCCGGAGGGCGGGCTGCGCATCGGTGCGCTGGTGCGCAATACCGATCTCGCCGCGGACGCAACCGTGCGGCGCGACTATGCGGTGCTGAGCCGCGCGCTCGTCGCCGGTGCGTCAGGCCAGCTTCGCAACAAGGCGACGACGGCGGGCAACCTGCTCCAGCGCACGCGCTGCCCCTATTTCTACGACACGCGCATGCCCTGCAACAAGCGGCGCCCGGGCAGCGGCTGCGCTGCGCTGAAGGGCATCAGCAGGGGCCTCGCCATCATCGGCACCAGCGATGCCTGCATCGCCCAGCACCCGTCCGACATGGCGGTGGCGATGCGGCTGCTCGACGCGACGGTGGAGACGGTGGATGCCGCCGGCGGCCGCCGCGCGATCCCGATCGCCGACTTCCACCGGCTGCCGGGCGATACGCCCCATGTCGAACATACATTGAAGCCGGGCGAACTCATCACGGCGGTGACCCTGCCCCGGCCGCTGGGCGGCACCCATGTCTATCACAAGGTGCGCGACCGTGCCTCCTACGCCTTCGCGCTGGTTTCGGTGGCGGCGGTGTTCGGCAAGGATGGCAGCGCGCGTTTCGCCTTCGGCGGCCTGGCGCCCAAGCCCTGGCGGGTCGCGGCGGCCGATGCCGCGGCGCCTTCCGGCGCGAAGGCGGTGGCGGAGGCGGCGCTCGCCGGAGCGCGGCCCACCGAGCAGAACGGGTTCAAGCAGGGACTGACCGCGCGCACGCTCGCCTCGGTCTTCCGGCAGAAGGAGGCAGCGGCATGAAGTTCGATACGCCCGCAACCACCAATCCCATCGATCGCGGCCGCGTGGTCGGCATTCCGCACGACCGGATCGACGGCGCGGCGAAGGTCACCGGCACCGCGCCCTATGCCTATGAGCGCCACGATGCGGCGCCCAAGCCCGCCTATGGATGGATCGTCGGATCGGCGATCGCCAGCGGCACGATCCGCTCGATCGACCTGAAGGCGGCGGAGGCCGCGCCCGGCGTGCTGGGCATCGTCACCTATGAGAATGCCGGGCCGCTGGAGAAGGGCGATTTCAACACCGCCCGCCTGCTTGGTGGGCCGAAGGTCGAGCATTATGAGCAGGCGGTGGCGCTGGTCGTCGCGGACACGCTGGAAAATGCGCGCGACGCGGCGAAGCTGGTCCAGATCGACTTTGCGCCCGCCACCGGCCGCTTCGACCTCGCTGGCGAGCGTGCCAACGCCGTCAAGCCCAAGGCGAGCTTTGGCAGCGAGCCCGATACCAGCGTCGGCGATTTCGACGGTGCCTTCGCCAAGGCAGCGGTGAAGGTCGACCAGACCTATACCACGCCCGACCAGAGCCATGCGATGATGGAGCCGCACGCGACCATCGCGGCGTGGAACGGCGACATGCTGACGCTCTGGACCGCGAACCAGATGGTCGCGTGGGGTGTCGGCGACGTCGCCAAGACGCTGAAGATCAAGAAGGAGAATGTCCGGATCGTCTCGCCCTACATCGGCGGCGGCTTCGGTTCGAAGCTGTTCGTGCGGGCGGACGCTCTGCTGGCGGCACTGGGCGCGCGGCAGGTGGGACGGCCGGTCAAGGTCGCGATCGCCCGGCCGCAGATCCCCAATAACACCACGCACCGGCCTGCGACGATCCAGCGAATTCGCCTCGGCGCGGACCGCAATGGCGTGATCGACGCGATCGCGCACGATGTCTGGTCGGGCGACCTGCCCGGTGGCGGGCCGGAAACAGCCGCGCAGCAGACGCGCTTGCTGTATCGGGGCGCCAACCGCATCACGACCCACCGGCTCGCGACGCTCGACCTGCCCGAAGGGAACGCGATGCGCGCGCCCGGCGAGGCGGTGGGCCTGCTGGCGCTGGAGGTCGCGATGGACGAGCTGGCCGAGGCCTGCGGCGTCGATCCGGTAGAGCTGCGCATCCGCAACGACGTGCAGTTCGATCCCGAGGCCGGGCCGCAGCGTCCCTTTTCCAGCCGCAAGCTGGTCGAATGCCTGCGCCAGGGCGCAGACCGCTTCGGATGGAACCGCCGCAACCCGAAGCCCGGACAGGTGCGCGATGGCCGTTGGCTGGTGGGCATGGGCATGGCCAGCGCCTTTCGCAACAATCTGGTCCAGACCTCCGGCGCGCGGGTTGGCGTGGACGCTGAGGGCCGGGTGACCGTTGAGACGGACATGACCGACATCGGCACGGGCACCTATACCATCATCGGCCAGACGGCGGCTGAGATGCTGGGCGTGCCGCTGGAGGCGGTGACGGTGAAGCTGGGCGACAGCCGCTTCCCGGTCTCGGCCGGGTCGGGCGGGCAGTGGGGCGCCAACAGCTCCACGGCGGGCGTCTATGCCGCCTGCATGGCGCTGCGCGCGAAGCTGGCGGAAAAGGCGGGCTTTGCTGCCGACCAGACCGATTTCGAGGACGGGCTGGTGAAACAGGGCAACCGTTCGCAAAAGCTGGGTGCTCTCGCCGGGCGCGAGGGCCTGTGGGCCGAGGACAAGATGGAATATGGTGACCTCGAGAAGCGCTATGCCCAGGCGACCTTCGGCGCCCATTTTTGCGAGGTGGGCGTGGACGTCGACACCGCAGAGGTACGCATCCGCCGCATGGGCGGGGCCTTCGCCGCCGGCCGCATCCTCAATCCCAAGTCCGCGCGCAGCCAGGTGATCGGCGCGATGACCATGGGCGCGGGCGCTGCGTTGATGGAGGAACTGGTGGTCGACACGCGCTTCGGCTTCTTCGTCAACCACGACATGGCGGAGTATCAGGTGCCGGTGCATGCCGACATTCCGCAGCAGGACGTGCTGTTCGTCGACGAGCTGGACGACAAGTCTTCGCCGATGAAGGCAAAGGGCGTGGGAGAGCTGGGTATCTGCGGGGCGGGGGCGGCGGTCGCCAATGCGATCTACAACGCCACCGGGGTGCGGCTGCGCGACTATCCGCTGACGATCGACAAGCTGCTGCGCCACGCCGACGGGACGGCCATCGCCTGATCGCCTTTCCTTTCCGGTGACGCCCCGCGATCGGCGATGTTGCGTTACGCCCTATCCAAGACCGGGTCGGCGGGTATAGGACGGTAGCGTTACCACCGGGAGGGGAGGTCACGATGGCGTTCATAGAACATCCGCTGCGACGACAGGTCGTGGGGGAAATGCACCTGCGCCGGCTGCCGGGCTTCGAGCCGCCCGCCCGGCTGATCCAGGTGGTGCGCATGGTCGCGCCCGAGGACCGCGAGGATGAGCGTGCAGCGGTCGACAGCATGCCCCGGCTGGACCGGCCGGAGCATCGCCATGCCACCGGGCGCTGGTCCCCGGATGTCGCCGCGATGTGGGAACTGCACAGCGAGGCAAGCACTGCATCGCTGATCTTCTGTGGAGCGGCGGCAGCGCCGTTCGACTGGCAGCCTTTCACCGATCCCGCGCGGCTGCAGGCCATGGCATGGCTGGACGCCCTGCCGGGCGAGGTGGTGCGCGCCAACCATGTCCTGCTGGTGGAGGATGACAGGCAGGCGCAGGACGCGGTCGCCGCCGCCGATTTCGACGGCGACCATCTGGTCAGCTGCCACATCGCCGGAGGCGGGCGCATCTGGGCCGATTTCCGCATCCATGAGGATGGCATGGGGCGCATGGTGTTCGCCGCCAACGGCATGGCGAGCGGCGACATCGCCCGCGCGCTCCAGCGGCTGCAGGAACTGGGAAATTACCGCAACCTCGCGCTGCTGGGCCTGGCCATCGCCCGCGACAACTGGACGAAGCTCGATACGCTCGACCAGCGGCTCGCGCAGATCGGGCTGGCGTTGACGACGGACCAGTCCCGCGATGACGATCTCTTGGCCGACCTCACCGGGCTGTCTGCCGAGCTGCTGAGCGTTGCCGGCCATTGCGACTACCGGCTGAGCGCGACCGCCGCCTATGCCCAGATCGTGGGGGAAAGGCTGCGGGAACTGGATGCGCGGCCGATCCCGGGCTTCCAGTCGCTCGCCGATTTCACGGCGCGGCGCTTCAACCCGGCGGTGCGCACCTGCGCCGCCTTCACCGCGCGCCACGCGCAACTGAATGACCGGACAGCGCAGTTCACGGCGCTGCTGCGCACACGGATCGAGACGCGCATCGAGAACCAGAACGGCCGGCTGCTCGCCTCCATGGACCGCAGCGCGCGGATGCAGCTGCGCCTGCAGCACTTGGTGGAAGGATTGTCGGTGGTAGCGATCAGCTATTATGCGCTCGGCCTGCTGTCCTATCCGGCCAAGGCGGCAGAGAAGCTGTGGCACGGATTTTCGTCGACCCTGGCGCTTGGCCTGGCGGTGCCGCTGGTTGTACTGGCGGCGTTCCTGCTGCTCGGCCGCCTCAGGAGGCGCCTGATCTCTCTACATTGATGGCGGCGGGGCGAGCCTGTCCGCCAGGGCGAGGAGCCGTTCGGCCTGCACCAGATGGGGCCGGTCGATCATCCGGCCTTCCAGCAGAAGTGCGCCAGCGCCGTCGTTCGTGCGGAACGCCTCCACCACCGCCCGGGCGTGGCGCAGTTCCTGCTCGGTCGGGGTGAACCCCCTGTTTATGATCTCCACCTGGCGGGGATGGATCGCCATCATGCCGGTGAAACCATCCCTCCGGGCGCGGGCGACATAAGCCGTGAGGCCATCGGCATCGCCCACGTCGGGATAGACCGTCTCTATCGCGGCCACTCCCGCGGCGTGGGCGGCGAAGAGGGCGAGCGAGCGGACCAACTCATAGGGGGGGGTATAGCGGCCGTCCGGCTCGCGCGATGTCGTGGCGCCGATCGCCGCCGGCAGGTCCTCCGCTCCCCAGGTGAGGCCCGCCAGCCGCTCGCCCACGGTTGCATAGCTCCCGAGCGCAAAAAGCGCGGCGGGTGTCTCCGTGGCGATCGGGAGGATGGGAACGGAAAGCTCGCCCATCAGGGCGGCGATGGCGTCGATGCTTGCGCTTCCCTCCGCCTTGGGCAGGACGATGCCGTCCGGCGCGCCGGGCATCACGGCTTTGAGATCAGCCGCGGTGAGGCCCGTCGCCAGCGGATTGACGCGCACGAAGGCTGGAATGGGGCGTTCGGCGGAGAGCCATTCGGCGAGGGCGGCGCGCCCTGCGGCCTTCCGCTCCGGCAGGACCGAGTCCTCCAGGTCGAGGATGATCGCGTCGGCCCCGCTGGCGGCCGCCTTGGCGAAGCGATCGGGCCGGTCGGCGGGAACGAAGAGCAGCGAGCGCAGGATCATGCGTCGGACCGCTTGATCAGCGCTGTGCGCAGGCATTGGCAGACGACCTCGTCGCGCTGGTTCCGCAGACGATGGGTGAAGGTGACGATGCCGGCGGTGGGCCGGGACCTGCTGGGTTTGAGGTCGGTCACTTCGGTCTCGCAGCGGAGCGTGTCGCCGATGAAGACCGGGTTGGGCATGATCAGCTTGTCGTAGCCGAGATTGGCGACCAGCGTGCCCAAGGTCGTGTCGCCGACCGACAGGCCCACCATCAGCGCGAAGGTGAAAGTGCCGTTGACGAGGATCTGTCCGAACTCGCTCGCCCGCGCCGCCTCGACGTCGATATGGAGCGGCTGGGGATTGTGGGTCATCGTCGAGAAGAGGAGATTGTCGGTCTCCGTCACGGTGCGGCGGATTTCATGGGCGATGCTGTCGCCCACCTGCCACTGGTCGAAATATCTGCCTGCCATCCTGACCTCCCGATCCTGCCGACGCCGTGCTAGTCCGCCTTCTCGATCTTGGCCAGCAGCGCTCCTTCACTCACCTGCCCGCCTTCGGCCGCGTTCAGCTCCGTCACGGTGCCGTCGAAAGGCGCGACCAGGCTGTGCTCCATTTTCATGGCTTCGAGGGTAAGCAGCTTCTGGCCCTTGGTGACCCGCTCATCTGGTGAGACGGCGACGGCGATGATGCGGCCCGGCATGGGCGACAGGATTGCCCCGTCGGAGGCTGCGCCGGTGGCAGCGCCCGATACGCGCAGCGGGCCGATCCGCCAGGTTTGTCCCTCTTCGGTCCAGAACATCTCTGAAGGCGGGTCAGCGGGGCCAGCGAGCGGCTTCTGATCCACATAGTCATGGAGCGGCATGTGCGCCGTCCTGATCTGGCCATTGACCGCCAGTACGACCTCCCGCCGAGGCGGGGCGTTCAGCCGGAATCCGGCCAGCGCCTGCCGCCCATAGTCTCCGGTGGAATCGGACAGCAGATCGTCCGAGGGCGCATCCGGCGGCATCAGCGTTTCGCCCGCCCGCTCGATAAGGCCGGTGTCCACCGATCCGGCGACGAAATCCGGGTGATCGAGCAGGTTCATGAGAAAGGCGGCATTGGTACGAACGGGCCAGATGACGCTGTCGTTGAGCGCGCGGACCAGATCTTCGCGTGCACCCTCGCGGTCGCTCGAGTGGGCGATCATCTTGGCGATCATCGGGTCGTAATAGGGGGAGATACTCGCACCCTGATAGACTCCCTTGTCGATACGGACGCTGCCGTCGAGTTCGAACCGCTCCAGTCTGCCGATGCTCGGCAGGAAGCCCTTGGCCGGGTCTTCGGCATAGAGGCGCGCTTCGATGGCGTGGCCGTTGATCGACAGTTCGTGCTGCTTCTTCGGCAACGGTTCGCCCGACGCGACGCGGAGCTGCCATTCGACGAGATCGACGCCGGTGATCTCCTCGGTCACTGGATGTTCGACCTGGAGCCGGGTGTTCATCTCCATGAACCAGACGCGGTCGGGCTTGATATGGCCGGCCGAACCGTCGGCGATGAATTCGATCGTGCCCGCGCCGACATAGTCCACCGCCTTCGCAGCGCGGACGGCGGCGTCGCAGATGGCGGCGCGGGTGAACTCGGTCATGCCGGGCGCCGGCGCTTCCTCGATCACCTTCTGGTGGCGACGCTGGAGCGAGCAGTCGCGCTCGAACAGGTGGACGACATTGCCATGGGTGTCGCCGAACACCTGCACCTCGATATGGCGCGGGTTGGTGATATATTTTTCGAGCAGCACGGCGTCGTTGCCGAAGCTGGACGCCGCCTCGCGCCGACAGGAGGCGAGTGCTTCGGCGAAGTCGGCTGCCGCATCGACCTTGCGCATCCCCTTGCCACCGCCGCCCGCGACCGCCTTGATGAGGACGGGGTAGCCGATGGCGTCGGCCTCGGCCTTCAGGCGCGCCTTGCTTTGGTCCTCGCCCAGATAGCCGGGCGTGGTGGGGACGCCAGCGTCCTGCATCAGCTTCTTGGCCGCGTCCTTGAGCCCCATGGCGCGGATGCTGTGAGGCCGCGGCCCGACCCAGATGAGCCCGGCGTCGATCACCGCCTGCGCGAAATCGGCATTTTCGGACAGGAAGCCATAGCCGGGGTGGATGGCTTCCGCGCCGGTCGCCTTCGCGGCGGCGATGATCTTCTCGCCGACCAGATAGGATTCGCGCGCCGGCGATGAGCCGATATGGACCGCCTCATCAGCGGATCGGACGTGGAGCGCCTGCGCGTCGGCGTCCGAATAGACCGCGACGGTGCGGATTCCCATCGCCCGCGCGGTGCGGATGATGCGGCAGGCGATCTCGCCCCGATTGGCGATGAGGAGGGAGGCGATCATGGTTGGCTCCGATCAATCCTCCCCGAGCTTGTCTCGGGGAGGGGGACCATGCGAAGCATGATGGAGGGGGTGTCGCGATGCTCAAAGACAGAGCGCCCAAGGCGCGGGGAAGCATCGGCAAGGCGCGCCGGCTGCGACGCGCGATGAGCTTGCCGGACGTGCTGCTGTGGCAGGTGCTGCGGTGCCGTCCCGGCGGGCCCAAGTTCAGGCGCCAGCATCCGAGCGGCGTCTTCATTCTCGACTTCTATTGCAGCGATGCCCGGCTCGCGATCGAGGTCGATGGCGGCGTACATGACCGGGGCGACCGGCCCAACAAGGACGCGGTGCGGGGTGATTGGTTCGCGGCGCAGGGTATCCTGACCTTGCGTGTCCCAGCGCGAGATGTGCTGGTCGATCTGGATGAAGTCGTGCGCTTCATCGTGGCACAAGCGGAGGCGTGGCTGCCCCTCCCCTACCCGGCTGCGCCGGGCGGTCCCCCTCCCCCAGACAAGCTGGGGGAGGAATGACAAGAGCGCGCCTGACCGCATCACATCCGGAACACGCCAAACTGCGCGCGCTGTTCGATCGGCGCGTTCAGCGTGGCGGCGAAGGCTAGGCCCAGCACGTCGCGGGTCTGTGCGGGATCGATGACGCCGTCGTCCCACAAGCGCGCGGTGGCGTAATAGGGATTGCCTTCATCCTCGAAGCGCTGGCGGATCGGCGCCTTGAAGGCTTCGGCCTGTTCGGGCGTCCAGTTGGCGGCGTCGCGGTTGACGGTCGCCAGCACGCTCGCCGCCTGCTCTCCGCCCATGACCGAGATGCGGCTGTTGGGCCAGGTGAAGAGGAAACGCGGGCCGTAGGCGCGCCCGCACATGCCGTAATTGCCCGCGCCGAAGCTGCCGCCGATCAGCACGGTGATCTTGGGAACCTGCGCGGTGGCGACGGCGGTGACGAGCTTTGCGCCGTTCTTGGCGATCCCCTCCGCCTCATATTTGCCGCCGACCATGAAGCCGGAGATATTCTGGAGGAACAGCAAAGGTATGCGCCGCTGGCAGGCGAGTTCGATGAAATGCGCGCCTTTGACCGCGCTCTCGCTGAACAGGACGCCGTTATTGGCGAGGATGGCGACCGGCATCCCCCAGATATGGGCGAAGCCGCAGACGAGCGTGGTGCCGTAGAGCGCCTTGAACTCGTGGAATTCGCTGCCGTCCACGATCCGCGCGATCACCTCGCGCACGTCATAGGGCGCGCGGACATCCTGCGGCACGATGCCATAGAGATCGCTCGCGTCGTAAAGCGGCGCGCGCGGGTCGCGCAGGTTGACGTCCGGCATGGCATCGGGCTGGAGGGTCGAGACGATGTCGCGGACGATGGTCAGCGCATGGTCGTCATTCTCTGCGACATGATCGACCACGCCCGATTTGCGACCGTGGAGGTCGCCACCGCCGAGATCCTCGGCGCTGATGACCTCGCCCGTCGCCGCCTGCACCAGCGGCGGGCCGGCGAGGAAGATGGTGCCCTGGTTGCGGACGATGACGCTTTCGTCGCACATCGCCGGGACATAGGCACCACCCGCCGTGCAGCTGCCCATGACGCAGGCGATCTGGGGGATGCCGCGCGCCGACATCTGCGCCTGATTGTAGAAGATGCGGCCGAAATGGTCCTTGTCCGGGAAGACCTCCGCCTGGTTGGGGAGGTTCGCGCCGCCGCTGTCGACGAGGTAGACGCAGGGCAGGCGGTTTTCGAGCGCGATCTCCTGCGCGCGCAGATGCTTCTTCACCGTCATCGGGAAGTAGGTGCCGCCCTTCACCGTCGCATCGTTGCAGGCGATCATCACTTGTCGGCCGGCGACGCGGCCGATGCCGGCGACGATGCCCGCACCGGGCACTTCATCATTGTAGAGGCCGTTGGCGGCGAGCTGGCCGACTTCGAGGAAGGGGCTGCCGGGATCGAGCAGCCGTTCGACGCGGTCGCGGGGGAGCAGCTTGCCGCGCGCGACATGCTTGTCCCGCGCGCTGTCCGATCCGCCGCGCGCGGCGGCGGCGACCTTTGCGCGCAACTCATCCACCAGCGCGCGATTATGCGCGGCGTTGCTGCGGAAAGCGTCGCTGTCGGGCGAGAGTTTCGTATCGAGGACGGGTGCGCTCATGCCCCGATCAGCTCCCGGCCGATCAGCATGCGACGGATCTCGTTGGTGCCGGCGCCGATGTCGAGCAGCTTGGCGTCCCTCATGTAACGCTCCACCGGCCAGTCCTTCGTATAGCCCGCCCCGCCCAGCGCCTGCACGGCTTCGAGCGCCACCTTCATCGCATTCTCGCTCGCCAGCAGGATCGCGCCTGCCGCGTCGAAGCGGGTGGTGCGCCCCGCGTCGCATGCCTTTGCCACGGCATAGACATAGGCGCGGGCGGAATTAAGCGCGACATACATGTCGGCAACCTTCGCCTGCATCAGCTGGAAGCTGCCGATCGGCTTGCCGAACTGCTTCCGTTCCCGGACATAGGGCAGCACCACATCGAGGCAGGCCTGCATGATGCCGAGCTGTATGCCCGACAGCACGGTCCGTTCATAGTCCAGGCCGGACATCAGCACGCCGACGCCACCGTTGAGCGGCCCCATGACATTCTCCTCCGGCACCTCGCAGCCGTCGAACACCAGCTCGGCCGTAGGCGATCCGCGCATGCCCATCTTGTCGATCTTCTGGCCGATCGAGAAGCCGGGGAAATCCTTCTCGACGATGAAGGTGGTGATGCCGCGCGATCCCTCGCCGGTCTTCGCATAGACGACCAGCGTGTCGGCATAGGGGGCGTTGGTGATCCAGAACTTCGTGCCGTTGAGGATGTAGCGGTCGCCCTTCTTCTCTGCCTTGAGCTTCATCGACACGACGTCCGAGCCGGCGCCCGCTTCCGACATGGCGAGGCTGCCGACATGTTCGCCGGAAATCAGCTTCGGCAGATATTTCGCTTTCTGCGCTTCATTGCCCCAACGGCGCAGTTGGTTGACGCAGAGGTTGGAATGCGCGCCGTAGGAGAGACCCACCGAGGCTGACGCCCGCGCCACTTCCTCCTGCGCGACGACATGCTCCAGATAGCCGAGGCCGAGGCCGCCGAACTCCTGCTCCACCGTAATGCCGTGCAGGCCGAGCTCTCCCATGGCCGGCCACAGGTCGCGGGGGAACCAGTCCTCCGCGTCGATCCGCGCGGCAAGCGGCGCGATCCGCTCGGCAGCAAAGCGGGCAGTGGTCTCGCGGATCAGGTCCGCATTTTCGCCCAGGGCGAAGTCGAAATCAGCCATGGCACCTCTCTTCCCGGGCCATCTTCTAGCGGAAGGGGGAAAGATATGAAAATTGAAGTTTCGATAACGACAGCATAGACAGCATCTATTCAGCGATCGTCCATGTGTCGCCGGAGGTGCCCCCATCGATGCTCGACAGATATCTGCTCCGTTATTTCCTGGCCGTCGTCGACCAGGGCAATTTCTCCCGTGCTGCCGCCCATTGCAACGTGTCCCAGCCGACCCTTTCCGTCGGCATTTCCAAGCTGGAAAGGACGCTTCAGGCGCAGCTGTTCGTGCGGTCGAGCCAGCGCGTCGAGCTGACGAGTGCCGGTGCCCGCTTCCTCCTCCATGCCCGCCGGATCGAGCGCGAGTTCAACGGCGCGATGCAGGCGATGACGGGGGAGGGCATGGACCAGCCCAACCTGCGTCTCGGCATCCTGTCGAGCGTCCCTACCGAGATCATCGCCGAATGCGTCGCGCGGACGCATCCCGCGCAATCCCATCGGTTCGAACTGCTGTTCGGTACCGAAAGGGAGCTGACGGGCCATCTGGCGCGGGGGAGGATCGACCTTGCGGTCACGCTCGTCGGGCGCGGTGCCGACCGGTTTCTGGAGCGGCCGATCGTCACGGAGGGCTATGGCCTCGCCCTTCCCGCGGGGCATCGGCTCGCGGGGGAGAGCGCGATCGCGCCCGAGCTGCTGGCGCAGGAGGTGATGATGGTCCGGCGCCATTGCGAGGCGCTTTCGGAGACCAGCCGCTTCTTCACCGAGCGCGGCGTGCGGCCGCATTTCGCGCTGCGATCGACAAATGATGAACGAGTCCTGCGGATGGTCGCCGCCGGGCTGGGCGTGACGGTGATGCCGATGTGCTTCCAAGCGCCCGGCGTAGTGCGGCCCCGGCTCGCCGGCTTTTCCGTCGAGCGGACGCTGGGCTGGGCCGCGACAGTCGAGGGGGAGGGCCTGCTGAGCGCCATGCCGTCGTTGCTTCAGGTGATCGACGCCAGCCTTGCCGGCCTGGCGCGGGACGATCTGGGACGGTCCGCCTGGCCCGCAGGGTAACCCGTTCGCGGGATGGTCTTCGATGTCATCGAAATGATGGTGCTGCCGGTGAGGATTGAACTCACGACCTCAGCCTTACCAAGGATGCGCTCTACCACTGAGCTACGGCAGCACTATTTCATCGCGTGGCCCATGTCCGGGCGACGGAGCCGGGCCTATGACCGCGGTCGCCCGGCTTGTCAAGGCGGCTTGCGGCGGCGGGCGCGATTTGCTTATGCGTTGCGCCATGACGGAGACAGCGGACGAACGCAAGGCACGGCTGGCGCAGGCGCTGCGCGACAATCTGCGCCGACGCAAGGCTCAGGCGCGGGAGAGTGCGTCGACCGAGAAGGCGGATCGTCGGCCCGACGATTGAGGATCCGTTTTGCTCAACCTCCGTTCGCCCTGAGCCTGTCGAGGGGCTCCATTTCGCTTTGAAGAAAAGAAAGAGGCTTCGACAAGTTCAGCCCGAACAGCGGGGTGAGAGCTCCTACAGCGGCGCGCACGCCGCCCTCAGCCAGTCCAGCGCCCCGCCCTCCAGCTGCGGCCCGACCACTTCCAGCACCTTCGCATGATAGGCATCGATCCAGGCGCGTTCCTCGCCGGTCAGTATCGGCACCGAGATGAGGTTCCGGTCGATCGGCGCGAAGGTGAGCGTCTCGAAGCCGAGCATCTCGCGTTCCGCCCCCTCGATCGCGCGTTCCTCCACCAGCACCAGATTTTCGATGCGGATGCCATATTCACCGGTCTTGTAGTAACCGGGCTCGTTGGACAGGATCATGCCTGCCTGCAGCGGCTCGTCGCCGCCGCCGAAGGTCGCGATGCGTTGCGGCCCCTCATGCACCGACAGGAAGCTGCCGACGCCATGGCCGGTGCCATGGGCATAGTCCAGCCCCTCCGCCCAGAGGAACTGCCGCGCCAGCGCATCGAGCTGGCCGCCGCGCGTCCCCTTGGGGAATACCGCACGCGCCAGCGCAACATGCCCCTTCAGCACCAGGGTGAAGCGGTGCTTCATCTCCTCGCTGGGCGTGCCGACGGCGATCGTGCGGGTGACGTCGGTCGTCCCGTCGCGATACTGGCCGCCTGAATCGACGAGATAGAGCGTGCCGGTTTCGATCGGCCGGTTGGTCTTCTCCTCGACGCGATAGTGCACAACGGCGCCGTTCGGCCCCGCGCCGCTGATCGTGTCGAACGACAGATCCTCCAGCAGGCCGGTGTCCTTGCGGAACGCCTCCAGCCGGTCGGCGGCAATCATTTCGGTGAGCCCGCCTTTGGGCGCTTCGGTCGCGATCCAGTGGAGGAAGCGGCTGAGCGCGGCCCCATCGCGCGTCTGCGCCGCCTTGTGCCCGGCGATCTCGACCGGGTTCTTGATCGCCTTGGGCAGCACCGCCGGATCGCGCAGCGCCAGCACCTTCGCGCCACCCGTCTCCAGCCCCTCGAAGATCGCGGCTACCGCCCGCTCCGGATCGGCGACCACGGTCTTGCCGCTCAAGCTGCCGAGCGCCTCGGCGAAGGCCGCGCGGTCGTGCACGCGCACGGCATTGCCCAGATGCTTGGCGACGGCCTCGTCCATTTTCTCCGGCGCGACATAAAGGTCGGCGGTCGCATCGGCATGGACGATCGCATAGGCGAGTGCGACCGGCGTGCGCTCCACGTCCTTGCCGCGGATGTTGAAGGTCCAGGCGATCGAGTCGAGCGCCGAAAGCACCGCCGCATCGGCCTTCCTGCCCGTCAGCCAGTCGGCCATCGCCTGCCGCTTCTCCGCCGCGCTCCGCCCGGCGAAGCGGTCCTCATGCACCACCAGCCGGGCTTCGCTGGGCGCCGGGCGGTCGGGCCAGACGCGGTCGATGGGGTTGGTGTCGACGGCGACCAGTTCCGCACCCTTCGCCGCCAGCGCCTCGGTCGCCTGGCTGACCCAGGCGCGGGTGTGCAGCCACGGGTCGTAGCCGATCCGCCCGCCCTGCGGTGCATGGGCGCCCAGCCAGGCCGCGACGGAGGTCTGCGGCACGCTTTCATACTGCCAGTGCGCCGGGTCGACCTGCTCGCGCACCTGCAGCGTGTAGCGCCCGTCGACGAAGATCGCGGCTTCCTCCGGCAGCACCACCGCGCTGCCCGCCGATCCCTGAAAGCCCGTCAGCCAGGCCAGCCGCTGCGCATAGGCGCCGACATATTCGCTCATATGCTCGTCGGTCAACGGCACGACGAAGCCGTCCAGCCGGTCGCGCAGCAACTGCGCGCGCAGGGCCTTCAGGCGGTCTTCATAACTGGACATCGAAACTTCCCTGGATCAACTGGCCCCTTGCGCGGGCCACAAAGTGGACAACATAAGCGTGCCAGGCCGCTTATGCCAACAACTGGACACCGAATGACCGCAAAACCTCCCATCGCCGAACGCCGTCCCCACAGCATCACCCATCACGGCATCACGGTCGACGATCCCTGGGCCTGGCTGCGCGACCCTGGCTATCCCGAGGTGACGGACAAGGACGTACTCGCCCATCTGGAGGCGGAAAATGCCTGGTTCGAGGCGGCGATGGCGCCGCGCAAGCCCTTGACCGATGCACTGTTCGCGGAAATGAAGGGGCGCATCAAGGAAGATGACAGCTCGGTCCCACAGAAGGACGGCGACTATATCTACTGGCGCGCCTTCGAGGTCGGGGCGCAATATCGCAAATGGTATCGCAGGCCCGTGGCGGGCGGCGAGGACCAGCTGATCCTGGACGAACCCGCGCTGGCAGAAGGCCATGACTATTTCCGCCTGGGCGCCATGTCGGTCAGCCCGGACGGCCGTTATCTCGCCTATGCGATCGACAATAACGGATCGGAACGGTTCGAGGCGCGGATCAAGGATCTGGCGACAGGCGACCTGCTGCCGGAGGTGATCCCGGGCACGCTCTCGTCGCTCGTGTGGACCAGCGACAGCAAGGGGCTGCTCTACGGCCTCGCCAACGACAACTGGCGCACCGACAATGCCCGGCTTCACCGGCTGGGGCAGCCGGTGGAAAGCGACGTCGAACTGTTCCACGAGGATGACGAGGGCTTCCGCGTCTCGATCGGTCTTACCTCGTCGGAAAAGTGGATCGTCATCGCGACCGGCGACCATGTGACGACCGAAGCCTGGCTGGTGCCTGCCGACGATCCGACCGCCGCGCCGCTGCTGGTCTCCGCGCGGCAGGAGGGCCGGGAATATGATGTCGATGAGCATGAGGGCACGCTCTACATCCGCACCAACGATGCCCACCCCAATTTCCGGCTGGTGACCGCGCCGATCGCGACGCCCGGCGAGTGGACCGAGGTGATCGCCCCGGACGATCATTTCTACCTGACCGACTTCACCCTGTTCAAGGGCTTCTACGTCACCGAAGGACGGCAGGACGGGCTCGACCAGATCGAGCTGCGCGACTACGCCACCCATGCGGCCAAGCGCATCCCCTTTCCGGAAGCGAGCTATTCCGCCGGGCTCGACGACAATCCCGAATATGACGTGACGAAGCTGCGCATCGGCTATGAATCGATGGTCACGCCCGACACCATCTACGACTATCATCTGGCGACGGGCGAGCTGGAGGTGCTGAAGGTCCAGGAAATCCCCTCGGGCTACGACTCGACCCGCTATGCGACCGAGCGGCTGATGATCCCGGCGCGCGACGGCACGCCGATCCCCGTCTCGATCGTCTACCCGAAGGACCTGCCCCGCGACGGCAGCGCGCCGCTGCATCTCTATGGCTATGGCGCCTACGGCATCGCGATGGAGCCGGGCTTCTCCACCACGCGTCTCTCGCTGCTCGACCGCGGCTTCGCCTTCGCGCTCGCCCATATCCGCGGCGGCGATGACCTCGGCCAGCAATGGTATCTGGACGGGAAGCTGGACAAGCGGACCAACACGTTCACCGATTTCGTCGACGTGGCGAAGGGGCTGATCGAGCGCGGCTATACGAGCAAGGGCCGCATCAGTATCTCGGGCGGCTCGGCAGGCGGCGAGCTGATGGGCGCGGTCGCCAATAGCGATCCCGACCTCTGGGGCGCGGTGGTGGCGCATGTGCCCTTCGTCGATGTACTCAACACCATGCTGGACGAGACGCTGCCGTTGACGCCCGGCGAATGGCCCGAATGGGGCAATCCGATCGAGGACCGAGCGGCGTTCGAGACGATCCGGGCCTATGATCCCTATGGCAATGTGAAGGCGCAGGATTATCCGCCGTTGATGGTGACGGCCGGGCTCAACGATCCGCGCGTCACCTATTGGGAGCCGGCCAAATGGGTCGCCCGGCTGCGCGCGACCAAGACCGACGACAATGTCCTGATCTTCAAGACCAATATGGGTGCGGGCCATGGCGGCAAGTCCGGCCGCTTCGAAAGCCTTCAGGAGACGGCGGAGGAATTCGCCTTTATCCTGTGGCAACTGGGTGTGGCAAGCTGATGGCGTCGCGCTTCACCAAGCGGATTACGGCCCTGCCCGAGCACATCGACGTGCTCGGCCATGTCAACAACGCCGTCTGGGTGCAGTGGATGGAGCAGGTCGCGGTCGAGCATTGGATGCACGACGCCGACCCGGCGCATGTCGACGCCTATATATGGGTCGTGACCCGGCACGAAATCGACTATCGCGGCAATGTGAAGGCGGGCGAGACGGTGACGGCGCGCACCTGGATTCCCGAAGGTCCACGCGGCGCCCGTTTCGACCGCCACATGGAATTTACCGGCGAGGACGGGAAGGTGAAGGTGGCAGCCAAATCCACCTGGGCGATCATCGACAAGGCCAGCGGACGCATCCTGCGTGTGCCGGCGGAGGTGGCGGCGAACTTCGTCGACGGGTGAGCCTCATTCGGTCGGGTCGAAGCGCAATGTCCCGATACGACGTGCCTGGCCGCCCACATCATTGGGATGGTTGACGCCATCCACCACCGGCACCGCCGTGAAATCAAAGGGACTGACGCCGTCGAGACAGGCGACATTGATGCCATATTCGGCCTGGTTCGACCGACGTTGATGATGGGTGTAGATACCGCACAGGGAACAGAAGAAGTGCTGGGCCGCCCCGGTATTGAAGCGATAGGACGATAATTTGTCCGCCCCCTTCGTGATTTTCATGTCGCCGAAGCGGGCGGAGACGGCGACAGCGCCCCGCATCCGGCAATAGGAGCAGGTGCAGCGTCGAGCCGTGTCGAAGCCTTGGCTCAGGGTGACCTGGAAACGCACGGCGCCGCAATGGCACCCGCCATCATGTTTCCGGACCTCTTCAGTCATGATTTGCTCCCCCTATTGTCGAGCCACCTCGAACACATCCTCGATCTTCGGTTCTGGCTCCACCTCTTCCCGTTCCGCGGCCTGCCGCGCCCACATCGCGGCATAGAGCCCGTCGGCGCGGACCAGATCGGCATGGCGTCCGCGTTCCACGATCCGGCCCTGGTCCAGCACGATGATCTCGTCCGCGTCGACCACGGTGGAGAGACGATGCGCGACGATCAGCGTTGTTCTTTTGCGCGCTATGCTGCGCAGCACGTCCTGGATTTCGGTTTCGGTGCGGCTGTCCAATGCGCTGGTTGCCTCGTCCAGCACCAGCACCGGCGGGTCTTTCAGCAAGGTGCGGGCAATGGCGACGCGCTGCTTCTCGCCGCCCGAAAGCTTGAGGCCCCGCTCGCCCACGCGCGTGTCATAGCCCTGCGGCAGGCCCATGATGAAGTCGTGGATCTGCGCCGCCCTTGCCGCCGCCTCGATCTCCGCCTTGCTCGCCCCCTCGCGGCCATAGGCTATGTTGTAGCCGACCGTGTCGTTGAACAGCACCATATCCTGCGGCACGATACCGATCGCGGCGCGCAGCGACTGCTGCGTCACGGCGCCGATGTCCTGCCCGTCGATCGTGACCCGTCCCGACTGAATGTCGTAGAAGCGAAAGAGGATGCGGGCGATGGTGGACTTGCCCGCGCCCGAAGGCCCGACGATCGCCAGCGTATGCCCCGCCGGCACCGTGAAGCTGATCCCGTGCAGGATCTCACGCTCCGGATCGTACCCGAAATGCACCTGGTCGAACCGCACTTCGCCAGCGGTGACGTGGAGTGCCGGTGCGTCGGGTGCATCGGCGACCTCCGTCTGCGTGTCGATCAGCTTGTACATCGCCTC
Source organism: Sphingobium ummariense RL-3 (assembly GCF_000447205.1). Taxonomy (GTDB): domain Bacteria; phylum Pseudomonadota; class Alphaproteobacteria; order Sphingomonadales; family Sphingomonadaceae; genus Sphingobium; species Sphingobium ummariense. The sequence continues at coordinate 110,204 of NZ_AUWY01000023.1, read as the reverse complement.
CATGTCGATCAGGCCCTGGCGGATGGTGCGATAGACCATGCCCAGGAGATCGAGCGGGCGGAAGAGCTGTGCCAGCAGCGTGTTGACCAGCACGACGTCGCCGGTCGTGAACTGGCCCTTGCTCCAGCCCCAGACGGTATAGCCCATGGCCCCCGCCATCATCAGGTTGGTGATCAGCGACTGGCCGACATTGAGCCAGGCGAGGCTGTTCTCGCTCTTGACCGCCGCTTCGGCATAGCGCCGCATCGCCCGGGCGTAGCGCCGGGCCTCGCGCTCTTCCGCGCCGAAATATTTGACCGTCTCGAAATTCAGCAGGCTGTCGACCGCATGGGCGACGGCGTTGGTGTCGAGGTCGACCATGTCGCGCCGCAGCTGGTTGCGCCATTCGGTGACGGTGCGGGTGAACCAGATGTACAGCCCGACCATCGCCAGTGTCGCGGCGACCAGCCCGGCGCCGAACTTCACGAAGAAGATGATGCAGACCGCTGCCAGTTCCAGCACCGTCGGCGCGATGTTGAACAGCAGGAAATAGAGCATCGTGTCGATGCTCTTGGTCCCGCGCTCGACGATCTTGGTGACCGCGCCCGTGCGCCGGTCGAGGTGGAAGCGCAGCGACAGGCGGTGGAGATGGACGAACACATCGTCCGACAGCCGGCGTCCGGCTTCCTGCCCGACGCGCTCGAACACCGCGTTGCGCAGATTGTCGAACAGCACCGATCCGAAGCGCGCGCCGGCATAGGCGACCACCAGCGCGACCGCGAGCGCGACGGCGGGCTCCATGCCCGGCGCCATGCGGTCGATCGCCGCCTTGTAGGCAAAGGGCATGGCGAGGCTGACGACCTTGGCCGCCAGCACCAGCAACAGCGCCACGGTGACGCGCCGCCGCAGGGCGGGGGCGTCGGCCGGCCAGAGATAGGGAATGAAGCGCCGGAGCGTCGCCCAGGCGGGCGGAACGGGTGTGGCGTCGGGGGAGGAGGGAGGCATGGACGCCAATGTAGGCCGATCCCGCCGCCCTTATAACCCCCCACCGGACAGGACGGGGATCAATCCCGCAGCAGGTCGTTGATCCCGGTCTTGGATCGGGTCTGCGCGTCCACGCGCTTCACGATCACCGCGCAATAGAGGCTGGGGCCAGGCGTACCGTCCGGCAGCGGCTTGCCGGGCAGCGATCCGGGCACCACGACCGAATAGGGCGGCACTTCGCCCATGAAGACCTCGCCGGTCGTGCGGTCGACGATCTTGGTCGACTGGCCGATGAAGACGCCCATCGACAGCACCGATCCCTTGCCGATGCGCACACCCTCGACCACTTCGGAGCGGGCACCGATGAAGCAGTCATCCTCGATGATCACGGGGTCGGCCTGCAGCGGTTCCAGCACGCCGCCGATGCCGACGCCGCCCGACAGGTGGACGTTCCTGCCGATCTGCGCGCAGCTGCCCACCGTCACCCAGGTGTCGACCATCGTGCCTTCATCCACGAAGGCGCCGATATTGACGAAGCTGGGCATCAGGATGACATTCTTCGCGATATGCGACCCGGCGCGCGCGAAACTGCCCGGCACGGCGCGGAAGCCGGCGGCGCGGAACGCCGCCTCGTCCCAGCCGGCGAACTTGCTGGGCACCTTGTCCCACCAATGGCCCGCGCCCGGACCATTCTCCACCAGCACATTGTCGTTGAGGCGGAAGGACAGCAGCACCGCCTTCTTCAGCCACTGGTTGACCTGCCAGCCTCCGTCGGCCGGCTCCGCGACGCGGGCCTCGCCGCGGTCGAGCAGGGCGAGCGCCTTGTCGACCGCCTGCCGCACCGACCCCTGCGTGGTCAGGTTCACATTGGCCCGGTCCTCCCAGGCAGCGTCGATGGTGGCGATAAGGTCGGTGGTCATGCTCTTCCCCCAAGGATGTCGGCCAGGAATGGCGTCAGATGGTCGGTCTCGAAGTCGATGAAATCGGGATGATGCTCATGCGCGCCGCTTTCCGAACCGTTGTTGACCCAGACGGTCGTCATGCCGATCGCCTTGGCAGGGCGCAGGTTACGCGCCATGTCCTCGAAGAAGACGGCGCGGGCCGGGTCGACGGCATAGGCCGAGCAGAGCGCCGCATAGCCCGAAGGGTCGGGCTTGGGCACATATTGGCAGGCGTGGATGTCGTGGATCAGCTCGAACACGCCGGACAGCCCGAGCTTGTCAAGCACGCGTCCGGCATAGGCTGCATCGCCATTGGTGAAGATCAGCCGCCGTCCCGGCAACGCGACGATGGCGGCGTTGAGCGCCGGATCCACCTCCAGCCGGTCCATTGAGATGTCGTGCACATAGTCGAGGAAGTCGCGCGGCGCGATGCCGTGATGGCGCATCAGCCCGGACAGGGTGGTGCCATGTTCCAGGAAATAGCGCTTCTGCACCGCGCGCGCCTCCACCGGGTCGCAGCCCAGCAGGCCCTGGATGAACTCGCCCATTTTCACGTCGATCAGCGCGAACAGGTCCGCCTTCGACGGATAGAGCGTGTTGTCCAGATCGAAGATCCAGCAATCTACATGGGCGAGCGCAGGCAGCATGGCCGCGCCCTAGTCCGCTGCAAAGGCGAGGGCAAGGGCGTCGGCCGGTGTCACCAGCGGCCGGCTTAATTGCAACCCGGCGCCTCGCTGTCCTGATAGAAGGCCTGGACCGCGGCCCAGCCCTCCTCGGCGGTCTCGACCCAGGTCAGCAGCTTGAGGTCTGCGGGCGAAATCACGCCTTCGTCCGCCAGAGCTTCGAAATCGACGACGCGTTTCCAGAAGTCGCGGCCATAAAGCAGGATGGGGATCGGCTTCATCTTGCCGGTCTGGATCAGTGTCAGCAGTTCGAACATCTCGTCGAACGTGCCGAAACCGCCGGGGAACACGGCCAGCGCCCGCGCGCGCAGCAGGAAATGCATCTTGCGCAGCGCGAAATAGTGGAACTGGAAACTCAGCTCCGGCGTGACGAAGCGATTGGGCGCCTGCTCGTGCGGCAGGACGATGTTCATGCCGATGGTCGTCTGCCCGACATCGGCCGCGCCGCGATTGGCTGCCTCCATGATCGAGGGGCCGCCGCCCGAGCACACTACGAAGTGGCGGCACCCGGCATCGTTCACCGGATATTGCGCCGCGATCCGTGCCAGCTTGCGCGCTTCCTCATAATAATGCGCCTTGTGGCCCAGATTCTCCGCGATCCGCTTCTGCTCGGGCGTGGTCGCGGCATCGATCCGCGCCTGCACCTGCTCGGGCTCGGGGATGCGGGCGGAACCGTAGAAGACGAAGGTGGATTCGATCCGCGCCTCGTCCATCAGCAGCTGAGGCTTCAGCAGCTCCAGTTGGAACCGCACGGGACGCAGGTCCTCGCGCAGCAGGAACTCGGTATCCTGGAAGGCCAGGCGATAGGCGGCGCTGCTCGTCTGCGGGGTGCTGACATTCTCGACATTCTTGCGGGCTTCGACGGCCTCTTCGCGGGCCGGGCGGAATTTGCGTTCTTCAATTTCTTTTCTTGTCATCGGCATCACCTAGGGGGCGTCGGCGGCAATGCCAAGACCGGTCAGCGACAGAATCCGCCCTTGCCGCCCATGTCGAAATGCAGATGATCGTGATGCGCCGCATTATAGTCGGGGCTCAGCACTGTGTTGAACCGCTTGCAAGCGCTGGCGTGGATGATTTCCAGGAACTGCCGGGTCCGCTTGTCGCCGTTCCAGCCCTGTTCCACCGTGATCCGTCGGCCATCTGACAGGACGAAGGCCGACACGTCGATCGCGTTGCTGTGGGCATGCTCACTCAGCTTGCCGCTGCCCGCGATCGGGCGGCAGCTGTATGTGCCGAAGGTTTCGATCCTTTCGATTTCCGCGCCCAGGATCAGCCGTGCGGCGGGTTGCACGCCGTAACGCGCCCAGGCCGTGAAATTGGCTGCGAGATTGCACGTCATCGCGCCGAGGTTGGTAGCCGGCACGCCGATGTCGAGCAGCTTGACGCTGCCCAAGGCGCTGCATCCGCCGCCAAAGCTCCGGTCGGGAAGTGGGGTGAAGGCGACCGCCTGCGATTGCAGTTTTGCCATGCACTGCTTCACCTCCAGCGGCGGCGGAGCGGAGGGGCGGGCCGGGCTCGCCTTGCTGCCGCCCTTGGACGCGCTCGCCACGCGGCCGCGCGGCACCAGATCGCCGCCGCACGCCGCCAGCGCCATCACCGCCGTCAGCAGCACGGCCAGGCCCACGCCGCGCAGAACCGTCGTTCCCATCGCCCGCTCTTCCATGAATCAAGGGTTTATCACCCGAAAAGCGGCCATGGGTTAACGGCCGACTCGGTTCGTCGCATTTGCGCGTGCTCTTGACTCTTTCGCCGATCTCTTTAGGGCGGCCGACGGGCCACGCGGTCCCAACGCCGCGCGTGCTCTCTGCAAGGAGAAGCATTACATGACTGCTACCACCGCCGCCGGCGCAACCCTTGCGCCTGCCGCCGAGAAGCCTGCCATCAAGCCGGCTCGCCCCTATTTCTCTTCCGGTCCCTGCGCCAAGCCCCCGGGCTGGAGTGCCGACAGGCTGAGCGCCGATTCCCTAGGCCGCTCGCACCGCTCGAAGATCGGCAAGACCCGCCTAGCCTATTGCATCGACCTGATGCGCGAGCTGCTGAACCTTCCCGACACGCACCGCATCGGCATCGTTCCGGGGTCCGACACCGGCGCCTTCGAAATGGCGATGTGGACGATGCTGGGCGCACGTCCAGTGACGACGCTCGCCTGGGAAAGCTTCGGCGAAGGCTGGGTGACAGACGCCGCCAAGCAGCTGAAGCTCGACCCGAAGGTGATCCGCGCCGACTATGGCCAGCTGCCCGACCTGACGCAGGTCGACTTCTCTAACGACGTGCTGTTCACCTGGAACGGCACGACGTCCGGCGTGCGCGTGCCGAACGCGGACTGGATCCCGGCGGACCGCGAGGGGTTGACCTTCGCCGACGCGACCAGCGCCGTCTTCGCCTATGACATCGACTGGGCGAAGATCGACGTCGCCACCTTCTCCTGGCAGAAGGTGCTGGGCGGCGAGGGCGGCCATGGCGTGCTGATCCTTGGGCCGCGCGCGGTCGAGCGGCTGGAGAACTACACTCCGGCCTGGCCGCTGCCCAAGGTGTTCCGCCTGATCTCCAAGGGCAAGCTCGCCGAAGGCGTATTCAAGGGCGAGACCATCAACACCCCGTCGATGCTGGCGGTCGAGGATGCGATCTTCGCGCTGGAATGGGGCCAGTCGATCGGCGGCTCCGCCGGCCTCATCGCCCGCAGCGACGCCAATGCCGCCGCGCTCGACCGGCTGGTGCAGGAACGCGACTGGCTCGGCCATCTCGCGGCCGATCCGGCCTCGCGGTCGAAGACCAGCGTCTGCCTGACCGTAGAGGGCGCCGACGAAGCCTTCATCAAGGTCTTTGCCGGCCTGCTGGAGAAGGAAGGCGCCGCCTATGACGTGGCGGGCTATCGAGACGCGCCGGCGGGGCTGCGCATCTGGTGCGGTGCGACCGTGGACACGGCCGATATCCAGGCGCTCGGGCCCTGGCTCGACTGGGCCTACGCCACGGCGAAGGCCGCGTAATTCTCTACGTCACCCCGGCCTTGAGCCGGGGTCCCGCTTCTTCTTCCGTCCGCCCGCATAAAAGCGGGACCCCGGATCAAGTCCGGGGTGACGATGCACTATAGGAAACTCCCATGCCCAAAGTCCTCATTTCCGACAAGATGGACCCCAATGCCGCCGCGATCTTCCGCGAGCGCGGCGTCGAGGTCGACGAAATCACCGGCAAGACCCCGGACGAGCTCAAGGCCATCATCGGCCAGTATGACGGTCTCGCCATCCGTTCTTCGACCAAGGTGACGAAGGACATCCTCGACGCCGCGACCAACCTGAAGGTCGTGGGCCGTGCCGGCATCGGCGTCGACAATGTCGACATCCCCGCCGCCTCGGCCAAGGGCGTGGTCGTCATGAACACCCCGTTTGGCAATTCGATCACCACAGCCGAGCACGCCATCGCCCTCATGTTCGCACTTGCCCGCCAGTTGCCCGAAGCCAATGCCCAGACGCAACAGGGCTTGTGGCCGAAGAACGGCTTCATGGGCGTCGAGGTCACCGGCAAGACGCTGGGCCTGATCGGCGCGGGCAATATCGGATCGATCGTGGCCAGCCGTGCGCTTGGCCTCAAGATGAAGGTCGTTGCCTTCGATCCTTTCCTCACGCCGGAACGCGCCGTCGAGATGGGCGTGGAGAAGGCGGATCTCGACACGCTGCTGGCGAAGGCCGACTTCATCACCCTGCATACGCCGCTGACCGACCAGACCCGCAACATCCTGAGCCGCGAGAACCTGGCGAAGACGAAGAAGGGCGTGCGGATCATCAACTGCGCGCGCGGCGGCTTGATCGACGAGGCGGCGCTCAAGGACGCCCTCGACAGCGGCCAGGTCGCGGGCGCCGCGCTCGACGTGTTCGAGACAGAGCCGGCCAAGGCATCGCCCCTCTTCGGCACGCCGAACTTCATCTGCACCCCGCATCTGGGCGCGTCGACCAATGAGGCGCAGGTCAATGTCGCCCTGCAGGTCGCCGAGCAGATGGCGGACTTCCTCGTATCGGGCGGCGTCACCAATGCGCTCAACATGCCAAGCCTGTCGGCCGAGGAGGCGCCCAAGCTCAAGCCCTATATGGCGCTGGCGGAAAAGCTCGGCTCGCTGGTCGGCCAACTGGGCGGCGACGCCATCACCGGCGTCGCGGTCGAGGTGGAGGGTCATGCCGCCGAGCTGAACCCGAAGCCGATCACGGCCGCCGTGCTGGCGGGCCTGATGCGCGTCTATTCCGACACGGTGAACATGGTGAACGCGCCCTTCCTCGCGAAGGAGCGCGGCCTTGACGTGCGCGAGGTGCGCCATGACCGCGAGGGCGACTACCAGACGCTGCTGCGCGTCACCATCACCACCGCGAACGGCGACAAGTCGGTCGCGGGCACGCTGTTCGGCCACGCCCAGCCGCGCCTGGTCGAGCTGTTCGGCATCAAGGTGGAGGCGGACCTGGACGGCACGATGCTCTACATCGTCAACCAAGATGCGCCCGGCTTCATCGGCCGTCTGGGCAGCACGCTGGGTGAGGCGCAGGTGAACATCGGCACCTTCCACCTCGGTCGCCGTAACCAGGGTGGCGAGGCGGTGCTGCTGCTGTCGGTCGACGGCACGGTGACGCAGCAGGTACTGGACGCGATCTGCAAGCTGACCGGCGTCAAGACCGTCAAGCTGCTGCGCTTCGCGGCCTGAACCACTGCAAGTCCGGGCTGGCCTTCATCCGATAATCCGGTAAAGGGCCAGCCCATGACGATATTCCCGCCCGGTCTTCTTCCCGAAGGATTGTCCGACCGCCTGCCGCCCCAGGCCGAGGCGTCGGCGCGGCTCGCGCGGCGCGTGCTCGATACCGTGGCGACCCACGGTTATGAGCGCGTGATGCCGCCGCTCGCCGAGTTCGAGGAGACGCTGACCCAGAGGCTGAAGTCGATGCGCGCGCAGGACCTGTTGCGCGTCGTCGATCCAGTGTCGCAGCGGACCTTGGCCTTTCGCCCCGACATGACCGCGCAGGCCGGCCGGATCGCGGCGACGCGCCTGGCGAACGCGCCGCGCCCGTTGCGCCTATCCTATGCCGGCCCGGTCATCCGGCTGCGCGCCAACCAGCTGCGTCCGGAGCGGGAGCGGCTGCAGGTAGGCGCCGAGCTGATCGGCAGCGACAGCGTTGCGGCCGCGGTCGAGATCGTGAACGTCGCGATCGAGGCGCTTCAGGCGGCAGGCGTCACCGGAATCACCATCGACTTCACGCTGCCCGATCTGATCGACAGCCTGGCGGCCGGTCCCCTGCCGCTCGCGCCGGACATCATCGAGGCGGTCCGCACCGAGCTCGATGCGAAGGATGCGGGGGCGCTGACGGCCCTTGGCCCGGATGCCGCCGCCTATCTGCCGCTGATCGAGGCGACCGGCCCCTTCCACGCGGCGATGGACCGGCTCGAGGCATTCAATGCCCGGATCGGCGGCGCGATCGACAGCCGCATCGCCGGCTTGCGCGCGATCGCCAAGCCGATAGGCTGGGATATCACCCTGACGCTCGATCCGACCGAGCGCCATGGCTTCGAATATCAGAACTGGTTCGGCTTCTCGATTTTCGCGGAGGGTTTCATTGGCGAGATCGGCCGCGGCGGCAGCTATGCGATCGCCCGTGCCGACGGGACGGACGAGCCGGCCATGGGCTTTTCCCTCTATCCCGATCCGCTGATCGACGCTGGCTTTGGCGGCGAAAGCCCGAAGCGGCTGTTTCTGCCGCTGGGGCACGATCCCGTCCGGGCGGCGGACCTACGGCGCGAGGGGTGGCAGACCGTCGCCGCCCTTTCGGAAGGAGAGGATGGCGCGGCCCAACGCTGCTCGCACTGGCTGAACGGAGCCGATCCCACGGCCTATTGAGCAAACAGCCGGGCCAGATAGCGATCGACGATGGGGGTGCCCGGATAGTCGGGATTGCCCATCGACCGGTTGATCTGCATATGCCCGCGCAGGCCCTTGCCTTCCAGCGCGGCGATCTCGGTCGGCGTGCCCGCCTTGCGCAACGCTGCGGCCAGCGCTTCCGCCTGTTCTTTCCCGTCGGCTCGGTCGACATGCAGGATCAGGAAGCCAGGTGCATTGGGCTTGGCCGCGTTCAGGGTCGGTGACAGGGCCCGCTGTCGCGCCGGATCGGTTCCGAAGGCCTGCGCATAAGTGCGGGTCATGAGCGGCCCGGCCTGCGTCATCTGCTGCGCCACGTCATAGGCGGCGCCGTCGAGCGGAACGATGCCGCGCACCGCATCGGGCTTCAGGCCGGCGCGCTCGAAATAACGCATGTCCGTGCCGACCAGGGCGACCAGATGCGCGCCCGCGCTGTGGCCCATCAGCACGATGCGCTTTGGGTCGAAGCCCAGCGCCCCGGCCTGCCGGCGCAGCGCGGCGAGGGCGTCGGCCACGTCCTTTGCCTGCTCTTCCACCGTTGCTTCCGGCACCAGCCGATAGTTGATCGAGGCGAAGGCGTAACCGAGCGCATGATAATGCGCGATCTTGGCACGGCCGGTCGCGTTGGACTTGTCGCCCCGCTTCCACCCGCCGCCATGGACGAAGACGACCAGCGGCGCTCCCGGCTTCTCCGCGCGCCAATAGTCGATGGCCTGCAGCGGATCGTCGCCATAGCGCAATTGTTCCGCCGCGGGGTCTGCCGCGGTCTGCGCCCGCGCGACGATCAGAGCGGGGAGCAGCAGGGTGGGCGGCAACATCAGCGCGGCGAGGATGGCGGGCCAGGTATTCTTCATGGTTTGCTTATCCCGCCGATCGCCTGCGGGACAAAGCGTCAAAGCGTGACAAAGTGTAAGCGTTTCAAGCCGTCCGCCTTGACAGCGGCCCCTTCGCGCCGCTACCGCGCGCCGGCATCCGGGTGCCGAGGCGCCCGCTCCATCCCACCGGCATGCCGAGTCCCGTCGAAGGGCATGGCCGGTTCGCACGGCGGGGCGGAGGAGTGTATCCATGGCAAATGTCACCGTGATCGGCGCCCAGTGGGGCGATGAGGGCAAGGGCAAGATCGTCGACTGGCTGTCCGAGCGCGCCGACGTCGTCGCCCGCTTCCAGGGCGGTCACAATGCGGGCCACACGCTGGTCGTGGGGGACAAGGTCTACAAGCTCTCGCTGCTTCCCTCCGGCATCGTGCGCGGCACGCTCAGCGTCATCGGCAATGGCGTGGTGCTCGACCCCTGGCATTTCCGCGACGAAGTCGCCAAGCTGCGCGGCCAGGGCGTGGAGATCACGCCCGACAATCTGCAGATCGCGGAGACTTGCCCGCTCATCCTGCCCTTCCATCGCGACCTCGATGGCCTGCGCGAAGATGCGAGCGGCGCAGGCAAGATCGGTACCACCCGTCGCGGCATCGGTCCGGCCTATGAAGACAAGGTCGGCCGCCGCGCGATCCGCGTGTGCGACCTTGCCCATCTCGATGATCTCGGGCCGCAGCTTGACCGGCTGACGGCGCATCACGACGCGCTGCGCGCCGGCTTCGGCGAACCGCCGATCGATCGCGATGCGCTGATGGCGGAGCTGCGCGACATTGCTGGCTTCATCCTGCCCTTCGTGAAGCCGGTCTGGCTGACGCTCAACCAGGCCAAGGCGAAGGGCAAGCGCATCCTGTTCGAGGGCGCCCAGGGCACCTTGCTCGACATCGACCATGGCACCTATCCTTTCGTCACCTCCTCCAATACGGTGGCGGGCACGGCGGCGAGCGGGACGGGGCTGGGGCCCAATGGCGCGGGGTTCGTGCTGGGCATCGTCAAGGCCTATACCACCCGCGTCGGTTCCGGCCCCTTCCCGACCGAGCAGGAGAATGAGATCGGCCAGCGCCTCGGCGAACGGGGGCATGAATTCGGCACGGTCACCGGTCGCAAGCGCCGTTGCGGCTGGTTCGACGCGGTGCTGGTCCGCCAGTCGGTCGCGGTGTCGGGCGTGACCGGCATCGCGCTCACCAAGCTGGACGTGCTCGACGGCTTTGAGGAACTGAAGATCTGCGTCGGTTACCGCATCGGCGACAGGACGTTCGATTATCTGCCGGCCCATGCGCAGGATCAGGCAAAGGCGGAACCCATTTACGAGACGATCGGCGGCTGGAGCGACACCACGGCCGGTGCGCGCAGCTGGGCCGACCTCCCAGCGCAGGCGATCAAATATATCCGACGGATCGAGGAACTGATCGGCTGCCCGGTCACGCTCGTCTCCACTAGCCCGGAGCGCGAGGACACGATCCTGGTGCGCGATCCCTTCGCGGACTGACCGGCATGGCAGGCGATCGCTTCGAACGGCACAAGCAGCCCTGGACGCCGGACGAGATCCAGAAACTGCATACGCTCGCGAAGAAGGGCACGGCGCTCAAGGCCATCGCCAAGGCGCTGACGCGGAGCGAGGAGTCGGTCAAGGCGCGCGCCAAGCAGGATGGGCTGTCGATCGCGAAGCTCAGGTAGCGGAAGGCGAGCGATCTTCCTCCCCTGCCGAGATCACCGTCGCCGCGACCAGATCGCCGGTGACGTTGAGCGCGGTACGGCACATGTCGAGGAAGCGGTCTATCCCCAGCACCAGCCCGATCCCTTCGGGCGGTACGTTCACCATGCCCAGGATCATCGCGACAACCGGCAGCGATCCAGCCGGCACGCCGGCCGTGCCGACGCCGCCCAGGATGCACACCAGCATCACCATCAGCTGCTGCGACAGCGTCAGGTCGACGCCGAAAAATTGCGCAAGGAACAGAACGGTGATTCCCTCGAAGATCGCGGTTCCGTTCTGATTCGCCGTCGCGCCGATCGTCAGCACGAAACGGGCGATCCGGCGGGGGAGGTGCAACCGGTCCTCCGCGACACGGATGGCCGTGGGCAGGGTCGCGTTGGAGGAGGCGGTGGCGAAGGCCATCAGCGTTGCTTCCTGCGCGGCGGCGAAGAAGCGCAGCGGTGACCGCCGCGCCAGCATGGCGATCAACAGCGGATAGACGGCGAACATCTGGATCAGCAGCGCCAGCAGCACGACGCCGGCATAGGCGGACAGCCGCACGAGTAATTCCCACCCGAACTGCGCCGCGAGGTTGAACATGAAGCAGGCGATGGCGATCGGCGCGAGCCGGATGACAAGCCCTATGAGGCGCATCGACACCTCGAACAGGCCTTCCATAGCGCTCAGCAGCACCCGCGACTGCTCCGTGCGCACCAGCAGCAGGCCGATGCCGAAGAAGAGGGCGAAGACCATGACGGCAAGAATGTCGTTGCCAGCCATCGCCGCGATCACATTGTCGGGCACGATCGCCAGCACCGCCGCAACGCCGGTCGGCGCATCGCCTTCGCGGGCCAATATCGCCTTCGCGCCCTGGCCCGCGTCCGCCAGCATGGCGCGGGCCTGTACGGGATCGACGCCCGCACCAGGCTGCAGCAGGTTGACCAGGACGATGCTCAGCGCGACCGCGATGCCCGACACGACCAGCGTGTAGATCAGCGTGCGGACCCCGACGCGCCGCAGCGACCGGAGCTCTCCCATCTCCGCGACGCCGACAATCAGCGCCGACACCAGGAGCGGGATGACCAGCATGAAGAGCAGCCGCAGGAAGATCTCGCCGACCGGCGCGGTAACATAGGTCGTGACCGCGTCCACCCAAGCGGCGTCCGGCGCGGTGAGGTGGATGGCGAGGCCCAGGACCAAGCCGACCAGGAACCCGGCCAGCATTCGCCATTGCAGGTTCAGCGGCGTTCGCGCGGTTTCAGGGCTGCTGGCATCTGCACTCATGGACTCTCCCCGATGGATGCCGTCATCAACCATCCGGCGGCACCGTGTATCCGCTGTGATCGTTGCGGATTCCCGTTCTCCTACTCCAGCGCGGGAGGAGAAGAGTTACCGATGGGGAGAGGGGATGGGGAAGCGACCGCTCAGGACCGCTGATCCTCCTCCACCATGTCGCTCGCCAGCTCCAGCCCGGCCCGGCCGTGCGCGGCCGTATGCGCCGGCGCCTTTGGGTGGGGCACATAGTCTGGCTCCTCGACCTCCAGCATCCCTTCCCATTTGGTGATGACGGAGGTGGCGATGGCGTTGCCCAGCACGTTGGTCGCGGTGCGGCCCATGTCCATGAAATGATCGACCGCGAGAATGAAGGCAACGCCTTCCACCGGCAGGTCGAACTGGCCCAGCGTCGCCGCGACCACCACCAGCGAGGCGCGAGGCACGGCGGCAATCCCCTTGCTGGTCACCATCAACACCAGCAGGATGGTGATCTGCGTCGCGATCGGCAGGTCGATGCCATAGGCCTGGGCGATGAAGATGGTGGCAAAGGTCGAATACATCATCGACCCGTCGAGATTGAAGCTGTAGCCGAGCGGCAGCACGAAGCTGTATATCCGCCGCGGCACGCCGAAGCGGTCGAGTTGCTCCAGCATCTTGGGATAGGCGGCTTCGGACGAGGCGGTTGAGAAGGCGATCAGCAGTGGTTCGCGGACATAGCGGACCAGCTTGAACATCCGCTTGCCCAGGAAGACGGAGCCGGCGGCGAACAGCAGCAGCCACAGGGCGATCAGCGCCAGGTAGAATTCGCCGACCAGTTCGCCGAAGGTCTTGAGCACGCCCAGCCCCTCGGTCGTCACCACGGACGCCAGCGCGCCGAACACTGCGAAGGGGGCCATGCGCATGACATAGCCGGTGACCTGCAGCATCAGTTCCACCATCGCTTCGATGACGGTGACGATCGGCTTGCCCTTTTCGCCGATGGCGGTCAGCGCCACGCCGACGAACAGCGAGAACACGACGATCTGCAGGATCGAATTTTCCGCCATCGCCCCGACCATGGAGGTGGGGAAGACGTGCAGGATGAAGTCGCGGAAGTTCAGTGCCTCGGTGTTGACGCCGGATTCCGCGCCGCTGCGCACGAGGTTCAGCCCCTCGCCCGGTGCGAAGAAATTGACGAAGATGAGGCCCAGCGTCAGCGAGATGAGGCTGGCGATGATGAACCAGGCGAGCGCACGGCCGCCGATCCGGCCAAGCGCAGCGCTGTCGCCCATGTGCGCAACGCCGGCCACCAGGGTCGAGAAGACCAGCGGTGCGATGATCATCTTGATGAGGTGCAGGAAGATGTCGGCCAGCAGGTGGAAATAGCCCGCGACATCCTTGGCCGTCGCTTCGTCGCCGCCGACCCAGAGGTTGGCGGCAAAGCCCACGATCACCCCCAGAATCATGCCTGCAAGGATGAACGCCGTCAGTCTGTTTCGCATTGATTCCCTCTGGACCGCGCGGGCGCGCCCCGTTCTCGTTCCGGTTCTGTCAGGCGGACACACCTAACAGGCGCATGGGCGACCCGCAATCGGGCCGCGCCGGGCTGCGGAAAGGATAGACGAACGAGGGCGACGTTTCCGCGCCCCGGCCGGTCTGTTCCGGACGAACCGTTCGGGCGCGATCGGTTCAGGGATAGAGAAGCCCCTCGCGCCAGCCGTCGCCGTCCCGCTGGAACAGCCGCCGTTCGTGCAGACGATGCTCGCGATCCTGCCAGAATTCGATGCGCTCGGGCGCGACGCGGAAGCCGGACCAGTGCGGGGGGCGGGGCACCGGCACGCCTTCGAACCGCGCCTGCGCCGCAGCGTAGCGTTCCATGAAAAGATCGCGTGACGGCAGTGACCGTGATTGGTCGGAAGCCCAGGCGCCCAGCTGGCTGTCGCGGCTGCGGCTGGCGAAATAGGCGTCGGCGGTCGCTTCGTCGACTGGCGCGACTGGTCCTTCGATCCGGATCTGGCGCCGCACCGACTTCCAGTGAAACAGTAGCGCGGCATGGGGGTTTTCGAGCAGCTCGCCGGCCTTGCGCCCCTCGAAATTGGTGTAGAAGACGAAGCCGTCCGGCCCGTGTCCCTTCAGCAGCACCATGCGCACCGATGGCCGGCCGCGTGCATCAGCCGTGGCGAGCGCCATGGCGTTGCTGTCGTTGATCTCGCTGTCGCGCGCCTGCGCATACCACTTGTCGAAAAGGGAGAAGGGATCGGTCATTGTCCCGCCTTATGCCTGGCGCGCCCGCCTGTCGATACGGGCAAGCCGCAACTTGAACGCGGCGCGGGCTTTCGCCACATATCTGGCAAATCCTTCTTTCCACCGACATCAATACAGGTCACAGAGCATCGATGGCAGATCCCTACTCCACCCTGGGCGTGGCGCGCGGCGCCAGCGAGGCGGACATCAAGTCGGCCTATCGCAAGCTGGCGAAGGAGCTGCACCCCGACCGGAACAAGGACAATCCCAAGGCAGCCGAGCGCTTCTCCGCGGTCACCAACGCCTATGACTTGCTGTCCGACAAGGACAAGCGGGCCCGTTTCGACCGGGGGGAGATCGACGGCGACGGCAACCCGACCGCGCCCTTCGGCTTCGGCGGCGGTGGCGGCGGCGGTTTCCGCGGTTCTCCGGGCGGTGGCCATGCCGCCGGGTTCGAGTTCAACGAAGGCGCCGACTTCGGCGACATTTTCGAAGGGCTGTTCGGTGGCGCGGGACGCCGCGCCGGTGGGGGCTTCGGCGGTTTCGGGCGGCAAGCGCCGCCGCAGCGGGGCGCCAACGTTGCCTATCGCCTGGCGGTCGCGTTTACCGACGCGGCGACGCTGGCGCCCCAGCGTATCACCCTTCAGGATGGAAAGACCATCGACCTGAAGCTTCCCGCCGGCGTCGAGACGGGCACGCAGATGCGCCTGTCGGGCAAGGGACAGCCGGGGCCGGGCGGCGCGGGCGATGCGATCGTCACCATAGAGGTGAAGCCGCACCCCTTCTTCCGCCGCGACGGCGATAATGTGCTGCTCGACCTGCCCATCACGCTGGACGAGGCGGTGAAGGGGGCCAAGGTCAAGGTGCCGACCGTCGACGGACCGGTGATGCTGGGCGTCCCGGCGGGCGCCAAGTCGGGCAAGGTGCTGCGCCTGCGCGGCAGGGGCTTCGTCGGCAAGGACGGCGACCGCGGCGACCAGCTCGTGACGTTGCTGATCGACGTTCCGGCCGACGATCCGGCGATCCGGGCACTGGTCGAAAGCTGGCAGGACCAACGCGCGGTGCGCGCCCATCTGGGCGTCTGAGGCGTTTCGGGGCGGATGCCGCAGCCTTCGCCCCATTCCCCCGAGTCGCGCCGCCAGCGCATGGCGCTTCGCGCCCGCGCCCGAATCGAACGCGTTCGGCCCACGCCAAAGACGCTGGAGATCGCCAAGCGAGTGCTGGTCGGAACCTATAACGACGGGTTCATCCATGCGGG
Organism: Sphingobium ummariense RL-3; assembly: GCF_000447205.1. Lineage (GTDB taxonomy): Bacteria > Pseudomonadota > Alphaproteobacteria > Sphingomonadales > Sphingomonadaceae > Sphingobium > Sphingobium ummariense. The sequence continues at coordinate 94,412 of NZ_AUWY01000023.1, read as the reverse complement.
GAACCTCGCTTATCTCTCGCTCATCACGCTCTTCCCCTTCTTCATCGTGGCGGCGGCGGTGGCCAGCATCTTCGGGCGGACGCAGGATGGCCTCTCGGCGGTCGCCGCCTTCCTCGCCACCGTGCCGCGCGGCGTGGCGCAGGTTGTGCGCCAGCCGATCCTGGACGTGCTGCACGCGCGCAGCGGGCCGCTGCTGTGGCTGGGTGGCCTGGTGGGGCTGTGGACCGTCGGAAGCCTCATAGAAACGGTCCGCGACATCCTGCGCCGCGCCTATGGGACGAAGAGCACCAAGCCCTTCTGGCATTATCGGCTGACGGCGATCGGCATCACGCTGGTCAGCGTCTTCGCCGTCATGTTCGCCTTCTCGCTCCAGATCGCCCTCACCGGCGTCGAGCAGCTCGTGCAGAGGCTGTTTCCCTTCGCCGACGACGCGATGCGGATCGTGTCTCTCACCAAGCTGCTGCCGATGGCGATCCTGGGTATCGCGCTCTATTATCTGTACGTGACGCTAACGCCGAGCGCCTACAAGGATCCGCGCTTTCCCAAATGGCCTGGCGCGGTGGCGACGACGCTCTGGTGGTATGGCGTGACGCTGCTGCTGCCGCCCACCCTGTCGCTGCTCGGCGGCTACGACCGGACCTATGGCAGCCTGGCCGGCGTCATGATCACCCTCATTTTTTTCTTTTTCGTCGGGCTTGGCGTGGTAATTGGCGCCGAACTCAACGCGGCGCTGGCGGAATTCCCCGAAGAGGAACCGGAGCCGGCGCTGCCGCATCAAGGGAACGGAACGACCACATGAACGGCTTGATGACAGGAAAGCGTGGCCTCATCATGGGCCTCGCCAACGACAAGTCGCTGGCCTGGGGCATCTCCAAGGCGCTGCACGCGCAGGGTGCGGAACTGGCCTTCGCCTATCAGGGCGATGCCCTGGCGAAGCGGGTGCGGCCGCTCGCCGAGGAGCTCGGTTCCGACTTCCTGATCGATTGCGACGTTTCGGACATGGCGAAGCTCGACGCGGCGTTCGACCAGATCCAAAGCCGCTGGGGCACGCTGGACTTCGTCGTCCACGCCATCGGCTTTTCCGACAAGAACGAGCTGCGCGGCAAATATGTCGACACCAGCCTCGAAAACTTCCTGCTGACGATGAACATCTCCGCCTACAGCTTCGTCGCCGTGGCGAAGCGCGCGCGCGACCTGATGCCAGACGGCGGCAGCTTGCTGACGCTCAGCTATTATGGAGCGGAGAAGGTCATCCCCCACTACAACGTGATGGGCGTGGCGAAGGCGGCGCTGGAAACCAGCGTCAAATATCTGGCGATGGACCTGGGGCCGGAAAATATCCGCGTCAACGCCATTTCCGCAGGGCCGATCAAGACGCTGGCGGCGAGCGGCATCGGCGACTTCCGCTACATCATGAAGTGGAACGAGCTGAATTCGCCGTTGCGGCGCAACGTCACGATCGAGGATGTGGGCGGGGCGGGACTCTACCTGCTGTCCGATCTCGCGTCCGGCGTGACGGGCGAGATCCATCATGTCGATGCGGGCTATAACGTCATCGGCATGAAGGCCGAGGACGCGCCTGACATCGCGCTCGACCGGCCGTAAGCGCGGGGCATGAGCTTCAACACGTTCGGTCGCGTCCTGCGCTTTTCGACCTGGGGGGAAAGCCATGGCCCCGCCATCGGTGCGGTCGTGGATGGCTGCCCTCCCGGCCTGGCGCTGAGCGAGGCGGACATCCAGCCCTTTCTCGACCAGCGCAGGCCGGGCACGTCGAAGTTCACCACCCAGCGGCGCGAGCCGGACGCAGTGCGCATTCTGTCCGGCGTATTCGAAGGGAAGACGACCGGCACGCCGATCAGCCTGATGATCGAGAATGTCGACCAGCGGTCGAAGGATTATTCGGACGTGGCCAAGGCCTATCGCCCAGGCCATGCAGACTATGCCTATGACGCTAAATATGGCTTCCGGGATTACCGTGGCGGCGGGCGCTCCTCCGCGCGGGAGACGGCGAGCCGGGTCGCGGCGGGCGCCGTCGCCCGGTTGGTGGTGCCCGAGGTCGACATCTTCGCCTGGGTGAGCGAGATCGGCGGCGACGCCATCGATCCCGCGCAGTTTGATCCGGCTGAGATCGCCAACAACCCCTTCTTCTGCCCCGATCCGGTGGCGGCGAATCGGTGGGAAAAGCTGGTCGACGACGCCCGGCTCGACGGATCGTCGCTCGGCGCGGTCGTGGAGTGCGTGGCCTCGGGCGTTCCGGCCGGCTGGGGTGCGCCCCTGTACGCCAAGCTCGACAGCGAATTGGCCGCCGCGATGATGAGCATCAACGCGGTCAAGGGCGTCGAGATCGGCGACGGATTCGCGGCGGCACGGCTGCGCGGCGAGCAGAATGCCGATCCCATGCGCCCGGGCAATGAGGGACCGGTCTTCCTGGCCAATCATGCGGGCGGCATTGCCGGCGGCATCTCCACGGGCCAGCCAGTGAAGGTCCGGGTCGCCTTCAAGCCGACCAGTTCCATCCTGATCCCGGTGGAAACCGTGACGCGGGAGGGCGAGGCGTCCGATATCGTGACGAGGGGTCGCCACGACCCTTGCGTCGGCATTCGCGGCGTCCCGGTGGTGGAGGCGATGATGGCCCTCGTGCTGGCCGACCAGAAGCTGCTGCACCGCGCTCAATGCGGCTAGCGAGGGATTCGCGCCGAATCGCCCCGACCGCGCGCCGAAAATGTGAAAGTTTAGAGACGACTCGCTCGAAAAGGGGTAGCTTCCCTCATGTCACCCGCGGGAGGGTGAGCGGCAACGCGAAAGCAAGGGGAGCGTCATCACGCCAGGCGTGAACTGACGGTCAAAGCGTCCCCTCACGCCGCGACACGAGGCCAGCCATGGCGACATGGCTGGCCTCTTTCGTAGCGGGACGGCCATTTGTACGCGGCCGGCCCTCCCGCCTCTCCTCGCTTCGGCGCATTAGGGCCGCCATCCCCTTGTCGAGGACCGCCATGCCCAGCCTTCCCTTCACCCAGGTCGATGCTTTCGCCGATGCGCCCTTTACCGGCAACCCGGCCGCCGTGATGCCGCTCGACGCCTGGCTGGACGATGCCGTGCTCCAGGCCATCGCGGCGGAGAACAACCTGTCGGAAACCGCTTTCCTGGTCCCCACGCCCGATGATCCGGAGGCGGATTATGCGCTGCGCTGGTTCACGCCCGGCGTAGAGGTGAAGCTGTGCGGTCATGCGACGCTGGCGAGCGGCCATGTCCTGATGAAGGGGGATGCGATCCGCTTTCGCACCCGCCAGGCCGGCATCCTGACCGTGGCGCGCGATGGCGAGGGATATGCGCTCTCGCTCCCAGCCTTGTCGATGGCGCCGCGGGCGCTGCCCGAACTGGCCGCCGGCCTTGGCGGCGCGCCGATCGAATCGCACTGGCGGGATGGCGGCTACAGCCTGTTCCTCTATCCCGACGAAGCGGCAGTGCGCGCGCTGACGCCGGATTTCGCAGCGCTGCGCACGCAAGGCAGCCTCATGCTGATCGCCACGGCCCCGGGCGAGGACAGCGACATTGTCAGCCGCGTCTTCGTGCCCGGCAGCGGGATCGACGAGGATCCGGTGACGGGATCGGCCCACTGCCTGCTCACCCTCTTCTGGGCCGGGCGCCTGGGGAAGACCAGTCTCACCGCCTTTCAGGCATCGGCGCGCGGCGGACGGATCGGCTGTCGGCTGGAGGGCGACCGCGTCGTGCTCACCGGCGCCTGCCGCACGGTGATCGAGGGGACGTTCCTGCTCTGAGTATCAGCCGGACAGGGCGATCAGCGAGATCTGTCGCCCATAATCCGGCTCACCCCGGTGGCAGGAGCGCCGGTAGCTGTAGAAGCGATCGGGCTGGCTGTAGGTGTCCTCGTCCAGCATCTCGATCCGGCCGACGCCCACCTTCGCCAACCGGGCGGCGACATAGCCGGCGATGTCGAACTGGCAATGCCCTTCGCGTCCTTCGCTGAAGAAGCGCGCGTTCTCCTCGTCCTCGGCCGCGAACCGCGAGGCGAAATCGGTCCCGACCTCATAGGAGGCGCGGCCTATGCAGGGGCCGATCGCGCAGACGATGCGATCGCGCGACGCGCCCAGCGCCTCCATCGCCGCAAGCGTGTTGTCCGTCACGCCAGCAAGCGCGCCCTTCCACCCGGCATGAGCCGCGCCCACGACTCCGGCCTGCGGGTCGGCAAACAGGACCGGCACGCAGTCGGCCGTCAATATGCCCAGGATCAGGCCGGGGCGATCCGTCACCATGGCATCGGCCGCCGGACGCTCGTCCTCCGCGATCGATTCGGTGACGGTGACGACATCGGGCGAATGCACCTGCCGCACGGTCACCAGCGTCGCGCCGGGGAGCAGCGCATCGCGCACCAGGTCGCGGTTGCGCAGCACCGCTTCCCGGTCGTCCTCCGACCCCAAACCCACATTCAGCCCCGCGTGGATTCCGCCGGACACGCCCCCGCGCCGTCCGGCAAAGCCGTGCGGTAGGTCGCGCAATGCGTCCGATCGCAGCAATTCGATCATCCTGTTCCTTCTTTGATGCGCGAAGCTCATGTCTCCCGAGCGCAACATACTTGCGCGCGGCGGAATAGGCGATAGTCTCCGCCCCCATAGCAAAAAGGGGACGGGCGAACGGCCGTCCGGGCAAAAGACATCAAGCACAAAGGGCTCCATACATGATATTCGGGCGCATCAAGCCTCTGGACGCCATATTGGCCACGGCGGAAAAGAAATCTCTCGTCCGCACGCTGGGTCCGGTCCAGCTGACGCTGCTGGGCGTCGGGGCCATCATCGGCACCGGCATTTTCGTTCTGACCGCCGCTGCCGCGCAGAAGGCCGGACCGGGCATGATGTGGAGCTTCGTGATCGCGGGTGCCGTCTGTGCCTTCGCCGCGCTCTGCTACTCGGAAATCGCCTCGATGGTGCCAGTGTCGGGCTCTGCCTACACCTATACCTACGCCGTGGTGGGCGAACTGCTGGCCTGGATGGTCGGCTGGGCCCTGATCCTCGAATATGCCGTGGCGGCCAGCGCGGTATCGGTGGGATGGTCGGGCTATTTCATGGGCCTGCTCAAAAGCGTGACGGGGCTCCAGTTACCACAGGCGCTGTCGGCCGGGCCGGTCTGGACGATGAACGGTTTCCTGCCGCATGCCGACTTCACCCACGGAATCATCAACATTCCCGCGATCGTCGTGGCGCTGGCTGTCACCGCCCTGCTGGTGATCGGCACCACGGAAAGCGCGCGCGTCAACGCCGTACTGGTCGCGATCAAGGTGACGGCGCTCACGGTGTTCATCGCGCTCACCCTTCCGGTGCTCGACACCGGCAATTTCTCGCCCTTCGCGCCCAATGGCTGGTTCGGCCCCGCCGGGACGAGCGGCATGGGCGTGGTCGGCGCCGCTGCCTCCATCTTCTTCGCCTATGTCGGTTTCGACGCCGTCTCGACCGCTGCCGAGGAAACCAAGAACCCGCAGCGCAACGTGCCGATCGGACTGATCGGCAGCCTGATGATCTGCACCATCTTCTACCTTCTGGTCGCCGCCGGCGCGATCGGCGCGATCGGTGCGCAGCCGGTGTTGGGACCCGACGGATCGGTCGTCGCGCCGGGCAGCCAGGGCTTCGTGGCCGCCTGCGCCACCGCCGCCCATGCGAGCGACCTCGTCTGCTCGAATGAGGCGCTCGCCCATGTGCTGCGCTCGATCAACTGGACGGTGGTCGGCAATGCCCTTGGCCTCGCCGCCAACCTGGCGCTGCCGTCGGTCATCCTGATGATGATGTTCGGCCAGACCCGCATCTTCTTCGTGATGGCGCGCGACGGCCTGTTGCCGGAAAAGCTCGCCAGCATCCATCCCCGCTTCAAGACGCCGCACGTCGTGACCATCGTCACCGGCATCTTCGTCGCGATCGGCGCGGCGCTGCTGCCCGTCGGCCAGCTCGCCGACATCTCCAACTCCGGCACGCTCTTCGCCTTCTTCATGGTGTCGATCGCGGTGCTGGTGCTGCGGGTGAAGGATCCCACGCGCGTGCGGCCGTTCCGCACGCCCATCGTCTGGGTGATCGCACCGACCGCCGCCCTGGGCTGCATCGGGCTGTTCTTCAACCTGCCGGTCGATGCGCAGCTCGTCCTGCCGGTGTGGGGCGGGGTCGGGCTGGTGCTCTATTTCCTCTATGGCTATCGCAAGAGTCATGTCGGCCGCGGCTTGATCGAAACGCATGAGCAGGATGCCGGCATTCCGCCCCAGCCCGTGCCGCCGATGCCGGGCGCGCATACGCCGGGCGGGCAGGACGCCTGAAAGCCGTGGAAAAAGGGGCGAGCGATCGCCCCTTTTCTTTCAGTGCACCGTTTTGAACTCTGGATCGCGCAGTGCGCTGTTGTCGGGCCGGGTGAACAGCCGGCCACGCTCGGCCCAGAAGACGATCAGCAGGGCAAAGGCGCCGTAGACCAGAAAACCGAGAGCCAGCGGCAGCGGCGTTCCGTTGAAGGACTGGCCCACGATGCTGCCCAGCACGCTGGAGAGCGCGGTCGTCAGGAATGCCTGGAAGGACGAGGCAACGCCCGCCCCCCTGGCAAAGGGCTCCATCGATATGGCGCTGAAGTTGGATGCGACGAAGGCGATCGTCAGCATCGACAGCGCCTGGAGGAAGAGGAAGCTCCAGAAGCCTTCCAACCCCAGCAGGATGACGCTGCAGTGCACGGCGGCAATCGCCATGACGACCATCAGAGCGCCCTGACTCAGCCGCCGCGCGCCGAAGCGCGAGACCAGCCGGCTGTTGAGCAGACTGCCGATTCCCATGCTGCCGGCGATGGCGGCGAAGCCGAGGGGGAAGACCGCGGCGGCGTCGAATGCGTCGAAGAAGATCTGCTGGATCGACATGATGAAGCCGACGAGGCCGCCCATCATCACGCCGCTCGCCGCCATATAGCCGATCGAGCCCCGGGTGCGGAGCACGATGGCGACAGTGGCGATGATCGAGGACAGGCTGATCCCGAGCCGATTTTCCGGACGGAGCGTTTCAGGCAGGCGCGTTATCACCCAGAACCACAGCAACGCGGCCAGGATCGTCAGAGCCCAGAAGATCCAGCGCCATGGCGCGAGCCACAAAATGGCTTGGCCGAAGCTGGGCGCCACGACAGGGATCAGCATGAACACAGCGAAGATCAGCGACATGACCCTTGCCATGGCGTCGCCGCGGAAACGGTCCCGGATGATGCTGATGGTGACCACTCGGCTCGCGCCGGCGAAGAATCCGGCGCAGGCGCGGGCGATCAGGATCATCGCGAAGCTGTGCGCGCCCGCGCAGGAGGCGGAGGCGATGGCGAACAGGGCGATCGTCACGGCTAGTACGGGCTTGCGCCCGAACCGGTCCGACAGAACTCCGAAGAACAGCGAGCCGATACCCATCCCCATGAAATAGACGCCGATGATGAGCTGCCGATCATTGGGATGAGGAATGCGCAGGTCGCGGCCGATGTCCGGCAGAGCCGGCAGCATGGGATCGATCGACAGCGCGTTCATCGACATCAGGCATGCGCAGAGAAGGACGAACTCGCGGAAGCCGATGTCGCGAACGGGCGGGGACGGGCGCGGAGGCGTAGGCATGCAGGGCCTATGCTGGTTATGGCGGCGCCACGCCACCCCAAAAGCACCCGCGCCGACTTGGGTTAACCTTTACGGCCCGCCCTGGCACCGGCACCGACGTGATGATCGGGCTGATGCCGTTAACCATTTTTTATCGCGTGACACTGCATGTCTGTGTGCGTCGAAATCCATCAGGGGGAATTCGGTCGTGGCGAACAGTTTCAACAGTGCGCGTTTTCTCATGGAAAGTCGGATGCCGCAGGGGATTTCTCTGACGGCGGAGGAATGTTTCAATCGCGGCGTGGCGCACAGCTGCGGAACGGGCGGCATGCCCATCGACCTCATCGAGGCGCATAAATGGTTCAATCTCGCCGCGCTCAAGGGCAGCGAGGAAGGGCAGGCGATGCGCGCCGAAGTGGCCGAGGAGATGACCGCGCGCGAGATCGCAGAAGCACAGCGCCAGGCCCGCGCCGTGATCGCCGCGACGCAGCTGCGCGCCGCCTGACCGGCGGTCAGTCGCCGGACTTGCGGAACGGCATGTGCTGCGCCAACCATTCGCGGTCGCGCCGCACGCCCAGCCGCTCCGCCTCCAGGAAATCCGCCACCGCGCGGCGAAAGCTGGCGTTGGGAATGAAATGCGCTGAATAGGTCGGCTCGGGCGCATAGCCGCGCGCCAGCTTGTGCGATCCCTGCGCGCCCGCCTCCACGCGCCGCAGCCCGCGCGCAATGGCGACGTCGATCGCCTGATAATAGCACAGTTCGAAATGCAGGTTGGGAATGTCCTGCGTGCAGCCCCAGTAGCGGCCGTAGAGCGTATCCGCGCCGATCAGGTTCAGCGCGCCCGCCACGGGTTGCCCGTCGCGCAGCGCCAGCATCAGCAGCACCCTGTCCGCCATCGTCTCCCCCAGGATGGAGAAGAAGGAGCGGGTCAGATAGGGCCGCCCCCATTTCCGCGCGCCCGTATCCTGATAGAAGGTCCAGAAGGCGTCCCAATGCGCCTTGGTAAGGTCGCTACCGGTCAGGTGGACGATCTCCAGCCCTTCGACCGCACGTGCTCGTTCCTTGCGGATGTTCTTGCGCTTGGCGCTCGACAGGCCGGCCAGGAAGTCCTCGAACTCGCGATAGCCCTGGTTGGTCCAATGGAACTGGCTGTCCTCTCGTATCAGCCAGCCGGTCTGTTCGAACAGCGGAACCTGGCCCGGATCGACGAAAGTGGCGTGGGCGGAGGAGAGGCCGTTACGCTCGACCAAGGTCTCCAGCGCCGCGATCAGCGCCGGGCCGCTCTGCGGATCGCGTAGCAGCAGGCGGGGGCCGGGCACAGGAGAGAAGGGCGCGGCGATCTGGATCTTGGGATAATATTGCCCGCCCACACGCTCCCAGGCATCGGCCCAGCCATGGTCGAACACATATTCGCCCTGGCTGTGGGTCTTGGCATAGGCGGGCGCCGCCGCAGCGATGCGCCCGTCGCCATCCTCGATAACGACCGGCAGCGGCTGCCAGCCCGTTCCCTCCCCGACGCTGCCCGAGCGCTCAAGTGCCGTAAGGAAATCCCAGGAAACGAAGGGATTGGCCGATCCAGCGCAGGCATCCCACTGGTCGCGCGGCAGCTCTGCGACGCCGCCCGCCACGCGCGCGATCACATCAGCCATGCATGTCCTCGAAGATGATCTGGTCGGCATGAATGGCTGCGACGGCGCGCTGCGCATCGGTGCGCACGGTCCATGTCAGCACGGGCAGTCCCCGAGCACGGGCACGCGCCGCAAAGCGGGATGGCAGGTCGCGGATGTCACAGGCGATAAAGTCGGGCCTAGCCAGTGTCATTGCAAGGGCTCTTTCGATCCTGCCCCGCCACCGGCCCTTGCCCTGCCCGGTCACGACCAGCCCGCGTGGGAAGGCCGAGCCCCGGCGTGCGAACCAGCGCAATGCGAAGGGGTTGAAGGACATGACGGCGAAGGACGCGCCGCAGTGCTGCGCCAGCGCGTCCGCGACCGGCGCGCAGGCTGGCGCTACCGCCCACCCGTCGATCTTGACCTCGATCAGCAGCGGCGTGCCCGCTGCGCATCGCTCCAGCAGGGAGGCGAGCCGCGGGATCCTTCCGCCGTCGGCGAGCGAAAGTTCTTCCAGTTCCTGCGCGGTCCGGTCGGCGACCAAGCCGTCGGCGCCGGTGAGGCGCGTCAGCGCTGCGTCGTGGAAGACCATCGCCACGCCGTCGCGGCTCGGCCGCACATCGCATTCGATCCCAACGCCGGCGGCGATGGCGGCATCGAAAGCGGCAAGTCCGTTCTCGCTGACATGCGCGCCGTGCAGCCCACGATGGGCGAAGGGGCGCGCGGTCAGGAAGCCGACGTCAGACAGCCGGCCGTACGAGGACGACGGCATCGATCTCGACCGCGGCATTCAGCGGCAGCGCTGGAACGCCCACCGCGCTGCGCGCATGTTTGCCCGCTTCACCGAAGATCTCGACCATCAGTTCCGACGCGCCGTTGGCGACCTTGGGCTGGTCGGTGAAGCCGGGCGCGCTGGTGACGAAGGCACCGAGCTTCACGATCCGTTCGACGCGGTCGAGGCTGCCCAGCGCGGCCTTCATCTGCGCGACGAGATTGAGGCCGCAGACGCGCGCCGCAAGGACGCCGAATTCCAGGTCGCGGTCCTCGCCCAGCCGCCCGGTCATCAGGCCGTCCGGCGCCAGCGCGATCTGGCCGGAGATGTGCAGCAGTCCGTTCGCCTCGACGAAGGACACATAGGCCGCAACCGGCGCGGCCGGTTGTGGCAGGACGATGCCGAGCTCGGCGATCCGGGCTTCGATGCTCATGAAAGGGACTCCGTGGTTTCTGCGGGGTTGAAGGGAGCGTGGCCGTCCGCCAGCCGCGCGGCGATCCAGGCTTCCGCCGTCGCCCAATCGTCGATGCGTGCATGGGCATGGGAGGCGGCTGGCACGCCGCCGGCAATCTCCGGCTCCCCCACCATGTGCAGCCGCCAGACCTGCGGCGCATGCTTCGCCACCGAATGATGATGCTCCGCCAGGTCGTCGATGAACAGGGCCGCGCGCGGCCTGCGCTCGGCGACGATCCGCGCCAGCGGGCGACCCTTGCCGCCCTGGTTCCAGAAGACCGGAAAGGGGAGGCCGTGGCCTGCGAGCTGCGCGACGCGAAGCTCGTGATGCCGCTCGCCAATATTGGTAAGGACGACGATATCCGCGACTTCCGATAGCCGGCGCAGCGCCTGGACCGCGCCGGCAATGGGGGCCTGGCGATGCATCTCGCTGTCGAAGAAGCCGATCAGCAGCGCCCAGACCAGTTCCCGTTCCAGGGGCTCGCCGCTGTCCTTGTGGCGCAGCGCTTCGGTAAAACCCTGCTCGCGCATGTCGAAATGCACGTCATGCTTTTCCTCCAGCCACTGGCGGAAGGGTACGACCATGTGCAGCAGCACCTCGTCGCAATCGGTGATGATCAGCGGTCGGTTCATTGGCTCAATGTCTCCCGTGCGGCGATCAGTGCCTCGGGCGTGCAGTCGATCGCCTCGGCGCAGGCGATCAGGTTGGGTTCGTGATCCGCGAGGAAGCCGAGTAGGGCGCCCAGCACCGCCGGATCGCCCACGCCCGCGCGCAGGGCCGCCCCGTCGAGACCGGTCAGCGCCAGAAGCCGGTCCGCCCGCCGGTCGTCGGCCAGGGTCCAGGCCAATGCCAGCAGCGCCAGCGTCGCGGCATCCCCGCCGCGACTATCCTGCTTGCCATTCGGAACCTCGGGTCGCATGGTGTCCTCGACGGAAAAGCGCGAGTACGCGCGCCGTCCAATATGTGGATCGCAGGTGACTGGTGGCAAAGCGCGTGCTCGTTGTCGAGGACAACGAACTCAATCTCAAACTTTTTTGCGATCTTCTGCGCGCCCATGGTCATGAGGTTCTGCCGCTATGCGACGGGCGTGACGTGCTGGCCCAGGCGCGTACGTTCGAGCCGGATCTGGTCATCACCGACATCCACCTGCCCGGCGTCAGCGGCGTGGACCTGATCATCTCGCTGAAGGGGGATGCACGGCTGTCGGCCGTGCCCATCATGGCCGTGACCGCCTATGCCGGCAAGGGCGACGAGGAGCGCATCCGTGAGGCGGGCGCGGAAGCCTATGTGTCCAAGCCCATATCGGTGCTGCGTTTCATCGAGCAGGTTAACGCCCTGCTCTGACCCTCTGCGACGGGCGTCATCTGTCCGTCATTCGATCTTCATGCGGCGGTCACGGTTCCGCCGCCGAAACTTCACGCGGGTCTGCCACGCCCCCCGGCGCAAAGGACGCGGCATCCGGCCGACAGTCCCGTCTGCACAGGGGTACAACCATGTCTCATCTGACCGACAAGATGCGCGCGCCTTATCGCGACGCGCAGCCCGTCATTTCCGGCGGCGAAGGCAGCCTGGAAGCCATCGTCGCTGCCAATCCCGCGCGCCGCACTGTCCTGAAGAACGGCCTGCTGGGTCTCTCCGTGCTGCCGATGCTGGGCGCGCTCGCCGCTTGCGGCGATGACGATGACGAAGGCTCGCCGACGCCCACCCCGACGCCGACACCCACCCCGACCCCGCCGCCCAGCTATGCCATCAACTTCGCGCCGGTGGCGGCGAACGAGCAGAACACAGTCACGGTGCCCAACGGCTACACCGTCGACGTGCTGCTGAAGGCTGGCGATTCGATCGAGCCTGGCACCCCTTATTCGGGTGGCTTTCCTACCCCGGCCGATGCGGAGAAATGGTCGGGCGGCAACCATGACGGCATGGAATATTTCGAGCTGTCAGGCACGGATGCCAATGCCGGTGGCCTGCTCGCGATCAATTTCGAGGCGCCCGACCTCAACATCCTGATGAGCGGGGATTATGACCCGGCGAAGGCGACCGCCGACCAGAAGGCGCTGGCGCTTTCCGCCGTCGGCGTGGGCGTCGTCGAGATCACCAAGGGATCGGACGGTAAATGGGCGGTGAAGGCTGGTTCGAAGTTCAACAAGCGCTACACCGGTAACAGCAGCTACAAGGCCAGCGGCCCAGCGTCCGGCCTGCTGTCGGCTACCATCAAGGGCACGCTCAACAACTGTGCGTCCGGCCGGACCCCCTGGGGCACCTATCTGACCTGCGAGGAAACGACCAACAACTATATCGATCCGACGCAGCCGGAGCGCAACTATGGCTGGGTGGTCGAGATCGACCCCTATCAGGAACTGGCGCCTGCGACCAAGCGTACCGCGCTGGGCCGTTTCGACCATGAAAACGTGGCCTTCATGGCGGACAGCAACAACCGCGTTGCCTTCTACATGGGCCATGATGGCACGCCGGGCTGCATCTACAAGTTCGTCGGCGATCGTTCGTTCAGCACGACCAACCGCGCGTCGAACATCGACTTCCTCGACCATGGCACGCTCTATGTCGCCCGCTTCAATGCGGATGGCACCGGCGAATGGCGCGCGCTCGTCCACGGCCAGAACGGCCTGACGGAAACCGCGACCGATCCGGGCAATGTCAGCCAGAGCGTGACGCCGCCGGCCCCCAAGACCGTCGCCTTCCGCAACCAGGCCGAAGTGCTGGTCGATACCATCGTCGCCGCTCGCGTCGCCGGCGGCACCGTCATGGACCGGCCGGAATGGATCACGGTCGCCCCCGATAACAGCGCGATCTTCGTCACGCTGACCAACAACAGCGGCCGCCAGACCGCGGACAAGGCGAACCCGCGCACCCGCAACCTGCATGGGCACATCATCAAGTTCAAGGAGAAGGACAATTCGCCGCTGGCGACGACCTTCACCTGGGAAATCTTCCTGCTGGCGGGCGATCCCGCACTGGCGGGCTTCGGCGACAAGCTGGAAGGCGACATCAAGGGCGACACTTTCTCCAGCCCCGACGGCATCCGCATCGATCCCAAGGGGCGCCTGTGGGTCCAGACGGACCACAGCGTCCCCGGCACGTCGGGCAAGCCGAGCACGTCGATCGAGCAGGTCTTCGGTCACAATGCGATGTTCTACATCGACCAGACCAGCAAGCAGTCGAAGCGCTTCCTGGTCGGACCCACCGGCTGCGAGATCACCGGCATCGCCTATACCCCGGACCTGAAGAACTTCTTCATCAACATCCAGCACCCGACCGACAACTGGCCGGTCGCGGGCCAGCAGCCGCGCTCGTCCACGATCGTGGTGCGCCGCACCGACGGCCAGCCGGTCGGCAACTGACAGAGAGAAGGGGCGCTGCAAGGCGCCCCTTCTCATCCGGAAACGCAATGCAGGATCGGCCAACAAGGAAAGGCCCGTTCCCTGATGGGGACGGGCCTTTCCTTGTACGAGCAGCCGGAAGTCAGGCGATCGCGGACGGCCTCAGCCGCCCGGCCGGATCACTTGATCTTGGCTTCCTTGAACTCGACATGCTTGCGCGCGACCGGATCGTACTTGCGGAAGCTCAGCTTCTCGGTCTTGGTGCGCGGATTCTTCTTGGTGACGTAGAAGAAGCCTGTGTCAGCGGAGCTGACGAGGCGGATCTTGACGGTTGCTGGCTTGGCCATGGCCCTTGAAGTCCTGTTCGAATCTCGTGAAAAAGAAAAGCGGCCCCGTGGGACCGCCCCGTTTCAGCAGCGGCCCATGCGTCAGATTCGGGGTGATGTCAAGGCTCGGTCCGCAACGCGCCGGCCTTTACGCGGCCTTTACCAGATATGTGCATCATGGATTTTCCGGGCAGGGGCAGGCCGGCAACAGGGAGTCCGTTCGATGCGACATGATCCGAAGCTGGCGATCCTGGCGGACCTGCTCCGCCGCGTGGACGGGATCGCGGGCGAACGCGGCCACCTCTCCCCGCCCCGCCTTCAGGACGAGGTGGACTGCATCCGCCACATCGCCCGCGCCTATCGCCTCGATGGCGTCGAGCAGATCGCCGGCACGCTCCAGTCCGCGCTGTCGCTGCACGGCCAGGGGCCGGTGATCCTTTCCTATCTGGACCTGATGCGGGAGAGGATCGCCGACGGCATGCCCTCCGCCACCATCCTTCCCCTGCCGGCCGTGCGCGGCCCCGCCGCTACCGCGCACGGCTGAACACCCAGCCAGCGATGGATGCCCTGCTGATCGCGCTGCTCGGTTGCCTGCTGGGCGAAATCGGCGGACAGGGGCAGCTGCTCCTGCTCGCGCTGGCGGCCCGTTATGACCGGAACGCAGCGGTCATCGCAGGGCTCATCGCCGCCACGGTCGCGAATGCGGCCCTCTCGGCGACGGCCGGTGCCTTACTCGGCCCGATGCTGAGTGGCGATGCCCGGCTGCTCTTCCTGGCGCTCGCGCTGCTTTTCCTCGGCGCGGGGCTGGTGTGGCGGGTGAAGGCGCCCGACCCGCTCGATGGCTGGCCGCTGGGCGCGTTCCTCACGACGACGCTGGGGCTGTTCATATTGGGGTTCGGCGATGGTCCGCAGTTCCTCATCCTGGGCCTCGCCACCCGGACGGGCGAACCGGTGCTGGCGGCAGTCGGCGGCGTGGCCGGCATTATCGCCGCATCGATCCCTGTCGTCCTGCTGCGCGGTCGCTTTCTCGCGCTCCTGCCCGTGCGCGCGATAAGGCTGGTTGGCGCTGGTATTTTTCTGCTTTCGGGTGGCATGACGGCACTGTCTGCGCTCGGACTCTTCTGATCGGCCCCGTCCATCACTCTGACAGATATTTTCGGCTGCCGATTTGCTGTGGGGCATGGCACCTTATTGACGGCGGGTCATTATATATCCGAAACCATGCCGCCAAACAGGAGGACATCCATGACCGCCCCCGAACTCAAGACCCCCACCGACCTCAAGAGCAACGCGACCAAGAGCGTCGCGGAGGCGCTGAACGGCGTGCTGGCGGACAGCTATGCGCTCTACTTCAAGACCAAGAATTTCCACTGGCACGTGTCCGGCCCGCATTTCCGCGACTATCACCTGATGTTCGACGACCAGGCGACGCAGATCCTGGCGACCACCGACCTGATCGCCGAACGCGTGCGCAAGACCGGCAACACGACGCTCCGGTCGATCGGCGACATCGCGCGCCACCAGTCGGTGGTGGACAATGACGCCGATTATGTCAGCCCCGCCGACATGCTGAAGGAACTGCGCGAGGACAATCTGAAGCTGGTCGAGTCGCTGCGCGTAGCCAAGGCCGCCGCAACCGAAGCGGGCGATAACGCGACCGAGGGCATTATCGACGACTGGACGGACCAGGCGGAAGAACGCGCGTGGTTCCTGTTCGAAGCCAGCCGGGGCGCGTAACCGGTCTTGGCGCCATCGCCTCCGCCAGTGCGGGGGCGATGGCTATGCTTCGTCGACCGCCTCGATCGCCAGAATCTCGATCGCGCCGATCCTGCCGGCGAAGTCGATCTTCTCGCCGGGCTCCGCCTCCATCATCGCGCGAGCGAGCGGGGATGTGAAGCTGATCCGGCCTTCGTTCGGATCGGCTTCGTCGTCGCCGGTGATGGCGACGCTGTTCTTCCTGCCGTTCAGTTCATAGGTGACACGCGTACCGAACGCCACGGCATCGCCCGATGGCACCGGTCGTACCTCCGCCGTCGCCAAGCGGGTGCGCCAATAGCGCAACTCGCGCCGCAGCTTTTTCGCCGGTCCCTCCTCCAAGGCAGACAGATCGACCGCTTCCAGGGCCTCCACCTTCTCCCGGGTCAGCCGATAGCCGCGCGCCGTCACCCAGTTCGGGCCGGGCGGGATAGGCAGCTCGAACTTCGGCTCCATATGCTCATCGTCGCTTTCGCGACGAAAGGCGACACTCATCCATCCTCTCCTGAAATGATCCGGGACGAAACGCTCGGGCGCTTCAATCGTCGTCGAACAATCCCGCAAGCTGCTCTACCATGGTTCCGCCGAGCTGTTCAGCGTCCATGATGGTGACGGCGCGGCGGTAATAGCGGGTGACGTCATGGCCGATGCCGATCGCCACCAGCTGTACGGGCGAGCGGTTCTCGATCCATTCGATCACCTGGCGAAGATGCCGCTCCAGATAGGTGCCGCTGTTGACTGACAAAGTCGAATCGTCCACTGGCGCACCATCGGAGATCACCATCAGGATGCGCCGCTCCTCATTGCGCGCGATCAGCCGCTGGTGTGCCCAGAGCAGCGCCTCGCCGTCGATATTTTCCTTGAGCAGCCCCTCGCGCATCATCAGGCCGAGATTCCGGCGCGCCCGCCGCCACGGCTCGTCGGCCTTCTTGTAGATGATGTGGCGCAGGTCGTTCAGGCGCCCCGGCATCGGCGGCCGACCCGCCGCCAGCCAGTCCTCGCGGCTCTGCCCGCCCTTCCATGCTCGGGTGGTGAAGCCCAGGATCTCGGTCTTGACGCCGCATCGTTCCAGCGTGCGGGCCATGATGTCGGCGCTGATCGCCGCGATGCTGATCGGCCGCCCGCGCATCGACCCCGAATTGTCGATCAGCAGGGTGACCACCGTATCGCGGAACTCGGTATCGCGCTCAATCTTGTAGGACAGCGAACGCGCGGGATCGATCACGATCCGTGCCAGTCGCGCGGCGTCCAGCAGCCCTTCCTCCTGATCGAAGTCCCAGCTGCGCGACTGCTGCGCCATCAGCCGCCGCTGCAGCCGGTTGGCGAGCTTGGTGACGGCGCCCTGGAGGCTGACCAGCTGCTGGTCGAGGAAGCCGCGCAGCCGGTTCAGCTCGTCCTCGTCGCATAGGTCGGTGGCGGTCACCACCTCATCATGCTTCACCGTATAGGCCTTGTAGTCGAAACCGGGCGGCAGGTCGGACATGGGACGGTTGGGCCGCACCGGCATCATGCCGTCCTCGCCCATCTCGTCCGCGCCGTCATCCGCGTCGGCGTCGAACTCCTCGCTATAGTCGGTTTCGCCTTCCTCGGTCTCGCCGCCCTGATCCTCGGCGCGGGCCTGCGCGTTCATGTCGCTGTCGCCGGCCTGATCCTCGCCGCTGTCGCCTTCTTCCTGCTGTTCCTCCTCGTCCTCGCCCTGGTCCTCGGGCTCGTTCTCGTCGGTTTCCGGCGGGACGTCGCTATCGACCAGCTGCAGATGCTCCAGCATCGCATTGGCAAGCTTCTGGAAGGCGCGCTGGTCGTCGATCGCCATCGACAAAGCGTCCAGGTCGCTGCCCGCCTTGTCCTCGATCCATTGGTCGACCATCGCCATGGCGGGCGCCACGTCGCGTGGCGCCGCCTGCCCCGTCAGCCGCTCACGCACCTTGAGCGCCAGTGCGGTCGACAACGGCACCTCGTCAGCCGAGCGCGCCCGGCGGATGGGATCTGACTTGAGCCGCATGTCCAGCGCCTGGTTCAGATTGACGCGCACGCCTTCCATCGCCCGCGATCCGATCGCCTCGACCCGCGCCTGCTCCACCGCATCATAGACCGCACGCGCCACGGCGTCGGCCGGCGCGGCCCCCGCGTGCATCTTCGAGTTGTGATGGCGCAGCTTCAACGCATTGGCGTCGGCGAATCCGCGCGCCAGTGCCACCTGTTCGGCGGGCAGAGCGCGAGAGGGCGTCGGCACCTTGATCGCCTTGCCTGCCATGTGCGGCGCATCGGCGGTGAAGCCGACCTCGACCTCCCCGTCGCGCGCGATGGAGCGCGCCGTGCCGGACAGCACGTCCTTGAACGCATCGAGGAGCGAGCGCTCGGTCATCGCGCTTCGGGATCCTCGCCACGCGGCACGGCGATGGTGTCGATCTCAGTCTCCACTTCCGTCATCAGCTTGTGCACCGGGCATTTCGCCGCGACGGCGACCAGCTTCGCATGCTGCTCGTCGCTCATCGGCCCTTCGACGGCGACGCGGGTGGAGAGGCGATAGACGCCCTGCCGTTCGGCGCTGGCGTCGCGGACCACGGATACGCGGATGTCGTCCACCGGAATGCCATTGCGCTGCGCATACCAGAGCATGGTCAGCGCCTTGCAGGCGCCGAGCGCGGAATCGTAGAGATCATGCGGATCGGGGCCAGCATCGACGCCGTCCGGCGCTGACATGTCGGCGACCAGTTCGTGCGCGCGGATGCTGATCCGGTGCGGCGTGCCGTCAGGGGCGATCCGTTCCACGACGATCATCGGCTGTCCTCCTCCTGCCGCGATCCGCCCGCGCGTTCAGGCGGCGCGGTGAGCGATGCTTTCCGGCAGGTCCTTGCCGAACACGCGTTGATAATATTCCGCCACCAGCGGCCGCTCCGCCTCGTCGCACTTGTTGAGGAAGGAGAGGCGGAAGGCGAAACCGACATTCTTGAAGATCAGCGCGTTCTGCGCCCAGCTGATCACGGTGCGCGGGCTCATCACGGTCGATATGTCGCCGTTGATGAAGCCCTGGCGGGTCAGTTCCGCCACCTTGATCATGTTCTCCACTTCCTTGCGGCCGCCTTCATGATCATACTCGCCCGACTTGGCGAGGACGATCTGTGCCTCCGTCGCGGCGGGCAGGTAGTTCAGCGTCACCACCAGGTTCCAGCGGTCCATCTGGCCCTGATTGATCTGCTGCGTGCCATGATAAAGGCCGGTGGTGTCGCCCAGGCCAACGGTGTTGGCCGTGGCGAACAGGCGGAACCAGGGATTGGGGCGGATGACCCGGTTCTGGTCCAGCAAGGTCATCTTGCCGTCGGTCTCGAGCACGCGCTGGATCACGAACATCACGTCGGGCCTACCGGCGTCATATTCGTCGAACACCAGTGCGACCGGACGCTGCAGCGCCCAGGGGAGCAGACCTTCGCGGAACTCGGTGACCTGCTGGCCATCCTTCAACACGATGGCGTCGCGCCCGACCAGGTCGATGCGGCTGATATGCGCGTCGAGGTTGATGCGGATGCACGGCCAGTTCAATCGCGCCGCTACCTGCTCGATATGGCTGGACTTGCCGGTGCCGTGATAGCCCTGCACCATCACACGGCGATTATAGGCGAAGCCCGCCAGGATCGCGAGCGTGGTGTCCGGATCGAACACATAGGCGGGGTCGAGATCGGGCACCCGCTCGTCGGCTTCGGAGAAGGCCGGCACCTTCATGTCGACGTCGACGCCGAACAGCTCGCGCGCGTCCGCCTCGCGGTCGGGCGCCGCAAGCAGCGTCTCCGCGCGCGTGTCGGGCTGGACGTTCGGAATATCGGTCATGCTCTTCTTCCTTTGAGTCCCTTCCGCCCTAATCCATCGCCGAGGCCGGTGTCGAGGGGCCAGTGGTCTGGCGGAGGCCATGGCGTTCAGGCGAACGCTTCGGCCTTGCGAAGATGTCCATAGGCCTCGATCACGCCCTGCAACGCGCTTTCGTGGCTGCGGTCGCCGCCATTATGGTCGGGATGATAGCGGCGCAGCAGTTCGGTATAGCGGGTGCGCAGCGCCTTGCGGTCGGCATCGATGGGCAGGCCCATGACGGCCAGCTGCCGGCGGTCCTCGTTCGACAGGAACTTGCCGTCCTGCCGCATCTGGCTGTCGGCGCGGGCTTTCGCCACCCGCTCGCGAAACTTGGCGCCGATTGCGTCGAGCGGATCGGCGAAGTCGGACCAGCGCGGTGGTGGGCTGGCCGCGTTGGAGGAGAAGGCACGCGTCTCCCGCTCCCAGCCGGCATAGGGGCGCTGCGCCGCAGCGATCTCCTCCGGGCTCATGCCGGTGAAGAAATTATAGCCCTGGTTGAACTCCCGCACATGATCCAGGCACAGCCAGCGCCAGCGCGGCCCGTCGGCGCCCGATCCCTGGCCTTCCAGCGGCGGCGCGCGGAACTCGCCGGGTTCCGGGCAGCCTTCGACCGAGCACGGGCGATCGCTTTCCACGCGGCCGTGGAATCGGTTGAAACGACGGGTCGAGAAGGAATCGTTGGCCAAGACTGTCCTGATGCAACCGCGGGCAAAGGCTCTATATAGGCGGCATGACCGACCATGCCAAAGGCCCTGTGGCCGCCGAAATCGAATCCCGCCTGACCGCCGCCCTGTCACCCGAACGGCTCGCCGTGATCGACGACAGCGAGAAGCATCGCGGCCATGCCGGCCATGACGGAGCGGGCGAAAGCCATTTCACGGTGGAGATCGTGTCCGGCCGCTTCACGGGCCAGAGCCGTGTCGCCCGGCAGCGGATGGTCAACGCCGCGCTGGCCGACCTGCTGCGTGACAAGGTGCACGCTCTTGCCATCCGGGCCCGCGCGCCGGAAGAAGCCTGAGCCCTTCGATCCGCGCTGCGCGTTATCTCCCCAGGAAGGAGGCGTGCATGCCCTATGATCTCTGGTATTGGCCGACTATCCCGGGCCGCGGCGAGTTCGTGCGACTGGCGCTGGAGGCGGGCGGTATCCCCTATCGAGACCGCGCGCGGGAGGAGGGAGAGGACGCGCTGATCGCCGACATGACGGGTCACGACGCAGGGCCCGCCTTCGCCCCGCCCTATCTGGTCACGGACGGCGGCACCATCGCCCAGACGGCCAACATCCTGCTCTATCTCGGCGACCGACACGATTGCGCTCCCGGCGGTATCCGTCAGCGCCACTGGATCGCCCAGCTGCAGCTCACGATGATGGACATGGTCGCGGAGGCGCACGACGTCCACCACCCGATTGCCGTCGATCTTTATTTCGAGGATCAGAAGCCAGAGGCGGAGCGCCGCGCCCTTGCCTTTCGCGAGCAGCGCATCCCCAAGTTCCTCAACTATTTCAGTCGCGCCCTGGCCGCGCAGCCGGGGGATTGGCTGGGGGGAACGCGCTGGAGCTATGCCGACCTCTCGCTTTTCCACCTCCTCGCGGGGCTGCGCTATGCCTTCCCCCTGCGCATGGCGGCCCTGCATGACCGTTATCGGGCGCTGGCCGCGCTTCAGGACCGGGTCGCAGCCCTGCCCGAACTCTCCGACTATCTCGCCAGCTCACGCCGCCTTTCCTTCAGCGAGGAGGACATCTTCCGGCACTATCCGGAGCTGGATGCGCCCTGATCGGTGGGTTCGCGGGCGCGGTCTATTGCACGAAGGTCAGCGACAGATTCTCGGCATTTTTGGGGATGTCGATCCGGCTCTCGTTGATCGACGCTTCCTCGCCGGGCTTGAGCCGGCTCTTGTCCGCCTTGGTCGTCCAGCTGAACACCAGCCGGTTCTGCCGGTCGCGCAACTGCACCAGGACAGGGGGCACCGGCAACGTCGTCTGCCCGCTGTTCACGATCCGCGCGCCGAAAGCGAAATATTCCTCTCCCGTCGGCAGCTTGCGGCGCTCGGCCGGCTTGGCGAGATAGAAGAGCAGGTCCGGGTCGCCCTCGTCGGGAACGATGCCGAGGTTCACGGCCCATCCCGGCGGCCCGAGATAATAGAGCGCTCCGCCCGCCGCGGCGACCGCGAGGAAGAACCCCGCCGCCCCATAGGTCAGCAGCTTCAGGCGGTTGCGGCGCGGCTTCGCTGGCGCGTCGGGCGCGGCCGGGGCTTCTTCGCCCAAGCCGGGCGCGTCGGCATAGATGTCGTCGAAGCGGTGGTCGGGCTGGGTGACTGGGACCGCAGGAAGGGCAGTGTCCGGTTCGCTCTCCGTCGCCTGCGCCTCTTCCCCCACGGGCGGCGCTTCGACGGCGTCGGCCGCCCGCTCAACAGGGAGAGGCGGCTCGGGCGGTGGCGGAGGAGAGGGGGGTGGAGGGGGAGGCGGCGCGGCGACAGCGGGCTCGATGACCGTTTCCCGCTCCGGCATCGCGGCCGGCTCCTGGAACCAGCTATGCTTGCAGGCGGCGCAGCGAACCTGGCGCCCGTTCGGGCCGACGGCGCTGTCCGGCACGATATAGCGCGTCGCGCAATTGGGGCACAGCAGGATCATTTCGCTTCATAGGCATGGCTTTGACTCAAGGGCAAGCGGTCAACGACGGGGTAGGCGCCGGACCCGCGCTCAGCCTGATTGCGGGCTTGGGCTTTACGCCCGCCCGCGCCCTGTGCCATGGCTCTTCACACGGGGAAGCAGCCGGATCGCCATCATGTCCGCCATCGTCCAGTTCGAGAATGTGGGCCTGCGCTACGGCCTGGACAGCGAGACCCTGTCCGACATCAGCTTTTCGCTGCATGCGGGCGGCTTCTACTTCCTCACCGGTGCCTCCGGCGCGGGCAAGACGTCGCTGCTGAAGCTGCTGTACCTGGCTCAGCGGCCCAGCCGCGGCGTCATCCGCCTGTTCGGTGAGGATGTCGTGACGCTGCCGCGCAAGCGGCTGCCCGGCTTTCGCCGCCGTATCGGCGTGGTGTTCCAGGATTTTCGCCTCGTCCCCCACCTGTCGGCCTATGACAATATCGCCCTGCCGCTGCGCGTCGCCGGCATGGAGGAGGGCGAGGTCGATGCGCCGGTCGCCGAAATGCTGAACTGGGTGGGTCTGGGCGACCGGGGCCAGGCGCGCCCCGCCACCCTGTCGGGCGGAGAGCAGCAGCGCGTGGCGATCGCCCGCGCCGTGATCGCCCGGCCCGAGATACTGGTCGCCGACGAGCCGACGGGCAATGTGGACGCCGACATGGCCCGCCGCCTGATGACGCTGTTCGAGGCGCTCAACCGCCTGGGCACCACCATCGTCGTCGCGACCCACGACCTGCCGCTGATGGCGCAGGTGGCAGGCGGGCAGATGATGCGGCTGGACCGGGGACGGTTGGCCGATCCGACCGGGTCGCTGCGCTACCCGCCCCGGCCGCAGGGCACGGCATGAGCATGCGCAGGGCGGATCGCCGCGCCGCCAACGCCGCCCGGCACCGGCTGCTGCCCGAGGGTCGGGTGGCCGGCCCCATGCCCTGGATCATTGCGATCATGATGTTCCTGACGGTCCTCGCCGCCGCCGCGGGCCTGGGACTTGGCACCGCCGTCCGAGCGATGAGCGCCGACCTCGCCGGACGGGCCACGGTGCAGGTGGTGGAGGCCGATCCGCAGGCGCGCGCGGAATTGAGTACCCGGGTGGCGCAGGCTCTTCGCGGGTCGGATGACGTGCGCGCCGTCCAGCCCGTCGATCCCCAGCGCCTTGCCGACCAGCTGCGGCCCTGGCTGGGCGAGGATGCGGTGAGCGGCGACCTTCCCATTCCCGCGCTGATCGATGTCGAGCTGACTCCCGGCGATGCGGCGGCGAAGGTCGGGCGGGTGCGCAACCTGCTTCTCGGCCTGTCCTCCAAGCTCCGGATCGAGCCGCATGCGGCCTTCCTGCTGCCCCTCGCAGGGCTGCTCTCCGCGCTTGGTTGGCTTTCCGCCGCGATCGTGCTGCTGATGGCGCTAGCGACCGGCGCCGTCGTCGTGCTTGCCGCGCGCGGCGCGCATGACAGCCATCGCGGCACGATCGAGGTGCTGCACCTGATGGGCGCCACCGACGCGCAGATCGCCCGCCTGTTCCAGCGCCGGATCGGCCTGGACGCGGCGCTCGGCAGTGCCGCGGGATTCTCCGTGGCTGTCGCGGTGGTGCTGCTTGTCGGCACGCGCCTCTCGGCCACGGGATCGGAACTGATCAGCGCTATCGACCTGCCGTGGGCCGGCTGGGCGCTGCTGGTGGTGCTGCCGGTCGGCGGCGTGCTGCTCGCGACCTTCGCGGCGCGCTGGACGGTGCTGCGCGCCCTGGGGCGATCGCTGTGATCGTCCGCTTTCTTGCCCTGGCGGTGCTCGGCTGGATGCTGGGTTTCGCCTGGTTCGCGATTTTCCTGCCCCAGCCGCTCGATGGCCGGGCGACCGACGCGATCGTCGTGCTGACCGGCGGGGCCGGCCGGATCGATCGCGGGATCGCCCTGCTGCGCGAGGGCGCCGCGAAGCGCATGCTGATCTCGGGCGTCGACCGTTCCGTTCGTCCCTCCGAACTTGCTGTGCAGTACAAGGCGCCGGAGGAATTGTTCACCTGCTGCATCACGCTGGGCCGGGAGGCGATCGACACTCGATCCAACGCGATCGAGACGGCGCACTGGCTGGAGCGGCGCAACTATGCGACCGTGCGGCTGATCACGACCGACTGGCACATGCGCCGCGCCGCGCTGGAGCTGCGGCAGGCATTGCCTTCGCGGGTGACGCTGGTCTACGACGCCGTTCCCAGCCGCCCCAGCCTGACCATGCTGGCGCGCGAGTATAACAAATATCTGCTGCGGCGCGCCGCCGCGCTGATCGGCATCTGACGGGGTTCATGCTCACCGCTCTCCGCTCGTTCCTGTTCCTGCTGGTCTTCTATGGCGGGTCGGTGCTGTTCGTTCTGGCGGCGTTGCTGTTCCCCCTATTCGGGCGCGGCTATATCCGCTGGATCGCAACCCGCTGGAGCCATTTCCATCGCGCGTGCGCGCGCTGGCTGCTGGGGCAGAAGGTGCGGGTGGAGGGCGTGCTGCCGCAAGGCCATTATCTTTACATCTTCAAGCATGAATCCATGTTCGAGACGCTGGACCTGCTGTGCCTGTTCGACCGGCCGGCGATCGTCGCCAAGCGGGAACTGCTGGACATTCCGCTCTGGGGCGGCATCGCAAGACGCTATGGCCTGATCCCGGTCGAGCGCAGCGCGGGGGCCAAGGCGCTGCGCGCCCTGCGGCAGGCGGCGGCGGAGGCGACGGCGGAGGGGCGGGCGATCTGCCTCTTTCCGGAAGGAACGCGGGTGCCGCATGGCGAGCGGCCCCGGCTCCAGTCCGGCTTCGCCGGCCTCTATGCGCTGCTCAGGCTGCCGGTCGTGCCGGTGGCGGTGGACAGCGGGCGCCTGTCTCCGCGCGGCAGCTTCCTCAAGCGGGCGGGCACCATCACCTACCGGGTGGGGGAGATCGTGCCCACAGGCCTCGACCGCAAGGAGGCCGAGGCGCGGGTCCATGCCGCGATCAACGCGCTGAACCCGCCAGCCTAGTGCCGCCGCCCGAAATCGGGCTTGGGATCGTCCTGGCCCTGTTCGATGATCGACCGGCGGATGGCGCGGGTGCGGGTGAAGAGGTTGAACAGCGTGTCGCCGTCGTTCCAGCGGATCGCCCGCTGCAAGGCCGACAAGTCCTCCGAAAAACGTTGCAGCATTTCCAGCACCGCATCCTTGTTGGCGAGGAAGACGTCGCGCCACATGGTCGGGTCGGAGGCGGCGATCCGGGTGAAGTCGCGGAAGCCGCCCGCCGAATATTTGATGACTTCCGACTGGGTGACGCTCTCCAGGTCGCTGGCCGTGCCGACGATGGTGTAGGCGATCAGGTGCGGCAGGTGGCTGGTCACCGCCAGCACCAGGTCGTGATGCGCCGGGTCCATCATATCCACCTCCGCCCCGACGCGCCGCCACAGTTCGGCGATGCGCTCCACTGCCGTCGGATCGGCGTCGGCGGGCGGCGTCACGATGCACCAGCGGCCGCGGAACAGGCTGGCGAAGCCGGCTTCCGGTCCGCTGTTCTCGGTGCCTGCCACGGGATGCGCCGGGATGACGGTGCGGCCGGGCAGCGCGGCGCTGAGCTGTGCCAGCACGTCCGCCTTGCACGAGCCGACGTCACTGACGATGGCATCGGCCGGCAGGTCGTCCACGAACTCCGCCGCCGCCGCGCCCATCGCCCGCACCGGCACGCACAACACGACCAGGTCCGCGTCCGTCACCGAAGCGCCGGCCGTGTCGGTGATGTCATCGCACAGGTCGATGGCACGGGCGACCAGCCGCACTTCCGCGTCGGCGTCATAGCCCGTGACTCGCACGGTCGGCATCGTTTCGCGGATGGCGCGGGCGAGCGACGAGCCGATGAGGCCGAGGCCGATGATGGTGACGCGGGCGAAGGGCAGCATCGTCAGGCGGCTTCCGCCATCGCCCGCAGCTTCGCCGCAACGGCGCGGGTCTGTTCCTCCGTGCCGATGGTGATGCGCAGGCCGTTGGGCAGGCCCTGGCCCGGCAGCCAGCGGGTGGCATAGCCTTCGTCCCACAGCCCCTTCATCGCCGCCTCGGCGGTCAGCGCGCCCTCGAACAGGATGAGCAGGAAATTGGCCTTGCTCGGCACGGCGCGCAGGCCATGGTTGGAGAGTGAGGCGACCTCGCCCGCCAGCCAGTCGCGCCATTGGGCATTGTGCGCGCGGCTGGCGTCGACCCAGGCGGTGTCGTCGATCGCCGCGATGGCCGCCGCCTGCCCCGCCGTGGTCACGTTGAACGGCGCGCGGATGCGGTGCAGCACGTCGATTACCTCGGCGCTGGCATAGCCCCAGCCGATGCGCTCGGCAGCGAGGCCGTAGATCTTGGAAAAGGTGCGGGTCACCAGCACATTGGCGGCGTTCCGGGCAAGATCCAGCCCGCCGTCATCCTCGTCCGCCTCCAGATATTCGGCATAGGCCTGGTCGAGCACGAACAGGATGTCGGGGCGCAGGCCCGCATGCAGCCGGGCGATCTCGGCCCGTGGGGTCATGGTGCCGGTGGGGTTGTTGGGATTGGCGAGGAAAACGACCCTCGTCTTCTCCGTCACGCTGGCGAGCAGCGCGTCGACATCGGTCGCATAGTCGGCGTCGGGCGCCACCACCGGCGTCGCGCCGACGCGGCGGGCGGCGATGTCATAGACCGAAAAGCCGTAGCGGACGTAGAGGATTTCGTCACCCGGCCCCGCATAGGCGCTGGCGGCGAGGTGCAGCAGCTCGTCCGAGCCGGTGCCGTAGATTACCCGCGCCGGATCGAGCCCGTGATGCGCGGCGATCGCCTCGCGCAGAAGGCTGGCCGACGGGTCGGGATAGGTCGCCATGTCGGCCGTCGCCGCGAGGAAGGCGGCGCGCGCCGCCTGGCCGGTGCCGAGCGGATTTTCGTTCGCCGACAGCTTGATGAGGGGACGGCCGTCGTCGGCCGCCGACTTGCCCGGCACATAGGGAGAGATGCCGAGGATCCAGTCCTTGGGAAGCGGTTTTGTCATGGAGGCGGGCTTTAGCGGCTTCCGCGCCAAAGGCAAAGCGGCTGCACCGACGCGCCACCGCCGAAGTTCACACCGTTGTCGGGCATTCCGCGCCGATCTGGGCGCTAAAGTAACGGAAAGGTCACGGCGACGCGACACCGACGCGACAGTCGGGTCACACCGAAGCGCCTCCAAGGTCACACCCACGCGACAGCGAGGCGACAGCGACGCGCCACCGACGCGACACGCGATGCGGGAGATGCGAGGGGGGAAGAGCCGGTCCATCGGACAGGGTAGAACAGAGCAAATCCTATTTTGGAAGTCTCTCCTTATCGCCCGCTTCTTCGCCCGCCTATTTCAGCGGCAGGAAGAGGTCCGCCGCCGTGCCCCGTTCCGGCTGATCCAGGAAGAAGCGCTGGCAGTAGATGGGAAAGTCGCGCATCTCCTCGCCGCTGGCAGGGAGCCAGTCGCGGTAGAGGTAGAGCGCCGCCGGCTCCAGATTATGGGTGTCGCCGGTCACGCGCAGCACGGCGCAGCGACCGCCGGGGATTTCTCCCAGTTTGACCGCCTCCTCCCCCGCGTGCAACGCATCGTCCGGGCGCAGGCCGACGCACAGGTCCATGGCATAGTCGGCGGGATCGGCGGGGCGGCGCTCCGAATGCCAGATGTTGAAGGTGGGGTTGGTCCGGGGCGATAGCCCGGCGGCCTTCCGCCAGGCGATGAACCGCTGGATCGTGGCGTCGAGGGTGGCCGGGTCGCCGCGATGCTCGAAGATCGCCACGCGGGCCGGGGCGACATCGCGAAGGGTCACTTGGTCGGGGGTGAAGATGGTCTGCATGATCCTGCTCCTGGCGGCGTTGAGGGGCCTGAAAGCCGCAAGCCACGGTTCCCAGTCGGGAGATTTGCGGAAGTCGGACGGCGATTGCCCCAGCCGCTGGCGGAAGGCGCGGGCGAAGGCGTCGGGCGTTTCGTATCCGGCGTCCATGGCGATGGCGGTGACGCTCGCCTCCTCCCCGCCTGCCAGCGATTTCGACGCCCGCTGCATCCGGGCGAGCTGTACATAGCGGTGCAGGGACAGGCCGAAGGTCGCCTTGAACTGCCGGTGGAAATGGAACTTCGAAAAGGCTGCGACGCTGCTGACGGTCTCCAGGTCGAGATCGCCGTCGAGATGCCGGTCGATATGATCCAGCACCCTGCGCATCCGGGCATGATAGGGGTCGAGTGGCGCCGTCATCATCTTCATCCGCTGTTGTGAGGGCAGGATATCGCGGGCGGCCTGGATGCGCTCGACCGATCTTGCGGTTGTTGGGGTGCGCGGATGGGGGCGGCCCCGTCGCGCCGGACGGGCGTGTCGAAGGAGCCGAAATCTGCTATCCGCCCCGCGTCAAAAAGACAGGAGGCGACCATGGCACATCATCGCGATCCCTTCGATCAGCCCTGCTTTCGAGCGCACGTCTAAGCGGCGCAGGGGCTATCCGTCCGAAACCAGCGTGAAGCGCGGCCTGCGCTTCGTCCACGGCGACAAGGAACTGGTCGAGAAACTCGGCCGCAACGATCCATGCCCGTGCGGGTCCGGGCTCAGATTTCAAGCGGTGCTGCCTTGAATCGGGCCGCTTCCGATGGGGCCGAACGGCACGACTATTGGCGGGATTGAGGGGGTGGCTCGTCCCGGGTTCGCATTGGGGGGCGGACGGCCGGAGGCGGTCACAATTTCCCCCGTCACCCCGGCCCTGAGCCGGGGTCTCGCTTTTCTTTTGCGGCGCGCAAAGAAAGAAGCGGGATCCCGGGTCAAGCCCGGGATGACGGCGGGAAGCTAGCGGCAGCTCCCCACCCCGGGCCGCCATTCCGTGTTGAGATGGCCGGCCCCGCCTTACACCACCGGCGTCAGCAACTCCCTCCCTGCAAAGTGCGCGTCGAGATTGGCGAGGGCGAGGTCGGCCATCGCCTGGCGGGTGAGGACGGTGGCGCTGCCCTGGTGCGGCTGGAGCACGACATGGTCCATGGCGAGCAGCGCTTCGGGCACATGCGGCTCGTCGGCGAAGACGTCCAGCCCCGCGCCGGCGATGCGCCGTTCGGCGAGCGCGGCGACCAGCGCCGGCTCGTCGATCACGCTGCCGCGGCTGATGTTGACGATCACGCCCTGCGGCCCCAGCGCGTCGAGCATCGCGGCATCGACCAGCTTCGCCGCTTCCGGCCCGCCCGAGGTTGCGACGATGATCGCCTCGCTTTCCCGCGCGAAGGCGATCGGATCGGCGATGTAGCGATAACCGGTGTCCGGCGCGGGGCGGCGGTTGTGATAGACGATCTCGCCCGCCACCGGCTCCAACCGGGCGGCAATGGCGCGGCCGATGCGGCCGAGGCCCAATATGCCGATGCGGCGGCCGGTGACGCGGGCGGAGAGGGCGGGCGATTCGCCCCGCGCCCAGGCACCCGCGCGCACCATGCGGTCGTTCGCCGCGATGTTGCGCACCGTGGCGAAAAGCAGCCCCACCGCCAGGTCGGCGACGTCGTCGGTCAGCACGTCGGGCGTGTTGGTGACGCGGATGCCCTTCGCCCGCGCATGGTCGACATCGACCTTGTCATAGCCGACCGAGAAGAGCGACACGATCTCCAGCGCCGGGAGCGCATCCATGACCGCGGCCGAGGCGCCGAGCGCGCCGAAGGAGACGAGGGCGCGGGCATTGCGCACTGCGTCAGGCAGGGCATCGGGGGCGGCATCGGCGGCGAGGCGGTGGACAGCGAAGCGGCTTTCCAGGCCCTCCAGCAGATAGGGCGAGAGCGGGCCGTAGGCGATGACGGGGATGGTGCGGTCGGTCATGGGGCTCCTTTAGAGGCTGTCCGCCGCGGGGGGAACCACCCCTCCGCGGCTTTCCGGCGCGCGGGGAGAAGCGCCGCTCGATTGACAGCGCTTGTCGCCGGTCCTAGCGCCGCTCCACCATGGCGACCATATCCATCACGGAGGACAGCCGCTTCGGGCTGCGCCGGCAGGTCCGGCTTCCCGGCCCGCTGCCGCTCGTCAGCGGGGCGCGCCTGGGGCCGCTCGACATCGCCTATGAGACCTATGGCGCGATGAACGCGGACCGCTCCAACGTCATCCTGATCTGCCATGCGCTGACCGGCGACCAATATGTCGCGTCGGAGCATCCCATCACCGGCAAGCCCGGCTGGTGGTGGCGCATGGTGGGCGAAGGCAAGCCGGTCGATCCGGCGCGGCATTTCATCGTGTGCGCCAACGTCATCGGCAGCTGCCTGGGATCGAGCGGCCCGGCCAGCCCCGATCCCGCCACGGGCGAGCCCTATGCGATGCGCTTCCCGGTGCTGACCATCGCGGACATGGTACGGGCGCAGGCGATGCTGCTCGACCATCTGGGCGTCGACCGGCTGGCGGCGGTGATCGGCGGGTCGATGGGCGGCATGCAGGCGCTGACCTGGCCGACGCTGTTCCCCGAGCGGGTGGAAAGCTGCGTCGTCATCGCCTCGACCGCGCGGCACAGCGCGCAGAACATCGCCTTCCACGAGGTCGGGCGGCAGGCGATCATGGCCGATCCCCACTGGCGCGGCGGCGACTATTATGCCGATGGCAGGGTGCCAAGCGCGGGGCTGGCGGTGGCGCGCATGGCGGCGCACATCACCTATCTGTCCGAGGCGGGGCTGACCGAGAAGTTCGGCCGCCGCCTGCAGGGGCGCGAGGCCAAGACCTTCGGCTTCGACGCCGATTTTCAGGTGGAAAGCTATCTGCGCCACCAGGGGCTGAGCTTCGTCGACCGGTTCGACGCCAACAGCTATCTCTACATCACCCGGGCAATGGACTATTACGACATCGCCGAGGACCATGGCGGCAGCCTGGCGAGCGCTTTCGCCGGGACGCGGGCGCGCTTCTGCCTCGTCAGCTTCGATACCGACTGGCTCTATCCGACGGCGGAATCGCGGATCATCGTCCATGCGCTGAACGCCGCAGGGGCGCAGGCGAGCTTCGTCGAGCTGTCGAGCCCGTTCGGCCATGACGCGTTCCTGCTGGAATGCCCGGAGCTCAACCGGGTGGTCGACGGCTTCCTGAAGGGCGGGCGGGCGTGAGCGAGGCGCTGCGGCCGGACCTGGCCCTGATCGCGCGGACGGTGAAGGCCGGCGCGCGGGTGCTGGACGTGGGCTGCGGCGACGGGGCGCTGATGGCGGCGCTGCGCGACGCCAAGCAGGTGGACGCGCGCGGGCTGGAGATCGACGGCGGCAATGTCGCGGCGGCGGTAGGACGCGGGCTGTCGGTGGTGCAGGGCGATGCCGATTCCGACCTGCGCTATTATCCCGACGCCAGTTTCGACTATGCGATCCTGAGCCAGACGCTGCAGACGACGCGGCGGCCCGACCTGGTGGTGGAGGAGCTGCTGCGCATCGGGCGGCAGGCGTTCGTGTCCTTCCCCAATTTCGCGCACTGGCGCGGGCGGCTGTCGCTGATGCTGGGCGGGCGGATGCCGGTGACGCGGCTGCTGCCCGACACCTGGTACGACACGCTCAACATCCACCATGTGACGATCGACGACTTCCGCGCGCTGGTGAAGGAGCGGGGCTGGCATATCGACGGCCAGTGGTTCCTGAAGGGCGACCGCGAGACGACCCATGCGAACGCCAACCTGTTCGCCGAGCATGCGGTGTTCCTGCTGCGCCGCTGACGCGGCCGGCTCTTATTCCGCCGCGTCTGGGAGCGCGCGGGCCTCGTCCGCCTGGCTTTCGCGCGCCAGCAGGTCGAGCGGCTCCACCGACTCGATCTCCTTGCCGCCGGTCTCGATATCGAGGTCACGGAACTTGCGGCCGGTGGAAAGGACGCGGGTTTCGAAGCTGCCGACGAAGCTGTTATAGTTGGCGACGGCGCTATTGAGGCCGGATCCGAGGCGCTTGAGATGCGTCGCGGCGACCGACAGCCGCTCGTACAGTTCCTTGCCGAGCAGCCCGACCTGGCGCGCCTGGTCCTGCATCTTCGCCTGCCGCCAGTGGCCGGCGAGCGTGCGGGCGAGTGGCAGGAAGGTGGCGGGGCCGCAGATGATGACGCGGTTGCGCGCCGCGCGCTCCCACAGCTCCATGTCCGCCTCCAGCGCGGCGGTGACGAAATTGTCGCCCGGCACGTACATGATGACGAAGTCGGGCGCGCGTTCGAACTGTTCCCAATAGGCCTTGCGCCCGAGCGCGTCGGCATGGGTGCGCACCGCCCGGGCATGGTCGGCCATGTGGCGATCGCGCAGCGCGGGATCGACCTGGTCCACCGCGTTCAGATAGGCCTCCAGCGAGCATTTGACGTCGACGACCAGCTGCTGGCCGCCCGGCAGGCGAATGATGAAGTCGGGGCGCAGCCGAGTCTCGGTTTCATTGGCCTCGACGGTGACCGACACTTCCTCCCGGAAATCGACATGGGGGGAGAGGCCCGCGGTCTCGATCAGGTTCTTGAACTGCTGTTCGCCCCAGCGGCCACGGGTCTTGGGCGCGGCGCGCAGCGCGTTGACCAGTTTCGCGGTCTCATCCCGCACCTGGCCCTGGCCCTGCTGCATCTGCGCCACGGCCTCGCGCAGCTCGGCATAGCTGCCGACGCGGTCCTTCTCGACCCGGGCGAGCCCTTCCTCATAGCGCCGGAGCGTGGTTTCCACCGGGGCGAGCAGGGTCTTGAGCTGCGCCTCGCTCTTCTCGCTCGCCTGGGCGAAGCGCTGGTCGGCGCGGGTCAGGAAATCGGCCTTGGCATGTTCGAGCAGGCGGCCGCCGATCTCGCTGAACTGGGCCGAAAGCTGGTCCCGGGCATCCTTCAGCGCGGCGATCTGCGCCTCGAACGCCTCGGCGCGGGCCTGCGCATCGGAGCGGAGCGCGGCGAGATCGCGCAACGCGCCCTCGCGTTCGGCCTGCACGCCCTCGAGCCGCGACGCGAGCGCCGCCTGCGCCGCTTCCAGCCGGTCGGCATGGGCGTTCGCCTGGGTCGCGCGCTCCTGCGCGACGGCGAGTTCCGCGATTGCCGCGTTGCGCTGCGCGGTGGCGACGTCGAGCTTCGCGGCCAGATCCGCCTTGTCCGCCGCCAGCGGCGCGAGCGCCCGGCCGCGCAGCAGCCAGCCGGCGGCAAGGCCCGCGAGCAGCGCGACGACGATGAGAAGGGCGGCGAGACTGTCCATGATGATCCCTTGCAGAACGAAAAGGGAACTTAGCCGCCCCCCTTCTTCGCCGCAAGCGTTAAGGGCCGGCCCCCTTGCCGTGCGTCAGGCGGCCCGCGCTGCCGGCGCGGCGAAGCGCTGGCGATAGTCGCCGGGCGACAGGCCGACGATGCGGTGGAACAGCTTGCGGAAGGCGGCGGCGTCCTCATAGCCGACGCTCCAGGCGATCTGGTCCACCGTGCGCTTCGTGAATTCCAGCAGCTCGCGCGCCTTGCCGACGCGCAGATGCTGGGCATATTCGATCGGGGTCATACCCGTGGCCGCCTTGAAGCGGCGCTGGAAGGTGCGTTCCTCCATTCCCACCTGCGCGGCCATCTCGCCCACGCTGGCAGCCTTCGCCTCGCGCGCCTGGAGCCAGTGCTGCACCTTCAGGATCGGCTCGTCGCCATGGGTCATGCGCGGCATGAAGCGGGCATAATGCTTCTGCTCGCGGCCGGCCGGATCGACCAGCAGGAACTTGCCCGTGTCGATCATCACCGTCGGCCCCAGCAGCCGGTCGACGACCCGCAGCCCGAGGTCGGTCCAGGCCATGAGGCCGCCGGCGGTCAGGATGTCGCCGTCGTCGATGACGATCCGGTCGCAGTCGAGCCGGACGTCGGGGAAGCGGTCGCGAAAGGGTTCGGCGAACAGCCAGTGCGTCGTGGCCGGCCGCCCGGCGAGCAGGCCGGTCGCCGCCAGCAGGAAGGCGCCGCCGCAATTGGAGGCGAGAGTCGCGCCCTGCGCGTGGCGGTCCAGCAGCCAGCGGGCATAGGGCGCGGCCTCCACCGCGTCGGGCACGCCCGTCAGCCGGCCGGGGATCAGCCAGATTTCCGGCATGCCGCCCTGCCCATCATGGGTGTCGAAGGTGCGGACGAAACCGCCGTCATCGGTCATTCCCCAATGGCTGGTCCGCAGCACCGGCCCGGCCCGCTGCGCGGAAAACTGCCCGGCAATGTCGAACAGGTCGGTGATGCCGTGCACCATCGCGGCCTGGCATCCGGCATAGAGCAGGATGCCGACTTCGGCCCTGATTTCGCCCGTCGCGACCATGGACATGCTCCCTGTCGGAATCGGCCCGCTTAATGTCGGGTTCCCCAATCCCGATCCTCGCCCAGACGCCGTAATTCCGCAAGCACAGGGCGTGAAGGACGCCCTTTCGGACAAGGGAAGGGAATTTCACATGAGCAATTTCATCACCACCAAGGACGGCACCCGCATCTTCTACAAGGCCTGGGGTGCGAAGGATGCACAGCCGGTGCTGTTTTCCCATGGCTGGCCGCTGACGGCCGATGCCTGGGACGCGCAGATGGTGTTCTTCGCCAATGCCGGTTTCCGCACCATCGCCCATGACCGCCGCAGCCATGGGCGGTCGGACCAGGTGTGGGACAACAACACCATGGACCAATATGCCGACGACCTGGCCGAACTGATCGAGACGCTGGACCTGCACGACGTGATCCTGGTCGGCCATTCGACCGGCGGCGGCGAGGTGACCCGCTATATCGGCCGCCACGGCACGGCGCGGGTGGCGAAGCTGGCGCTGATCGGCGCGGTGCCGCCGCTGATGCTGAAGACCGAGGCGAACCCGATCGGCCTGCCGATCGACGCGTTCGACGGCATCCGCAAGGGCACGTTCGACAATCGCAGCCAGTTCTTTCGCGACCTGACCCTGCCCTTCTACGGCTACAACCGCGAAGGCGCGACGATTTCGGAGGGCATTCGCGAGGAATTCTGGCGGCAGGGGATGATGGGCGGCCTGAAAGGCCAGCTCGACAGCATCCGCGCCTTTTCCGAAAGCGATTTCCATGCGGACCTGGCGAAAGTCGACGTGCCGACGCTGGTGCTGCACGGCGACGACGACCAGATCGTCCCCATCGGCGCATCCGCCCTGTCCACCGTCAAGATCGTTACGCAGGCGGTGCTGAAGGTGTACAAGGGCGCCGACCATGGGCTGACGCAGACTCACCAGGACCGGTTCAACGCCGACCTGCTGGACTTCATCAAGGGCTGAAAGCTGTTCGCCTCCGTTCGGGCCGGGCCCGGACGGAGAAGGACTGGAGGAGATTTCCCATGAGCAACGACACCATTCTCATCACCGGCGCCTCGGACGGCATCGGCGCGGTCTATGCCGATCGCCTCGCGCGGCGCGGCGCCAACCTGATCCTGGTCGCCCGGCGCGCGGAAAAGCTCGCCGCGCTCGCCGAGCGGCTGCGGGCGGAAGCCGGAGTCGGCGTCGAGGTGCTGGCGGCCGACCTGGCCGATGCCGGCGACCTCGCCCGGATCGAGGCGCGGCTGCGCGAGGACGAGGCGATCACAGGCCTGGTCAACAATGCCGGGATTGCCGGCGAAGGGCGCTTCGTCGATGCGGACCCGGCCTATCTCACCGGGCTGATCAACCTCAACATCCTGGCCGTCACCCGCCTCAGCGCCGCCATCGCGCCGCGCCTTGCGGCGAGGGGTGCGGGCACGATCATCAACATGACGTCGATCACGGCGCTGATGCCCGACGGCTTCACCGCGACCTATCCCGCAAGCAAGGCCTTCGTCCTCGCCTTCACCGAGGCGCTGCGGGCGGAGCTGGGGCCGCAGGGCGTGCGCGTCCAGGCGGTGCTGCCGGGCATCACCCGCACGCCGATCTGGACCGAAGAGCAGCTCGCCGGCATTCCCGCCCATATGGTGATGGACGTCGAGGAGATGGTCGACGCCGCGCTGGCCGGCCTCGACCTCGGCGAAGCCATCACCATCCCGGCGCTGCCGGACATCGCGCAGCTCGACGCCTATCTGGCCGCCCGCGCCGCGCTGCGCCCCAACCTGTCGCTGGCCCATGCCGCGCCGCGCTACGGCCTTGCCGCCGGAGCGGAATGAATCGCTGTCCTGCTTCACAAGGAGAAGTCCCATGATCCTCGGTCTCAGCCTTCCGCAGTTCATCGCGTTCCATGTCGCCATCAGCCTGGTCGGCATCGCGAGCGGTCTCCTCGCCCTCGGCGCGCTTGCCGCTGGGCGCTTCCATCCCCGGATGCACGCGCTGTTCCTCGCGACGACGCTGCTCACCAGCCTGACCGGCTTCCTCTTTCCCTTCCGCGGCTTCACACCGGCGATCGGGGTGGGGGTGATCTCCACCATCGTCCTCGTGGCCGCGCTGGCGGCGCTCTACGGCTTCGCCCGCAGGGGCGTGGCGCGGATCGTCTATGCCGTCACCGCCACGGTGGCGCTGTGGCTGAACCTGTTCGTGCTGGTGGTGCAGGGCTTCCTGAAGGTGCCGGCGCTCAACGTGCTGGCGCCGACCGGGACGGAGCCGCCCTTCCTGGCCGCGCAGGCATTGCTGCTGATCGCCATGCTGGTGCTGGGTGCCGCGATCGTGCGGCGCCGTCAGCCGAGCGAGGCCCTGAACCCGGCGAGCCGCGCCACCGCCTGATCCAGCGTGGCGTCGCTCTTGGAAAAGCACAGGCGCACCAGATGCGTTATCGGGTCGGCGGGGTAGAAGGCGGAGATCGGGATCGCCGCCACCCCCGCCTCGCCGACGATGCGGTCGCAGAAGGTGACGTCGTCCATGGCGATGCCCGATGCGGGCAGGTCGATGGTCAGGAACCAGGTGCCGCCGCCCGGATGGACGGCATAGCCCGCCGCTTCCAGCCCACGCGCCAGCCGGTCGCGCGACGCCTGATAGGCGTCGCGCTGCGCCGCGAACCAGGCGTCGGGCCTGGCCAGCCCGTCGGCCACCGCCCATTGCAGGCCGGGCGGGGTGGCAAAGGTGAGGAACTGGTGCGCCCGGGCGAGCAGGGTGGCGATCGGCGGGGCGGCGCACATCCAGCCGACCTTCCAGCCGGTGACGGAAAAGATCTTGCCTGCCGACCCGATCTTGACCGTGCGGTCGCGCATGCCGGGCAGGCCGATCAGCGGCTGGTGGTCGATGCCGTCGAAGGTCACCTGTTCCCACACCTCGTCGCAGATCGCGATCAGCCCATGCGCGACGCACAGTTCGGCCAGCAGCGCCAGCTCCTCCCCGCGCAGAACGACGCCGGTCGGGTTGACGGGATTGTTCATCAGCAGGAAGCGGGTGCGGCCGGTGATCGCCGCCTCCAGCGCCCGGCGCGTGATGCGCCAGTCGGGGGGCGTCAGCCGCACGATCCGCGCGACCCCGCCCGCGCGCTCGATCAGCGGCAGATAGGCGTCGTAGAGCGGAGCGAGCACCAGCACCTCGTCGCCCGGCCGCACCAGCGCCAGCAGGCTTGCCGCCAGCGCCTCGGTCGCGCCGGAGGTGACGATCACCTCGGACGGCGTCAGGTCCAGCCCCTGGAAATGGGCATAGTGGGCCGCCACCGCCGCGCGCAGCTCGGCAAGGCCGGCCATCGGCGCATATTGGCTGGAGCGGGTGAGCAGGGCGTCCGCCGCCGCCTCCAGTATCTCGCGCGGGCCCGGCCCCTCGGGAAAGCCCTGGCCCAGGTTGATCGCGCCGGTTTCCCGCGCCCGTGCCGACATCTTTTCGAAGATGGTTGTCGGCATGTCCCGATAGACGGGATGGCCCAGGGGTGACGGTGCTGCCTCGCTCATGACATAGGCGTAGGGCGTCTTGCGGCCCACGTACAGCTGGCATAATTGTCGGACATAAGTTGGAGGGGGGAGGGGACGATGACCAAGGCAGGCCTTCTGGCGGCGACGATGCTGGCTGCGGCGACGGCGCCGGCCGCGCAGGCGGGTCCGCTGCTCCACCCCATGTTCCAGGACCATGCCGTGCTCCAGCGCGACGCGCCGGTGCCGGTCTATGGCGACGCCGCACCCGGCGCCGAGGTGACGGTGACGATGGGCGCGGCGACGCAGCGGGCGCGGGCGGGCGCGGACGGGCACTGGACGCTGACACTGCCCGCCATGCCGGCCGGCGGGCCCTTCACCCTGCAGGCGCGGTCCTCTTCCGGCGAGACACAGGCGATCGCCGACGTGCTGGTGGGCGACGTCTTCCTGTGCAGCGGCCAATCCAACATGGCCTTCGCCGTCAAGGGCGCGGACAATGCGGCGGCGGAGATGGCGGCGGCGACCGACGGCACCATCCGGTCGCTGACCGTGCGGACCAAGGACAGCGTGACCCCGCTGGACAGTTTCGCCGATCCAGTGGCGTGGACGCCCGCGTCGCCGGAGACGGTCGGGGACTTTTCGGCGAGCTGCTATTTCTTCGCGCGGGAACTGAAGAAGACCGAGAAGGTGCCGGTCGGCCTGGTCACCGCCGCCTGGGGCGGCAGCCGGGTGCGCGCCTGGATCAGCGAGCCGACGCTGCACCGCACGGGGCAGGAGGCCGAGAATGTGCAGCTGCTCGACCTGCGGCGGCGCGACCCGATGGCGGCCGACAGGGGATGGAGCGCGGTTTGGGAACGCTGGTGGCGGCAGCAGGGGATCGCGGGGGGCGAACCGTGGCAGCCGTCCTTCGACGCGTCGGGCTGGGAAACCGCGCCGGCCGGGCTCGGGCCCTGGGCGCTGTGGAAGGGAACGTCGCCCGACGGCTTCACCGGCCAGATGTGGTTCCGCACGGAGGTGACGCTGACCGCCGCGCAGGCGGCGCAGGGCGCGATCCTGGACCTGGGCGCCGTCAACGAAGAGGACCAGAGCTGGGTCAACGGACAGGGGGTGGGCGGCACGTCCTGGTCGCGGCAGGCGCGCCATCCGATCCCGGCGGGCGTGCTGCGCGCGGGGAAGAACGTCATCGTCACCAACATCTTCTGCAGCTGGCGCAATTGCGGCATGAGCGGCCCGGCCGACAGCCGCGCGATCCGCCTGGCCGACGGCAGCGCAGTGCCGATCGCGGGGCCGTGGCGCTATGCCGAAATGCCCGCCAGCCTGATCGCGCCGCAGCTGCCCTGGGGGCCGGCGCATGGCGTGTCCGTCATCTCCAACGGGATGATCGCGCCGATGGGGCCCTACGGGTTCAAGGCGGCGGTCTGGTACCAGGGCGAATCCGACATCCATTTCGCCCCCGACTATCAGGCGCTGCTGGGGACGCTGATGGCCGACTGGCGCAGGCGGTTCCGGGCGGACCTGCCCTTCCTGATCGTGCAGCTGCCCAATTTTGGGCCGCGTCCCGACGGCCCGGTGGAATCGGAAATGGCCGACATTCGCGAGGCGCAGCGCCGCGCGGCCATTGCCGATCCGAAGGCCGACTATATCGTCACGATCGACATCGGCAATCCGGCGGACATCCACCCGACCGCCAAGCAGGAGGTCGGCCGCCGGCTGGCGCTGGCAGGACGGCGCCTGCTCTACGGGGAAGCGACGCCCACGGGGCCGCGCCCGATCGACGCGCGCATCGAGGGCAAGGCGGTGACGCTGCGCCTGGGCGGCGTCACCGGCGCGCTCGCCGCGCCGGACGCGGCGCTCCCCGCGTTCGAGTTGTGCGGTCCCGCCGCCGGGTCGTGCCGTATTGCGCCGGCCCGGATCGCGGGCGCCGACACGGTCGCGATCGACCTGACCGGCGCGCGGCCGACGCGGCTGCGCTATTGCTGGGGGGATAGCCCGGTCTGCCCGCTGTCGGACGGATCGAAGCTGCCGACGGGACCGTTCGAGATTCCGGTCCGCTAGGGACCGGGCGCGCCTGCGCGCGCCCGGACAAGCCCTTATTTCGGAAGCGCCACGACCTTCTGGATGGCATAGCCGCCATCCACGCCGGTCGCGCCGCTGGCGGGCTGGCCGGAGCCGACCGTGACCCGGTACTGGCCCGGGATCAGCTGCCGGTCGCCTTCCTCCGTCACGAAGCTGAGGTCGCGCGGCGAAAGGTCGAAGCGCAGCGTCCGCTGCTCGCCGGGCTTCAGCGATACGCGCTGGAAGCCGCGCAGCGCGGTGCGGGGCGCGCCCTTGAAGGCGGGCGGAGTGATGTAGAGCTGCGCCACCTCGTCGCCCGCGCGGGCGCCCGCATTCTTCACCGTGACGCGGACCGACAGGCCGTTTTCCGCCGCGCCGTTCACCGGTTCTACCGCGAAATCGCCATAGTCGAAGCGGGTGTAGCTGAGCCCATGGCCGAAGGCATAGACCGGCGTCTTTTCGAAATAGCGATAGGTCCGGCCCGCCATGCTGTAGTCGGTGAAGGGCGGCAGGTCCTCCACGCTCTTGTAGAAGGTGACGGGCAGGCGTCCGGCCGGGTTGGTTGCGCCCGACAGGATGTTGCCCACGGCGCGGCCGCCCGACTGGCCAGGGTACCAGGCCTCCAGGATCGCGGCGGCATTGTCCTTCGCCCAGGACAGGTCGATGGCGCTGCCGTTCATCGCCACCACGATCAGCGGCTTGCCCAGCGCCTTCGCCTTTTCCAGCAGGGCACGCTGGTCGGCGGGCAGGTCGAGCGAGGTCTTGTCGCCGCCCTCGAAACCCTCGATCTTCACCGGCATCTCCTCGCCCTCCAAGTCGGAGGTGAGGCCGACGACGGCGACGACGACATCCGCGTCGGCGGTGCCCCGGCGCAGGTCGGCGTCCAGGTCCTGCGACACGCGCTTCCAGAAGATCTGCGGGGCGGGCGCGACGCCGCTTTCATTCTGGAGGTTGATCGCGATCCGGTCGCCCTTGCGCAGCGGTACGTCGACCAGCTTCAGCGGTTCGGCCCAGCGCGAATAGTCCTTCGCCTCGACGATGGTCTTGCCGCCCAGCGTCAGGCTGCCCTTCACCCCGGTCAGCGCCATGCGGTAGAGGCCCGTTTCCGGCGCGACCAGCGATCCGGTCCACACGACCTTGTAATCGTTCGCGACCTGCCGGAATTCGGACGCGCGCGACACGATGCTGGTTTCGGTGCGGGTGAGGGCGGGCGTCGCGGGATAGCGGCGCTCGGCATCCGGGGCGGCGCCGGCCTTGTCCAGCGCGCTATAATATTGGGCACGGACCCCAGGGCGGCCCTCCGGCGTCAGGAGCGCCGTGCCCGGGACGGGATCGCCGTCGGTGATCGACGGGGTGAAGGGCACCAGTGTCACCTTGGCGTCCGGCATCGCGGCATGCAGGCCGTCCGCGACGGAGATGGGCGGGGCGCTGCGCGGCGAGGAATAATTGCCGCGCAGCACGCGGGTGGCATCGGCCAGCGGGCCGACCAGCGCGATCTTCGTGCCCGGCTTCAGCGGCAGGATGCCGTCATTCTTCAGCAGCACCATGCTCTTTTCCGCCGCGGTCAGCGCCAGTTCGCGATGTTCGGGCGTGTCGATCGCGGCGACCGGCGTGGCGTCAGGCTTGCGCGCGGAGAGGCCCGGCAGGTCGCCGTTGCGCAGGCGCGCCGAGAACAGCCGGACCAGCGCGGTGTCGATGTCGCTTTCGCGGATGAAGCCGCGCGCGAGCGAGTCCTTGTAGCGGTTGCCGAGGTCCGTGCGCCCGCCCAGCGTGGCGTTGTTGCATTCATTGTCGACCCCGTGGGTCAGGGCGACGGCCACGCCCGTGGCGGCGTCGGGCGCATATTTGTGATGTTCGTAGATGTCGACCACCGAATCGCAGTCGGACACGACATAGCCGTTGAAGCCCCAGGCGCCGCGGAGATAGTCGCGCAGCAGCACCTGGCTGCCGCAGGCCGACTGCCCATAGACGCGGTTATAGGCGCACATGATCGACCCGGCCTTCGCATCGACGATCGCTGCGCGGAAGGCCGGGAGATAGGTGTCCTCCAGGTCGTGCGGCGTCGGATAGATATTGTCGACATGGCGGCTCGGCTCGGGGCCGCTGTGCACGGCGAAATGCTTGGGCGTGGCGACCACGTCGGGCAGATCCGGATTGCTGCCCTGGATGCCGTTCACGAAGGCGACGCCGATCTGGGCGGTCAGATAAGGGTCCTCGCCATAGGTTTCCTGGCCGCGCCCCCAGCGCGGATCGCGGAAGATGTTGATGTTGGGCGACCAGGTGTCGAGCCCGGTGCCGATGCGGCCGAGATGGCCAGTCTGCCGGCCGAGGGTGTGGAGGCCGCGCACCTCGACGCTGATGACGGAGGCGACCTGCTTCACCAGCGGTGCGTCGAACGTCGCGGCGAGGCCGATCGGTTCCGGGAAATTGGTGGTGGGCACCGATCCCATCGCGCCGTGCAGCGATTCGGTCCACCAGTTATAGGCAGGGATGTTGAGCCGCGGGATCGCCGGGGCGACGTTGAGGAGCTGGGCGACCTTCTCGTCCACCGTAAGCTGGCTGACGATCGCCCGCGCCTTCGCGTCCGCCTCCGCACGGGCGTCCGTCTGCGCGAAGGCGGAGCTTCCGGCGCATCCGACCGCGAGAGCGAACGCGGAAGATTTCGCGGCGAGATATATGGCGGAAATGACCGAACGCTTCACCCTTCTGCTCCTCCATCCTGTCCGCATCGTGCCGTGCGGGCTGGGTGACCCTTCTGATCGGACATGCCTGGCGACCAGTATTTCAGCCTCGCCGCTCCACCGTCCGAATCGTCGAAGATTGCCCACCTCGCCGCCCATGCGGATATGCGCAGCGGTTCGCGGCGCATTCATTTGTCTGAGTATATGCACGCGCAGATGTTGTCAAAGGCGATGCTGCTGTCCGAGCAGATGGTGAATGCACGTGAGGAGATTATGATGAAGGGGTAAGCATGCAGGGCGGAAGCGGCCCATCCCGCCTCGAAGGAGGACGTGTGCCCAAGTCAAACTCCCATCGGCGGCGGCTTGCGCCGTCGAATATTGTTCGGGATCATAGCTCATGCCGCCCAGGATCCGTCAGAAAGTTATACTGTTGATATCACTAGGGAACTTTCGCCGATCTCCGCAGGCCATCTATCGACTACTCTCGGCTTTTTCCCACATCCCTTCCAGTTCTGGCGTTCGAACCCAAACGCAACCCAAGGTGCCGTCAGCGTTAGCAGAATCAGTCCGTTTCTGCGACCTCAGCGGCAATGGCACGAAGCTCGGAACGCCTTGGTATATGGTGCCAATCCAGTCACCATGAGATCGTCGCGATCGAGGAGCGAGACAGACGCCGGTTTGGATAGCGGGGTGCGCGCACGGCAGCAGCCATCCTCAAGGCTGTGCGAGCCGACCGGCGGCGAAGTCGCGTGCGAGCGCGATAAAGGCTTGGAAGGCCGCGGAGGAATTGCGCCGATTGGAATAATAAAGACACAGCGGCGCTAGCGGCGGCGTCCAGTCTTCGAGGATGCGGACGAGCCGACCTGCCGCGATGTCGTCGCGAACATCGGTCTCCATGAAATAGCCGATCCCCACGCCGTTCGTTACCGCGATCCGGGCCAGCGAAGCTTCGTCGAGGGTGATCGGGCCCTCGACGTCGAGCTGCAATTCCTCGCCGCCCTTCTCGAACCGCCATCGGAACAAGGCGCCATTGGGAAGCCGCACGCGAAGGCAGGGGTAAGTAAGCAGCTCCTGCGGCACCTGCGGGATAGCCCTGCTTTCGAAAAAGGCCGGGGACGCGGCAACCGCCATGCGTCGCATCTGCCCCAGCGGTATGGCTATCGCGTCGCTGGGCACCAGATCCGCGCTGCGCACGCCCAGATCGAAGCCCGCCGCGACGACGTCGACAAGCCGTCCCTCGGTGACGAGGTCGATATGGACCTGCGGATAGCGTTGCAGATAGGTCAGGATCAGC
This sequence comes from Sphingobium ummariense RL-3, assembly GCF_000447205.1. Classification (GTDB taxonomy): domain Bacteria; phylum Pseudomonadota; class Alphaproteobacteria; order Sphingomonadales; family Sphingomonadaceae; genus Sphingobium; species Sphingobium ummariense. The sequence goes on along the minus strand of NZ_AUWY01000023.1, from coordinate 50,406 downwards.
GGCGCCATGATCTCGCGCGCCGCCGTCGCGAAGGCATTGATGCGCAAGGTGCCCGATGGCGTCTCCTGCTGGGAGCGCGCCGTGTTCATCGCCTTCTGGATATCCTCGAGCGCTGATTTGATCTGTGCGACGAAGATCCGCCCCGCATAAGTGAGCGAGACGCTGCGTGTGGTGCGATTGAACAATCGCACGGCAAGCTCCCGCTCGAGCTTTCCCACTGCATTGCTGATGGCCGTGGTCGACATGCCGAGATCGAGCGCCGCCGCTCGAAACGAGCCGCAGCGAACGATGGCGAGAACCGCCTCGAGCTCGATCAGCGAATGGCGACTCATTATTTCGGTTTCCGTAACACGCTATGCCGATTTGTCTCGATTATCAGGCGAAAAGTCCATCGCTAAATAAGCCTCCTCACCCTTGAGGAGATGAACATGCCCATGGACCTACCCAAGCCGATCGCCGACTATGTCGAGGCGAATGCCCGTCTCGATATCGAGGGCATGTTGCAGCCCTTCCAGCGCGATGCCGTCTTCATCGACAACGGCAAGCATTTCGAGGGGCATGCCGCGATCCGTAAGCTGTTCGAAGAAGAGGTGATCCCGGTGAAGGCGATCTTCATGCCTGACACGGTCCGGGAAGAGGGCGACGATATCGTCGTCGAAGGTCCCGCGCATGGCGACTTCCCGGGTAGCCCGCTGCGCTTCACCTATCGCTTCACGCTGGCGGATGGCGCCATCAGGACGCTGGAGACCACGGTATGAGCATCAAGGCCGATCCCACCGAGTTCGCCGGCAAGCGCGTGCTCGTCAGCGGTGGCACCAAGGGTTTGGGCCGCGCCACGGTCGAGCGCTTCCTTGCCGGCGGGGCGCGGGTCATCACCGCCGCCCGCACGATCAAGGATGCCATCGAGGGTGTCGAATATGTTCAGGCTGACCTGACCACGCCCGAGGGCGGCGAAGCGCTGGCCAAGGCGGCGCTCGAGCGGCTGGACGGCATCGATATCCTTGCCCATGTCGTCGGTGGCTCGGCTTCGCCGGCCGGTGGCTTCGTCGCGCTGACGGATGAGCACTGGCTCGCCGAGCTGAATCTCAATCTGCTGGCGACGGTCCGGCTCGACCGCCTGCTGATCCCGCAGATGCTCGAGCGGGGCGCGGGCGTCGTGGTGCACGTCACCTCGATTCAGTCCGTCCTGCCGCTGCCCGAGTCCACGACCGGCTATGCCGCTGCCAAGGCAGCGCTCAGGACCTACAGCAAGTCGATCTCGAAGGAGCTCGGTCCCAAGGGCGTGCGGGTCAACGCCGTCTCGCCCGGCTGGATCATGACGGAAGCCGTCGGAGACTTTCTAGAAATGCTTCGGGCAGCCAATGGCGGCACGGTCGACGACGCGCGTCAGTCCGTGCTCGATGCCCTGGGCGGGATCTCGATCGGGCGGGGAGCCGAGCCGGAAGAGGTGGCCGACCTTATCGCCTATCTCGCCGCAGACCGCGCCGCAGCGATCCACGGCGCCGAGTTCGTTATCGACGGCGGGACCATCCGCACCGTCTGAGAGCCCCGCCCCGGCAGTCCGAACTGCATTCAGCGGATAAGTGCGTCTCGGCGAAAGCAGCCTTGTTCATGGTCGTTGACGATCCCCACCGCCTTCGAGATCGTCTCGGAAAGCGGTGAGGTCGCGATCCACTCGCGGCCGGCGCGGGGCAAATCAGGCGAGTCTTGCTGAGGCATGCCCGGCGTCTACGCGAAGAGGCAAAGTCTGGCCCGCATCAGAAATCCTTCAACCATGTTTGCCGCTGTCTTCTTCAGGCAGGGTTTTGGCTATGGGGCCTGCTTGGCCGCCCGGCCGGTCGCACGGCCGGGCGCGGGGCATCAGCCCTGGACGGCCATTGAGCGGGCGACGTCGGCCGCGCTGATTCCTTCGAGCGCAAGGCCATAGCCGGTGCCCTCGTCGATAAGGCGGCGCAGCGGCTGGGTGATCGCCATGCGGGTGTAGCGACCGGTCAGCGGCGGCAGCGCGGCGATGCCGTCGGCGATCTCATGAGCCCGGGTCAGCAGGTGATCGGCCGGCACGATCTCGTTGACGACACCGTATTCCTTGGCGGTCTGGGCATCGAGCAACTGGCGGGTCAGCAGGAAATAGCGCCCACGGATCGAGCCGATCACGTGCGGCCACAACAGGTGCACGCCGTCACCGGGCACGATCCCGAAGTCGAAATGCGGCTTGTCCTGGAAGACGGTCTCGGGTGTCGCCAGGATGATGTCGGTCAACAGCGCATACTCGCTGTGGAGCAGCACCGGCCCGTTGAGCGCGCTGATCATCGGCACTTCGATGTCGAGGATGTTCGAGAGGACCTTACGGCCCTCGCGGAGGATCTTGTCGTAACCCTGCGGGGTGAAGAAGTCGAAGCCTTCGGGGTCGATCGCGTCCATGAACGCATCGCCGGTGCCGGTGAGGATCACGACGCGATTGTCCCGATCCTCGCCGATCTGGTGGAACAGGTCGACGAACTGCTCGTGCGTGTGGCCGTTGAAGACGAGCTTGCCGCCATCGGTGTGCAAGGCGACTTCGAGTACGCCATTGTTCTTGCGGGTCAGGCGGGCGTTGGGGAAAGCGTCGCGATAGGTGTCGAACTTTGCCATGATGTTGATCCTTGATCTTGTCGCCAGCCGGGAGCGGCGGCGTGGGGATCAGCTAGTCCGTTCGCCGCGGCAGCGGACGATGGCCCGAAGCGATAAGGCTTATGCCGCGCCGGAATGCCCAGGCGCCATCACCTCTTCAACGAAGGCTGCGAAGGCCCGCGCCTTGGCGCTCACCATGCGACCGGTCGGGAACACCGCCCACAGGTCGATCGGCGGCAGCGACCAGTCCGCAAGCAAACGTTTGACCTCGCCGCTCGCCAGTTCGGGCACGAACATCCAATCCGATCCGATCGTCAGCCCCATGTCGGCCAGAACCGCCGCACGCAATCCTTCGGCGGCGCTCACCCGCACCCGGCCGCGAACCGCCACCGACGCCTCGGTCCCGTCGCGGGTGAACGCCCAGACGTTGGAGAGCTGGCTGTAGATGATCGTTTCATGCTCGGCGAGCTCGCCGGGGGTGCGCGGTTCGCCGGCACGCGCGAGATAGGCCGGCGTCGCGAAGACCGAGCGCCGCCCGCCCATCAGCTTGCGCGCGACCGCCGACGAATCGGGCAGCGACCCCATGCGCAGGGTCACGTCGATGCCCTCGGCGACCAGATCGATGACGCGGTCATCAAGGATCACGTCGATCTCGAGGCCCGGATGCTGGTCCAGGAAGCGCGGCAGATGCGGGATGACATGCAGGCGCGCGAACGTGGTGGCCGCTGATACCCGAAGGCAGCCAGACAGACCGGCGCCGGCACCGCGCGCCGACAATTCGGCTTCGTCGGCCTCCTGAATGGCCACCCGGGCGCGTTCGTAGAAGCGCTGCCCGGCCTCGGTAGGGGTCAGGCCGTGCGTCGACCGGATCAACAAGCTGACCTGAAGCCGATTCTCCAGCTGTGCGATCGTCTTCGACACCGCAGGCTGCCCGACATTGAGCTGGCGGGCCGCAGCCGAGAAGGAGCCGGTGTCCACCACCCGCACGAAGGTCGTCATCGCCTGAAATCTGTCCACGCCCATTCCTCCCTGGAATGAACGTTATCGCTCAAGCGCGTCTGCCGTGTCGAGATGCTTCGAGGCATTTGTCGTCCACGCCTTCGGACCGACCGAAGGGGGCGAGGCCGCGCCGGTGGTCCCGATGCGGCCCGTTCAAGGGAGACCACCATGCTCGATGTCTACGCTTTCGCCACGCCCAACAGCGTCAAGGTACCTATCGCCCTTGAAGAACTGGGCCTCGAATACAGCCTCCATCCGATCAACGTCCGCAAGGGTGAGCAGAAGGCGCCCGCGTTCATCAAGCTGAACCCAAACGCAAAGGTGCCGGTGCTGGTCGACGGCGATCTGGTGCTGACCGAGTCCGCCGCGATCCTAGTCTATCTTGCGGAAAAGACCGGGCAACTGCTGCCTGCCGATGGCGAAGGCCGTGTGCGGGTGTTCGAACAGCTGTTCTTCCACGCCTCGGCGCTGAGCCCGGCCTTCGGTCAGTCCGGCTTCTTCCAGCGCTTCGCCGCCGAGCCGCAGCCGATCGCGATCGAGCGCTTCTCGAGCGAGGCCAAGCGTACCGTGACAATGCTCGATGCGCTGCTGGCAACGCGCCATTTCGTCGCCGGTGATGCGCTCACCATCGCCGATATCGCGCACTTCGGCTGGCTGTGGCGACGCGAGTTCGCCGGCGTCGCGCTCGACGACGCGCCACATGTCGCGCGCTGGTACGCCAAACTCGAAACGCGGCCCGCAGTCCAGCGCGCCATCGACCGCGTCAATGCCCTCATTCCCGCTGCCTGACCCCTATTCCACTCAAGGAGAACACCGATGATCCTGCAATCCAAGCTCGATGCCTTCAAAGCCGATTTCGAAGCGGGCAAGCCGCCCTACAATGTTCCGCCGTCGATGATCGAGACGATGCACCGCGCGACCAGCGAACTGATCGCGAGCGGCGCGGCGACGCGTGCGCTGAAGGCCGGGGACAAGGCACCCGCCTTCGCCTTGAAGGACCCTGACGGCAACACGGTTTCTTCCGCCGACCTGCTCGCGGCCGGGCCGTTGGTGGTCAGCTTCTATCGCGGGGTCTGGTGCCCCTATTGCAACATGGAACTCCAGGCGTTGCAGGAAGCACTCCCCCGGTTCGAGCAACTCGGCGCAAGGCTTGTCGCGATCTCGCCGCAGACCGCGGTCAACAACCGCAAGTCGGTGCGCCAGAACGCGCTCGGCTTTCCGATCCTGTCGGACACGCATAACGACGTCGCCGCCGCCTTCGGCCTGCGGTTCGCGATGCCCGACTATCTGATCGAGCTCTACAAATCGCTGAAGAATGATCTCCCGGCGTTCAACGGGGACCCCAGCTGGACGCTGCCCATGCCGGCCCGTTACGTGATCGGACAAGACGGCACGATCCTCTATGCCGAAGTCAATCCCGACTACACACGCCGCCCCGAGCCCGACGACATGCTGCCGGCGCTTCGCCGCGCTTCACCAGTCGCCGCCTGAGCATCTGCCCCGGCCGCGTGTGTGGCCGGGGCGCAATCATGAGGTGGTCCCATGGCCAGAACATTTCTTGTCACCGGCGCCAGCAAGGGCATCGGTCTCGCACTCGCACATCGGTTGACGCGTGACGGACATAAGGTCGTCGGCCTGGCGCGGGGCGCCAACGCCGAGTTTCCGGGCACGCTGGTGCCGGTCGATCTTGCGGACACGCGCGCCACCGACGCGGTATTGGCCGACCTGACCGGCCGTTTTTCGTTCGATGGCGTCGTCAACAATGTCGGCCTCGTGCGCCCGCAGCGGCTCGGTTCGGTCGACCTGACCGCATTGGAGGACGTGATGCGCGTCAATCTGCATCCGGCGCTTCAGGCGGTGCAGGCCCTGCTGCCGGGCATGACCGAACGCGGCTGGGGGCGGATCGTCAATATCTCCAGCCTGACGGTGCTCGGCGCGGTGGAGCGCACGGCCTATGCCGCGGCCAAGGCGGCACTGGTCAGTTTCAGCCGCAGCTGGGCGCTGGAACTGGCGACGACCGGGATCACCGTAAATGCCGTCTCGCCTGGCCCGACGGAGACCGAACTGTTCCGCGCCAACAATCAGCCCGGCAGCGAGGGCGAGGGACGCTACCTGTCAGCGGTGCCGATGCGCCGCTTCGGTCGCCCGGAAGAAATCGCCGCCGCCATCGCCTTCCTTCTGTCCGAAGACGCAGGCTTCATCACCGGCCAGACACTGCATGTCGATGGCGGCGCGTCGGTCGGCAAGGCTGGGTTCTGACAGCACATTGATCGAGGAGATTTTTATGACCCAACAGACCGCCCTGATCGTCGGCGCCTCGCGCGGCCTTGGACTGGCGCTTGCGGAGGAATGGCTCGGCCGCGGCTGGCACGTTGTCGCCACCATGCGGGGCGATGCCCCCGGCCTCGATGACCTGCACGCGCGCTTCTCCGATCGGCTTGAAATCGAACACGTCGATATCCGGGATGCCTCTTCCGTCCGCGACCTTGGCGCGCGCCTGCAGGGGCGACGGCTGGATGTTCTGTTCGTCAACGCCGGCATCGCACGCTCCAACGACAAGACTCCGGTCGATGCGGCCGAGCAGGATTTCGTCGATATGATGCTGACCAACGCCTTGTCGCCGGTGCGGACGGTCGAAATGCTCGCAAGTCTGGTACGCGAGAACGGAGTCATCGCGATCATGACGTCGGAACTCGGCAGCATCGCCGACAGCACCGGCTTTTGGCCGCTCTACTCGTCCAGCAAGGCGGCCCTCAACATGCTGATGAAAGGCTATGCGGCTCACCATCCGGGTGACCCGCGCGCGCTGCTGCTCGTCGCGCCGGGCTGGGTTCGGACCGAAATGGGAGGGGACGAAGCGACGTTGTCGATCGAAGAGAGCATCCCGCACGTGGTCGACATGGTGGAAGCCAATCGCGGCAAGCCAGGGCTTCGCTATCTCGATCGCTTTAACAGAGAATTGCCTTGGTAGGTGTGCCCGTCCAGCTCGCCTGACAGGTACGGGGCAGATGCCCCCATTGCCATGCATCGTGGCGCTTGCCGAAGTGGCGCTGCTAGAGACGGACGGAGCCAAGGGCTGGGCGGGCGGACACCTCAAAGCAAGCCGCCCACCAGTTCCACACAAGAGAGACCCATTCACACACAAAAACGTTCGAAGGCCGACTGAGACCGGGCAAAGAACTTTCAGTATCTATTGCCTACGGTCGAAGTCTGGATCTACGCCTTGACCCGCAGGAGCCGCCGATCTCCGCCGCTTCTACTACCCCTCACTCCCACTCGATTATTTCCTACCCGCATAACGCCCTGAAATTGCAGCACAAAATATTTTTCATGACTCGCCATACCGTCAGCCAACCCGTCAAAAACTCGCGCTGCTGAAATCACTGGCTTTTTCGGCCGTCCTTGCGAAACCCACCTTCCACCATCTATCGCCGGACACGGTTTAGAAGCCTCACCGAACGACCCTCAGACCAGCTCCACCGTCTGTACGCTACGCTACGAAGTGCGAGCGACGGCTCGTCTGTGGTTATACCGTCATGGCGGCTCGATCATCCCCCAAGATTCAGGTCCCGCACAGCGACGAACGCCCGGTTCGTCTCGGCCGCACGCCGCTCCTTGGCTTCCAAAACGGTGATGAGTGAAACCTTGCGCGAGAGCACCTCATAGAGGTCGAGCCCGTCAGCGCATATGAGGTTGGTCTGGCGTCCGCGCGAGAACGCCTCCAGCCCCTCGGCCGTGAAGCCGGAATTGCTGACGAACAGCCCGCGCGACCAAGATGCCTTTCCACCGACCTTGCCCGAAAAGGTCATCAGGTCGGCAAAGCCGATCTGAGGCCCATGCCATTTTGCTTCAACCAGGTAGGTCTGACCGTGCAGCTTGAAGCTCCCGTCGATCTGCTCGCCGACGAGCCGAAAAGAGCCGCGCGGCGCCAGCCCGAACCCGGCGAACAGCTCGTTCAGAAAGCCCTCGAAACGCAGACCACGCGCCTGGGGATCGAGCTTGGTGATCTCGATGAGGAGCGCAGCGAGCTCCTGCTCCTTCTCCGCGCCCAGCGTCGACGACGCCTGCGGCGCTCGCTCTGCGGCCTTTGGCGAGCCGAAGCTGCTTAGGAAGCTCGGATCGAGCAGCTCAGGGATCTTGAATTGCACCCCGGGAAGAAGGCTGTTGAGTCGATCAATCTCTTCACGACTGAGCGGATTTCCCTTCCCCCGCCGGTAGGTCATCGCTTGGCGAACGATCGCCACGATCAATTTCGTAAAGCACGACCTGCGCTGTTCCAGCGTCGCGGTCAGGAGTTGAACCATGGCAGGTCGCTTGCTGCCCGGGACCCATAGATCGCCGACGCCAGCCTGTGCGGCGGCAAGCGGAAATGCGGTCCTGTTGTTTCCGCTCCCGGGAAGGAAATCGTAGAGGAGGTCTGCGAGGTCCTCGATCGCCTGAGCTTCACGAAATGACATCATAGGTTACTCGTCCTCCGCCTCCTCCATGCGCGCTTCGAGCTCGTCGAGGAATGGAGAGCGCCCCCAACGCATCCTCCCGCGGGCCGTATCGACGTAGCCTGAATAAAGCATATGGATCTCGTCGCGAGCGCGCGTGAGACCGACGTAGAAGAGCCGGCGGCTCTCGCGGCGAGCAGCGGGCAATTCATTGCGCCACGGCAGACTGCCAAGGTCGAGACCGACCATAATCACGACGTCATATTCGCACCCCTTCGCGGAGTGAAGCGTCAGGAGATTCAGGTGCAATGGAGAGCCGTCCCGCCCACCGAGACTTGCCAAATCGAGGTCGGCAAGCGCGCCTCCAACAGCCAGAGCTGCCGTCATCCGATTCACCTGCTCGCCCTGGTCGGCGAGGCTGGGCTCGCCAGCCATAAGTGCGTCAAGCATCCCGGCTCGTAGCGCCGCCACAAAATCCCGAGCGATCCCCTCCTCGACGCGAAGCGACCAGAGAAGCTGGGTTAGACGTTGCGCTTCATCGCGCGCCTCGGCTTCGGGGATGCGCGCGCGATGAAATCCCAACCAACGATCTAGCAGCCCGCGCAACTGCGGCCGGGCCTCGCGCCAGCCGCCCGCGCACCATGCGGCGCAATCTTCGATCCAACTCGTGAGCGCGACCTTCCGGTAAGGAGCGGCGGTGTCGACACGAACGAAGTCGAGGCCCGCGGCGGCCACCGCTTCCGCCACCACGTCGCCAGCCCGGTAGTCGCGATAGAGGATGGCGATATCGCCGAGCGCTCGCCCTGGCTTTCCCGCAAGCGCCGCGGGGATGATCTCTTCGATTGCATGGGCGGCCTGCCCTTCGAGACCGTCAGCGCACTGCGTGAACTCGATGACGGCCTGCCGGTCCGGGTCGTTGGACCGATAGCCGCGCGCTTCGCCTAGCGCCATCTCGGAGGCGCTGACGATCCGGGCCGCCGAACGATAGTTGAGCCGGAGCTGCACCCGCTCGACGTCGTCCCGCTCCGCAAGGTCCTGCAGGAGCGCTCCATCGGCGCCGGTGAAGCCGTAGATCGACTGGTCGGGATCGCCCACTGCAAACAGCCGAACGCCGCCGTCAAAGGCCACGCGCTTCACGATGCGATGCAAGGCCACACCGAGGTCCTGATATTCGTCAACGGCGAGGACGGGGAACTTCGCCTGCAGCAGCGGGAGCACCCAATCGTGCTCCGAGACGAGCCGCTGCCCGAAAACGACAAGGTCATCGAAGTCGATAAGACCCGTCCTCCGCAGCTCGGCCTCGTATCCTTCCGCCCACGCGGCGAGCTCTGCCTCGCTGGTCCAAAAAATCGAGGTTCGGTCGAGAACCGATCGCCTGTGCCTTCCAAGGTCCATTGTCTTGTTCGGATGACCGACACCGAACAGCCTGTCGCCCACGCGCTTCATTGCCTGGTCGCTCTGCCGAGTCGTGGCGACGGTAAGCGGGAAAGGCACCGGCAAATCGGCAAGCCGGCCATACGGCATGAGGAGATGCCGCAAGCAGAAACCGTGAACGGTGCCGATGAAGAGATTGGAGGCCTCACGCAGGCCTAATCGCTCGAGCCGGCGGGTCAGCTCGCGAGCGCATTCCTGACTATAGGTAATGCACGCCGCACCACGCGGCGCGCGCACGTCCTCGGCCATGATCCTTGCCAGCTTGAGCACCAGCGTCTTGGTCTTGCCGCTGCCAGGACCGGCCAGCACGACACAGTTGCCGGTCGAGTCATAGGCCGCCTGCTGGCCCGGGTTGCCAGCAAGATCGGCCGCTTGGGCGAGATAGGCAGCACTGACGCTACGCAACGGCATCGCGGATGTGCTCCAGCGCCTGCCGGATGTAGTCCGGACATGTATCCACGTCGACGTGGCGGGCGAGCGCCTGGGCAAAACGACCCTTGCCGACCCGTTCGATGAGCGCAATCAGCGCATCCTCGTCGAGCGTATCGGGGTCATCCACCCACCCTTGCAGCTCCTCGCGGGTGCCGTCGCCGATGCTCAATTCTTCTTCGATCACCTCCTGCATGCCCTCGGCAAGGCCGCCGGTAAACAGCTCCGGTTCCAGCGTGTTGCTGTTGACGAAGTAACCGAACGGCTCGGCGCGGGCGATTACAGCGTCCGCGTCGAGACGCCTGTAGCTGACGCCTTCTTCCCGCAATTGCAGCACACTGATCAGGCGACGCCGAACCCGCGGATGGCTGGCGCCATTGGGGTCGCGGTCCGTCAGGATCACGTGCGGAATGTTCAGGCCGTGCGGGCCTAGCAGCTTCACGTAGGGCGTGAAATTCGTGCCGCTGACCGAACAGACCGTGATGCCGAGCATGTCGAGCGGGATATCTAGCGCGTCGGCAAAGGCCGGCACCAGGAACCGCTCCGCGTCGCCCTCGACCAGGATGACACCGCGGGCGAAGAAGATCTCGCCGCGGCTCACATCAATGTAGCGCTGAAGGTCCGCCTCATCGCGCTCGGTAAACGGCGCAGTGGCCGTCGAGACGGCGATCGTCGCATTCGTCTCCGCGTCATGGCGGAGCAAGACGATCGAGCGGATCGGCGTGACGCTGGCGATGTGAGGTGAATGCGTCGTGAGGATCGTCGTCAGCGGCGGCGTATCCTCCTCTCCGTCTGCGCCCGTGCCGAGGAAGTAGCGATAGACAAGGCGCTGAACGTGCGGATGCAGGTGCGCCTCCGGCTCTTCGACGACGAAGAAGGTGTGGTCGCGTTCACCGTCCGTTACGAGCCGATCGAGCTCGAGACTCTTCAGCGCCATGAAAATCAGATTGGCCGTGCCAAGACTGGCGTCGGCAATGCCGCGGGCTCCATTGTCGATCAGCAGGCGCAGGCTGCGCAGCAAGGCGTCGACCCGTGTCGGCGAAAGACCGAGCGTCAGCGGGACCGCATGCTGCTCGCCCGCGATGGCGATCAGCCGCTCGCTGATCCGCTCTGCCGTGGCGACCACTTCGGCATGGCCCTCCAACTCCGCCTGCGCCTCGTTCACCTGCTCCTGAATTTCCGCGCGAGCATCCGCGTCCAGGGAGGTTGCAAGCTCCTCAATCAATGGCCTTAGCGGCGAGTTGCGCCAGCTCGCCAGATCCTTCTCGGCATCGCGCAGCGCAACCTGCACGTCGAGCGGCAGCATTCGCCGTAGCGACGGCCCGATGGACATCTCGGGGTCGTCACCGCCAAAGATGATGTACTCATAGTCGGCTAGGCTCTCCGGATCCCGATCGAGATTGGCCTTCGGCTGAAAGCGGTAGGTAAGCCGCGCGACCATCGGCGGCCCTGGATCGACCACGCAGTCATTCAGATGCGCCATCAATCGCGGATCGTCGGTGAAGTCGGTCAGCTCGACGGCGATCTCAACCGTTTCCCCGAGCTTGTCCTCGCCTAACCCATCCCAGAAGTGCTCCAGGCCGAGCTGGCGATCACGCTCGGACAGGCCCGGGTCGAGAATCAGTTGCAGCGCGCGGATGAAATTGCTTTTGCCGACTTTGTTCTCACCGACGATGACGATGTTCTCGCCCGTCTCGAGGTTGATCTCCGAGAAGTTCGCGAAGTTGCTTATCTTTACGCGCGAAATCCGCACGGTCATTCCCCCCGTTTTTATTCTGAATTGACGCGCTAGCCGAGTAGCACCTCGATCTCCTTGTTCTCAACAAGCGTATTGATCTCACTGTAGAGATCGACATCCTGACCGGGCGCAGAGATTGAAATGACTAGAGCGTACCGCGCTTTGTCAGCCACACGCTTTTGGCCGACGTGCGACTTCCACCATCCGCCGACCGGATAGACCGCGATGGCGTCGTGACCCGCCAGTTCGATCGCCCTGCCGCGCCACAGGTCGCAATGCAGCGACCCCGCCTGGATGGCTTTCGGCCCCAAGAGCCAGCAACTGGCCTCGCCATCGGCTTCGGTGCCGTCCTTGGCCTGGCTCGCGGAAATACGGCTGCGAAACCGGGCCGCCGTCTCCGTGCGCTTCTTCATGTCAAACCGCAGCCCGAAGGAGCGATATGTGTCGGGTCGGGTAGCCGCCTTGCCGGCCAGGTTAGGCTCGATGAAGTACGACAGGGTCACCTTCATCGTGACAATCTCGTTTTCGAGTTTCTCCAACGCTGCTTTCGGCCAAGGCAGATCGTAGAAATGCATCTCATTGAACACGCCGGTCCGGCCGTCCGCACCGATCGCGAAGGGCTGGATCTCCGCCTGCGCGACCAGCGTGGCATCGTTGCGCGCCGAGAGGATGGCTCGATCAATGTCCGGCACGCCATATCCGAACTCGCGGAGCATCTCCTGCTTCTTGCCCTTGGTGGCCGCTTTCCCGGTCTTCCAGTGGGCTCCGGTGCCGATAAACCTTTTCCGGATCGGTTCGGGCCAACGGGCCGAATCCACGGTTAGCGCGCGATGCGTTTCTGCCCATAGGTCCGGCCGAGCCGCTTGCAGGCGGCCGATGAAGTTTCCGGCCATTCCAGCGGCCGCGCTCGTTGCCCAGAACGGCACGAGCGGTTCGGTCGCGACATCGGAGCCGGCCGAGAGAAGAGAAACGGCCGGGTCCCAGCCGCAAAAGCCGGTCGCGTCCGACATCATGTTGCCGGCCTCAAACAACACCTCCGGCTTGATCGGCGTCAGGTCGTCAGGCAGCGACTGCGAGCCACGACTAAACGGACTGCGGTGATTGGCCGGGACGGCGGCCTGCAACACGGGCGGCGGCGCTGGCGGCTGCTCCTTCCGCGTGAAGCCGCCGATGGTAAGGGCGTTCCAGCTCTGTGATGGGTCTTCCAGAGGCTGCGAGGGCAGGACGTCTACCGCCATGCCGCCGGAGACGTTTCCAGTCGCAACGACGATCAGCCTCTTGGATCGCTCCGCGGCCGGCACGGCGTCGTCAGCCTCACCGGGCATGGCACCGGCCGAGATCTGGTCGATCGCTCCGCTCCAAGTCGAAGGCCGGCTGGGTGGGAAATCGGTGGCAGACGTTGCAATGCAGAAGCTCCGCACCGCTTCCGGGCGCTCGATCTCCACTAAGCTGACAGCGCCTTGCGTCACCACTCCATAGCTGGGCGGTTTGGTCGGTGGAAATCCACCAGGCGGCAGCAGCTTCATGGATTCGGCGCCATGCGTCAGATCGACGGGGCGCGCGTCGTTCATCAATGGTTCGAGGTCGCCGTAAAGGACGAGTCCCGCAAGTGGTGTGCCGTGACCGCCGTACGGCTCGTGATCGTCCGCGCCCCAATCAGCATCGTAAGCCCAAGCCCCACGCAAGCCGGGCGCAATCAACGGATGGGCCGCCGTGACACCCGTGTCGAGCGTGCAGACCACTGGAGCGTCCGGAGACGGCGGGCTGACGCGCTGCGCCAGCTCGTCCACCCAATCATGCTGTCCAAAGCCGGTGTCGCCACGATCGAGAAATGGCTCGATCGTTCCTGTTGCCCGGCGTATCTCGGTGATGGCGCCTGGCACGCGCGCCGCGAACGCGGCCACTGCCGCGGCGGCTGCGTGAAGGAAGACGACCGTCGTATCCGGGAAGATCAGGCGATCGTCATGCACATCGATGTTCGCGTTGCGAGCCGCAGCGGCCAGGCGGTCCGCCAGCGCGACCGGCTGGCGAACCCACAACTCCCACCAGAGGATGTCCGGCGCAGCCAGATCCACCACGCCGGTGAACAGTGATCCGACTTCCACCGCCCTGACTTCTTCGATGACCTCGAACCGCTCGACATCGGGACGTCGCTGATTACCGGGATCGCGACCATAGTCAGTGATGCGATTCCGCAGGAAGGCGCGTGCGTCGTCGGGCACGAACAGCAAGGCGCTTTCGGTGCGGTCCTCGTTACGCTCCGATCGCAGGATCACAACGTCCTGCGTTGGAAACTCCAGGGTCGCCGGCACCTTGACGGCCTTGGTCCGCGAGCCTTCCGCCGGCGGCAACGTCGTGACCTCCACGACAGTGCCGGATTTCAGCCCCTGCACGGGCAGGCGCGGATCGGCAGCCGCAACTGGAACGGTCCCCAGCGCCGCAGCGAGCTGGTCGAGGAGCTGCGTGGCGTGCGCCGCATAGTCTCCCCGAAGGGGTTTGCGTTCCTGATTGCGCGAGGGAAAAGTGTAGGCTGCTGTTTCACGAAAGACGTCGATCGCGATATGCGGACGGTCTCTCGCGTCGAAATTATCGGGCTCCGCCATAGGCTCCTACTTCTTCATTCGCGTTCCATTCAATCCGTTCGGCGGAGCCTGCCTAACGGCCGGGTTGGCGACGGAACTTGCCCTTCAACGTCTGTCGATTTTCGAGCGCGTCGCGCAAGGCGTCGGGCGACACCTTCGATGCGCCTTCCAGAATGGCGTCCTTCACGACGGTATCGGCCGCGCGGACCAGCTCGCCCTGGCTGAGCCCTTCAAGCGCGCTTTCAATGCCGGGCCATACCTTCGAAGCGAACTTGAACTTGCCGAGACGGCGTTCAAGAATGCCCCGCGCAGACGCCGCATCCGGCAGCGTATATTCGACCACTTCGTCGAAACGGCGCGCGAGGGCTTCGTCCAGAATCTCGACATGATTGGTCGCCGCCAGCACGAGACTGTCGGTCGAATTCGGTTCCTCCATGAAGGCCAGCACGGAATTGAGAACCCGACGGATTTCGCCGACATCGTTCGGGTCGCCCCGGCGCGCGCCGATCGCATCGAATTCATCGAGCAGATAGACGCCGCGCGTCTGCGCGATCTGATCGAAGAGCAGGCGCAGCTTGCCCGCGGTCTCGCCGAAGAACCGGCTGAACAGCGCTTCAAGCCGTACCGTGAACAGCGGAAGCCGCAACTCGCCGGCCAAGGCCGAAGCCGTCATCGTCTTGCCCGTTCCGGGCGGCCCAACCAGAAGCATGTGCGTGGCCGGTATCTGACCGTGCTCGCGCAGGGTCACGCGCTCCTGCTGCTGGCGTACAACGCGGCCGAGCCGCTTGGCGATCTCGTCGGAGAGCACCATGCTTGAGAGTGCAACCTTGGGATAGGCGCTCTCGACGAGACCCTGCAATTCGCCGCGCGGTCGAGCGAGCGGGATCGGGGTCTGGCCACCGGCCGGCTTGCCAGTCCGGCGCTGATCACGCGCCTTCTGGACAAGCCGTTTCAGCTTCTCAGCATCGTCCGAACGACCCTGGCGAGCTTCCTGAGCGGCGATCTGCAAGGCGATCGACAGGAGCTGGTCTTCGTCCCCGTCGATATGCGAGTTCAGGAGCGCGAGAATTTGTTTAGTCGACATACTCGCCTCCTTTCTTTGGTCTGGCCTCGCTATACTGTTGCTTGCTCAGATGCTTGTGGCTGTCGCTCGCTCCGCGCACGCTATCGGAATCCGTCCAAAAGCGCCACCTTTTCCTCTCTACCACAGAGCTTCCTAACCATTCTTTCGCCCCATGGGGCGTAAAGCCCACCCTGATCAGCGGCTGCCCAACCGGCCGGACCATCGACGGGCATTTCCAGCGCGGGGGAGATTCGGTGCTCGACATGGCGACGGGCCTTGACTCTCTCGACCAAAGATTAGAACAAATGGAGAACATGATGCTGAACCCATTCCCGGAGGTCAACAGGAAGCTTGCGGTCCGAGCCCGCTATAGAGTCTTTGCGCGCGCAGATCGAAAAGATCGAAGGCCGCGGCCGGCGCGCCAAATCGGTTCTCCCCTTCGGGATTGCCGCGATGGACTCGCGTCTGCCAGGCGAAGGGCTCGCCCTCGGCGCGCTGCATGAAGTAGCCGGCGGCGGCAATGGCGCAATCGACGGAGCCGCCGCTGCGCTTTTCAGTGCGGGGGTCGCCGCCCGCACCAAGGGTAAGGTTCTGTGGTGTATCACCAGGCCCGATCTGTTCGCTCCAGCGATCGCGCAGGCCGGGCTGGCGGCCGACCGCGTGATCTATGTCGAAGCGGGCGACGACAAGACCGTGCTCGCCTGCATGGAGGAAGGGTTGCGACATGGCGGCCTCGGCGCTGTCGTCGGAGAGGTCGCTCGTCTCTCCATGACCGCCTCCCGCCGCCTGCAACTCGCCGCTGAAGGTGGCGGCGCCATCGCCATTGCATTGCGACGATGGCGACGTCAGACGGAGGCGGCCGATTTCGGGCAACCGACCGCAGCCATGACTCGCTGGCGGATCTCCGTTCTGCCGTCGACGCCGCTGCCCGTCCCGGGCGTCGGGCGCCCTCGATCGCTTGTCGAGCTGATCCGCGCTCGCGCGGGCGAAAGTGCAGATTTCGAATTGGAGGCGTGCGATGACACGGGTCGTCTCGCTCTTCCTGCCGAGCTGGTCCACCGACCGGCTGCGGCGGAAGGCTGGCGACGCGGCGCATCCGGCTGAGGCGCCGCTCGTCCTGATTGGCCGCGATGGGAACAGGCGGGTGGTGCTGGCGGCAGACGCCGCCGCGCAGGGCGCGGGCCTGCGCGCCGGCATGCCCGTCACCAAGGCGCAGGTTTTGGTGCCGGGCCTCATCGTACAGGACGCCGATCCGGACGGGGACGCCGAGGCGCTCGACCGGCTCGCCGCCTGGCTCCTGCGTTATGCGCCCATCGTGGCACCCGATCCACCGGACGGCATCATCATCGACTCGACTGGCGCCGATCATCTCCACGGCGGCGAAGGCGCGATGCTGAAGGGCCTCATCGGTCGCCTTGCCATGTCCGGGCTCACCGCCCGCGCGGCGATCGCCGACACCTGGGGCGCCGCGCACGCGCTGGCTCGATACGCGGCGCGGCCGACGAGGATTGCGCCACCGGGCCACGGCCGGTCGATTCTCGACCCCTTGCCGCTGACCGCTTTGCGGATCGCCCCATCGACCGTCGAGGGCCTGCGAACACTCGGCTTCCAGTGCATCGGCGATCTGCTGGCGCAGCCGCGCGCGCCTCTCACGCTGCGCTTCGGGCCAGAGATCGACCGCCGCATCGACCATGCGCTCGGAGATCTGGCGGAGCCGATCGAACCGGTCCGACCGTCCGAACTCGTGCAGGTGCGCCGCGCCTTCGCTGAGCCGATCGGCACGGCCGAGACTATCGCGCGCTACATCGGCAAGCTCGTCGTCCAGCTCTGCGCGCTGCTGGAAGAGCGCGGCCTCGGCGCGCGCCGTCTCGATCTCCTCTGCCACCGTGTCGACAATCGGGCTCAGGCGGTTCGCGTCGGAATGGCCACGCCGGTCCGCGACGTCAGGCGGCTGACCCGCCTTCTCTGCGACAAGATCGAGACCATTTCCCCCGGCTTCGGCATCGAGGTGATGACGCTCCGCGCCAGCGACGCCGAACCGCTCGAGCGCAAGCAGGCCGTCAGTTCACTCGTCGAGGAAGCGGCGCCGGACGTCTCGGACCTGATCGACACGCTCATGAACCGTGTCGGCGAGCGCGCGATATACCGCCTTGCGCCGGTTGCGAGCGATGTGCCCGAGCGATCGGTCTGCCGCATCCCGGCGATGGCGGCCGATACGGGGACGAGCTGGCCCGGCCATTGGCCGCGGCCGTCGCGCCTCCTGACCCAGCCGGAGCCGGTCGAGACGGTCGCGCTCTTGCCCGATCACCCGCCGGTATCCTTCACCTGGCGGGGTGTGCACCGGCGCGTGAAGCGCGCCGACGGACCCGAGCGCGTGTTCGGCGAATGGTGGAAGCGCGATGCCGAACTGGCGGCGGTTCGCGACTACTTTCGCGTCGAGGACGAAGCCGGCGAGCGTTACTGGCTGTATCGGGCGGGCGACGGCGAGGACGCCACCACCGGCTCCCATCACTGGTTCCTCCACGGGGTGTTCGGATGACCGCGCCCCGCTACGCCGAGCTTCAGGTCACCTCCCATTTCAGCTTCCTGCGGGGCGCGTCGTCCTGCGAGGAGCTGTTCTCCCAGGCCGCGCTGGCCGGCATCGAAGCGCTCGCGGTCGTGGATCGGAACTCGCTGGCCGGGATCGTCCGCGCCCATCAGGCCGCGAAGACGACGGGCGTTCGCCTCATCGTCGGCTGCCGCCTCGACCTTGTCGATGGCGCCTCAATGCTCGTCTACCCCACCGACCGGTCGGCCTATTCGCGCCTGTGCCGGTTGCTGTCGCTCGGCAAACAGCGCGCTGGCAAGGCCAAGTGCCATCTCGAATGGCCGGATCTCATGGCCTATGGCGAGGGTCTCATCGTCGTCCTCGTCCCCGACCAGGCCGATGCAGAATGTGCGTTGCGCCTGCGCCGCCTGCGCGACGCCTTCGGCGACCGCGCCTATCTGGCGTTGACGCTGCGCCGCCGGCCGAACGACCAGCTCAGGATCCACGAGCTGTCAAACCTCGCCACGCAGATGCGCGTGCCGACCGTGGTGACGAACGATGTGCTCTTCCACGAGCCCGCGCGCCGCGTCCTGCAGGACGTCGTGACCTGCATTCGCCACAACGTCACCATCGACGCCCTGGGCGACCGCCGCGAGCGCCATGCCGATCGGTACATCAAACCGCCCGAGGAGATGCATCGGCTGTTCGCCCGCTATCCCGAAGCGCTCGCCAGGACCTTGCAGATCGCGGATCGTTGCCGTTTCAACCTCGATGAACTGGCCTACCAATATCCGGAGGAGCGCGACGATCCGGCGCTCACGCCGCAGGAAACGCTGGCAAAACTGACTTGGGAAGGAGCCGCTCAACGCTATCCTGAAGGCGTGCCGGACAGCGTGATCGCCGCGCTGCGGCACGAGCTGCGGCTGATCGAGAAGCTCGGCTATGCGCCATACTTCCTGACGGTCAATGCGATCGTTCGCTTTGCCCGATCGAAGGATATCCTTTGCCAGGGGCGCGGCTCGGCCGCCAACTCGGCGGTCTGCTACGTCCTGGGCATCACCTCGATCGACCCGGGACGTAACGACCTGCTGTTCGAACGGTTCGTCTCCGAGGAGCGGCGCGAGCCGCCCGACATTGACGTCGATTTCGAGCATGAGCGGCGCGAGATCGTCATGCAGTGGGTGTTCGACACCTACGGCCGCGACCATGCCGCGCTCTGCTCGACGGTCATCCGCTATCGCACCAAGGGCGCGCTGCGCGACGTCGGCAAGGCGCTCGGCCTCCCCGAAGATCTTATCGGCACGCTGTCCTCGCAGGTCTGGGCCTGGTCGGAGGAAGGCGTCGAACAGCGCCACGTCGAGGCGCTGAACCTCAACCTCGCCGACCGCAGGCTCCGCCTGACGCTCGATCTCGCGCGCCAGCTCATGGGCGCGCCGCGGCATCTCAGTCAGCACCCCGGCGGCTTCGTCCTGACCCATGATCGGCTCGACGACCTCGTGCCGATCGAGCCGGCCGCAATGAAGGACCGGCAGGTCATCGAATGGGACAAGGACGACATCGACGCCCTGAAGTTCATGAAAGTCGACGTCCTGGCGCTCGGGATGCTGACCTGCATGAAGAAGGGGCTGGATCTCCTGGCCGAGCACAAGGGCGTCAATCTCGATCTCGCCTCCATCCCGGCCGAGGACCCGCGCACCTACGCGATGATCCGCAAGGCGGACACGCTCGGCACATTCCAGATCGAGAGCCGGGCGCAAATGTCGATGCTGCCACGTCTAAAGCCGCGCACCTATTACGATCTCGTGGTCCAGGTCGCGATCGTCAGGCCCGGTCCGATCCAGGGCGATATGGTCCATCCCTATCTTCGCCGCCGGGAGGGCCTTGAGCCCGTCCACTACCCGAAGCCCGAGCTGGAGAAAGTGCTCGGCAAGACGCTCGGCGTGCCGCTCTTTCAGGAGCAGGCGATGCGGGTCGCGATTGAATGCGCCGGCTTCACACCGGGCGAAGCCGACATGCTGCGCAAATCGATGGCCACCTTTAAGTTCACCGGCGGCGTCTCGCATTTCCGGGACAAGCTGATCGCCGGCATGGTGGCCAACGGCTACGAGCAGGCGTTCGCCGAGCAGACCTTCAAACAGCTTGAGGGCTTTGGCAGTTACGGATTTCCGGAAAGCCACGCAGCCTCTTTTGCACTGATCGCCTATGCCAGCGCCTGGCTCAAATGCTGGCATCCCGATGTCTTCTGCGCGGCCTTGCTCAATTCGCAGCCCATGGGCTTCTACGCACCCGCCCAGATCGTCAGGGACGCGATCGAGCACGGCGTCGATGTTCGGCCGGTCTGCGCCAACGCTTCGCGCTGGGACTGCACCCTCGAGCCCACCTCGGACGAAAGCCGCTACGCCGTCCGTCTCGGCCTGCGGATGGTCAAGGGTCTCGCGAACACCCACGGCGCCGCAATCGTCTCGGCGCGCGCCGATCAGCCCTACACATCGATCGACGATCTCTGGCGCCGCGCCGGCGCGCCGTCCGCCGCGCTCGTCCAGCTCGCCGAGGCGGATGCGTTCCGTCCGGCGCTGGGACTGGCGCGTCGGGAGGCCCTTTGGGCGATCAAGGCCCTCCGCGACGAACCCTTGCCGCTGTTCGCAGCCGCCTCCGCCCGCGAGGCCGGCGCCATCCCCGAGATCGACGAGCCCGCGGTGGCGCTGCGGCCGATGACGGCGGGCGGCGAAGTCGTCGAAGACTACGGCCATGTCGGACTGACGCTGCGCACGCATCCGCTCAGCTTCTTGCGGGAAGATCTCCAGCGCCGCCGCATCGTCACCTGCGCCGAGGCGATGGCCGCGCGCGATGGTCGATGGGTGGAGGCGGCCGGCATCGTCCTCGTCCGGCAACGCCCGGGCAGCGCCAAAGGCGTCATGTTCATCACGCTCGAGGACGAGACCGGCATCGCCAATCTCGTGGTGTGGACGAAGGTGTTCGAGGCGAACAGGCGCGCCATTCTGTCGGCCAGCATGATCGCCGTGCGCGGCCGCGTGCAGCGGGAGGGCGAGGTCGTTCACCTCGTCGCCCAGCGCATCACCGACCTGTCGGGCGAGCTGGCCAGCGTGGGCGATCGCGACATGGCGTTTCCGCTGTCCCACGGCCGAGGGGATCAGGTTCGGCACGGCGGCTCCGGTCCCGATCCCCGCGAGCTGCCCCCGAAAGGCCTGCGCACCCGGGATATCTACATTCCCGATCTCCACATCGATACGATCAAGGTGAAGACGCGGGATTTTCGATGACCGCCCTTCACGGCGCCCACTGCGACCGCCACGCGCCGCATCAGCCGACCTGTTCGACCAACAACGACCCCGCCGGCAGCGGGCGGATGAGCGACTGCGCCGGCACGGAAGGGTTCAGCCAGCCGGTCCAGGCATCGCGCTCGAGGATGACGATCTGCCGGTCGTGATAGGGCGCGATGTCGGGCCCGGGCTCCATCGTCAGCATGGTGAAGGCCTCACCAACCTCCTTCGTCTCGCGCCAGATGCCCCCAATGCAGAAGATCGGCTCGTCGCGCTTGGTGAAGAGCCACTTGTCCTTCCGCTTCTTACCCTTCTCGGCCGCGTCGGTGAACTCGTAGAAACCATCGGCCACGATGAGGCAGCGGTTCGACCCGAAAGCGCGCCCCTCCGACCGAAAATTATACACCGGGCGCTTGTTCTGCCCGGGCCAGCTCCATCGCCGTTGCACGAGGTCGCCTTCGCCGCGCACGCCCTCGATGGTGCGGACGATCGCCCCGACATCGGTGATCTTGATGTCGTCGCGCGCCGCGATGTTCGGCGCGCCTTCGCCGAAGCGGATCTTGATCTTCAGATCGGCGAAGTCCTCTACGATCGAGGCGACGTCCACCGTCAGACGGTAATCATTGCACATCGCTCCTCCGTCCCGATCGCCATTGTCTCGCGACCCCGTTCTTGTTATGTTCGAAGACTATGAGCGCGACGGCCTTCGACTCCGACGCATCGCTCGACGAACGCCGCGTGATCATAAGGCGCGGCGGCGGCGATGTTGAGATGGTGAAGCTGCCGTGGGGTCTTCAGCCCCGCGAGATCGGCGGCCGTCCATTCACCGTCCTGCGCGCCGAGGACCGGACCTTCCCGAGCCATCGTTGCCTGGTGCCGGCGTCGGAATTCTGCCATCGCAGCGGCGGCAAGCACTACAGCTTCGCACTCGCGAACGGCGAATGGTTCTATTTCGCCGGCATATGGCGTCCGGCAACGCGCGACTGGCCGGACGCTTATGCGATCCTGACGATCGGCGCGAATGCGGACGTCGAGCCCTATCACGATCGGCAGATGGCAGTGCTCCGACGAGATCAGCGCATGGCATGGCTCGATCTGACCTGCCCGGAAGCGGAGCTGCTCCGTCCCTTGCCGGCGGGGAGCTTCCGCGTTTCCCGCCTGCGCGAGGCCCGGGCCGCGCTTGCGTTCTGAAACCCTGAAAGCCGTTTGACCGAATGTCCGGTTTTGCGCAGCGCCGGCCGCCCGCCCGGCCTGGTCAGCCCGCGGCTGTCCGACGCCGGGCGGGCGCCGCCGCGTCCGGCTCGCGAAGCATGCCCTTCCGGCCGGCGTAAAGCGGAGTGACGCCCGCAATCCCGGCGGCGTGCCGGCGCAGCAATGCGGCGGTCGCGTCGCGGTCTGTCGCCCGGGCGAACGCAAATCCCTGGCCGAGCATGCAGCCCATCGACCAAAGCTGGCTCGCCTGCACCTCGGTCTCGATCCCCTCGGCGATCACCATGATCTCCAACCGGCGGGCGATTTTGATCAGCCCCTCGACGATGACGATGCTCGGATCGTCCGGCCAGAGCCGCTCGACGAAGCTGCGGTCGATCTTGATGATATCGACCGGAACATTCAGCACATGCGTCAGCGACGCGTGTCCCGTCCCGAAGTCATCGAGGGCGACCCGGACGCCCGTGGCGCGCAGACGCTCGATCTCGCGCGCCACGACGCCGTCACGCCGGCCGATATAGACGTCCTCGCTCACCTCCACCACGAGCTGGTCGAGCGGGACGCCAACAGGGCCGAACGCACGTTCGAGCTTCTTCGAAATGCTTCCGGTGTAGAAGTCCGCCGAGGAGACGTTCAAGCCGACGTGCCCGACCCGCAGGCCCTGGTCCCGCCACCGGACCATGTCGCCGGCGATCATCGCGGCCATATGCTCGGTCAGCTCGGCCGCGATGTGAGCGTCCGCCGTTGCCTCATGAAATTCGTGCGCCGCAATCAGCGTCCCGTCCCGCCCTCGCATGCGGCACAGGGCTTCGAGGCCGACAATCTCCCCCGTGTCCAGCCCGACGATCGGCTGGTAGTGGGCCTCGATACGACCGTCACCAAGCGCCGCGGCCACATCGCGGATCGCATCGCGGCGGTGCGTGATCCGCGTCCCGATGCCGGGCCAGTACCGCACAAATCCGCCCCTGCCAGTCTCCTTGGCATGATAGAGCGCGAAGTCCGCCGCCTCGCTCACCGCCGCGGCCGTCGACTCCGAGGGACCGAACACTGCGCCGCCAATCGTCGCCTGGGGCACCACCATATGGCCCTCGCAAGGCGCGGCGAGCTCGAGCCCGCGGAAGATCCGACGCGCCGCCGCGTCGAGGTCCGACAGCAAGGCGGGCGCCTGGACCAGAACGGCGAACTCGTCGCCGCCGATCCGGAACGTCACGTCCGGCGCGACGGCGCGGGCAATGCGAGCCGCAGCGACCTGAATCAGCCTGTCGCCTGCAAGGTGCCCGAAGGTGTCGTTCACGATCTTCAGATTGTCCAGATCGATCATGAACAGGGCCCAGATGCCGGGCTCGTCGCAGGGCATGCACTCCAGCGCAGCGTTGAACGCCGCCCGGTTGGGAAGACCGGTCAGAACATCGACATTCGCCCGTCGCTCCCGGTCGACCACACGTTCATGGCGCCGTAGCGCCATGCCGCAGAGATCCAGGGCCGTGCTGATGACCCCCATCTCCGCCTCGCGCGGACCGCGGTGCTCGCGGAAATAAAGGGCGAGCACGCCGATCGGATCGCCGCTCTCGGAGATGATCGGGTAGGACCAACAGGCCTTCAGGCCGGCGACGAGCGCGTGATCCTTGTATCTGGCCCATCGGGGATCCGCGGCGATATCGGCGATGCCGACCGTCTTGCGCATATAGGCGGCCGTGCCGCAGGACCCAACCTCCGGCCCGATCATCACGCCATCGATCGCAAGCGCATAGGCGTCGGGCAAACTCGGTGTCGCCAGCGGATGAAGCAGCCCGGCGGGGTCCACCGTCATCAGCGTACAGACCACGTCCGGCAGAAGCGCCTCGATCTCCAGGCATAGCTGACGGGCCGTCTCCTCGAGCGAGACGCCATTGGCGATCAGACGCAATATTCGGTTTTCAACCTGCAGCAATGGCAACTCGACCGCCCATCGGTGACGGTGTCCGATTGGGGAAACACGTCTCTGCCGGCCATTCTAGTCCTTCAAACTGAAGGCCATCTTTTCATAATTGCTAAATTTGGAATTAAGCATGCTTGAGAGGGGAACGCGTTCCCCTGCGTCCGAGCCCCGGGTCTCGGCCGACCCCTTCTGCGGGGAGACCCCGCAACGCCCCCGAGAGGGAGAGTGCGGACCGGCTTTGCCGTGACGGGTTGGAGGTCGAGAGAGAGGCTCTCGGTCGCCCGTCGCGGAGATCCGCGATGTCCAGAAAGACCGCACCCGCTCGCGCCGGCCAGGACCGGACGAGCCTTTACGACGAAATCACCGGCAAGATCATCGCCGAGCTGGAGGCGGGGCGCGTCCCCTGGGTCCAGCCATGGGGAACGGCGGCGGCGAAGGCGCCGCTCGCCATGCCGCGGAACGCCGCGACGGACCGGCACTATTCAGGGATCAATGTGCTGATCCTGTGGGGCGCCGTCATCGAGCACGGCTTCCCTGGTCAGAGTTGGCTGACGTTCCGCCAAGCCCTCGCGCTCGGCGGCAATGTTCGCAAGGGCGAGCGCGGCACGACCGTCGTCTATGCGGACCGCTTCGTGCCGGACGACGAAAAGCGCCGGGCCCGCGAGACGGGTGAGGAAGCCCAGGCCATTCCGTTCCTCAAGCGCTTCACCGTCTTCAACGCCGCACAATGTGAGAACCTGCCGGAGGATGTCGCGTTCGTCGCGCCGCCGCCGCCCGGCCTCATCGAGCCGCGGGTCGAAGCGCTGATCCGCGCGACCGGCATCGACTTCCGCATCGGCGGCAACCGCGCCTTCTATGTGCCGGCGCTCGACTATGTGCAGGTTCCGCCGCCGCAGGCCTATTTCGAGCCCATCAACTGGCACCGCACGGCGCTCCACGAGCTGGGCCACGCCAGCGGCCACCCCTCGCGGCTCAACCGCGACTTCTCCGGCTCCTTCGGCACCAAGAAATACGCGTTCGAGGAACTGGTCGCCTTATCTGGACAGTCTGCACCGTGCCTGACGCACCATTGAACGGTATGCTTTGGCGCGACGCAGGGGGGCATCAGGCCGGATGAAGCGCTATCCATAAGCTGGCGTAATCCGGCCTGATGACCACCGTCCCGCAGGCGCGCAACGTGTGCGATCTGGAGTCGGGAGGGGGTCCGGGGGAGGGACTGACAAGCTGTGGATAATTCAGGTGCGTCGATCGTCATTCAGGAGCGCCGGACGGCGGATGGCCTGGACTCCTACATCCCGGTAATTCTGCGTGATGGTGCGATCTATGATCTCCACCTTGAGCGCTACTTCCTCGATTTGCCGCTGAACGGTTCGCGTTCGCGACACTCGTTGCGCGCCCATGGTTATGATGTTCTGGTCTGGGTTCGCTTTCTCGCTTCGGCCCGCGGCAAGTCTGTCTGGCAAGCCGATGCCGATGATGTCGGTGCCTATCAGCGCGGTGACGAAGTCGGTTTTCAGCCGGGTCTGTCAGCGCCTTCAGGGGTAAAAACGATGAGGAGCATGGCCCTTTCTCCGTCGAACTCGGCGACGAGGGCGATGACGAGCGCAACATCGGTCTGAACTACGAACAAGAATGCCTTGGATGCGCCCCTGGCGCCCCTCGGAGTGCCGCAACCGAACAGGGCGCGCATGAGAATGCCAAGATTGAACCCGGCGACGTGGATCAAATAACGCTTGTGAACATTCTCGCGCCCGCGCAGCCACGCGCGGCGCATGCCGCCGCGATCCAGGACGTGGGCAAAGCTACGCTCGACCATCTCACCACGCTTGCGCATCGCCTTGCGTCCGACGGCGGATTTCAGGCGAGACCGAT
Organism: Sphingobium ummariense RL-3; assembly: GCF_000447205.1. Classification (GTDB taxonomy): domain Bacteria; phylum Pseudomonadota; class Alphaproteobacteria; order Sphingomonadales; family Sphingomonadaceae; genus Sphingobium; species Sphingobium ummariense. The sequence continues at coordinate 24,308 of NZ_AUWY01000023.1, read as the reverse complement.
TGGCGTAGACGGCCTTCTGGGCAGCCTCGTCGCCGTGCCAGCGCAGATATCCATTCGGCGGTGCCGGCTCGGCGATGCGCGTCTTCCAGATGTCGCCGTCGAGACCCTTGAGGAGCTCGCGCGAATGATAGCCTTTATCGGTCACAAGATCGCAGGGATCCCCGGACGTCGGCGCCAGGCCAATGTCGGCGAGGTTGCGTGCTGCCGTCTCCAGCGTGGCGTCGAGCGTTGTCGTGTCGCCCTTGTCGGCCGGGTGGATCGGCGCTGCCACGATAACACCCGTGTCGAGATCGACCGCGTGTTCGGGCTTGTAGGCCAGACGCGTCGAGCCGTTCTTCATCCGCGCGACCTTCGCGTCGGGATCGGTCTTGCTCGCCCAGTCCGCATTCGACAGCTTCTTGCCCTTGCGTTTGCGATCGAGCCGGACAAGGTCGTCGATCGTCGGCGTGTCGATGCCGCTCTCTTGCGCCATGCGCACCAGCATCTCGCGGTAGGTCTCGCCATTGTCACGCCGCACGATGGTACGCAGCGCGGCGTTCGCCTCCATGGTCGAGCCATCGACGCCGATCCGCTCGCCTTTCACCAGATCGTGCCCGGCGACGAGGGCCAGTACCCAGCCGAAGATCTGGTCATGTACCTCGTGCGGCAGGCGGCTCCGCGTCTTCGACAACCAGCTATGATCAGGGACCTTGTCGCGGCTCGACAGTCGCAGGAACTCCCGCAGCGACAGCGAATCCGAACAGCGCCAGACAATCCCGCGTTCGCTGTCGATGCCCTCGAAATAGCCGATCAGCAGCATGCGGAAATAGCGGCCCGGCGGCAGCGACGGGGCTCCCATCCGCGGCGCATAATAGGGCTTGCACGTCTTCTCGACAAAGCCATCGAAGCCCGCCTCGGCCAGCAGCTTCTGGAGCTTGTCGTAGAAAACATGCCCCGGTGAACGCGGTATCTCCGCCCACGTCACGATCAAATCGGACTGGACCTCGCTATCACGCCCCATCGCCATCGCCGCTAACCCGCCAGACAATCCCACTGCCGCACTGAATCAGCCACCGCCGACTTCGTCAACGGCCTGCTATCATCGTGCCCGGCGGCGCAGCGATGCTGAGTTCCGGATTTCTGCATCGACGTGGAACCGGGCGATTGCCTCGCTCGACAAGCTTTATCGATGGGCCGAACGGGAGGGGCTGATCGAGCGTACACCTTTTACGCATCGTCAGGTCTGGCGACGATCGCACGATGGGCGCCGTGCGGCGGTCACGGGCCGCAATAACGCCTATGAGCGCGCAGCCCGTCGTTCCGACGTCCGTTTCATCGATCTCACCGATTACCGCGCCTTCCGGGAAGTTGGTTTGCGCGGCCTGACCGTTGAAGGGACCGAGCGTCCTGGAGCGCGTGACCGCAATGGCGCGCGCAACGCGCTGTTCGCCGATCTGCTGGTCACCACCGGCCTGCGCCTGGAAGAGGCATCCCACTTGCTCGCAGCTGAGATTCCGGTTTGCGACGCCCGCTCGGAACGTCAGCGGCGGGTCGAGCTTCCGGCGGCACTCACCAAGGGTGACAGGGGGCGAAGCATGCTGCTGCCGCGCCGCTTGTTGCCGGTGTTTGACGCCTACATCGCCGTTGAGCGAGCCGCAGCCGTCGCCAAGTTCGCACAGCGCCGTGGCTGGGAAGCCATCGACCGCCCGATCTTCATCCACAGCCCCTCATTCGGGCAGCGTGCATTGCATCTCGTTGGCGGTGGCACGATGGACATAGAGGTCGTCACACCGGATGAACGCGCAAGGCTTGTTATTTGCGCTGACGATGGAACGCCGCGCGAAGCCGCGGTCCTCTGGCTGACCGAGGTGGGCCATCCTGTGTTGCCCAACTCGTGGGAAGCGATCTTCGCACGGGCGAGCCGCCGCTGCACGGACGCCGGCATCCCGGTCCGGCTTAGCCCCCATCAACTCCGGCATTCCTTTGCAGTCCACATGCTTGCCATGCTGATCCAGCGCCGCCTCGCCGACGCAGCGGCACCAGTGGGCGCCATGGAAGGTTATCGCCAGCTGGTCGGCGATCCGCTTCAACAGGTCCAGCGATTGCTTGGCCATTCGAGCCTCGCGACGACCTCTATTTATCTCGATCACCTCGCCACGCGTGCCGATACCGTTGATGCGGCAGTCGAAGAACTGCTGGCACTCGTACCAGGCTATCTTCGATCATGACCGCTGCTCCACGCAAAGGACGCAAGGTCAGCTTCGCGGCAGATACGGCTGCGCCCCAAGCCGATCCATGGTCGCAGATCAGCACGCTGCGCTTCATGATTCATCCCTTATATGGCGGCGAGCTGCTCGTCGATTTCACGGGCTTGCGGCCACGCGGCCTGGCGCTCGCATTTGCCCGGAGCCTGTTCATGCTGGCTGCTCCGCGCGGCCCCATCATGGTACGTTCGTCGCTCAAGACATACGCCAACCAGCTGCCAAGCTTCTTTTCCTACCTGGCCGGGACAGGCGACGGGATCAACGGCCCTGCTGACCTTCGTGCCCATCACATTGATGGATTTGAGACATGGCTCAGCGCGCAGGGCAAGTCTTGCGTGCATGGACCAACCTATGTCGCCAAGGTCGTTTCCGTCCTTCGTCGCATCGCGGACGACAGCCCCGAGCTTGTCGATTGCGGCTTGCGGGAACGACTGCGCTACGTCAGCTCACACGCACACGTTCGTTCCCGTCCACGCGATGCCTACAGTCCGTATGTAGCCCGCCAGCTGCGCGATGCGGCACGCGCGGATATCGCTGCGATCGAGGCGCGCTTGCGGTCGGGGCCGCAGTTCGATGAGGTGCCGCAGATCGATGGCGCATATTGCAAAGCCCATGCTGCCATCGAGACATACGGTGTTCTGGGCTACCGTGATCCCACGTTTCAGAGCCTGTACAAGCTGCGCAAAAAGCGCGATCTCACCAGTGACAGGCTTAACCTGAGCCTCCACGCAGCCCACTATCTTACTGCCGACGATATCGTCCCGCTTCTTGTTCTGCTCTTAATCGAGACAGGGCTTGAGCTGGAGTGCTGCAAGTCGCTCACCCTCGATTGTCTGCGCAATGCCGCAGGGGGTACCGTCGATATCGCCTACACCAAGCTGCGGGCACACGGTGCCGAGCACAAGACAATCCGGGTGCGTGATCGCGGCTCATCCACCGCTGGCGGTCTGATCCGACGCATCATCGCCCTATCGTCCAAGGCCAGGGTCCATAACTCCAGCGATAACCTTTGGGTCTATTTTCAGCCGGGCGAGATCACCGCAGGTATTCGTCAACTGCGCTTGAAGGTCAGTGCCTGGACGCAGCGCCATTGTATTACCGATGATCAGGGTAAACCGCTCCACCTGTGTCTTTCGTATCTGCGCAAGACGCACAAGGCCTTGTGGTATCTCAAGACCGAAGGCCACATGGCCCGCTTCGCCGTAGGTCATACCGTCGATATCGCGGCACGGCACTACGCCGATATTCCCTCCCTCAGACCGCTGCACGAGCAAACCGTGGCAGATGCCCTCGAAGAGGTGCTCGCTGGTCCAATGATCCTGCCTCCTCAAGACGAGGACCGGCTGCGCGGCGAGTTGGCAAGCCCTGATCCCGATGATGGGGGCATTTCAACCGCACTGCTCAATGGCGAACAAGACGTCTGGCTTGCAAGCTGTGGCAACTTCTATTCCAGTCCCTTCGCATCCGCCGGCACGCCATGCCCTACACCGTTCTGGGCCTGCCTCGATTGCCGCAACGCGGTCATTACCGCGCGCAAGCTGCCTGCCATTCTCACCTTTCTCTCCTTCGTCGACGCTCAGCGGATCGGCCTGAGTGCTGCTGATTGGACCGCCAAGTTTGGTCATGCCCATGATCGCATCGTTCAGCAGATTCTGCCTGCCTTCGCCGAAGACGTCGTGACAAGGGCCCGTGCGCAAGTCGCGAACGACCCTCCCACGGTCTATCTGCCGCCAGAGGCACGGGCATGACCGTTGTCCAGCTTCTGGCGGAGAGCGACGATGAGCGCGATGCCCTCCCTGTGCTTATGTCCGCGCCTTTGCGCCCCGGCTGCGATCGCGCGCATATTTCACGATACGGCGATCCAGTGTGGGATCTGGCTCCCGGCGTATTTCGCGACAACGCGCGGCGCTGCCATGTCACGGTACATTTCGGCGGTATCAAAGACCCATCCATTGCTGATGCCCTGCGCCAGATTCTCCATGCGCGGCTCAATGTCGATCTCCCCGGTCACCGTTCGCGGCTTGAGCCGGCCGGGGTGCGCGGCGAGGCCAACCGGACCTTGCGCTTTTTCGACTTCGTCAAGGCTCAGCTGGGGCGTTTCGATCTCGCCCGGGTCGATCAGGCTCTGGTCGATCGCTACGCCGGAGCCTTGCGCCTAGCCGGGCTGCGCCCAGTTGCAGCGGCAGCGCTGCTGCGGATCGTCTTTGACCTGCACGAGTTGCAGCATCATCTGCCGACTGCGCGCCTGTCCTTCGAACCGTGGCCGGGACGAAGTCCGTTTTCCGTGGCGGGCGCAAAGCATATTGCAGGGGAGAACCGGACGCCGCGCATTCCTGAAGCGATCATGACGCCGCTGCTCTCCTGGTCGTTGCGCTACGTGACCTGCTACGCAGGCGATATCCTTGCCGCACGGGCAGAACTCGATTGCCTTGAAGCAACGCGCAACCGTCTGATTGCCGCTGAGGAAGGTCTGGATCCCGCTGTTCGTCGGTTACGGCAACGCCAACGCCTCCTCGACTATGTTGCATCCTTGCGGCAGCATGGGCGCGGCATTCCGATCTGGACCACGGCACATAACGGCGCAACGCGAACAGATCCGCAAACCGGCGCCGTCACGCCGCCGATCAACTACCACCTGATCCACCTCCATGCCGGTATCAACGCGCAGGCCGAACCTGCCATGCACCTTGGCCTGGCCACGGGTGCACCAGACCTCATCGCCGCTGCCATCGCAGAACTCGGCACCGAGATTGGCGGCATGGATACGCCCAATTCTGCCGATCCCGATACGGGCATGCCTTGGCGCACCCGCTTCGATGCCAAGGTTTTGCCCCTCGAGGAAGTCATGCTGCAGTCCGCAGCCTATATCGTATGTGCCTTTCTCTCAGGCATGCGGGACAGCGAGATCCAAGCCATGAGGCGGGGATGCCTGTCTATTACCAAAGCCGAAGACGGTACGATCTTGCGGCATCGTATCAAGTCCACTGCTTACAAGGGCAAGCGCGGCGGCGGCGAGGAGACCGAGTGGGTTACCATCGCGCCGGTCGCTGAAGCCATCGATGTCCTCGAACGCCTTTCCGCGCGGGCGGGACAAGCGCGCGGAACAACGACCCTGTGGCCAGTCCTCACGCTTCGGGCCAATACCAAGACGCACGTCTCTGCAGAGATAGTCCGGCAACTCAACCGGTTCCGCGATCACCTCAATGACCACTTCGGATCCGCGCAGGCACCCGTCATTCCTGCCGGACCCGACGGCCGACCATGGCGTCTGACAACGCGTCAGTTTCGCCGCACAATCGCCTGGCACATCGCCAACCGGCCCTTCGGAACAATTGCCGGCATGATCCAGTACAAGCATGCGAGCGTTGCGGCTTTCGAAGGCTATGCTGGCAGCAGCCGGTCCGGATTTCGGGGAGAGATCGAAGCCCAGCGTGCGCTTGGCCAGATTGACGATATCCTTGTCTACTTCGACGAGCGGCAAAGTGGCGCACGCCTTGGCGGACCTGCCGCGAACAGGGTCGGAGTTGTGCTTGATACTGCCGCCCACGAGTTGGCGCCGCTACCTGCCATGATTGCCGACCGTCCACGTCTGCGCACCATGCTGGGCAGTCTCGCGCGGACATTGCATGTCGGCCCGCTGGCCGATTGCTTCTTTGATCCGGCAACCGCCCTGTGCCTGAACCGGAGTTCGGAGCCAGGCGCAAGCGGGCCAATGATCTCCATGTGCGAACCGGTCCGCTGCCCCAATGCCTGCATCGCCGAACGGCATCGCCCGGCATGGCAGCGCGGTGCTGATGAGGCACGGTTGTTGTTGCGCGAGAAGCGGCTTCCAGAGCCGCAGCGGGTGACGCTTCAGGCCGAGGTGGCCAGAATCCAGCGTGTTCTTGAACAGATCGCACCGGGTACCGCCACACCGCATAACGGTATGGCGGGAGAGGAAGAGGAGGCGGGTTTGCGGGTGACGGATTGAAGGAGCGGAAGACAGTTTCCCTCCGCCCGTCGTGGAGACCTGCCATGTCCCGATCCTACCCTGCGACGCCGCGAGCCGACGTTTATTCGCGCATCACCACCGAGATTGTATCTGCCATCGAAGCCGGGGCCGGCGATTGGCGCATGCCCTGGCACCATGATGGCGCTGCCACCACCAGGCCGCAGAACGTCACCTCTCGCCGCCGCTATCGCGGCGTCAACGTGCTCGCGCTCTGGATCGCAGCCGAAGCGGCTGCCTATTCCAGCGGTCTTTGGGGGACCTATCGCCAGTGGGCATCGCTTGGCGCACAGGTCCGCAAAGGTGAACGCGGAACGACGGTTGTGTTCTGGAAACAGGCCGCATCGCGCGCCGATGATGATCATGACGATGGCGAAGCCGGACCCGGCCGCATGTTCGCGCGGGCCTTCACCGTGTTCAACCTCGCCCAGGTCGAGGGCTATGAACCCCCACCTGTCGCAGTTCTACCCGAGGGCGAGCGGTTCGGGCACGCCGAAGCTTTCGTCGCGGCCCTCAAGATCCCGATCACCGAGGGCGCCTACGATGCGCACTACCGGATCGACCTCGATCACATCTTCATGCCGACCTTTGCCTCGTTTCGGGATGCATCAGCACAGATGGGCACGCTTTTGCATGAGGCGGCCCACGCCACAGGGGCAAAGCACCGGCTCGACCGCAACTTTGCCGAACGTTTCAAGCGCGACAGCTTGGCGATCGAGGAAATTTGCGCTGAACTGACCGCATCGTTCGTACTCGCCGACCTCAGGATCGCTCACCATCCGCGGGCCGATCATGCCGCCTACGTAGCATCGTGGTTGCGCGCACTCAAAGACGACCCTCGCGCCATCTTCACCGCCGCCAGCAAGGCGCAGGCGGCCGCCGATTGGATGCACGCCCAGCAGCCCCAGCCTGAGGAGATCGCCGCATGATAAGCGCCCCGAAAATTTGCGGTAGAAGTCACATTAGGGCTGGACTGTCAGGATATGTGGCTGAAATGAACGCCGCCTTCTGCTGCGCCTCGATCGGCATCGTGCCGACCGTCAGGCATGCCGACTATATCGGCTCCTGGCTGGAGGTGCTGCGCGAGGACAATCGCGCCATTGTCCGCGCCGCCAGCCAGGCGAGCAAGGCGGCCGACTGGCTGCTCGCCTTCCTGCCCGCGGACGACCAGGCCGCACCTTCGACCGACAGGAGGGCGGCATGATCCTCCTCACTTCCGAGCTGCGCCAGCGCCTGCTGGCGAACGGCCGGCAGGCGGACGCCGACCCTATGCCCGTGGTCAAGTTCTTCAACCCGCTGGGCGAAGGCGTCTGGCTCGCCACCGAACTCGACGCCGACGGCGACACCCTGTTCGGTCTCGCCGATCTTGGCGAGCCTGAGCTCGGGTCGTTCAGCCTGTCGGAACTCGCGGCGGTGCGCCTGCCGTTCGGCCTCGGCATCGAGCGCGACATCCTGTTCGAGGGCCTGTTCCCGATCTCGGCCTGGGCCGAGGCGGCGCGCAGGACCGGGAGCATTCGAGCCGCCGAGCGCGTGCTTCATGCGGTTCATCACGCCAGCCGGGAGGACGTATGATGCGCTTCCGTCGCTGGCCGCGCCCAACCGCCTATCGGGAGACGCCGCGCAAACGCGCGGCGCTCCTCCGCAAGCAGCGCCGCGAGCGCGACGCCCTGCCGCTCTTCGCCGACGCGATCGCCGCCGGCCAGCGCGATGTCGACGAGGAGATGGCCCGCCGTCATGTCTGGTGGATCGACCGCGAGCATGAACAGCGCCGTCAACGCGCGGCTCGCTGGCGCGAGGCCCGGGCCAGGCTCTTCGCGCTGCCCGCTCCGCTCCGGCGCAAGGTTCGCGCCCTGTGGCGTACCTGCCCGTACCCCGCCGACCCCGCGAGTTTCGCGGACTTTCTCCATCAGATCGCCATCGGCCGTCTCGATCCCGATCGCCCGCCATGGCTCTTTCATCAACAGACCCAGGCGCGGATCACCGCCAATCCCGCCACTTTCGAGGAGGCTTTTCGCCAGATCGGACGAAAGTCGGTCGGCGGCGGGCCGAAGACGACCCCGGCCGACGAGCTGCTCTTCTGCGGCAATCTCGGCTCCGGCATCCTCTTCCTGACGTCGCGGGTACGCCTGATCGATCCGAACGAGAGCTTCTACACCTCGTCCAATCATCGCCTGCGCGACTCCCATGTCGGTCGGGCCGGCCACTGGGTCGACATCGAGGTGCGCGGGGATTGCTCCGAAGCGGATCTTTCTTTGATCCGGCGGCTCGCGCAGGCGGCCGACACGCGTCCCGTCATCGTCCGACGCGTCAATCCGCTCTGCGGACGGGTTTGAATAGCGGCAGGACCCGGGAGGCCGGAGAGACGCAATGACGTCTTTCCGGCTTAGCGCCTGCGCGCCAGTCCCTACAGGCTCTCCTTCCTGATTGCCGCCCAGACCGCCAGGATATCGCCTTCGAGATCGTCGTCCTTTCCGACGACGACGCTGAACACGCCGAGCATATCGGCGAACTCGCCGACCTGAAGATGGCCGCGCGCCTGGAGCGCGGTGAGCAGCAGCGTCAACGCCTTGCCCTGGGCGCAAATGAGCGCGCGATCGGCGCTCGATACGCGATGCCGTCGTGGCCGCCATCCCGCGAAGTTCCTGATCCAACCCCAGGGCGCTGAGCGCCGCTCCTCGGCAATGGCCGTCTTCATGACATCTCCCGCGACCCGCCTGCGCTACGGCCCGGCCGGCCTGTGGTGACGCGACGACCATCCTGCTCGATACGTCCCACCACCCTCGTGCTGAAAGGCGCCCGCCCAATGCCGGCGCCCACGGCGACTATTATAGTCGCCCTTGCCCTATGCCACAGGACGTCCGGCGGCGATATCTTCTGCCGGATCACGGTCGCCGCGCCGGCAGAAGAGAGGCAGAGGAGGGCCGGGATTTCGTGACGGGTTGGAGGTTGAGAGAGAGTCTCTCGACCGCCCGTCGCGGAGTAAATCCCGATGGCTACTACTGTTCAGAAGATCATCCTGTCGCCGGCGCGCGACATTCCCTTCAACAAGCTGGTGCTGAGCCAGAGGAACGTCCGGCGCGTGAAGGCCGGCGTTTCGATCGACGACCTGGCGGTCTCGATCGCCCGTCGCGGCCTCATCCAGAGCCTCAGCGTCCGCCCCGTGGTGGATCAGGAGGGCAAGGAGACCGGCTTGTTCGAGGTGCCGGCCGGCGGTCGCCGGTTTCGGGCTCTCGAGCTGCTGGTGAAGCAGAAGCGGCTCGCCAAGACGGCCCTCGTGCCGTGCGTCGTCCGCCCCGCCGGCGATCCCATCCTCGATGAGGAAGTGTCCCTCATCGAGAACACCGATCGCGAGCCGCTGCATCCGCTAGACGAATTCCGCGCCTTTCAGGACATGCGCCTCAAGGGCACGCCCGAGGAGGACATCGCGGCCGCCCATCGCGTGACCGTGCAGGTCGTCAAGCAGCGCCTGCGCCTGGCCGCGGTCTCGCCGACTCTGCTCGACGTCTATGCCGACGACGGCATGACGCTGGAGCAGCTCATGGCGTTCACCGTCACCGACAATCACGCCCGCCAGGAACAGGTCTGGGAGGCGATCAGCAAGAGCTGGTCGAAGGAGCCCTATCAGATCCGGCGCATGCTGAACGAGACCACCGTGCGGGCCTCGGACAAGCGCGCCCTGTTCGTCGGCGTCGCCGCCTATGAGGCCGCAGGCGGATGCATCGTCCGCGACCTGTTCCAGGCCGATGACGGCGGCTGGCTGCAGGACGCGGCGCTTCTCGATCGCCTGGTGGCCGAAAAGCTCAAGGCCGAGGCCGAGACGATCGCGGCCGAGGGCTGGAAGTGGATCGAGGTGGCCGTCAGCTTCCCCTATGGCCACGACCACGGGCTGCGCGAGCTGGCCGGCGAGACGATCGATCTGACCGACGAGGAGCGCGCGTCGCGCGAGGCTCTGCGCGACGAATATGATCGGCTCGAATCCGAATATGCGGAAGCCGACGAACTGCCGGACGAGATCGATCAGCGGCTCGGCGAGATCGAACAGGCGCTCGACGCCTTCGAGCAGCGTCCGGTGATCTACGATCCCGCCGAGATCGCCCGCGCGGGCGTCTTCATCAGCATCGACGCCGACGGATCGCTCGCGGTGGACTGCGGCTATGTCCGTCCCGAGGACGAGGCTCCGGCGGAGCCCGAAGGCGACGATGCCCCGGCCGCGTCCGGCGCGGCCAACGACCCGGCGTCGCCGGCCGTGCAGCGCGCCGTCATCACCATCGGCGGACAGTCGGCCGAGCCCGACGACGACGAGGAGGACGCGATCAAGCCGCTCCACGAGCGCCTGATCGTCGAGCTGACGGCGTCTCGGACGCTCGCGTTGCGCAACGCGGTGGCGGACAATCCGCACATCGCCATGACGGCGCTGCTCCACAAGCTCGTCTCCGACAGGTTCATGACGCGCATGTATAACGGCGCCCTGGAGGCGTCGGTGAGGGATATCTACTTCCCCGTTCAGGATACCGACCTGAAGGACAGCCCCTCCGCGCGCGCGGTGCAAGACCGTCACGATGCCTGGGCCGCCGACGTTCCGAAGGACGACGAAGCCCTCTGGGACTGGCTCGCCAGCCTCGACGACGCCAGCCGCATGGCGCTCCTGGCGCATTGCGTCAGCTTTGGCGTGAATGCGCTCTACGAGCGGCCGAACCCGCACAGCTCCAGCGGCGTCTCGCAGCACACGCTCGACATGCGGCTCGCGCAGGCCGACCGTCTGGCGCGCGCGACCGGGCTCGACATGGTGGACGTCGGCTGGCGCCCTACGGTCGACAACTATCTCGGGCGCGTCACCAAGCCCCGCATCCTGCAGGCGGTGCGCGAGGGCGCCGGCGAGCAGGCCGCGCAGCTCATCGATCACCTCAAGAAGGGCGACATGGCCAAGGAGGCCGAGCGGTTGCTGGCGGATGCCGGCTGGCTGCCCGAGCCGCTCCGCCTGCTCGACGCCGAACTCGCCGCCGATAGCGAGGCTGGGCACGACGAGGGCGCCGCGTTGCCGGCATTCCTCAACGGCGACGACGAGGACGAGGTCTCGACCGACGCGGACGACGAGGAACGCCACCTCGCCGCCGCCGAGTGACGGACCAGCGGGGCGGCTTCGGCCGCTCCGCATCTCCCTGGCCGAAGGACCGAACCATGGATCAGCCCGATTCCACGACGCCCCGCCGCGTCGTCTTCCAGTATCTCGTACCCGTCCACGTCGAAGTCGAAGACGGCCTCGTCTGCCGGGTGACTGTCATCGACGAAACGCCTGTCCGCGATCCGATCGCGGTCGACGGCGACGCCGTCTATCTCGCCGAGGCCGTTCGCGCCGCCGATGACGGTCAAGCTTGGCCGTCCTGGCGGTTCGGCTACTAGCCGTCGCCACCGCCATGCGACCCACGAGCCCGGCCCCGTGCCGGGCTCCTTTCGTTTCAGGAGATCAGCATGCCCAGCTTCACCATCGAAACCAGCTACCGGATTCCCGTCTATCGGCAGCGTCGCTACGCCGCGAACAGCCTCGCCGAAGCCTGCCGCCTTGCCATCGAGGACGACGACTGGGAGGGTTCCAGGGAAGACTTTGAATGCGCCGGCGAGACCCATGTCACCGGCGCCTGGCCCGGCGCGGTCGATCCCTACAGCGTGCCGTTGCTGCCTATTCCGAGCCAGTTCGATGAAACCGTCCAGCGCAAGGCCGACCACTTCGCCGAGCTGCTCGCGCAGCTTTCCTCGGTCGCTCAGCCTACGGGCCTCTCCGCCCATGACTTCGGGCGCTGGCTGCCGGCGGCGCAGTCCGCCGTCCGCAAGGCCAATGCGATCGTCGCTGGTGCGCGCGATCCCGACGCGGGAGGCCCGTCATGAGCGACTACATCGTCAAGATCGGCTTCTGGCTTCGCGCCTATGACACGCTGACCGTCCAGGCCGCGAGCGACGCGGAAGCGATCGAGAAGGCCAAGACGGCGGCCGCCGTCGTCGTGGAGTCGACGGCCTCTCCAGACCACATCGATACCGACGAGCGCCGGGAAGGCGTCATCGCCTTCATCGACCGCTGCACGGGCGACGGCCGAGAAACCGTGATCGAGGACATCGAGTTCGACGACGACCGGATCCACAGGCCGCCCGCCGCCTGATCCTCACCCATCGACCCGCAACTCCGAAGCCCGGCCATCGCGCCGGGCACTTGCGTTTCAAGGAGCCTGACATGGCCGATTACTTCACTCATTTCTCGTGCCTGCTCGACGTCGGCACGCCCGACAACGCCGCCCGTGCGCTTGACCTCTACAACGCGCTCTCCGAGGAGGGAGCATCGGAGGAGCCGCCCTCCGACGGCTTCCTCCTTTCCATCGAACCGGAGCATGGGGGCACCCAGCTCTGGATGCGCGACGACATGACGGGGGACCCCGAGCGGCTGATCCAGTTCGTCAGGCGCTGCGCCGCCGCCTTCGGCCTCACGGGGCTATGGGGCTTTCAATACGCCAACACCTGCTCGCGCCCGCGCGTCAACGCCTTCGGCGGTGGCGCGCACGTCCTCGATCTCGCGACCGGCGCCACGTTCGCATGGACCTATACCAATGGCTGGCTCGCCGAAGTGCTCGACGGAGGCGATCCCGATGCCTGAAATCGTCGAAACCACCGTCTATCGCCTCGACGAGCTTTCGGACGCGGCGAAGGAAAGGGCCCGCGCCTGGTATCGCGAGGCCGGCATCGACCACGACTGGTTCGAGTTCGTGTTCGACGATTTCGAGCGCATCTGCGCCATCCTCGGCGTCGAGCTGCGCACGGTGCCGGTGCGCCTCTACGGCGGCGGCACGCGGCAGCAGCCGTGCATCTACTTCTCCGGCTTCTGGAACCAGGGCGACGGCGCCTGCTTCGAGGGCCGCTACCATCACGCCAGAGGCGCCGCGCGCCGCATCCGCGACCACGCGCCCGACGACGCGGACCTTCACCGCATCGCCGATGCGCTTCAGGCGGTTCAGCGCCGCAACTTCTATCAGCTCCGCGTGAGCATCACGCACCGAGACCGCTACTATCACGAATATTGCATGGCGATCGCGGTCGAGCGCGACAGCCCGACCTGGCAGGACATGACGGCGGACGCCGAGGACCTCGTGATCGAGCCGCTGCGCGATCTCGCGCGCTGGCTCTATCGCCAGCTCGAACGCGAATATAACTATCTGACCTCGGATGAGGTGATCGATGAAGCGATCCTCGCCAATGGCTACACCTTCACCGGCAGCGGGCGCCGGTTCGGATAGCCGGCCCTACCAGACCGCCACCTCCCACTGACCGTTCACGCGGGCGAAGCCGATCGGCCGATTCTGCGGCGTCGCGTTGGGACGGGTCGGGTCCATCACGAGCTGCGTCATGCAGGTCACCCCGGGGCCGACACCGCCCGGAGAACAGTCCCCCAGCTTCAGCGTCGCGTTCGCCAGCGAGGTACCCGTGAAGAGGCGATGACGCCGCACGGCGGCGGTCGCCTCTTCCTCGGTCGGCTGCGCCACGCCGGCCGCCGCTGCCGGCGATGCCGCGACGGGTGACAGCACCGGCCGGAGCGCGAAGCCCGCGCCGAATCCGATCACCAGGCACACCGCCCCCGTGATGCCGATTGCGCTGCCTTTCATATCGCCTCCCGATCTCCAGCCTGCGGGACCAGCTGGCTCTGTTGCAAAAATCGTGAAGCTTGAGCATGCTTGGCGGAGATTGGACGGACGGAACGATGACGGATTTCAAGTGGCGCCATTTCCAGGGTGATGTGATCCTGTGGGCGGTGCGCTGGTATTGTCGCTATCCGATCAGCTATCGCGACCTTGAGGAAATGCTGGCGGAACGCGGCATTTCGGTCGACCATACGACGATCTATCGCTGGGTCCAGTGCTACGCCCCGGAGATGGAGAAGCGGCTGCGCTGGTTCTGGCGGCGTGGCTTTGATCCGAGCTGGCGCCTGGATGAAACCTACGTCAAGGTGCGGGGCAAGTGGACCTACCTGTACCGGGCAGTCGACAAGCGGGGCGACACGATCGATTTCTACCTGTCGCCGACCCGCAGCGCCAAGGCAGCGAAGCGGTTCCTGGGCAAGGCCCTGCGAGGCCTGAAGCACTGGGAAAAGCCTGCCACGCTCAATACCGACAAAGCGCCGAGCTATGGTGCAGCGATCACCGAATTGAAGCGCGAAGGAAAGCTGGACCGGGAGACGGCCCACCGGCAGGKGAAGKATCTCAATAACGTGATCGAGGCCGATCACGGAAAGCTCAAGATACTGATCAAGCCGGTGCGCGGTTTCAAATCGATCCCCACGGCCTATGCCACGATCAAGGGATTCGAAGTCATGCGAGCCCTGCGCAAAGGACAGGCTCGCCCCTGGTGCCTGCAGCCCGGCATCAGGGGCGAGGTGCGCCTTGTGGAGAGAGCTTTTGGCATTGGGCCCTCGGCGCTGACGGAGGCCATGGGCATGCTCAACCACCATTTCGCAGCAGCCGCCTGATCGGCGCAGAGCGACAGCCTACCTCTGACTGCCGCCAATCTTTGCAACAGAGCCCTGCAGCGCGCCGAACCGGCCGGGAGGGGCCACGGCGGTGATCGTCGCCTTGCGCCCATGGCTCCTGTGAAAGTCCAGCTGCGCTGAAATGTTCACGTCGGAAACGCCGTCGCCATAGGTGAAGCAGAAGGGCTGATCCGGATCGAGATAGCGACGCACGGCCTTCAGCCTGCCGCCCGTCATCGCATCCTTGCCGGTTTCCACCAGCGTGATGCGCCACGGCTCGCTCCAGTTCTCATGGATCTCCATGCTGTTCTGCGAAAGGTCGATCGTGACGTCGGCAGTATGCAAGAAGTAATTCGCGAAATACTCCTTGATCATATAGCCCTTGTAACCCAGGCAGATCACGAAATCGTTTATGCCATGGCTGGCGTATATCTTCATGATGTGCCACAGAATCGGCATTCCGCCGACTTCAACCATGGGCTTGGGGCGGACGGATGTCTCCTCGCCGAGGCGCGTACCAAGGCCGCCCGCGAGGATTACAGTTTTAACGGGCACGATTCACTCAATTCGGCATCGGAAAAGGTCCGGTGCTTCTGCGTGAGGTGATTTACTCTGTCAATATGTTCATCGCTGCATTTCATCGCAATCGGGAACAACTGCGCGCGTCAGTCGTTTATGCGGCCCTGCTGGCGCGCTAGCGCGCCAAATGCGTGAATTGCGCGGCGTTCATGCCATCCCGTCGGTATCCAGCGCATAGCCCGCAGACCGGACGGTGCGGATGATATCATGGCGGTCGCCGACGTTGATCGCCTTGCGCAGGCGCCGGATATGGACGTCGACCGTGCGCAATTCGATGTCGCTGTCCTGCCCCCAGACGCTGTCGAGCAGCCGCTCGCGCGAGAAGACCCAGCCGGGATGCTCCAGGAAATGCTTCAGCAGGCGGAACTCGGTGGGGCCGAGGGGGATGACCTGGCCGCCGCGGCGCACCTTGTGCCCCACCGTGTCCATCTCGACATCGGCGAAGGTCAGCGTCTCGCCCGCCAGCGCCGGGCGCACGCGGCGCAGCACCGCGCCCACGCGCGCGACCAGCTCGCGGGGGGAGAAGGGCTTGGTCACATAATCGTCCGCGCCGGTCTCCAGGCCGCGCACGCGATCCTCTTCCTCGCCGCGCGCGGTCAGCATGATGATCGGCACGTTGGCGGTGCCGTTCATCCTGCGCAGGCGGCGGCAGACCTCGATGCCCGACAGGCTCTCGACCATCCAGTCGAGCAGCACGATGTCGGGGACATTCTCCTGCGCCAGCAGCAGCGCCTCTTCCCCGTCGACGGTGTGCGCAACCTCGAAGTCCTCGCGCTTGAAATGCCAGATGAGCAGCTCGGCCAGCGCCGCGTCGTCCTCCACCAGCAGCATCTTTGCCCGGCCCATTTTCAGTCCTCCAGCTGCGTCGTGCCGCGGTCGCGATCGGGCAGCGTGTGGCCCGTGGCGGCATAATAGACCATTTCGGCGACATTGGTCGCATGGTCGCCGATCCGCTCGATATTCTTCGCGACGAACAGCAGGTGCGCGCACTCGCTGATCGTCTTGGGATTTTCGACCATGAAGGTTACCAGCGTGCGGAACACGCTGTTGTAGAAATCGTCGACCACCGTGTCGCGTTCGATGACGGCGACGGCCAGGTCTGCGTCGCGCGCCGCGAAGGCGTTGAGCGCGTCATGCACCATCTCGCCCGCAACCTGTCCCATGGACGGAAGCAGCGAGATCGGCTCCAGCGTTCGCTGGTTGGTCGCGATCAGCGGCACCCGCTTGGCGATGTTCTTGGCATAGTCGCCGATCCGCTCGACCACGCCGACGATCTTCAGCGCGGCGATCACGTCGCGCAGGTCGTTGGCCATGGGCGCGCGCAGGGCAATGATCTCCACCACCAGCTTCTCGACTTCCGCCTCGATCGCGTCGATGCGCTTGTCCTCCGCCACCACCTCGGCGGCCAGGCCCGTGTCCTGCCGCTGCAGCGCCAGCATCGCGTTCTCGATCGCCGCCTCGGCGCGGCCGCCCATTTCGGCGATCAGGCCGCGCAGCCTGTCGATTTCGTCGTCGAACGCCTTGATCGTATGTTCTGCCATAATCCGTCTCCGCCGGGTCAGCCGTAGCGTCCGGTGATATAGTCCTTGGTCCGTTCCTGCCTCGGATTGGTGAAGATGTCGGACGTCACGCCATATTCCACCAGGTCGCCCAGATGGAAAAAGGCCGTCCGCTGCGACACGCGCGCCGCCTGCTGCATGTTGTGCGTCACGATGACGATGGCATAGCGGCCGCGCAGCTCGTGGATCAGCTCCTCGATCTTGGCGGTCGCGATCGGGTCCAGCGCGGAACAGGGCTCGTCCATCAGGATCACCTCGGGCTCGACCGCGATCGCGCGGCCGATGCACAGGCGCTGCTGCTGCCCGCCCGACAGCGCGGTGCCGCTGTCCTGCAGACGATCCTTCACCTCGTCCCACAGGCCCGCGCGGCGCAGCGACTTCTCGACGATCACGTCCAGGTCCGCCTTGGAACCGGCCAGGCCGTGGATGCGCGGGCCGTAGGCGATGTTCTCGTAGATCGACTTGGGGAAGGGATTGGGCTTCTGGAACACCATGCCGACCCGGGCGCGCAGCTGCACCACGTCCATCGCCGGGGAATAGATGTCCTCGCCATCCAGCGTGATCGTTCCTTCGACGCGGGCGCTCGCGACCGTGTCGTTCATGCGGTTGAGGGTCCGCAGGAAGGTCGACTTGCCGCAGCCCGACGGGCCGATGAACGCGGTCACATTGTCCATGTCGACATCGATCGACACGCCCTTGATCGCTTCCTTGGACCCGTAGAAGACACGGACGTCGCGCGCCGTCATCTTGGTGCGGGGGGTCTGTTGTTCAGTCATCATGCGGTTACCACCGTCGTTCGAATTTGTTGCGCAGGTAGATGGCGAGCCCGTTCATCGCGAGCAGGAAGACCAGCAGCACGATGATCGCGGCGGAGGTCTTTTCGACAAAGCCCTTCGACACCTCGTCGGACCACAGGAAGATCTGGACCGGCAGCACCGTGGCGGGGTCGGAAACGCCGCCCGGCGGCGTCGCGATGAAGGCGCGCATGCCGATCATCAGCAGCGGCGCGGTCTCGCCCAGCGCGCGCGCCATGCCGATGATCGTGCCGGTGAGGATGCCGGGCAGCGCCAGCGGCAGGACGTGCTGGAACACCACCTGCACCGGCGACGCGCCGATGCCGAGCGCCGCGTCGCGGATGCTGGGCGGCACCGACTTGATCGCGTTGCGCCCGGCAATGACGATGACCGGCATGGTCATCAGCGCCAGCGTCATGCCGCCCACCAGCGCGGCGGAGCGCGGCAGGTGCAGGAAGTTGAGGAAGATCGACAGCCCCAGCAGGCCGAAGATGATCGAGGGCACGGCGGCCAGATTGTTGATCGACACCTCGATGATGTCGGTCACCCAGTTCTTGCGGGCATATTCCTCCAGATAGAGCGCCGTCGCGACGCCCAGCGGGAAGCTCAGCACCAGGGTGACGAGCATCGTCAGCAGCGACCCCTTGAACGCGCCCCAGATGCCGACCTGGGTCGGGTCGGTGCCGTCGCTGGCGGTCAGGAAATTGCTGTTGAAGCCGGTCGAGAGCAGCCCCGCCTTGCGCAGCCGCGCGACGGCGGCCTCCGCCTCGGGCGAACCCTGGCTCTTCGCGGCCAGGTCGATGGCGGTGGAGGCGGGCAGGCTGATCGTCTCGGTCCGGCCCAGGATCTTGGGATCGGCCTTGATTGCGTCGCGGATCGCCGTCCAGGCGGTGGGGGAGAGCAGCGTGTCGGCATCAGGGCCCAGCGCCTGCTTCGCGACCGTGCTCGTCACCATCGGCAGGCTGGCGTCGGCCAGCCCCTGGTCGGTGATATTGGCGGGGTCGAGCAGCAGCGGGGAGGCGGGGAAGTCCACCTTCACCGCGATTTCGGTGCGGGTGAAGCCGCGCAGCCCGTTGCCCATCATGGTGAAGAGCAGGAAGGCGAGGAAGGCGGCGCTCAGCCCGACGGCCAGCAGGCCCGCCAGCTTGAACCGCCGCTCGGCCGCGTACCGCCGCGCGATCCGCTTCTGCATCGCCGCCGACTTCCAGTCGGTGGGAAGGCGTTGCTCGGTCATTCGTAAGCCTCGCGATATTTCTTCACGACCCGCAGGGCCACGATGTTGAGCAGCAGGGTGACGATGAACAGCACCAGGCCCAGCGCGAAGGCGGCCAGCGTCTTGGCGCTGTCGAATTCCTGGTCGCCGGTCAGCAGCTGGACGATCTGCGTCGTCACCGTGGTCACGCTGGAAAAGGGGTTGAGGGTCAGGTTCGCGGCAAGGCCGGCGGCCATCACCACGATCATCGTTTCGCCGATCGCGCGGCTGACGGCGAGCAGCACGCCGCCGACCACGCCGGGCAGCGCCGCGGGGATCAGCACGCGGGAAATCGTCTCGCTGGTGGTGGCGCCCATCGCCAGGCTGCCGTCGCGCATCGACTGCGGCACCGCCGCGATGCTGTCGTCGGCCATGGAGGAGACGAAGGGAATGATCATCACGCCCATCACCAGCCCCGCCGCCAGCGCGCTTTCGGAACTGGCGCCATGGATGCCGATGGCAACCGCGAAGTCGCGCAGCGCCGGCGCGATGGTCAGCGCGGCGAAATAGCCATAGACCACGGTCGGCACGCCGGCCAGCACCTCCAGGATCGGCTTCATCCACCGGCGCACCGTGGGGCTCGCATATTGGGTGAGGTAGATGGCGCTCATCAGGCCCAGCGGAATGGCGACGATCATCGCGATGATCGCGCCGATGAAGATCGTGCCCCAGAACAGAGGGACCGCGCCGAAGGCGTCGTCATTGCCATAGCCGAGCGCGGCCGACTGCGGGCTCCACTTCGTCCCGAACAGGAAGTCGATCGGGTTCACCATGGAAAAGAAGCGCAGCGATTGCCACAGCAGCGAGATGACGATGCCCAGCGTGGTGACGATGGCGAGCAGCGATGCGACGAGCAGCACCGCCATCACCAGCCGCTCGACCCGTGTGCGGGCGCGGAAGTCGGCGCGGATGCGGGTGAAGGCATAGGCGCCCCCGGCAAAGGCCAGCAGCAGCGCCAGCACCGCGCCGCCCACGCCATATTCGGTCAGCGCTTCGCGATAGGGTTCGACGAAGGGCTGCGAGGCGGGATTGAAGGCGGCCGCCTGCGCGCCCGTTGCGATCGCGCGGGCCTCGCCCAGGATCGCGGAGCGGGAAAAGCCGTCGGCGGGCAGCGTCTGCGCCGCCGGGTCGCGCAGCACCGCGTCGGTGACCAGCGCGGGCGCGACATTGGCCCACACGGCCAGGAACAGGGCGGCCGGGATCAGCGTCCACAGCGCGACATACCAGCCATGATAGCCAGGCAGGCTGTGCACGGCGTCGCGGCGTCCGCCCGCGCGGGCGGCGGTCTGCAGCCGCATGGCGCGGGCGCGGGCGCTGACCCAGGCGATGGCGCCCAGCCCTGCGAGCAGCAGGAAGATGGCAGGTCCGATCATCGGCGGCTTATTTCAGCTGCGCGCCGTCAAGGACGGTCAGCGCCTTCACCGCTTCGGCGCTCTTCTTGCGCACGTCCTCGGGGGCCGCGACCATGCCGCGCTTGGTCAGCACCCCATCGGGGTTCCAGTTGGCGGCGAAGGTGTTGAGATAGGCCTGGAGGCCCGGCACCGCCGCTATATGCGCCTTCTTCACATAGATGAACAGCGGCCGGGCGCCGGGATATTGGCCCGTCGACACCGTCTCATAGGTCGCCTGGATGCCGTTGATCGGCACGTCCTTCAGCGTGTCCTTGTTCTCTTCCAGGAAGCTGAAGCCGAAGATGCCGACCGCATTGGGGTTGGCGCCCAGCTTCTGGACGATCAGATTGTCGTTCTCGCCCGAATCCACATATTTGCCGTCCTCGCGCACGCGGGTGCAGGTGGCCTTGAACTCGTCCTCGTTCTTTTCCTTGAGGGCCTCCATCGCCGGATCGCTCTCGCAGCCCTTGGTCAGGATCAACTCCGCGAGCGAATCGCGCGTGCCGCTGGTCGAGGGCGGGCCGAAGACAGAGATCGGCGTCGCGGGCAGGGACGGGTCGACGTCCTTCCAGGTCTGCGTCTTGTTCGGACCCTTGCCATAGGGATTGGCGGCCAGCGCCTCATAGACCATCTTGGGCGTCAGCGAGAGGCCAGGGCCTTCCTTGGACTCGGCGAAGGCCAGACCGTCCACGCCGACCTGGATCTCGATGATGTCCTTGACGCCGTTCTGCTGGCACTGGTCGAACTCGGCCTTCTTCATGCGGCGCGACGCATTGGCGATGTCGGGATGCTGGGCGCCCACGCCCGCGCAGAACAGCTTCATGCCGCCGCCGGTGCCGGTCGATTCGATGATCGGCGACTTCATGCCGGGATTGCCCTGGACGAACAGCTCGGCCGCCGCAGTCGCGAAGGGATAGACGGTCGATGAACCCACGGCGCGGATCTGGTCGCGCGTGCCGCCGGCGCCGGACCCGGCCGGGTCACTGCAACCTGCAAGGGTAAGCGCGGCGAGCGCCGTCGCGGCAAGCAAAGCGGTAGGCTTCACGGAAATCTCCTTCGTCCAAGGCCGCGATTCGCCTATCGCCCAGCCCCCTGGGATGGCGCGGTAGCGGCATTCCGTCGCGGCTTTGTGACGGTTAGGTTTCGTTTTTATGACATCGCCCTCGGCCGGTTCAGGCCGGCGTCTCGCGGAACGCGCCGCTTTCCTTCCGCGCGGCACGCGAATCCGGGGCCGCCGGGCGCGGCAGCAGGATGGAAACGGTGGTCCCCTTGCCCAGGACGCTGGCGATATCCAGCCGGCCGCGATGCCGTTCGACGATATGTTTGACGATCGCCAGGCCCAGCCCCGTGCCGCCCATGGCCCGGCTGCGCCCCGAATCGACGCGGTAGAAGCGCTCGGTCAGGCGCGGCAGGTGGTCGGGGCCGATGCCTTCGCCCTCGTCCGCCACCGCCAGCCGCGTCATACCGCTCGGCCCTTCGTTCAGCGTCACCCGGATCGGGGTGCCCGGCCGCCCATATTTGACCGAGTTGCCGATCAGGTTGTGGAGCAGCTGCGACAGCTGCGCGCGGTCGCCCTGGACGGAAGGAAGGCCGGGCGTGATTTCCATTTCCACGTCGCGGCCGCGATCGCCATGGCTGGACCGGAACACGCCCACCACCTCGGCAACCAGCTCGGACAGGTTCACGTCGGCGTCTGGCACGCGATATTTCTCCGCCTCGATGCGGGAGAGGGAGATGAGGTCGTCGATCAGGCGCTGCATCCGCCGCGCTTCACCGTCCATGATGCCCAGGAACCGCTGCCGCGTCTCGACATCCTTGCCCAGCTCGGGGTCGGCCAGCGTCTCGATGAAGCCCAATATGCCCGCCAGCGGCGTGCGCAGCTCGTGGCTGGCATTGGCGACGAAGTCGACCCGCATGCGCTCGGCGGCATAGGCGCCGCTGCGGTCGTTCAGGTGCACCAGCCGCCGCAGGTCGCCGACCTCGCCGATCGGCGCGATGCGCATCTGCCAGCGCTGCTCGCGCGTGCCCAGGCCCACCAGCTCGATCATCACCGGATCCGCCATCGGCGCCACGCTGGCCAGCCGCTCGGCGGCGGCGGGGTGGCGGATGGCGATGCGCGCGTCCTCGCCCTCGATATGCGCGCCCAGCAGGTTCTGCGCGGCGCGGTTCGCCCGCACGATCCGGCCCCGCTCGATCAGCATCAGCGGGTCGGCGATGCCTTCCAGCAGGCTGGGGAAGTCGGGATGCCGGGTGATGTCCGGGGTGTCGAGCGCGATCGACGAATCCTTGTCCGCCGCCGGCGCCACGCCATAGGCGGCGATCAGCAGGATGAACAGGCCCGCCAGGATCGGCAGGGCGATGGCGAGGGGGGAAGCGCCCAGCATCAGCGCGCCGCCGGTGCCCAGTGCCAGCATCGCGAAGGAGGCGGTGATCTGCGAAATGCTCAGTCGATTCATGGTTACCGTGCTGGATTCTTCGCGCGATTGCTGCGAGGGTCGCTCTTAATAGCGTGCTTTCTTTACGCTTTGGCAAGCGCGATAGCGGATCAGGACGATTATGAGCGACCCGAAGGGACAGGCGGAAGAGACGGGCGGTAGCGATGATGCCGCGGTGTCCTCGCGTCGCCAGCTGCTGATGGGCGGCGCCGTCGCGGCCTCTGCCATCGTCTCGATCCGTCCCGCTTTGGCCAACACGGCGGCGTCGGTGCTGAACTGCACCATTCCCGTGCCCGACCAGGGACGTGCGGGGAGCGCGATCGCCCCCAATGGGCAGGTGGTGCCGGCGGGCACGCCGGGCGCATTTCCGGGAACGGGCCGCAGCTTCACCGGCGAACAGGTGAAGCAGGCCCTGCGCGGACGCCCGCTGCCAGGCACCAGCTACGAACAGAACCAGGCCTATCTCAACTATATCCGCCGCCTCCAGTCGGGGACGAGCGGCTTCACCTGCTACGCCTCTCTCCAAATGCCCCGCTGAACCTTTTTCTCCATCCGGGTGTTCGGCCGCCGTGACGTCTTGTCATGGTGGAACGGAACGGCGACGGAATGGGACAGGACAAGGGCGCGGCGGACACGCTTTCCGTGGCGGTCTATCTCTACGAGCCGGGCGACGGCGGCCTCGATCGCGTCGCCATTATGCTTGCCAACCATCTGCGCCGGCGTGGCGTGGCGGTCGAGCTGTGGCTGACGCGCACGGAGGGCCCGGCCGCGCATCTCATCGATCCTGCCGTGCCGGTTCGCCAGGTGCCCGCGCCGCCGCTCGGGCGGCGGGCGACCATGATAGCGCAGTTCCCGCTGCTCGCCGCGATGGTGCGCCGCCACCGTCCCGACATCCTCTATTCCGCCGGCAACCAGAGCAACATGCTGGTTGCGCTCGCCGCGCTTGGCACTGGGACACGGGCGGTGGGCCGCATCTCCAATCCCATCCGGCATCCGGGAAAGACCGGCGTCGCAGCGCTGGCGCGCCTGCTGCGCATCCGGGCGATCGCGCGCATCAGCACCGCGACCATCGTCATGGGGCAGGCCGACCGGAGCACCCTTTCAGAAGCGGGGCCGCTCGCCGCCCCGAACGTCCGGCTACTCCCGCGCCCCACCGTCACGCCCGCGATGGAACGGACGGCGTCGGCGCGAAGGGACGGCGACGCCGCGGGGCCGCGCCGCCTCCTGATGGTCGGCCGCCTGACCCCGCAGAAGGATCACGCCACCGCGCTCGCGGCGCTGGCCCGGCTGACCGACGTCGACTGGCGGCTGAAGATCGCCGGGCAGGGGCCGCTGCGCGACGATCTGCGCGCGCTCTGCCGGGCTCTCGGGATCGAGCGCCGCGTCGAATTCCTCGGCTATGTCGCCGACCCGGCCCGGCTGGCGCAGCTGATGGGCGAGGCGGACCTGCTGCTCCAATCCTCCCGCTGGGAGGGGCTTGCCGGCACGATGATCGAGGCGCTGGCCTGCGGCGCCGGGGTGGTTTCCACCGACAGCACCCCCAATATCCGCCCGCTGCTCGCCG
>NZ_AUWY01000022.1 GCF_000447205.1 Sphingobium ummariense RL-3 | reverse complement strand
GGTGGAGGTTGCGCTCGACGCCTATCTCGACGCCTTCCGTGCCTGGACGCGCCCACCCCGGCCGCAACCTGCGCTGTCGCGCCCTTCGATGACGCGTTAGGCTGCTGCTTACGTCTCCGCGCTAGGAGGGCGGGGATATGGACAGCCGGGGGCCAGGGATGAATCGCTATCGCCGCGACCGGGAGGACGTCGTCCTCCCCTGCGTGCTGGACGATGTCGTCCTGCTCTACCACCGCGCGTCGGGCCAGACGCATATGGTCATCAGCCCGGTGCCGGAGATTTTCGAGGCGCTCGCGGACGGGGTGCCGGCCGGTGCGCGGGACGTGCATGCGCGCCTGTCCCGCACCTTCGACATGGGACCGGACGAGGACGCGGTGGCCGCGATCGACGCGCATCTGGCGCATCTTTCCGCGCTCGGGCTGGTGCGCGCGGCATGAGGCACAGGCTCACGGTCCGCATCGGTCCCGCCTCCTTCCGCATCGGCTCCGCCTGGCGCGCCCCGGTGGAGCAGCTCGCGCGCCTCTACGCCGGCTACCCCCAGGACGACGGCATCGCCGACTTCACCGTCCGGCTCCAGCCCGCCGGCTGGGCGCGCCAATGGCTGCGGCCGTCGATCTTCATCACCGGCGACCACGGCCTCGCCGACGCCGCGCCGATGAGCCTCGCCCACGGACTGCTGGCGGCGGAGATGGGGATGAACCTGCAGATGGCGCTCGGCTGGCGCCGCCATCTCCTCCTCCACGCCTCCAGCGTGGAGAAGGACGGGCGCGTCCTGGTGATGACGGGTGAATCCGGATCGGGCAAGTCGACGCTTGCGGCGCAGCTCGGAGAGCGCGGGTGGCGGCTGATGGGCGACGAATTCGCCCTGCTCGACCTCATCAGCGGCCACGTCTTCCCCTTCCCCCGGCTCGTCTCGCTCAAGAACCGCGCGATCGACGTCCTCGCGGCGGAGGTGCCGGGCGAGCGCATGGGACCGCTGCTGGCCGGAACCGCCAAGGGCGACATCCGCCATCTCGTCCCCCGCGCCGACGCCGTGGCGCGCATGGCGGAGGGCGCGCCCCCCGCGCTGCTCCTCTTCCCCCGCTTCGGCCACGGCCCCGATGTGCGGGCGGTGGGACAGGCGGAAGTCTTCATGCGGCTGACCCAGGCGTCGACCAACTATGTCGCGCTGGGCGAGCCCGGTTTCCGCGCGCTGACCCGCTTCGTCACCACCGTGCCGGCGCGGGCGATCGATTTTCCCTCGGGCGAGGAGGCCGCCGCGATGGTCGACCGGCTCTGGGAGGAACTGGCATGAGCGCGGCGCTGCTGGTGCGCGCGCTGCGTGACCCCGCCAGCGTCGCGGCGCTCGATGCGGACGGCTGGAACGCCCTCATCGCCGCCGCCCGCGCCGAGCGGCTGATCGGCACGCTGGCCCTGCGGATCGGCGAGCAGCCCGTGCCACAGGCCGTCCGCCCGATCCTGGCCGACGCCCGGCTCGACGCGGAGCGGGAGGCGCGGCAGGCCCTCTGGGAGGCCGATCGCGCAGCCGCCGCGCTGGCCCCGCTCGGCGTGCGGACGGTGCTGCTCAAGGGCACGGCCTATGCCGCCGCCGGGCTGGCGGCGGGGCAGGGGCGTTTCATCGGCGACCTCGACATATTGGTGCCGCGGGGTGCGATGGCGGAGGTCGAGCGCGCTCTGCTGGCGGCCGGCTGGGAATGGGTGAAGGAGGACGCCTATGACGATGCCTATTACCGCCAGTGGATGCACGAGCTGCCCCCGCTGATCCACCGCGATCGCGACCGGATGATCGACGTCCACCACACCGTGCTGCCGTTGACCGCCCGCCAGACCCCGGACGCCGCCGCGATGATCGCGGACGCCGTGCCCCTCGCCGGCGGGCTCTGCATTCTCTCGGCGGAGGACCGGGTCTGCCACGCCGCCGCGCACCTGCTGGCGGACGGTGACCTCGCGGGCGGGCTGCGCAACCTGTGGGACATCCACTGCCTGCTGGAGGAGGCCGATTCGCGGGCGCTGGACCGGCGCGCGGCGCTGCACGGTCTGTCGTCGCACGTCCGCCAGGCCCGGCGGATCGCCGCTGCCCTCTACGGCACGGGCGCATGGCTGACGCCCTGGGACCGGATCGTGGCGGCGCGGTTGCTGGCCCGCGACGGCTGGGGCCGGGAAAGGCGCAAGCTGCTCGTCTTCGCCTTCTACCTGCGCTCGCACTGGCTGCGCATGCCGCCGCTCATGCTCGCCCGGCATCTCTGGACCAAGTGGCGCAAGGGCTACCGGCCCGCCTGAAGGGATGTCCCATCCCCCGGCTTAACCATTTCCTTACCCCGAGCCGGCATGCTGGCGCCGAACCATGCGGCCAGGGCCATGAACGCGGAAAGACTGAGCAGTTCCGAGCGGACGAGCCGCCAGGCGGAGCGATCCTATGTACAGATCGGCGTCCGGGTCCGCCGCCCCGGCGAAACCTGGTTCAACAGCCGCGTCATGGACCTATCCCTCACCGGATTTCGGTTGCAGAGCTTCATGAAGCTGACCGTCGGCGGCGACCTGTGGGTGATGCTGCCGGGCTTTGAAGGGCGTCGCGCCCGCGTGCTCTGGACCCGTGCCCATGAATCGGGCTGCGCCTTCGAACGGCCGCTGCATCCCGCCATTCTCGATCACCTCGTCCGGCTGCACGGCAAACGTAGCGCCTGACGGTCCGGTTTCGCCCGGCCTCAGCCGACATCCTCGAACTGCAGGCTTGCCAGCCGCGCGTAGAGCCCGCCCCGCGCCACCAGCGCGGCATGGTTGCCCTGCTCGACGATCCGGCCCTGGTCCAGCACGACGATCCGGTCGGCCGCGCGCACCGTCGCCAGCCGGTGCGCGATGACGATGGTGGTGCGGCCCTGCATCAGCCGGCCGAGCGCATCCTGCACCAGCCGCTCCGATTCCGCGTCCAGCGCGGACGTCGCCTCGTCCAGCAGCAGGATCGGCGCATCGCGCAGCAGCGCGCGGGCGATCGACAGGCGCTGGCGCTGCCCACCCGACAGGCGCGCGCCGCCTTCGCCCAGCTGGCTGTCCAGCCCCTGCGGCAGGGCGCGCAGGAAATCCTCCGCATTGGCCGCCCGCGCCGCCGCCCACAGCGCCTCGTCGCTCGCGTCCCACCGGCCGTAGCGCAGATTGTCGCGCGCCGACGCGGCGAAGATCACGCTGTCCTGCGGCACCATCGCCATCATCGCGCGCAGCACGCCCGGGTCCGCCTGCGGCAGCGGCACGCCGTTCAGGCGGATCGTCCCCCGCTCGGGATCGTAGAAGCGCAGCGCCAACTGGATCAGCGTCGATTTGCCCGCGCCCGACGGCCCCACCACCGCGACGGTCTCGCCGGGCCGGATGTCGAGGTCGATGCCGTTCAGCGCCGCCTGGTCCGGCCGGGTCGGATAGTGGAAATGCACGTCCTCGAACTGCAGCCGCGCGCCCCGCATCTCCTGCGGGACGGGCACCGGCACGGGCGGCGGCGTGATCTCCGGCTCGGCGGTCATCAGCTCGTGCAGCCGGCTCGCCGCGCCCGCCCCGCGCAGCAAATCGCCCCAGGTTTCGGACAGCGCGCCGAACGCGCCCGCCACCAGCCCGCCGGTCAGGACGAAGGCAGCGATGCTGCCGCCGGAAAGGCGCCCGGCCGCCACGTCCAGCGCGCCCTGCCACATCACCGCCGTGATCGCCCCGAACACCAGCGCGATGACGATCGCGGTCATCGCCGCGCGCAGCCGGATGCGCTGGCGGGCCGTCGCGAAGCCGGACTCCACCGTCGCGTCGAACCGCGCCGCCTCCCGTGCTTCCTGCCCGAAGGCCTGCACGATCCGCATCGCGCCCAGCACTTCCGAAGCCATGCTGCCGACCTCCGCCAGCCGGTCCTGGCTGGCGCGCGACAGCTTGCGCACCCGCCGCGCCAGCCCGACGACGGCCAGGACGACCAGCGGGATGCCCAGCAGCAGCAGCGCGGCGAGCTTGGGCGCGAGGGCAAAGAGGTAGATCAGCCCGCCCACGCCCGTCACCACGTTGCGCAGCGCGACCGAGACGGTGGAGCCGACCACCTGGTCGATGATCGCCGTGTCCGCCGTCATCCGCGACGCGATCTCCGACGGGCGGTTCTCCTCGAAGAAGCGCGGCGCCTGCCGCAGCAGGTTGGCCTGCGTCGCGGACCGGATGTCGGCGACGACGCGCTCGCCCAGCCAGGACACGAAATAGAAGCGGAAGGCGGTCGCGATGGCCAGCACCACGACGATGAAGAACAGGTACTGGAACCAGCGGCCGATGTCGCCGCCACCCATGAAGCCGCGGTCGATCACCAGCCGGAAACCGCTCGGAATCGCCAGCGTCGCGGCGGAGGAAACCAGCAGAGCGACCGCCGCCCCCGCGATCCGGCCCGGATAGCGTCGGGCGAAGGCCCACACCATGCCGAGGCTGCCGATCGGCGGCCGCTCGCGGCGCGCGGTGGACTGGTCGCTATCCCTCATGGCCGGCGCTTAGCAGCCCGCCGCCCTTGCCTCAATGGGTGCGGGTGGCGGGATGGAGCCGCCTTGGCCACACGCGGACGCAAGGATCAAAGGCAGCTAGGCGTTGGAAGGGTTCCATTTCCTGTATCACCGGCGAAGATAGGGAAGATGCGCGCTTCCTCGATGGACGGAGAAGCGCGATACCAGCATGAATGACCGCGAAACGCGCGGAGACTCCCTGGCCTTCGTGTCCGGTGGCATCAATGGACGACAAATCTTGGGGTGAGGAAAATTCTGAAAGTGGCGGAATGGCAATGAAGGGGGGAAGCGTTGGTGTCGTTCTGGCTCAAAGATAATAAAGGAATTTTATAAGGCCGCTGCATCCAGTCGGATTGTCAAGGAATTAATCATTCGGAATCGGAGACATCTTCTGCTTTCAGAATGATAATCCGCTTCAATCGACCATCCACAGCTTCTACCCTGGCAAATGTGAGCCGGATTGGCGCAGGCAGCTTATTCGCATATCTGTTAATGCCAGCGGATAGAACGGTCATTGTTGACGGATCAGCATCCCGCGATACTCGAAAAGGAATGGTGCGATTTAGATCCAGAAAATAGGCTCGCCCTGTTCGGTCATTTACATTCAGCGCAGAGATCGCAACGTCTTGAACATCGTCGTCAGCTTCAACGCTGTCCTTCAAATATCTTTTTGAAGCGCTATCGAATTTTACTAGGACTCGGCGCGTGCGAGTTTCTTCGATTACGATTTCATTCATAGTTTCACCGATGCCATAATGCGCCTTTTTCAAGGCTGGCTCTATAGCTTCGACCAGAGCATCAATGTCTCCACTCCTGTCTTTATTTATTGCGTCAACCTGCTGGCTGATACCTGTCGGTTCCTCGCCAATAGCGCGTCCAATTGCGAGCTTCCCCAAATCATAGAGACCGTTTGTGGCGAGGCCTAACGCCAATGAACCAGCGATGGTGACTGTTAACTTCCAGTTGAAACTGCCTTGCTCAGTCCCCTCAAGATAAAACTGCACAGTCTCGTCGAACGGGAAGCGGTGCCGAACTGATCCCGTTGCGGCGTAATGTCCGATCAGTGTAAGTGCACGCGCAATGCCAGCCGCGCTTTCGATACCGGCAAATGCTTCGACATGACCCCTATCAGCAT
Organism: Sphingobium ummariense RL-3; assembly: GCF_000447205.1. Taxonomy (GTDB): domain Bacteria; phylum Pseudomonadota; class Alphaproteobacteria; order Sphingomonadales; family Sphingomonadaceae; genus Sphingobium; species Sphingobium ummariense. The sequence goes on along the minus strand of NZ_AUWY01000022.1, from coordinate 101,866 downwards.
CCCTCCCGCGAAAAATAATGGTCAGACCGTCCATCTCAGATCCCCTCGGCAAACGATATTCAAGATAAAAATCAATTACTCGAGAAAATCGAGAATAAGCTATATTTGTCTTTACCGAAACGGCTATTTTAGGCTGGGAGTCCTATGATGCAGAGGGAAGCGTAGTATCGAGTAGGCTCCCTATCGGCAGGCAACGAATGACCGGCTTCAAGCGGAGGAATTTCTCACACGAATATCAAAAACTGCTCGATTCCCAACCATCCGAACGTCCCACATCCCGACTCTATCTCTCCACATCGCCTTCCCCGCGACCACTTCCAATGTAGGATAATCTCTGGTCTATCCTTGTCGATGGAACAGAACCTCACCCCCAATCCGCCCGCGCAGCCAGCGCTGTCCTCCACCCGCCGGGGCAGATGGTCGGCCGACCGGCAGCGCCTCTTTCTCACCGCCCTCCTCGCCACCGGCAATGTCTCGCAGGCGGCGCAGGCGGCGGGCATGTCGCGGTCGAGCGCGCATCGCCTTCGCCGGCGCCTGGCAGGCACCGGGTTCGACCGGACGTGGGATCGGGCGCTCGCGCTCTACGCGCAAGGCCTCGCCGATCCCTTCGCACCCGGTCCTGCCGGGCCGCGACAGGCGCGGGGGTGAGGCCTTGGTGGCGCGTTCCTGTGGCCTCGCTGTGGCTTCACTGTCGCGTCGCTGTGGCCTTTGTGGCGCGTCCCTGTCGCGTCGCCGTCGCTTCGCCGTGACTATCGGCCCTTTTCAGCTGCCAAAAGCCCGACAACGGTGTGAACTTCGGCGCTGTCGCCTAATTGTTGCCGCCGATGAAGTCGCCCAGCTCGCCCAGCAGCGATCCTTCGCCGCGATTCTGGCCGCCCCGGCTTCCCGCCGCCGCCAGCATTCGACCGGCGAGGCGGGAGAAGGGCAGGGACTGGATCCACACATGCCCCGGCCCGCGCAGCCGCGCGAAGAAGGCGCCTTCGCCGCCGAAGAACATCGACTTGACCCCGCCCGCCGCGATCAGGTCGAAATCGACGGTCGGCGTCATCGCCGCCAGGCAGCCGGTATCGACATGCAACTCCTCGCCGGCCGCCAGCTCCTTCTCGACCAGCGTGCCGCCCATCTGCACGAACACCCATCCGTCGCCGGACAGGCGCTGCATGATGAAGCCTTCGCCGCCGAACAGGCCGGTCATGATCCGCTTCTGGAAATGGACGCCGATCGACACGCCCTTGGCGGCGGCGAGGAAGCTGTCCTTCTGGCAGATCAGCGTGCCGCCATATTGATCCAGCTTCAGCGGCAGGATCGACCCGGGCGTGGGCGATGCGAAGGCGACCCGCGCCTTGCCGCTGCCCTGGTGGGTGAAGACGGTGGTGAACAGGCTCTCGCCCGTCACCAGCCTTTTGCCCGCGCCCAGCAGCTTGCCCATGAAGCCGCCGTCCTGCCCGCCGCTGCCGTCGCCGAACACCGTGGTCATGGCGACGCTGCCGTCCTTCCACACCATCGCCCCGGCCTCCGCCACGGCGCTTTCGCCGGGGTCGAGCTCGATCTCCAGGAACTGCAGTTCCTGCCCCTTGATCGCGAAGTCGATGTCGTCGGACAGGCCGGCGCTGCGATGATGGCTCCAGGGGGATGCGGGCATGGCGAGTCTCCTGCGGATGGTGCTTCCGTCTATCGCGACGACGGGGACCGGGCCAATGCTCTTTGCTCTGGCCTCGCCGGTAAGGTCCGGCTTCGCCGTTGTCCCATTCCGGGCCATCGCCGCGTTAACCCCGTTCGCGCATTGGCCCGCCTGCCGCGCGGGTCTATCCCGCTCGCCATGCGCACCCTTTCCATCACCCTGCTCGTCTCGGCGGCGATCACCGCCACCGCCTTTGCCCAGAGCGGCCCGTCGCCCTTCACGGTGGCGGAGAGCGGGCAGGGCTTCCCGACGCTCAGCGCCGCCATCGGCGCCATCGGGGACCGCAAGGGCACGGTGATCGTGGCGCCGGGCACCTATCATGAATGCGCGGTGCAGCAGGGCGGCGACCTCACCATCCGCGCCGCGACGCCCGGCACGGCGATCTTCGATGGCGTGCCGTGCGAGGGCAAGGCGGCGTTGGTACTGCGCGGCCGGACAAGCACCGTCGACGGCATCGTCTTCCAGAACCTGCGCGTGCCCGACGGCAACGGCGCCGGCATCCGCCTGGAAAGCGGCAGCCTGACTGTCGCCAACAGCCTGTTCCGCAACAGCGAGGAAGGCATATTGACCGGCGATGGCCCCGGCAGCGTGACCATCGACCGCTCGACCTTCCGCAAGCTCGGCCGCTGCGACCGCGATCTCGACTGCGCGCACGGCGTCTATATCGGACGGATGGCCAGCCTGACCGTCACCCGCTCGCGCTTCGACCAGGGGATGGGCGGCCATTATCTCAAGACCCGCACCGCGCGCGTCGCCATCACCGACAACAGCTTCGACGACAGCGCCGGGCATGTCACCAACTACATGATCGACCTGTCCAACGGCGCGACCGGCACCATCACCGGTAACGAGATGGTGCAGGGCCGCGACAAGGACAATTACAGCGCCTTCATCACCGTCGCGCCGGAAGGGCGGGAACATGGCAGCGCGGGCCTGGTCATCGACGGCAACAGCGCTTCCTTCGTCCCCGGACTGTCGCGCAGCAGCACCTTCGTCGCCAATTTCACCGACGACGCGGTGCGGATCGGCAGCAACCGGCTGGCGGGGGGGATCAAGGTGCAGGACCGGCGCTGATCCCCGCTTGCCAGCGCGGGCGCGCCGCCGGATAAGAGGGGGATGCGCACGACCTACGACACCGCCACCGTCCGCCTCTACCATCTGAGCGGCGGAGAGGAGGGCGGGGCGGCCACCACGCTGTTCTATGGCCCGCTGGCGGAAGCGATGCGGATCGCGGCGCAACAGCCGGAGGAGGTGCAGGACGGCCTGTTCCTCGCCACCGATAATGACGTGGTCGCCTATGTGGACCTGCTGGAAGGCTGAGCCTCAGGCCGGTTCGGCCACCCGGACCGGGAAGGGATCGCTCCAGCCGTCGAGCGCCATCATCCGCTCGTGCCAGCGGCTGACGGCGGGATAGTCCTCGACCGGGATATGCGCCTGCGCGGCATAGGGCAGGGTGACCGCGACCGCGAAGTCCGCGATGGTCGGCGCGTCGCCGACCAGCCATTGCCGTCCGTCCAGATGGCCGTCGAGGACGGCGGCATGGGTGCGAAAGTGCCCCGTCGCCTCCGCCACGGCGTCGGCATCCGGCTCGCCCATGCCGAACTTGGCGCGGATGACATGTTCGAAATAGAGGCTGCCGCCATGGCGGGTGAAATGCTGCGAATCCCAGCTCAGCCAGCGCTGCACCTCGATCAGCCGGTCGTCGAGCGGCAGATAGTCGGGCGCCAGCCGGCGAGCGAGCAGAGCCATGATGGCATTGGCTTCCCACAGCGTCCGGTCATGCTCAACCAGCGTCGGGACCTTGCCGTTGGGATTGATCGACAGATAGTCCGGCGCCTTGTGCTCGCCCTTGCTGAGGTCGAGATAGCGATAGTCGATGTCCGCGCCGACATGCCGGGCGAAGGCGCAGGCCTTCCGCGGCATCAGCACGTCGGAATAGTAAAGCGTGGTCATTTCAGGACTCCGGGAAAGGGGTGGCAGAAGACGCGCGGAACGAAGTGGTCACCGGCGGCCATGTCCTGCAGTGACCAGGCCAGCGCCGCGCTGGCCCCGGTCAGCAGGGCGATGGCGGCCGCCCAGCCGATGGCGCGGCGCCACCGGGCAAGGACTGCGCCCGCCATCGCCGTCAGTGCGAGGAGACAGCACAGCATCGCCGCCGCTCAGGCCGTCACGGCCTCGCCAAGTGCCGTGGCCGGGGACTCATCCTCATATTCGTCATGCCGCCGCATCCATCCCATGATCTCGGTCTCGTTGCGGCCCAGCGGCGCGCGGTCGAGTATCATATAGGTCGCGAGCAACTCCTCCACGCCCCGCGCATAGCTGGAATAGCTGTGATAGACCGTCCCGTCCTCGCCCCGCACGAAGGCGCTGAGGCCAGGCAGTTCGGCTGCCTCCTTGGCGTCGTTGGTTGCGGCCTCGAAATTATAGATTGCGGCATCGTCATCGGCCCGCAGCGACACCTGATAATCATAGTTGAACTCGCTGCCGTTCGACGACACCCAAGGGAAGCGCCAGCCCATGCGCTGCTTGTAGCGCTCGATCTCCCCAAGCGGCGCGCGTGACACCACGAGCAGCGTGACGTCGTGATGGTTGAGATGCGGCAGCGTGCCGTCGAGATGGTCGGCGACGAAGGAGCAGCCCTTGCACCCCGCCTCCCAGCCGGGCGCGAACATGAAATGATAGACCACGAGCTGGCTGCGGCCGTCGAACAGCTGTGCCAGCGTACGGCGCCCGGCAGCCGTGTGGAAAGCATATTCCTTCTCCACCTTCACCCATGGAAGTGCCAGCCGTTCGGCGTTTACGGCATCGCGTAGCCGCGTCTGCTCCTTCTCCCGCAGAAGCAGTGCTTTGCGCGCTTCCAGCCATTGGGCGCGCGACGCGATCGGATGGTCCACCATGTCCTTCTCCTCCTGCAATGGGCTTCGCTCCGCGAGTCCCGCTTGACAGAAAGAGTTGATATCAACATAATTGCGTTATGTCAAAAGACCGGCCTGTTCCGTTCGAAACCACTCTTTTCGTGCGCGATCATTGTCTGTGCCTGCACGCGCAGCGCGCCGCCCGTGCCGTCGCCCGCCGTTTCGACGAGGCGTTGCGTCCGGTGGCCCTGACCAGCGGGCAGTTCTCCCTGCTGATGTCGCTCAACCGGCCGGTGCCGCCGACGATCGGATCGGTCGCGTCGCTGCTGGCGATGGACCGCACGACCCTGACCGCGAACCTCAAGCCGCTGGAGCGTGAGGGGCTCGTGACCGTCGCCGTCGACCCCGATGACCGCCGCAGCCGCCTGCTGACCCTGACCGAAGCGGGACAGGCGGTGCTGGCATCGGCCGTGCCCATTTGGGAAAGCACCCACGCGGCGATCGAAGGCCGCCTGCCGGGCGGCGGACCGGGCGTATTGCGACCACTGCTGGTCGCGCTTTCATAACGGCTACCCGTCCGCAAAGCCGAAAGGCGCGTGCATCCGGCGATAGTCGTCAGCTAGCATCTCGCGGCCGATCGGCGGGGCGGAGCGGGCCATGCACTGGATGCGGTGGCAGAGGCGACAGGTCACCCCGATCGGTGTCGGCTGCATCGGCGCTTCGGGCTGGACATACACCAGCCGGTGCGCATGCTCGGCGGCGCAGCATAGCGCAACGGCGCGTTCGACCTTAGGCGTGCCCCAGCCGCCGCCGCCAGCGGTCACTGTCCGGGCGATCGAGAAGAAGCGCTGGCTGTCAGGTAGCTCCAGCCATTGGGTGATGACTTCGCGCGGCCGCTCGAACGCGCGATGGACCGACCAGAGCGGGCAGGAACCGCCATGGCGAGCAAAGGGGAAGCCTGCGCCGTCCAGCCGCTTGCTGACATTGCCCGCCGGGTCGATGCGAAGGAAGAAGAAGGGCACCCGCTCCTGCCCGGGTTTCTGGAGAGTGGTCATGCGGTGAGCGGTCTGCTCGAAGCTGGTTCCGAACTGGCGCGCGAGCGCCTCGACGTCATAGCGGCGCGCCTCCACCGCCTTGGCAAAAGGGGTGTAGGGCATCAGGATCGCGGCAGCGCCATAGCTGGCGAGCGCGCGCCGGGTCAGACGGCGGCCGCTTTCGGTCGCGAACTGACCGCCCTTCAGAATGGCGTCAAAGATCCCGCGCATTTCCAGATAGGCGATCTGGAGCGCGAGTTGAAATTGCGCGCTCGCTCCGTCGAGCGAATCATCGAGCAGTACGGCGTCACGATGGCGGTCGAGCCGCCGCATCGAGCCTGCCATGACGTCCGAAGGCAGGCGGCGCACGCGCAGATTATGCTTCGCCCTCAGCCATCCGGACAGGCCGCCTGCCTGCTCCGCTTGCGTCGCCAGCGCTTCGGCCGCGTCGTCCAGTGCCGGGAAGCTGTTGCGCCGCGCGGCGACGAAGCGGCGCGATTCAGCCACCGGGTCGGCCTGGTCAGTTGCCTCGGCCCCGCTTGCTTCCTTGTCGGCCAGCGCGAGTTGCTCCTCCCGATAGGCGGTGTGCAGCCGCAGCAGCGCTTCTGTTATGCCGGGATAGTTGACGGCCACGTCGTCTGTGGCGAGTGCGGGCAGGTCTATATCGGCGAACATGGGATCCTTGAGCACCGCATGCAGTCGGGCCGTCTGCTCTGCGCCGCCGTCCCCCGCCACTTCGGCCATGTCGAGCCGGTAAGTGCGTGCCAGGCGCAGCAGCATGTCGGCGGTCAGGGGCCGCTGGTTGCGCTCCAGCAACGCGACATAGCTGGCGGAGATTTCAAGGTCGGCCGCCATGTCAGCCTGGGTCAGGCCAAGTTCCCGCCGCAACCGCCGCAATCGTGGCCCCATGTAAACCGGACGATCTTTCGCCATGCCTGACTCCGTACGTTCCTTACAACTTTACACAGGATTTTTGTAAAGATCGACAACTATACGTCATGGCCTCTGCCGCGTCGCAGAAACGGGTCCTAGATCGAGGCATCTTTCAAGCGATCAAGGACTGACCATGGGTTATCAACAGGAAATCGCGAAGGCCGGAGACCTTATCGGCGGCCAGGCCAGTTGGGACGGTATCGCGCCAGAATCGGTTGCGCGCATGCGCCTGCAGAACCGCTTCCACACCGGCCTCGACATCGCCAGGTACACAGCCGGCATCATGCGCCGGGACATGGCCGCCTATGATGCCGACCCGGCCAACTACACCCAGTCGCTGGGCTGCTGGCATGGTTTCATTGGCCAGCAGAAGCTGATCTCCATCAAGAAGCATTTTGGCACCACCAAGGGACGCTACCTCTATCTGTCCGGCTGGATGGTGGCCGCTCTGCGCAGCGAATTCGGTCCGCTGCCCGACCAGTCGATGCATGAGAAGACGAGCGTTCCGGCACTGATCGAGGAACTCTACACCTTCCTGAAGCAGGCGGATGCTCGCGAACTGGGCGGCCTGTTCCGCGACCTGGACAAGGCTCGCGACACCGGCAATGCGGTGGAGGTGCAGCGCATCCAGCAGGCGATCGATGCCTATGAAACCCATGTCGTCCCGATCATCGCGGACATCGATGCGGGCTTCGGCAATGCGGAAGCCACCTATCTGCTTGCAAAAAAGTTCATCGAGGCGGGGGCCTGCTGCATCCAGATCGAGAATCAGGTTTCCGACGAGAAGCAGTGCGGCCACCAGGACGGTAAGGTCACCGTGCCGCACGAGGACTTCCTGGCGAAGATTCGGGCGGTTCGCTATGCCTTCCTGGAACTGGGCGTCGATGACGGCGTGATCGTTGCGCGCACGGATTCGCTTGGCGCGGGTCTCACCAAGCAGATCGCCTATGTCCGCGAGAAGGGTGATATTGGCGACCAGTATAACAGCTTCCTCGACGTGGAAGAGGTCGATCCGACCGCTGTGGGCCATGGCGATGTGCTCATCAGCCGCGATGGCAAGCTGGCGCGGCCCAAGCGCCTGCCCTCCAACCTCTACCAGTTCCGGCCCGGCACCGGAGAGGATCGCTGCGTGCTCGACTGCATCACCGCGCTCCAGAACGGGGCCGACCTGCTGTGGATCGAAACCGAGAAGCCGCATATCGGCCAGATCGGCGGCATGGTGCGCCGCATCCGTGAAGTCATCCCGAACGCTAAGCTGGTCTACAACAACTCGCCCTCGTTCAATTGGACACTGAATTTCCGTCAGCAGGTGTTCGATGCCTGGACCGAAGCGGGCAGGGACGTGTCGGCCTATGACCGGACGAAGCTGATGAGCGTGGACTATGACGCGACCGAGCTGGCGGCGGAGGCCGACGAGCGCATCCGCACCTTCCAGAAGGACGCGGCGGCGCAGGCGGGCATCTTCCACCACCTCATTACTCTGCCGACCTATCACACGGCGGCGCTCAGCACCGATAATCTCGCCAAGGAATATTTCGGCGATCAGGGCATGCTGGGCTACGTCAAGGGCGTGCAGCGGCAGGAAATCCGCCAGGGTATCGCCTGCGTCAAGCACCAGAACATGGCGGGCTCCGACATTGGGGACGATCACAAGGAATATTTTGCGGGCGAGGCAGCGCTCAAGGCTGGCGGCGCCCACAACACGATGAACCAATTCGCCGCCTGACGGTCGTCGGTGGAAACCGTTCGCGGCCCACCGGTCCGCAACCAACCTGAGTGCGGGGAAGTGCAGACCCCCGCATAGAGGGTGGAGGAACCTTGGCGGCCTGGAGCTTCCCTCCTAGGCCGCCTTTTTCCTATGGTAGTAGTCGGAGTCAGGCGATCCCCGCCCGCTCCCGCACCGCGCTTTTGAGAATGTCCAGCGGCATGGCGCCCAGGGTCAGCACGTCGTGGAAACCCTTGAGATCGAAGGCCGCACCCTGCTTGCGCTTGACCTCTTCGCGCAAGTCGTTCCAGACCGTGTGCCCGATCTTGTAGCTGCACGCCTGGCCCGGCCAGACGGTGTAGCGGTCTATCTCGCCCTGGCTCCGGCCACGGGCGATGCCGGTGGTGGCGATCAGATAGTCGGTCGCCTTCTCCCGGCTCCAGCGCTTGGCATGCATGCCGCTGTCGACCACCAGCCGCGTCGCGCGGAACAGCAGCGACTGAAGATAGCCGACACGCCCGAGCGGATCGCCTTCGAACATGCCCATCTCGTCGGCAAGCTGCTCGGCATAGAGCGCCCAGCCCTCGGAATAGCCGCTATAGCCGCCGCGCCGCCGGATCAGCGGAATGGCGGTCGATTCCAGCGCCACCGACACCTGAAGATGATGGCCCGGCACCGCCTCGTGGTGGGTCAGCGTCGCGAGGCCGAATTTGGGCCGGTCGAACGTGTCGCGCAGGTTGATGAAGTAGATGGCAGGCCGCGACCCGTCGAGCGAGGCATTCTGGTAGTAGCCACCCGGCGCGCCCGCCTGGATCGTCGGCGGCACGCGCCGCACCTCGACCGGTGCCTTGGGCAAAATGTGGAAGGCCTCGCCCAGCCGCGCCTGCATCGCCTTGATCTGGGTGTTCAGCTGGGCGAGCAGTGCCTCGCGCCCTGGGTCTGTGTTGGGGAAGAGCTGGTCGGGCCGCTGGTTGAGCGCCACCAGCCGGTCGCCGACAGTGCCCTGACCCATCCCTTCGCCCTTGAGGATCGTGTCGATCCGCGCGCTGATCTCCGCCACTTGGTCGAGACCGAGTTGGTGGATTTCCTCGCCGGTCATCCGCGTGGTGGTGGCCGCCTCGGCGGCCGCGGCGTAAAAGGCCTCGCCATCGGGCAGGCGCCACACGCCGGCATCATGCACGGCCTTCGCCCGTAAATCCCGCACCAGGGCACGCTGGCGATCGACGGCGGGGAAAATCCGCTCGGTGACGATCTTCTCCGCTTGCGCGGCGCGGTCGGCCGGGAGGCCCGCTGCTGCCAGCTTCTTTGCGAAGGACGCGACCAGCACCGTCTGCGCGGCTGGCTGATCGCGCAGCGCGGCCTGCATCTTCATCGTGGTGTCGAGGATATAGTCGGGCGCGAACACGCCCTTTGCGGCATCGGCCTTCTGCCGTTCCAGTTCGCCGTCCATCGCCACCGGGAAGGCTTCGAGGCGCGACAGATAGGCATCGGCATCCGCCGCGTCCTTCACCCGATGCTGGGAATCGAGGAAATCAGGGGTTTCGCGATAGGAGCCGGTAAGCTGGCTGAGGATATAGGGGGCATATCGCCCCGCCGTCTCGCCATAGCCGAAGCGCTCGCCGACGATGGCCCGGTCGAGCTGATAGGCGACGACGTCGCGGTCGAGCCTGCCGGCGGAACTCAGCTTCGTGCGGTCGATGCCGGCCAGCTGGCGCGCCTGCGCCTTGGTGCGTGCAAGGTCGCGTGCGACCCCGGCGGCGCTGGTGTCACCGAGCTTGCCGCGCAGCGCCGCGCGTGACCCGGTATCGAGCCCGAGCCGTGTCGCCTGCTCGGGCGAATCGTCCAGACGCTCATAGAAGAAGGCATCAAGCATCGTGCGCAGCCGCGCGTCCTCGCTTGCGGGTTGGGCGAACACGCGCTGTGTTGTCATCGCCGCGATCGCGCCGGCGCTGGTGGTGAGGAATTGGCGTCGGTCCACGAAGATACTCCATGAGGGGGCGGGGCAGGGAGGCCGCTCTTGTGACGTGATTGCAAGGGCTTGGCTAGGGCAAGGAAATCGCTTCCACTGCATGGGGGATGCAGTCGGTCGAGGCGGCGCTTTTTTTGTCGCAAGGGCAGAATGCCGGGACAGGCGCCCGCAAATGGCCGGGGGAAAGCTCGTTCATAAGCCTTCCTTATGCAACCCTTGCAAGGTTCCTGCTTTTCCCCGTCATGCGGTCGCCCTATCGGGCGCGCAGGCAAAAAGGGGAGAACCGATGTCCTACACGCTCGTCACCGCCAACCGGAATTATTCGAGCTGGTCGCTGCGGCCCTGGGTGCTGATGAAGGCGCTCGGCATCCCGTTCGAGGACCGGATCGAGCCCTTCACGCAAGCGGTCAACTATGCGGCGTTCCGCAGCTTTTCCCCCACTGGGCAGGTGCCTGTACTGCTCGACGGGGATCGCACCATATGGGATTCGCTCGGCATCGCACTCTATGTAGGAGAACGGCATCCGGGCGTCTGGCCATGGGAAAAGGAAGCGCGCGCCTGGGCGCAATGCGCTGTCGCTGAAATGCACAGCGGCTTCGCGACGCTGCGCAATGACTGCCCGATGAATGTCGGCGTCCGGGTCGAGACGCATCTGCCGTCGCCCGCCCTTAACAAGGATATCGGCCGTCTCAAGGAGCTGTGGGAGGAGGGGCTGGAACGCTTCGGCGGTCCGTTCCTCGCCGGCGCGGCCTTCACCGCCGTGGACGCCTTCTATGCGCCCGTCGCTTTCCGCATGCGAACCTATGGGCTGGATGTCGGACCGGTTGCGCGGACATGGGTCGATCATATGCTGGCGCTGCCCGCGATGCGCGAATGGGAAGCGGCCGCGCTTGCCGAAACCTGGCGGGAGGAAAGCCATGAGGCGGAGGTCGGAGCGGCCGGCCGTATCCTCGAAGATCATCGCGCGATGTAACTTTCTTGCCTCTCGAAGGGGGAAAAGGGCACGAAGCGATCCCTTTCCCCCTTTTCGGACCCGGATTCCGGGTCTAGGGGGAGGGGACCATGGTTAAGCTCCGCACCCTTTATGAGAAGATCTGGGACGCGCATGTCGTCGAGCGCCGCCCGGACGGCACGTGCCTGATCTATATCGACCGTCACCTCGTCCATGAGGTGACGAGCCCGCAGGCGTTCGAAGGGCTTCGTCTCGCAGGGCGCAAGGTGCGCCGGCCCGACCTCACTCTGGCGGTGCCTGATCACAACCTGCCGACCACGGCGCGTCGTGACGCGGCCGGCAATCGCATCCCGATCGCCGATCCGGAAAGCGCGCAGCAGCTTGCCGCGCTGGAGCGCAATGCGCCCGAATTCGGTGTCCGCCTGATCGGCGATGCCGATCCCGAGCAGGGCATCGTCCACGTGATCGGGCCGGAACAGGGCTTCACCCTGCCGGGCACGACGCTGGTCTGCGGCGACAGCCACACCAGCTCGCACGGCGCGCTGGGCGCGCTGGCCTTCGGCATCGGCACGTCGGAGGTTGAACATGTGCTCGCCACGCAGACTCTGCTCCTGAAGCAGTCGAAGACGATGGAAGTCGTGGTCGAGGGCGAGCTGGGCTTCGGCGTCACGCCCAAGGACGTCGCGCTTGCGATCTGTGGCCGGATCGGCACGGCGGGCGGCACGGGCTATGTCATGGAATATCGCGGCTCCGTCTTCCGCGACATGTCGGTCGAAGGACGGCTGACCGTCGCCAACATGTCGATCGAGGCGGGCGCCCGTTCGGGCCTGTTCGCGCCGGATGAAAAGACCTTCGCCTATCTGGAGGGCCGGCCGATGGCGCCCAGAGGCGAGGCGTGGGACGCTGCCGTCGCCTGGTGGAAGACGCTGCACACGGACGAGGGCGCCGTGTTCGACAAGACCGTGGTGATCGACGCTGCCGACATCTCTCCCAGCGTCACCTGGGGTACCAGCCCGGAGGACGTCGTGCCGGTGACCGGCGTGGTGCCAGATCCGGAAAGCTTCGCCGACGCGTCCAAACGGGCCGCCGCGCAGAAGTCGCTCGACTATATGGGTCTCTCGGCCGGGCAGCGGATGGAGGATGTCGCGGTGGAGCACATCTTCATCGGCTCCTGCACCAACAGCCGGATCGAGGATCTGCGCGCTGCCGCCGCGCTGCTGCAGGGGCGCCGGATCGCCGACAGCATCAAGCATGCCATGGTCGTCCCCGGCTCCGGTCTGGTGAAGCGCCAGGCGGAGGCGGAAGGGCTCGACCGCATCTTCACTGCCGCCGGCTTCGAATGGCGCGAGCCTGGCTGCTCGGCCTGCCTGGGCATGAACCCCGACAGGGTGCCCGCCGGCGAGCGCTGTGCATCGACCAGCAACCGCAATTTCATGGGACGGCAGGGGCCGGGATCGCGGACGCATCTCGTTTCGCCGATCATGGCGGCGGCAGCAGCAATCACCGGGCGTCTCACCGACGTGCGCGAATGGATGGATAAGAAAGAGGGGGTTGCCGCGTGAAGAAGATTTTCTGGGTGCTGGCGCTGGGCGCGCTGGCGAGCGCCGCCATGGCCGCCACGCTGGGCCGCGCGGAGGACACCCCCGCTCCGGAGACGAAGCAGGTCCGCTGATGGAAAAGCTCACCAGCGTCGAAGGGCGCGCCTATCCTTTCGGCATGAAGAATGTCGATACCGACATCGTGATCCCGGCCCATTGGCTCAAGACCATCAGCCGCGCCGGGCTGGGCAGGGGCGCGTTCGAGGTGCTGCGCAAGGAGCCGGGCAACGTCTTCGACGATCCCGAATATGCCGGCAGCCCGATCCTGATCGCCGGCGATAATTTCGGTTGCGGGTCGAGCCGGGAGCATGCCGCCTGGGCGCTTGGCGACCTCGGCATCCGCGTGGTGATCGCGCCCAGCTTTTCCGACATCTTCTCCGGCAATGCCTTCAAGAACGGCATCCTGACCGTCGTCCTGCCGCAGGAGGCGATCGACCGGCTGATGGAGGTCGCGAAGACCGATCCCATCCACGTCGATCTGGAGAGCCAGACCGTCACGACCGAATTTCAGGACCGCTTCGGTTTCGACATCGACCCGTTCCGCAAGCATTGCCTGCTCGGCGGTCTGGACGAGATCGGCCTGACCCTGGATGAGGCGGATGTGATCGACCGCTATGAGGCGCAGGTCGCCGGGGAGCGCCCCTGGCTTGTTCCCGCCATTGCGTAAGCGGGCCGATCCGCATATCTGCGGATCGATAACCTCCTTCTACAGGGCTAGAGCATGACCACTTTCGACGACCGCGAGCGCGCCTTTGAGAATATGTTCGCGCACGACCAGGAAATGCAGTTCCGCATTCAGGCGCGGCGCAACCGCTTGCTGGGTGAATGGGCGGCTGCAAAGATGGGCCTCACCCCGGAGGAAACCGATGCCTATGCCAAGGCTGTGGTGCAGGCCGATTTCGAGGAAGCCGGCGACGAAGATGTGATCCGCAAGGTGCTGGGCGACATGACCCAGGCTGGAATCGACATCGACGAGGCTGGCGTGCGCGCGGCGCTGGAAGAGCAACAGGTCGTCGCTCGCCGTCAATTCATCGAAGCGCAGTAAGCGGATCGCCCATATGCCGATGGCCGCCGAGGAAATCGCCGACATGATCCGGGCCGCGATCCCGGACGCGCAGGTCGAGATTACCGACCTTGCCGGCGACGGGGATCATTATGCCGCGCGGGTGGTGGCGGAAAGCTTTCGTGGCCTCAGCCGGGTGGCGCAGCAACGCGCGGTCTATGCGGCACTTGGCGGGCGGATGGGCGGCGTGCTCCACGCCTTGCAACTGACGACCGCCATTCCCAACTAGACGATCAACGGAATTTGCGTTCCTCGACCGAAGCGAGGATGCCTGACAGGAAGACCAGGATCATGACCGACGCCGTGCAGCAGCGGATTGCCGAGATCGTCAACGGCCACGACGTGGTGCTCTTCATGAAGGGTACGCCGCTCTTCCCGCAATGCGGCTTCTCCAGCCGCGCGATCGCGATCCTGGAGCATCTTGGTGTCGCCTATGACACGGTGGATGTGCTGCAGGACCAGGCCATCCGCCAAGGCATCAAGGCTTTCTCTGATTGGCCGACCATTCCCCAGCTTTATGTGAAGGGCGAGTTCGTCGGCGGCAGCGACATCATGATGGAGATGTATGAGGCCGGAGAGCTGCAGCAGTTCATGACCGATCAGGGTGTCGCCGCAGCGAACTGAGCGCCGCCCCGCGGCCGTCGAATTGCCGATGTCGGACATAAGCCGTCCGATCCCGATCATTGAATAGAGAACGAAATCCACCGGGTGGGGGATGCGGCGGAGACTGCCGGCATCCCCCGGATAGTTGAACGGTGGAACACTCTTTTCCTCGCAATCCGCGTGCCAAGCCGCAGAAAAGGCGGCATTTCCTTGCCTTCGAGGGTTAACGCAGCGAGCTGTCTTGTTCCCGCTGTAAACCCCACCGACGCTTTGCTTCTCGCTATTGACTACAGACGTAATCAGTGCGATTACAGCTGTAGATGAAATCCAGCGTGAGTCGGGACGGCGTGAGCGAGAAGATCAGCGAAGCGGAACTGGTGGTGATGGAGGCGCTGTGGGAGCATTCGCCACAGACTGCCAACGACGTCGCCGATCGCGTCGCTGGCGCGAGAGACTGGAGCGTGCAGACGGTAAAGACGCTTCTGTCCCGTCTCATGGCCAAGGAGGTGATCGCCGCCGACCAGGATGGCCGCCGCTTCCTTTATCGCCCGCTGATTGCGCGTGACGATTATGTCGCGAGCGAATCCGGTCGGCTGGTCAACCGCCTGTTCGGCGGCCGCGTCTCACCGCTGATCGCCCAGTTCGCGCAACAGGACCAGCTGACGGCGGAAGACATTGCTGAGCTTGAGGACATCCTGAAGGGATTGAAGTCATGAGCGTATGGATGGCCGAGACGCTGATCGCCACCACCTTGCTAATGGCGCTCGTGATGATGTTGCGGCGGCCGGTGGCGCGCTGGCTGGGGGCGGGCGCGGCCTATGCGCTCTGGCTGCTGCCGCTGGCGCGGATGCTGTTGCCGGTCATTCCGCGCGAAGTCGCCGACCCCTCGCCGTTGCAGGCCGCCGTCGACCAGGTCGGCCTGCCCATGCTGTTCGCGCCGGCTTCCGCTTCGCTGCCGGCAGCGGTGGAGTCGGCCCCCTCAATCCCCTGGCTGGAGATCGGTGTTGGCATATGGCTGCTGGGCACGCTTGCCTTCCTGGTCTTGCAGACGGTCGGATATGCTCGTTTCCGCGCCCAGATTCTGCTTGGATCGACCTTAGTCGGGGAGGAGGGGCGGCTGCGTATCGTCACCAGCCCGGCCGCTGCGGGCCCACTCGCCTTCGGCGTGCTGCGCCCGACGATCGTGCTGCCCGTCGATTTCGCCCTGCGCTACGACAGTCAGGAGCAGGAGATGGCGATCGCCCATGAGCGCGCCCATCATGAACGGGGTGATCTGGCTGCCAACATGGTGGCGCTGGGGCTGCTGGCGCTGCACTGGTGCAATCCGATCGCCTGGATCGCCTATCGCGCTTATCGGGCGGACCAGGAACTGGCCTGCGACGCCCGCGTGCTGGCGCTCTACGGCCAGGATCAGGCCCATGCCTATGGCCGCGCCATTTTGAAGGCGGCCGGTGGCCGCCCGGTCGCCGGCGCCTGTCATCTCACCCGACTTGCAACCCTGAAGGGGAGGCTCAAGATGCTGTCCACCCATGAAAGCTCTCTTCAGCGCATCAGCTGGGGAATGGCCGCCGTCGGCCTCGTTACCGCCACTGGCCTGGCTCTTACAGCGTCGGGCAGCCGCGCCGCGCAGCAAATGGCGGCCATTACCGAAAAGGTTGGCGATGTTGACTTCGCTCGCCTGAGCGACTTTGTCGCTCAGCCTGCCCAGGCCAGCTTGGCGGACGTACCGCAAGCGCCCGAGGCTCCTGCTGCCCCGGCCGCGCCTGCCGCGTCGAAGTTCGCCAAGGGCGACATCGCCATTCCGCCGGTTCCATCCGTCCCCGCAGCGCCGCCCGTACCCCCCGTCCCGGCCGTCGACATGGTGCCGCCCGTGCCGCCGATGCCACCGATCCCTCCTGTCTCGGTGCATAGCGAGAATGGCCGCATCACCGTGCGTCATCGCGATGGCCGGGTCGAAACCCATCGCATTCCGGATGCTGCTGAGATCGCGCGCCGGGTCCCGCAGGTAGACGTGCGCGAGGGCTGCGAGGGGGATGAGCCAGTTTCGCGGCGCGAGAGCGTGAACGCCGATGGCCGCCGCGTCATCCGGGTTCGGATCTGTCAGGCAGCGATCGAGAGCCAGGCGCGGGCTGCTGGACGCCAGGCGGAGCGTGCCGGCCGGATCGCCGAGGCCCAGGCACGTTCGGCGGAACGCATGGCAGAGCGAATCGCGGCGAATGCGGAGCGTAACGCCCGGCACAGCGAACGTTCTGCCCACATGGCTGCGCTGAACGGCCTGCGTACCTCCCGCGCGATGATCGCGCGTAACACTTCCATGCCAGAAAAGGCCCGCAGCGAAGCCCTGCACGACATCGATGAAGAGATCGCCGACATGCGCCGGGAATTGGACGGCCTCGACGATTGAGGTTGCTCTGGCCAGTTAGACCCTGACAATTTCCGGCAGGATCGCGTCGAGTAGCAGCATGCCCGCCGGTTCGACGTACAGTGCTGCCTGATCCTGCGACAAAAGGCCGAGCCGCCTCAGGCGCGCGATCGCATCGGTGTCCACGAGCTGCGCAGGCGGGAGGCCGGACAGGGCAGCAATGCGGTCGAGGTTGACGCCCTCTCGCAGGCGAAGCCCCATCAGCAGCGCTTCGCGCGCACGGTCCTCACCGCTCAACGCGTCCTCGCTCTGCAATCCGTGCCCGTTGCGCGCCAGGGCGCTCGTCCAGTTCTCCGGTTTCCTGTGCCGCAGCGTCGCCAATCCGCCGCGCCGGCCATGGGCGCCCGGCCCCACGCCGACATAGTCGCCATAGCGCCAGTAAGTGAGATTGTGCCGGCTTTCCTGACCGGGCCGGGCATGGTTGCTGATTTCATAGGCGGGAATGCCCGCCGCTGCCGTTATCCCCTGCGTCAGTTCGTAGAGGTCGGCGGCATGATCCGGATCGGCGGGCGTAAAATCACCCTTCGCCACGAGCGTAGCGAAGCGCGTGCCGGGCTCGATCGTAAGCTGGTAGAGCGACAGATGATCCGTCCCGAAGCCCAGCGCCTTTGTCAGCTCGGCCTCCCATTCCGCCTCGGTCTGTCCTGGGCGTGCATAGATGAGGTCGAAATTCACCCGTTCGAACACGGATTGCGCAACGTCCAGCGCTGCCAGCCCCTCGCCGACATCGTGCGCCCGTCCCAGGAAGTGCAGTGCGGTGTCGTCGAGCGCCTGCAGGCCCAGGGACACGCGGTTGACCCCTGCCGCTGCCAGGTCCGCGAAACGTGCTGCCTCTACCGAGCTGGGATTGGCCTCCAGTGTGATCTCGACATCGTTCGTCATCCGCCAGTGGTGGCCCGCCGCCTCGATCAGCGCGGCAACCGTGGAAGGCGGCATCAGCGAAGGCGTGCCGCCGCCGAAGAAGATGGAGGATAGAGGGCGCCCGCCGGTCAGTGCCGCCTCATGGGCGAGGTCGGCCAGCAGCGCGTCGCGCCACGCCCTCATGTCTACTTGCTCGCGCACATGGCTGTTGAAGTCGCAATAGGGGCATTTCGACACGCAGAATGGCCAATGCACGTAAAGTGCGATAGGATCGGCGGATGCTGATGGGGGCAGGGCGAATGGGGATGGCATGGGCGGGAGCTTCCGTAGACTGATCGGGGCCGCAGGGCCAGCGCTGGCGTTGCTGGCGGCAGGGCAGGCGATGGCGGCGGACTCGGTGCGAGCGGGTTCCTCCATGAGGCCTGCTGCCTACTATGGCATGGAAGAGGCAGAGCGATCGGACCGGCAGCTGCGTGATGCCATGCTGACGGCGCACAATGAGGAACGGGACGCCTGGAAACTGCCGCCGCTTGCCTGGGACGAGGCGCTGGCCTCAGATGCCGCGCGCTACGCGGCGCAGATGGCGCGCACCGGCGCCTTCCGTCATTCCGCCCGTACCATGCGCACCATACCCAGCGGCGAGAACATCTGGATGGGAGTTCGCGGTGTTTACAGCTATGCCATGATGGCCGACACCTTCCTGAAGGAAAGGGAGATGTTCCGTCCTGGCGAGAAACTGCCAGCCTTCAGCGTTACGAGCCGCTGGCAAGATGTCGGCCACTATACTCAGATGATCTGGCGTGGCACCCGGCAGGTCGGCTGCGCGCTCGGCGAGAGCGAGCAATTCGACTATCTGGTCTGCCGTTATTATCCGGCCGGTAATTCCTTCGGCAAGGGGCCGCTCGACGAAGATGCGCCGGCTTCCCCGCTGGATGGGTCGCAGCATGCCAGCGCTCCCGTCATGCCCGGCGGGAACTGACGGCGATCAGAACACCGCTGCTACCAGCTTTGCGAATGCGTCGGCGCGATGGCTCATCGCGTGTTTCTTCTCGGGCTCCATCTCGCCGAAACTGATCTCATGCCCCAGCGGCACGAACATCGGATCGTAGCCGAAGCCCTGATTTCCCCGCGGCGGCCAGACCAGCGTTCCGTCGACCCGGCCCTCGAACGCCTCGACATGGCCATCGGGCCAGGCGAGCGCCAGCACGCAGACGAAATGCGCGTCATGGCTGGCATCCGGCCCCTTGGCTTCGACCGCGTTCCACACGCGCCGCATCGCAAGGTCGAAATCGCGGCCTACCGTGCCTTGCTGCGGCTCTACCCCCGGCAATCCCGGATCGCCCAGCGCCCAGCGGGCGGAAAAGATGCCCGGATCGCCGTTCAGCGCATCTACGCACAGGCCGCTGTCGTCGGCCAGTGCAGGCAGGCCGGAAAGGTCCGCCGCCTGCATCGCCTTCAGCTCCGCATTGGCGATGAAGGTGGTGCCGGTCTCTTCCGGCTCCGGCAGGTCGAGCGCGGCGGCCGACACCGTCTCAATGCCGAAGGGGGCCAGCAGTTCCCCGATCTCCCGCACCTTGCCCGCATTGTGGCTGGCGATCACCAGCCGGCCGGGCGCCAGCTTGCGGATCGCCTGTTCCTGTCCGAAATCGTCCGACATCAATCGCCCTTTTCGTCATCCCGGCCTTGCGCCGGGATCCCGCTTTTCTTCACGTCAGTCAAAGGGAAGCGGGATGCCGGGTCAAGCCCGGCATGACGGCATTCCTTGTGATGACCGTTTACCGTCCCGTCGCCTTGTCCTGCGCCGCGAAGATCTTCGCACAGCCGATCCGCGCGAGCCGCAGCAGCCGCAGCAATTCTTCTTCGTCATAGGCGGCGCCCTCGGCGGTCGCCTGCACCTCGGCGAACTTGCCGTCGCCGGTCAGGATCAGGTTGGCGTCGGTTTCGGCGTTGCTGTCCTCCGCATAGTCGAGGTCGAGCACCGGCGTCCCCTCATAGATGCCGCAGCTGATCGCCGCGACCTTCTGGATGATCGGGTCTTCCGTCAGGGCGCCGCTTGCAAGCAGCTTGTCGATCGCGATGCGCAGCGCGACCCAACTGCCGGAAATGGCGGCGGTGCGGGTGCCGCCGTCCGCCTGGATCACATCGCAATCGATCACGATCTGACGCTCGCCGAGCTTCTTGAGATCTACGATGGTGCGCAGCGACCGGCCGATCAGGCGCTGGATCTCCTGGGTGCGACCCGACTGCTTGCCCTTGGCGGCCTCGCGCGATCCGCGCATATGGGTGGCACGGGGCAACATGCCATATTCGGCCGTCACCCAGCCCGACCCCTTGCCGCGCAGGAAGGGCGGCACCTTCTCCTCGACCGAAGCGGTGCAGAGCACGCGAGTGTCGCCGAAGCTGACGAGGCAGCTGCCTTCGGCGTGGATGGTGAAGCCGGGCTCCATGGTGATGTCGCGCATCTGGTCGGGCGCGCGGCCGGAAGGACGCATAAAATTCTAACTCCGAAGCGTTCAGGCGGTGGGGATTAGCGCCGGGTGCGGCGTCTTGCCAGTGGCAAGCCAGGAAAAGATGGATAAGAGAGACGATATGGGGATGCGGGCGATCATCATAGCGGCTGGTGCGGTAATGCTGGCGGGCTGCGTAACGGATCGGGAGGCGGAGCTGGAGCCGCCGCGCGCGCCGGGCGATGTCATCCGCTTCACCGCCGGCCCCTGCTTCGGCGCCTGCCCCAGCTACACGCTGCGCGTGACGCCGGACGGGTCGGGCTTGCTGGAGCCGCAGCGCTTCACCGCAGTGCCCGGACCGACCCGCTTTACCGTTACCCCGGTGCAATACCGCCGCCTGCGCACGCTCCTCGCGCCCTATCGTCCGGCTACCGGCACGGAGCGGCGCATTGCCAATGGCGAGAATTGCGTGCGCTTCGCCACCGACATGCCCGGCTACACCGTCGAATGGGCGCGGGGCGCGGGGAAGCCGACCCGGCTGGAGTTCCAGTCGGGCTGCATGGACGCGCGCTATGCCAGGCTGCGCACCGCCATCGCCGCGATACCCAAGCTGCTCGATATCGAGCCGATGCTGAAGCAGTCGGTCAAAGGGTGACTTCCTTCCAGAGGCCTTGTCCTTCCAGCTTGAGCAACGCCGCCCTCTCCCCTAGATAAGCGGCATGGCGGTCACCCCGATCTCCGAGCTCAACGAACGCGCGCGCGACGTCTTCCGGCTGGTGGTGGAAAGCTATCTGCTGACCGGTCAGCCGGTGGGTTCGCGTACGATCAGCCGCCTGCCTACGCTCAGCCTCTCACCAGCATCGATCCGCAACGTGATGCAGGATCTGGAGGAGCTGGGGCTGCTCGCCGCGCCGCACACTTCGGCAGGACGGATGCCCACCGAAACCGGGCTGCGCCTGTTTGTAGACGGCATGATGCAGGCCGCCGAGCCCTCGGTCGAGGAGCGCCGCGCGATCGAGGCCGGCTTGGCGGAAGGCGGCCCGATTGAGGAGGCGCTCTCCGCCGCCACCGCCGCGCTTTCGGGCTTGTCGGCCTGTGCGGGTATTGTAATGGTTCCCAAGCGCGAGCCCATGCTGCGGCAGTTCGGATTCGTGCCTCTCAACGATCGGCAGGCGCTCGCCGTGCTGGTGGGGCAGGACGGATCGGTCGAGAACCGGGTGCTCGACCTGCCCGACGGCGTTACCCCTTCCATGCTGCATGAGGCTGCGAACTTCATGTCGGCGCGTTTCGGCGGCCTCACCCTGCGCGAAGCGAACGAGGCGTTGCGGCGCGAGCTGGAGGCGGAACGCGGCGCACTGGACGGAGCAGCGCGCGACCTTGTGGCGCGGGGCATCGCGATCTGGTCGCACGACGCGGACGACCGCCCGGTGTTGATCGTGCGCGGCCAGTCGCATCTGCTGGACGACGGCACCGCCGCCGACCTGGAGCGTGTAAGGCTGCTGCTGGAGCAGCTCGAGAGCAAGCAGGAGATTCTGGGCCTTCTGCAGGGGGCTCTGGCGGGGAACGCGACCAAAATCTTCATCGGCTCGGAAAACAAGCTCTTTTCCCTGTCGGGTTCTTCGGTCATAGCCGCGCCTTACCGGGGCGGTGACGGCCGGGTAGTGGGCGTGGTCGGCGTGATCGGCCCTACACGCTTGAACTATGCGCGGGTGATCCCCATGGTGGACTTCACTGCGCAGACGCTGTCGAGATTGATGAGATGAGCGAAGACACCAAGAATATCGAGAACACCGAAGTCGTGGACCAGCTTCCGGAGGACGAGGCGCCCGCGGGCGACCCCGTGGCCGAACGCATCGCGACGCTGGAGAACGATCTGGCCGCGGCGAAGCAGGACGTGCTTTACGCCCATGCCGAGACGCAGAATGTGCGCCGTCGTCTGGAAAAGGAGCTGGCCGATGCCCGCGCCTATGCCTCGACCTCCTTCGCGCGCGACATGCTGTCGGTCGCCGACAACCTCTCCCGCGCGCTGTCGGCGATCCCCGCCGATCTGCGCGAGGACGAGAAGTTCAAGGGGCTGGTGACGGGCCTAGAAGCGACCGGGCGCGAACTCGAGGCCGTGTTCGGCCGCAACGGCATCGCGAAGCTGGAGTCGGTCGGCCAGCCGCTCGACCCGAACAAGCACCAGGCGATGATGGAAGTCCCCTCCGCCGATGCCGAACCGGGCACGATCCTGGTCGAGATGCAGGCAGGCTACACCATCAAGGACCGCCTGCTGCGCCCGGCGCTGGTCAGCGTGGCGAAGAAGCCGGAATAAGCTCTCTTCTCCGTTCGGGCCGAGTCTGTCGAAGCCCCGTTCTTTCCTTGAAGAAGTGCAGCCGTTGGCTTCGCCGACCTACGGTTCGACAGGCTCAGGGCGAACGGGGATTTTCACGTGCGCCACGATCTCAACCTCACCATCGATCGCCCGACATTCGTCACCCACCTCGAATGCTCGCTGACCGGCGAGCGCTATGAGGCAGACCGGTTGCACGGCCTCTCGGCGGCGGGCAAGCCCTTGCTCGTGCGCTACGACCTCGACGGCGTGAAGGCCGCGCTGACGAAGGACGCGCTGGCCGCCCGGCCGATGGATCTATGGCGCTGGCGCGAACTGCTGCCGGTTCGCCACACGAAGAATATCGTCAGCCTCGGCGAGCAGGCGACGCCGCTCATCCCCCTGCCGCGCACCGCGGCGCGTATCGGTGGCTCGGGCACGCTGCTCGCCAAGGATGAAGGGCGCCTGCCTACCGCCTCGTTCAAGGCGCGCGGGCTGGTGATGGCGGTTTCCATGGCGAAGGAACTAGGCGTGACTCAGGTCGCCATGCCCACCAACGGCAATGCGGGCGCGGCGCTGGCCGCCTATGCGGCGGTGGCGGGCATGGAGGCGATCATCTTCTGCCCCGCCGACACGCCGGAGGTGAACGTGCGGGAGATCGCGGCGCAGGGCGCTCGCGTCTATCGCGTCAACGGCCTGATCGACGATTGCGGAGCGATCGTGGGCGAAGGCGCGAAGCAGCGGGGCTGGTTCGATTTCTCGACGCTCAAGGAGCCCTATCGGATCGAAGGCAAGAAGACGATGGGGCTGGAGCTGGCCGAGCAGCTCGGCTGGGAGCTGCCCGACGCGATCTTCTATCCCACCGGCGGCGGCACCGGGCTGATCGGCATGTGGAAGGCGTTCGACGAGCTGGAGAAGATCGGCTTCATCGGATCGAAGCGCCCCAAGATGTTTGCGGTGCAGGCGGAAGGCTGCGCACCGATGGTCCGCGCCTTCGAGGCAGGGGAGGAGTTCGCGCCGCGCTGGGAGAATGCCCACACCATCGCATCGGGTATTCGCGTGCCGCGTGCGGTCGGCGACTTCCTGATCCTGCGCGCGGTGCGGGAAAGCGGCGGTGCGGCGCTCGCGGTCTCGGACGAGGCCATCGCGGCCGCGGTCCGCGACGTCGCCCGGGACGACGGGCTGCTGATGTGCCCGGAGGGCGGGGCGACCCTTGCGGCCTATCAGCGGGCACTGGACGAGGGGCTGATCGCCCGCGACGCGCGGGTCGTGCTGTTCAATTGCGCCAGCGGCCTCAAATATCCGCTGGAGGACCAGTCCCGTACCCTCGATCGCCACGCGCCGATCGACTTCGCGGCGCTTTAGCTCCTTTCGCCCCTCCTTCAGGGGAGGGGCTGCTCACCACGCGCTTGAGATATAAAAAGATATATCTTATCCCTTGCGCGATCAGAACATAAGATATATCTAAATGCATCATGACACATATGAAAGGTGCAATGATGCATTTCCATTCCCACCATCTCCATGGCCGCTGCGGTCATGGACAGGGCGACCACGCCCGCTTCTTCGGTCCCGGCTTCATGGAACGGGGCGGCGGTTTTGGCCGCGGCTTCGGCGGCCCCATGGGCGGCGGCCGGCACGGAGGGCCGGGCGGAGGACGGCGCAAGCTGTTTACCAATGACGCGCTCCAGCTCATCCTGCTGAAGCTGATCGCTGACGTGCCCCGCCATGGCTACGATCTGATCCGCGAGATCGAGGCGCTCTCGGGCGAGATCTACGCTCCCAGCCCGGGCGTCGTCTATCCGACGCTGACCCTGCTGGCTGACATGGGGCTGATTGCCGAGCAGCCGGGCGAGGGCAGCCGTAAGCTGTTCGCGATCACCGATGCGGGCACCGCCCATCTCGCCGAACAGGCCGAGGCCGTTACAGAAGCCATGGATCGCCTGGCTTCGCTCGCGAGCAAGGCGGAGCGCACCGACGGAGCGCCGGTGCGCCGGGCGATGCACAATCTGGGTCTGGCCGTGCGTGCGCGCCTGGAGAAGGAAGGTGCCGATGCCGACACGATGTTCGACGTCGCGGCCCTGATCGACGAGGCGGCGCGCAGGATCGAAAGGCTTTGACCATGGCGATCGTCGCAACGGTGCCCACGGCGCATGCCAGCCGCTACCTCCAGCAGCTTTGCAAACATTGGGGGCACAAGTTCGAGACGGCGTTCGACGCGGAAGAGGGGTGGATCGGCTTCCCTATGGGGCCGATCCTCCTCAAGGCCGACGCAGAAGCGTTGACCGTCAGGCTGGAACCCAAAGCGGATGCCGACGTCGGTCGCTTCAAGCAGGTCGTCGCCGAGCATCTGGACCGCTTCGCCTTCCGTGAGGCGCCGCTCCCGTTCGACTGGGCAGAGGGCTAGTTTCCGTTCAGCGGTCGTTCGCCGCAACGGCCAGCGCCCGCATCCGGTCGGCGTCGGGCCAGCGATAGCGCAGCGGGCGATAGTTCTGGGTCCGCCACCACGGCTCGGCGACCTGGAACAGCCCCTTCTCTTCCGCCCGGCGTCCCAGATCCTTGCGGGCCGTGACCGCTGCCAGAACCGGCGCGAGGAAGAGGCCGAGCACCACCGGGACCATCCAGCCGAAGGAAGTGCCCGAGGCCAGCGCCAGGGCGGTGAGGCCGGCGCCCAGCAGGATATGCCATTTGAACAGCCAGATGGCGCTGGTTATCGCCATGCCGTCGCGATCGCGGGTCTGCCCGTTCCAGGACGCCTTTCGGCCCATCATGATGCTGAACAGGTTGATGGTCTGGGTCAGCATGCTGACCGGCGCCATCAGGATCGACAGGCCTATATCGGCGAAGACACCGCGCAGCATCCGGGCCGCGCCGCCGAAGCCGATGCGCCGCGCGGGATCCGCCATGGCCCAGGCCACGGCCAGGAACTTGGGACCGAAGAGCAGCACCGCCGTCAGCCCGAGCAGGCTGCCCGACGGCAGGATCGCGGCGGGGGGCCAGAGTCCTGCCAGCGCGCCGCCCAGCACGACCAGCATCAGCAGCAGCCACAATGGCGAGGTGCAGTAGGCCGACGCGCCCACGAACAGCTGGAAGCGGCTGACGGGGTGCATGCCGGCGATCTTCGCGATCAGCGGGACGTGCTGGATATTGCCCTGGCACCAGCGCCGGTCGCGGGTGAAGAGATCGGGCATCGAGGGCGGGAACTCCTCGAAGCTGTCGTCGGCCGTCACCATGTGCACGTCCCAGCCGCGGCGGCGAAGCAGCGCGGCCTCCAGCATGTCGTGGCTGAGGATATGGCCGCCGAAGGGCGCCCGTCCGGGCAGTTCGGGCAGGCCGCAGCTCTGGGCGAAGGCGCGCACGCGCACGATTGCGTTATGGCCCCAGAACATGCCTTCCGACCCGGCCCACCAGATCATGCCGGCGGCCGAGATCGGGCCGAAGAGGCGGCTGGCGAACTGCTGCCAGCGGGCGAACAGGGTGGCGGCGCCGACCACCGTCGGCACCGTCTGGATGAGGCCGACATGCGGGTGCAGCTCCATATCGACGGCGAGCCGCGCCATGGTCTGCCCGCTCATGATGCTGTCGGCGTCGAGCACGATCATATGGTCGTAGGCGCCGCCGAAGCGCTGCACCCATTCGGCGATGTTGCCGGGCTTGCGACCGATGTTCAGTGCGCGGCGGCGATAGTGGACAGGGCGGGAGAAGGCCTGCCGCATCTCGAGATAGGCTTGCCGCTCGGTCTCGCCATTCTCGGCGTTGGAGTCGCTCAGGATGAAGAATTCGAAGCGCTCCTTGCCCATCACCTGGTCGAGCGAGCGCTCCATGATGGAGACGCGGCCCAGCACTTCCAGGAAATCCTCGTTGCAGACGGGCAGCAGGATAGCGGTGCGGCCCTGCAGCGGGCGGCTGGCGTGGAGCGCTGCGGGGCGAATGCCCTTGCGGCGGGAGACGGTCAGCAGGAGGAAGCCGATCAGGCTGGTGGCGAAGCCGAAGGCGATCCACGCGAAGAGCGGGATGAAAAGAGCGAGATAGACCCCTTCCCAGAAGGAGATGCCGTCGAGGCCGATCGAGCGGCGCATCTCATGCGCGGCCATCGACGCGGGGAGCAGGGCGAGCAGCACGACCAGCAGGCGGCGGGCCCACAGGTCGATGTTGAACCGGCGTCGCACCAGCACCTCCGGCCGCGTGCCGAAATCCTGCACCGGCATCGCCAGCGGCGCTTCCGGCGGCACCTTTTCGAAGGCGCGGGGCGCTGGTTCCATGTCAGCCATGGAGGTGCGAATACCCTTGAACGTCGTCATTGTTAACCCGCCGTCGTCTGACCCGAACGCTCGAACGGTTCGCGAGCGTCACGGTTCCGTTCATGCGCCCAGCGGGTAATGAACATATTCGCTGAACGCGCGATTGCCGGAGCGCAGTTGCAGGCGGATATCGGACGAAGCGTTGCCCTGGCGCCGGAGATCGAGCACCACGCGGAAGAGACCCGCCTTGCCGAGCACGGGATAGCCGGCCTTCGTTTCCAGAGTAGCGCCCTTGAGGTCGACCCAGATTTCGGGTTTTTCGGTACCCGGCAGGCCGGCGAAATCCACCACCAGCTTGTCGGCGCCGGGCTGCTCGCCGCGCCCGCGCCAGACATTGTCGACGATGGCGAGGCTGCTGGCGGCGGGGGAGCGGGCGGAATCCCAGACGAGGCGATAGGCGGCATCGATCCGTATGCCGGGAGCCGGCGCGGCAGAAGGGGTCCAGTAGGCCGCGACATTGTCGGTATATTCGCTGTCGGTCGGAAAGGTGTAGAGCCGCACCTCGCCTGCGCCCAGCGGCTGCGTCGGCGTTGCCCAGAGCGACGGACGGCGGTCGTAGAACACGCCATCGTCCTGATAATGGTCAAAATCGCGGTCGCGCTGGAGCAGGCCGAAGCCGCGCGCGCTTGGCTCCGCGAACACGTCGACGCGCGGCGCGGAAGGGTTCACCAGCGGGCGGGCATGAACGGTGCCGTCGCTGCCGGCGAAGGCGAGCATGTCGGAATCGTGGATTTCCGGGCGCCAGTCGGTCGCCTTGTCGCGGTGCGCCTGGTCGTACCAGAACATGCTGGTCATCGGCATCAGCCCGAGTTCGGGGATCGCGCGGCGGGGGAAGAGGGCGGCGGTCACCTCCTGCGTCACGCCCTGGGGACTGAGGCTGTTGTCGAAGCGGAAGGCGCCGGTGACCGATGCGCCGTCGAGCAGCGCATAGACCCGCACGCCATGGTCGCCCGTCCGCTCCAGCCAGAAATGGGTGAAGCGGGGAAACTCCTCCTTGCCCAGGCTGGTGTTGATCGCGACGGCGCGGGCCGACAGGCCGAACTGCTTCTGTGCGCCCGCCGCGCGGAAATAGCTGGCGCCCAGGAAAGACAGCCAGTCCGCGTCGCGCGCCGCGTTCATGATGCGGAAGCCGGCAAAGCCCGCATCGGGGCCGAGCTGCGTGACGGCATTGCCCGCCGGGGCGTCGAACAGCGTCGGGTCGTAGGGAAAGGGCCTTTCCCGCCCGCCTTCCAGGAGAGCGATGCTGACGGGCTGGGCCGCGTTGGCACTGAGCGGAAAGAAGCGGATGCCGGTGTCGCCGGGAAGATCGCCCCAAAGCGTGCGGTCCTCGCGGAAGCGGGCCGCGTGGAGTGCGTCATAGTCGACCGCGGCGGCGCCGGGATGCGGCGGCGTTTCCGCGAATCGGCTGCGAGAGAGGCGCTCGGCGCGCTGGACGAGGGCGCTCCACGAGAAGGCGGCGCGGCTCTGGCCGAAGGCGGGCCGCGTCAGGAGCAGCGCGGCACTGGAGGCGGCCAGCATGGCCCGCCGGTCGATCGTCGTCATAAAGCCATGATGGGGCTTACCGCCCGCATTGCAAGCCCGGCGGATGTCCGGGACTGGCGCATTACGACGCGCCGGCAGCGCGCCACGGCGAAGTTCACAGTGTCGTCGGGTTTTTCGGGCGGAAAGTAACGGAAAGGTCCCTGCGAGGCGACAGCTACGCGACAGCGGCGCGCCACCGAAGCGACAGTTGGGTAACGGGAAGGTCACAGCGACGCGACAGTGAGGCGACAGCTGGGGAGTGGAAAAGTGGCCGGGCGGCGGATGCTGGCCATGGCCCTGGCAAGTGGCGGGATGCGGCTCCATCGCCATGGTAAACCACGGGAAATCCAACATTGGAAGGATGGATGTGCGGTGCGGCTCTACAGGGGCGCAACCGATACTGGGTTGGGCCGAGGTCAAGATGG
Source organism: Sphingobium ummariense RL-3 (assembly GCF_000447205.1). GTDB lineage: Bacteria > Pseudomonadota > Alphaproteobacteria > Sphingomonadales > Sphingomonadaceae > Sphingobium > Sphingobium ummariense. Next base: position 73,185 of record NZ_AUWY01000022.1, on the reverse strand, counting down.
GTGGTTTGCGGAAAGTCCGGTTTTGAGTTGAGGATGCGACTATGCGGACTTAGGTTCGTGTGATGCCTCTGGACTATCTGCACCTCTGGCCTGACCAGCCCATGCCCCAGATGGCCTCTAAGCCCTACCGAGCAGTCTTGGTTGCTGAACAGGCCGTGAGCAAGGTTTGGCGTGAGGAAGTAGTCAAATGGCTCGTAGGCAGCGGTTGCCTATACTTTGTCGCTTGGGGCATAGTTTGCGAGGAATGGCACGATGCCGTGGATTGGGCCGTCTTAGAGGCTTTCGACTTTGGAGAGATACCGGACGACAAGTTTGTTATGACGACGTGGCATGACAAAGAACCACTGTCAGAGGCGCTATGGTTTGCTGAGAACTGTGCTTCTCATCCCGATGTGGACCTTGCAGACACGGTAGTCGTGCATGTCTCGCTCAGCGAACGTAGAGCGGCCATGTTAGAGCTTTACCACGACAGCCAAGACATAGAGGACGACACCTAACGCCCGGTTTCTGGCGTCATCGGCCAAGGCGTAAACGGCCGCAAAATGGTCGCTTCGCGCCAGGCAGCTATCCTGCCCAGGAACGGACAAACCGCTATCGGGACAGCCGGGCGCCGGACGGCTTGGCGAACGGCGATAGAGGGTGGTTAGGGGGCAGGGCAAAGGTATCCTGAATCTCCCACTGCCTTAATGAAAGCGCGCCCTCAGCCAATCTATACGTTGCAGCGCTTCTGCCTCCGCCGTTTCGAGAGTATCATATATTCCGCAATCTGGCCCTAGCGGACCCCAACCATAGTCAGGTCCGGTTGAAACCGTGAGGTCAGCCCATTGCATGCGGAAGGTGAAATTACCATCAGACCGGCGGCAAAGAACCACGCGCTGATCGCCCTCCGGACTTTCAAAAGTGGTAAGCCTGACTTCCATTTGCCCCGGATGCCATCATCAGCGGCTGTCCGCAATTGGACGCTTCTTTGAATTGCTCTAATGGCAACAAATGGGTCGTCACAGGACATCCGCCCAATTCCCCGCCGGATCCCGAACAGGACGAAGCCTCCGCCCGGGGGGACGGAGGCTTCTGGTTTTGGTCGTTCGATCGAAGGTTCGACCCCGGACACGGTGGGGACTGTTGATGTGCCTGGGGACGGATGGCCGGCTGGCGGTGACCAAGACCTCAGCCGGCCAATAGGGTGTGACCCGGGATTAGCGGATCAGGTTCAGCACGCCCTGCTGGCTCTGGTTCGCCTGGGCGAGCATCGCGGTCGACGCCTGGCTCAGGATCTGCTGCTTGGCGAGCGCGGTCGTTTCGGCCGAGAAGTCGGCGTCCTCGATGCGGCTGCGGGCGTCGGTCAGGTTGGTGATGTTGCTCGTCAGGTTGTTGACCGTCGATTCGAGGCGGTTCTGCACGGCGCCGAGGTTGGCGCGGGTCGTGGAGATCGTGTCGAGTGCGGTGTCGAACAGCGCGAGGTCGGCCGAGGAGAAGGCGACGTCGGTCACGTCGACGGCCGAGGCGGTCGCACCGGCGACGGCGGTGATGTCGGCCGAGCCGGCCAGGTCGTCGAGGGTGATCGTGACCGAGTCCGAGGCGTTGGCGCCGGCCTGGATCGCCACCGAAGCGGTCGAGCCGTCGAACAGCTTGATGCCGTTGAACGAGGAGTTCGTCAGCGTGTCGGTGATCTGGGTCGAGAGCTGGTCCATTTCCGACTTGATGTTGGCCTTCGCCTTGTCGTCATTGGTGCCGTTCAGCGCCTGGACGGCCAGTTCACGCATGCGCTGCACCATGTTGGACACTTCGCCGAGCGCGCCTTCGGCGGTCTGCGCCAGGCTGATGCCGTCATTGGCGTTGCGCACGCCCTGGGTCATGCCGCGGATCTGGGCGGTCATGGTGGACGCGATGGCGAGGCCGGCGGCGTCGTCCTTCGCGGAGTTGATGCGCTTGCCGGTCGACAGGCGCTCCATCGACGTGCTCAGCGACTTGCTGGCCATCGACGAGGCGTTGGCGGCCCGCAGCGCCGAAGAGTTGGTTCCGATAACAGTCATGATATTCCCTTTCCATTCAACATCAGGTCGCTGCCATCAGGGCGCTTGCGGCCTCGTTGGGGCATAACGGCGGGCGGCAGATCGGCTTTAGCGGCGAGGCATGTTTTTTCCGCCCGGAAGGGTGCGCGGCGGGCTCCCTACGCGCGCGCGGAAAAAGGAAGCGGGAAAATCGTGGATTTGCGGGCGGAAAAAAATTGCCGCGTCCGGCAAGCGCGGAACAGCGTTAACCATCCGATAACCACATCGGGTTAGATTTCCCTCATCGAAGGGGTCAGGGGCGTGCGGGGGCACAATCCGGCCGGATCATTGGGGACAGTTTCATGTCATCGCTTGACGTGAGCCGAGGAGTCTGCGCGCTCGTTCCGGGGCTGCAGCACTGGCTTGAAAATGCCTTCTACACGGTGCGCATCGTCGATGCGGCGAGCCCGCGCGAGCGGGAGGACCGCCGCGTGCTGCTGGCGACCGAGATCGCCCATGCCACCCATCGCGACATCCTGATCCACTGCCATGCCGACGCGCCGTCGCTGGTGCCGGCGGCCAACGGGCTGCCTGCCCGCGTCGCCTTCGCGCTGGAGGACATGGGCTTCGCCTTCGCGCTGATCGCCGAGCTGGCGCGCCCGGCCTGCATCCCCGCGGTGGGCGACGCCGGCAGCGCCCGCCTGATGACGCTGGCGGGCCGCGTGGCGCGCAGCGACGCGACCGTGCTGATCCAAGGCGACACCGGCACCGGCAAGGAAGGCATGGCGCGCTTCCTGCACGCCCAGTCGGGCCGGGCGAACCGCGACTTCATCGCCGTCAACTGCGCGGCGCTGCCGGAAACGATGATGGAAGCGATGCTGTTCGGCCATCGCAAGGGCAGCTTCACCGGCGCGGTGAACGCATCGGAAGGCCTGTTCCTGGCGGCCGACGGCGGCACGCTGTTCCTCGACGAGATCGCCGAGCTGCCGCTCGCGCTGCAGGCCAAGCTGCTGCGCGCGCTGCAGGAGGGCGAGGTGCTGCCGGTGGGCGCGACCCATCCGGTGCCGGTCAATGTCCGCGTCATCGCAGCCTGCAACCGCAACCTGGCCGAGGAATGCGCCGCAGGGCGTTTCCGCGAGGATCTCTACTGGCGGCTCAACGTCATGCCGCTGGAGCTGCGCCCGCTGGCCGAGCGTCCGGGCGACGTCGCCGCGATCGCCGCCGCGATGCTGCTGCGCTTGTCGGACATGGCGAAGGACGCCTTCGTCTGGCCGACCGCGGCGGCGCTCGACAAGCTGTCGGACCACGCCTGGCCGGGCAATGCCCGCGAGCTGGGCAATGTGCTGCAGCGCGCGCTGGTGCTGCGCGAAGGCGACCGCATCGAGGCCGCCGACCTGCACATGGCCGGCGCGCCGCAGCCGCTGCGCATCGTTGCCCCGACGCCGGCGCCCGCGCCCGCCGAGCCCGTCCGGCTGCGCGACGTGGCGCGCCAGTCGAAGCTGGAGGCGATCCGCACCGCCCTGCGCGAAACCGACGGCCACCGCGCCGCCGCCGCGCGCAAGCTGGGCATTTCCGAACGTACGCTGCGCTACCGGCTCGCCGAGATGCGCGAGCTGGCCGCGGCCTGAGCGAAGGGAGCTAGACCATGGCAGTCAACGGCATTTCCCCCGCCGACAGCGTGATGGCGATCCGCAACGCCATCCTGCAGAAGAACGCGGCCCTGCGCGACGTCGCATCGACCGGAGCGCCGGCCGGTCCGGCCGGCACCGGCGCGGCCGAGGGCACGCAGCCCGGCGGCTTCACCCAGGCGCTCAACGACGCGCTGAAGCAGGTCAACGGCCTGCAGAACCAGGCGGGCGAGGCCGCCGCCGCGTTCGAGCGCGGCGAAACCACCGATATCGCCGCCGTCATGCTGGCCAAGCAGCAGGCGTCGGTCAGCTTCGAAGCGACCCTCCAGGTCCGCAACAAACTCCTGTCCGCCTACAAGGACATCATGAGCATGCCGGTGTAATCCATGAGCGAGAACGCATTGACCATCAACGGCGGCAGCGCCGCTCCCGCCCTTCCGGCCTCCCTGTCGCCCGCCATCGGCGGCGGCAAGGGGATCGACGCGATCCGCGCCCGGATCACCGGCTTCATGAAGCAGCCCGCCGTGGCGAAGAGCCTGCCTCTGCTGGGCCTGCTGGGCGTGGCGGCGATCGCCGGCGCGGCCTGGCTGGCGCTGCGCGAGCCGCCGCAGCGCGACCTGTTCCGCGGGCTGCCCGATGCGGACAAGTCGGCCGTCGCGCAGGTGCTGGACCAGAACGGCATCCGCTACGACTTCGACAATGGCGGCGGGATGACCGTGGCCGAGGACGATTATTTCAAGGCGAAGATGATGCTCGCCGCGCAGGGCCTGCCCAAGAGCGCGCCCGACGGCAACAGCATGATCGACAGCCTGCCGATGGGCGCCAGCCGCGCCGTCGAGGGCGAGAAGCTGCGCTCCGCCCGCGAGATGGACCTAGCCCGCACGATCGAGGCGATCGACAGCGTCGAGAGCGCGAAGGTGCACCTGGCGGTCGAGCCGCCCAGCGTCTTCCTGCGCGACCGGGCGAAGCCGTCCGCTTCCGTCATGCTGCGCCTGGCGCAGGGGCGGACGCTGACCGATGCGCAGGTGAGCGCCATCGTCCACCTCGTCGCCTCGTCGATCCCGGAGCTCAGCCCCGACGATATTTCCGTGGTCGACCAGAATGGCCGGCTGCTCAGCAACAATGACGGCAACGCCGCCGACGACCGGCAGCTCGCCATCCAGACGCGGATCGAGGACCGCTATCGTCAGTCGGTGGTCGCGCTGCTGACCCCGATCCTGGGCGCCGGCAAGTTTTCGACCGAGGTCCATGCCGAACTGAACTTCGCCGAGCGGCAGGCGACGCGCGAAACCTATCCGCAGGACGAGGCGCGGCTGCGCAACGAACAGGGCAGCTGGTCGTCCGACGAACGCGGACAGAAGGCGGGCGAGGCGAGCGGCGTCCCCGGTGCGCTCAGCAACCAGGCGCCGGTCAACCCGACCGTCACCCAGACCAATCCGAACGGCCAGGCGGTTGCGCAGGGCCAGACCGCTGACGGCAGCCAGGCGAACCAGCCCGCGACCCCCGGCCTGCCGCCGATGAAGACCGAGGAGACCTTCAACCGGAGCTTCGAGCTGGGCCGCGAGGTTTCCGTCACCCGCGACGCGGTGGGCACCGTCAAGCGCCTGTCGGTCGCCGTGGCGCTCGACACCGGCGCGGACGGCAAGCCGCGCAGCGCGCAGGAAATCGCCGCGCTCGAGGCGCTGGTGAAGGGCGCGATCGGTTTCGACCAGACGCGGGGCGACGTGGTCGCCCTGTCCTCCCGCGGCTTCGCCAAGGCGGAGGAAGTGCAGACGCCCTGGTACGAGGCGGACTGGATGTCGCCGCTGGTGCGCAACGTGTCGGCCCTGCTGGTCGCGCTGCTGGTGATCTTCGGCATCGGCCGCCCGCTGCTCAAGCGCCGCGCCGCCGCCCAGGAGGCGCAGGCGGCGCAGGCCGCAGCGACCGGGCAGAAGATCGGCCGGGAGATTTCGGGCGAGCTGACCCGCCAGGCGGTGGAGGCCCCCGATCCCGCGCGCCCCGTCACGCTCGACATGATTTCCTCCACCCATGATTATGCCCAGCGCGCCGACTTGATCCGCAACTTCGTGAAGCAGGATCCCGACCGCGCCGCGCTGGTGGTCCGCGACCTCCTGAAGGAGGGGAAGAAGGAAAATGCCTGAGATCGTCCCCGGCCGCCCCGAGCCGCTGAAGGGGAGCGCCGCCGCCGCCGTCCTGCTGATGCTGTTCGACGAGGATGAGGCCGCCCAGATCCTGTCCCGGCTGGAACCCGAAGAGGTCCGCCAGCTCGGCTATGCGATGTACGATGTCGCCGACGTCGAGATCGAGGAAGTGAACGAGGCGCTCGACCATTTCGTCACCAAGGCGAAGAAGCGCACCACCATCGGCTATGGCGCGACCCGGCACATCCGCGGCGCGATGACCAAGGCGCTGGGCGAGGAGCGGGCCGAGACCATCCTGGCGCGGATCACCCCGCCGACGCGCTCGACCCAGCTCGAAATGCTGAAGTGGATGGACGCCAAGGAGATCGCCGCGCTGATCGAGGCGGAGCATCCGCAGATCATGGCGATCGTGCTCGCCCATCTGGAAGCGCCCGTCGCCGCCGACGTGCTGCAACTGCTGCCGGCCGAATATCAGGAGGAGATCGTCTATCGCATCGCCACCCTGGGGCCGGTTTCCAACGAGGCGCTGGACGACCTGGAGCAACTGCTGCTGCGCGGTCCGGCGAAGAAGCAGGGCGCGGCGTCGCAGCGCGGCGGCACGGTCGAGGCCGCGGCGATCATGAACAACGTCCGCAAGGACAATGAGCAGCGGATCATGAAGGCGGTCGCCAAGCGCGACAAGATGATCGCCCAGACCATCGAGGAGGAGATGTTCGTCTTCGACAACCTCATCGACATGGACGACAAGAACCTGGGCACGCTGATGCGGACCATCGACAGCACCGTGCTGGTGGTCGCGCTGAAGGGCACCAACGACATGCTGAAGGCCAAGATCTTCGGGTCGATGTCGGCGCGCGCCGCGCAGGCCATTGCCGACGAGATCGAGGAGCGCGGACCCATCCGCCTGGCCGAGGTGATCGATGCGCAGAAGCTGATCATCGCCACCGCCCGCCGCATGGCGGACGCGGGGACGATCATGCTGGGCGGCAAGGGGAATGATTTTGTCTAGGATCTGGTCTGCCGGTGGGCAGGACGTGGCGAGCGTATCCGTCGCGGGCGTGCGCCCCGTTTCCGGCGGCGGATTCCGCAGCCTCTATACGGGGGTGCCGGGGCGGCAGGCTGCGGTCTATGCCGATCCCGAACCGGACGCCGACCCGGTCGAGCAGGCGCGGATGGAAGCGTTCGCGCTTGGCTTCGACGAGGGATGCCGCGTGACCGGCGAGGCGATGCAGGCCGAGACCGACGCCTGCCAGCGGCTCGCCGAGGCGCTGGAACTGCTGGCCCCCGCGCCGAGCGGGATGCTGTCCACCATGCTGTCCGCCACCGTGGTCCGCCTGGTCGAGCAGATCGTCGGCGAGGTGGAGATCGACATTGAGCGCCTGCTCCAGCGCTGCGACAGCGTCGCCGCCTTCATCGAGGACAATGAGGGGAAGGGCGCGCTGCACCTGCACCCCGAGGACGTCGCGCTGGTCGAGGGCCATGATGTCGGCGTCCGCCTGGTCGCCGACCCCGCGATGAAGCGCGGCTGCGTGCGGCTGGAGACGGCGGACGGCTGGGTCGAGGACGGCCCGGACGTGCGCCTGTCCCGCCTGCGCGCGCTGCTCGACGACATGGAGGGCAAGCCTTGATCCGCGCGGCGCTGGCGCAGGCCGAAACGCTGTTCGACCATCTGCAGGTGCAGAACCGCCAGCCGCGCCATGTCGGCCGGCTGGTCAGCCATGACGCGGGCATGCTGGAGGTGACGGGTTTCCGTCGTCCCATCGGCGCGGGCGCGCGGGTGATCGCCGCCGACGACACGGTGGCGCGCGCCGAGGTCGTCGGCTTCCGCGGCGACCGCACCCTGCTGGTGCCGCTTGACAGCGATGCGCCGCTGGAAAATGGCGCGCGGGTCGAACCCGATAGCCAGGCCAACATGGTGCAGGTGGGCGAGGGTCTCATCGGCCGCGTCATCGACGCCATGGGCCAGCCGCTCGACCGCAAGGGACCGATCATCGCGGGGGGCTCCTGGCCGCTCAACGGCGTCAAGGGCAATGTCCTCGACCGGGGCAGGGTCACCGAGCCGTTCGACCTCGGCGTGCGCGCGGTCAACGCGCTGCTGACCGCTGGGCGCGGCCAGCGCATCGCCATCATCGCCGGGTCGGGCGTCGGCAAGTCGGTGCTGATGGGCCAGATGATCCAGGGCGCCGAAGCCGACATCGTCGTCGCGGGCCTGATCGGCGAGCGCGGCCGCGAGGTCAGCGATTTCCTGGAAACGAAGCTCAAGGGCGCGATGCACAAGTCGATCGTCGTCGCCGTGCCGGCCGACCATCCCCCCGTCCTGCGCCTGCGCGCCGCCGCGCGCGCCACCGCCATCGCCGAATATTTCCGCGCGCGGGGCAAGAAGGTGCTGCTGCTGATCGACAGCCTGACGCGCTGCGCCCATGCCCAGCGCGAAATCGGCCTGGCACTGGGCGAGCCGCCCGCGATGAAGGGCTATCCGCCCTCCGCGCTCGCGCTGATCCCGCGGCTGGTGGAGCGCGCCGGGGTCGATGCCCGCAGCGGCGGGTCGATCACCGCGCTCTACACCGTGCTGGCCGACGGTGACGACACCGACGATCCGATCGTCGACGCCGCCCGCGCCATCGTCGACGGGCATTTCGTGCTGTCGCGGCACCTGTCCGAGCAGGCGATCTTCCCCGCGATCGACATCGGCAAGTCGCTGTCCCGCGTCATGGCCGATGTCGTGCCGGACGCCCATAGGCAGGCAGCCGCCGCCTATCGCCGCCTGTGGGCCGCCTATGAGGAGAATCGCGACCTGATCCTGATGGGCGCCTACCGCCCGGGCAACGACCCCGTGATCGACGAGGCGGTGCAGCGGCGGCAGGAGATCCTGGATTTCATCCGGCAGGACCAGAAGAGCCGCATCGACCTGCCCACCAGCGCCGCCGCGCTCGTCGCCGAGTTCGGCGCGTGAAGGGGCTGGTCGCCCGCCGTCAGCGCGTGCTGCGCGTGCGCCACGTCCAGCACGCCATGGCCGTCGCCGACACCGCGCGCGCCCGCGACGAGGCGGAGGGCATCGCCCGCAATGTCGAGCGGCTGCGCAAGGTGCGCGGCGACCTGTTCGCCAATGAAGGCGTCGCCACCGGCGCGTCCTTCGCGGCGATGCAGGAGCTGGCGGGCCGGCTGGAACGGGCGGGGCGCCAGCTGGACGGCGCGCTCTACGACGCCCGCCGCAAGGTGGAGGCGAAGGAGGGCGCGACCATCGCCGCCAATCGCGAGAAGGAGATCGCCGCCCGGCTGAAGGAGCGCGCCCGCGCCGAGCTGGAGGAATGGCGCGAGAACAGGCTGGCCGCGCTGCCGCGCTACCGCCGGATGCAAAGGGCTGGAAGGGACGAATGACGATCATCTCAAGCCTGAAGGCCCTGCTCTTCGCGCCGGCGCAAGCGGGGGCAGCGGCGGGCCAGCCCGCCACGGCGAAGGAAGGGGGCTTTGCCGCCCTGCTCGACCGGACGCTCGGCACGCGCGAGGGGAAGGTGACGGGGCTGACGCTTGCCCTGCCGCTGCCACTGCCGATCCTGCCCGTTGCCGAAGAGGCGGCTGCCGCCATGCCTGGCGAGGGCAAGCAGGAAGCGGGGGAAGCCAAAGGCGATGACCTGCCGGTGGTCGCCGACGATGAGGCTGCTGCGATCCCCGTGTTCGCCATGGCCGCAGCGCCCGTTCCGCCGCCCGCTTCGCCACAGGCCGAAGCGGGTACCGCGCCGTCGCAGGGCGCGACCGCACCCTCTCTTCCAGGTCAACCGCCTATTCCGCCCAAGGCGCAGGAGTCCGTCCCGCCCATGGTGCAGCACGCCGAGGGGGAGAAGGTTTCCGCGCCCGATGCGCTTGCCCTGCTCCAGATCGTCCAGCGGCAGGCCGCCGGACAAGCGGACACCGCTGCTGCGAGCACTGACGCGGATTCCGCGCGGAGGTCGGACGACACGCCATCATCGACGCCGCCGGTGGCAAGTGCGCCTCCGCCGCTTGCGGCTCCCGCCTCTCCGGCACAGCCGCAACCTGGCGCGCCGGCCGCTCCGATTCCGGATCTGTCCGCCAGCATCGGCGGGCAGATCGTGGACATGGGCGTGTCGGGCCAGTGGATCGACCGGCTCGCGCATGACATCGCAGGGCTATCGGCTGACGGGGCGCAGGGCCGGTTCCAGCTGCAAACCGAGGCGTTGGGGCCGGTGCAGGTCGATATCCGCCACGGCGCGGAGGGCGCAGCGATCAGCCTGACTGTCGCCACCGAAGCCGCCGAGACCGTACTGCGGCGCGAGAGCGCGCAACTCCGCGTCGAGGCCGAACATGCCTCGGTGCGGATCGCCGATGTGCGGATCGAGCGCGCACCCGTCGCGGAGGCGGCGCGCAGCGACGGCGGATTGGCGCAGCAGCAGCATCAACATCCCGGCCATGGCGGATCGCACGCCTGGCAGGGCACCCAGCAGGGCATGGGACAGCCGTCCGGCCAGGGACGCTGGCAGCAGCGCGAAAATATCGTGCCGGCCCATAAAGCGCCCGCCGACCCGGCCGTTCTTAACCATGAGGACGCCGCCCGGCCGGGCGCGGACGCCGCGCGTGCGCGCTACGCCTGAGCGGCATCACTAGGGGACTTTCGACGATGAGCGACGACGCCAAGGCCAAGAAGAAAAAGGGCGGGGGCATGAAGATGATCATCATGCTGGTCGTCGCCATGATCCTGGGCGGCGCCGGCGCGGCAGGCGGCCTGTACGCGGCCGGATTCTTCAGTCCCAAGGCGGAAGGCCCCAAGGAAGACCCGAACAAGCCCGTGCTCGTCCTGGCCGGCGAAAGCGCCGAGGACGTCGCCAAGGCGCATGGCTGGAGCGGTGGCGGCGGCGAAGGCGGCGGCCATGGCGGGGGCGCAGAGGGCGCGCACGCCACGGCCGGTCATGCTCCGGGCAAGGGCATCGACCTGCCTACCCCGGCGAACCCGGCCGCCTATCAGGCGACCTATTTCCAGCTGCAGACGCCCTTCACCTCTAACATGTCGGACACCGACGCCTTCGCGCAGATCTCCATCGCCGTGTCGACCTATTACGACATGCGGGTGATCGACGCGATCAAGACCCATGAGATGGCGATCCGCAGCCAGGTGCTGATGCTGCTGGCGCAGCAGCCCGAGGCGATGCTGTCGACGCCCGAAGGCAAGCAGCAGCTGCAGAAGAAGATCAAGGCGACGATCAACGACATATTGAAGCAGAAGACCGGCTATGGCGGCGTCGACAATGTCTACTTCACCAATTTCGTGATCCAGTAGGATATTTTCGATGAGATCGACCCGTTCGTCCTGAGTAGCCACTGAGCCTGTCGAAGTGGCGTATCGAAGGTCGGGGCCAGGCGCGACGGTGCTTCGATACGGGTCTTCGCCTTCGTTCAGCCCCTACTCAGCACGAACGGCTGTGCCTTTGTCGAAGCGTCGGGCCGGGCGTCGACGCGTGCTTAACGTTTCCTTTACCAGATTCGTTTGTAATGGCCCTGCCTGAATGCCGGGAAGTCCCCCGGCCGCCAGGCAGGGGACCAACATGCAGGACGTTCAGACCTACGCCTTCGGGCGCGGGGAGCCGCAGGCGCCAGTGATGCTGTCGGGGCTGGACCGGCTGGGCGAGAAGCTCGGCCGGCGCCTTCGTGCCGTGATCGAACCGATTTCGGGCGTGCGCCCGCATGTGACGGCGCACGAGGCGCAACTGATCGACTTCGGCGCCTGGTCGGCGCCATTGCCACCCTTCTGCAGCATTTCGCTTTATCGCCTGCTGCCGCTCAAGGGCCAGGTGCTGCTCCGCATGGACGCGGAGATGATCTCCACCCTGGTCGACTGTTTCTATGGCGGCATCGGCAACCGGCCGCTGCCCGCGCGCGGCGAGTTCACCCCCACCGAAGACCGGCTGATCGCCCGCCTGTCCGACGCCGTCATGGTGCGGCTGGTCGAGACCTGGGCCGATGTCCTGCCGCTGGAGGCCGGGCTGATCCTGCGCGAGAACGGCATCGGCCATGCCTCCGCAGCGCAGCCGGGCGACCAGATGGTGCTCCAGCGCTTCGAGATCAGCCTGACGCGCGACCAGGCGTGGCCGATCGACATTCTTTTCCCGCTGTCCGCGCTGCGCGCCGTCGAGGGGCTGACCGGCACCAAGGTCGCCGCCGACGAGGAGCATGTCGACCCGATCTGGCAGGCGCGGATCGCGCGGCGCATGCACGACATCCGCCTGCCCGCGCGCACCGTGCTGGCGCGGCCCCATCTCTCGCTGGCGGAGCTGATGCAGCTCAAGGCCGGCGACATCATTCCGGTGACGATCGGACGCAGCATGCCGCTGATCGTCGGCAACCGCATCGTGGCGCACGGCACCATCGGCGAACAGGACGGGCGCGCCGCATTCCAGATCGAAAAGCTTGCACAGGGAAACGACCAATGAGCGACATGACCGAAGCCCCCAAGCTGGATGCCGCCGGCATCGATCCGGTGGGCCGGATGACCAGCAACCGCCAGTTCAAGCTGCTGGCCGACATTCCGGTGCGCATGTCGGTGGAGGTCGGATCGACCTCGCTGCGCCTCGCCGAAGTCATGGACCTGGCCGAGGGCGCCATCGTGGAGCTGGACCGCCAGGCCGACGACCTGCTCGACATCATGGTCAACGGCGCCCTGATCGCGAAGGGCGAGGTGGTCACCATCAACGGCCGCTACGGCATCCGCATCGTCGAGATCGCCGCCACCGAGACCCGCCTTGCCGGCGTGGAACGGCGCGGCTGATCGCATTCCCGGCTTTTTAGCGCTTGCCATAAGGCGCGTTTGTGCTGATCGGATGGCGCGTTAACCATATTCGCGGGGCCGCATCATGTTCTGGTATTTCGTCAAACTGCTGATCCTGCTGCCGCTGGTCGGCGGCATGGCCTTTGGCGCGCTGTGGCTGTGGCGCAAATACCAGCCGGGCATGATGGTCGGCCAGTCCGACCGCTCGCTGAAGGTGCTGGAGGCGCTGCCGATGGGCACCTTCGGCAAGCTGGCGGTGGTGGAGTTCGAAGGGAAGAAGATCCTGCTGTCGGTCACGCGCGGCAAGATCGAGAAGATCGCGGAAGGCGACCCCTATCGTGCGCGCTAGGACGTTCCTGATCGGGGGCATCGCCGTCGCCGGCGCGCTGCTGCTGATCGAACCCGCCTTCGCCCAGGCCGTGCCCGCCGCGGCGCCGCCCGCGCCCGTCGACAATGGCGGCGCGCTGACCCGGGCGATGGGCCAGATTTCCGGCGACGGCCGCCCGCTGTCGCTGTCGCTCCAGATCCTCGTCCTCATGAGCCTGCTGACGGTGCTGCCGTCGCTGATCCTCATGATGACCAGCTTCACCCGCATCATCATCGTGCTGTCGCTGCTGCGCCAGGCGCTGGGATTGCAGCAGACGCCGCCCAACCAGGTGCTGGTCGGCCTGTCGCTGTTCCTGTCGCTGTTCGTGATGCGTCCCGCCATCGACCAGATCAACGCCCAGGCCTTCGACCCCTATGGCAAGGGGCAGATCCCCATCGAGGAGGCGGTCGGCCGCTCGGGCCGGGTGCTGCACGGCTTCATGGTGAAGCAGACGCGCGAGAGCGACCTCAAGCTGTTCCAGAACCTGGCGGAGGCGCCCGCCTTCCGCAGTTCGGCCGATATTCCCTTCACCATCCTGTTGCCGGCCTTCGTGACGAGCGAGCTCAAGACCGCCTTCCAGATCGGCTTCATGATCTTCCTGCCCTTCCTCATCATCGACCTGGTCGTCGCCTCCACGCTGATGGCGCTGGGCATGATGATGCTGTCGCCCACGATCATCTCCATGCCGTTCAAGCTGCTGCTGTTCGTGCTGGTCGACGGCTGGGCGCTGACCATGGGGTCGCTCGCCGGCTCCTTCGCGACCTAGGCGGACCATGGAGAACGCCGATTTCTTCATGGGCCTTGCCCAGCAGGCGCTGTGGATCACGGCGCTTGCGGCCGCGCCCATCCTGATCCCCGCGCTGATCGCGGGCGTGCTGATCGGCATGGTGCAGGCCGCGACCTCGATCAACGAGCAGACGCTGAGCTTCATCCCCAAGATCATCGTGGTGGGCGCGATGCTGGCGCTGTTCGGCGGGTCGATCATGGTGCTGCTGGCCGACTTCACCCGCGAGATATTTGAGCGCATCCCGGACCTGCTGCAATGATGGCGCCGGGCTTCGCCAATGTGGAGGTGCAGCTCTGGATCTGGCTGATCGCGATGATCCGCCCCGGCGCGGCCTTCATCGCGGCGCCGGTGTTCGGCGCGCCCGCCGTCCCGCTCCAGCTGCGCCTGATCCTCAGCCTCGCGCTCGGCATGGCGGCGCTCAACAGCGTGACGATCCAGCTGCCGCAGGACGGCATCGCCAGCTTCGAGGGCGTGATGCTGGTCGCGGGCGAGGTGCTGGCGGGGCTCGCCATGGGGTTCGCGGTGCAGATCGGCTATGCCGCCGCCTTCGTCGCGGGCGAGACGATTGGCAACGCCATGGGGCTGAACTTCGCCGCCATGGTCGATCCGTCATCGGGCCAGGCGACGCAGGCGGTGGGGCAGTTCCTGTCGATCCTGTCCACCTTCCTGCTGCTGGGCATGGACGGGCACCTGCTGCTCGTCAGCTTCGTGGTGCACAGCTATCAGGCGTTGCCGCCGGGCGCGGCGATGCTGGGCAACGACACGGTGTGGCGCCTCGTCGAGTTCGGCGGCACGCTGCTGGGCGCGGGGGTCACGATCGCCCTGCCGGTCGGCTTCGCGCTGGTGCTGGTGCAGATCGTCATGGGCATGCTGGCGCGCACCGCGCCGTCGCTCAACCTGTTCGCCGTCGGCATGCCGGTCGCCATGATGGCCGGCCTCGTCCTGCTCGCCATCGCCGCGCCGGTGATGGGCGAGGGGGTGACGGCGGCGCTCAAGGCCGGGCTGGACCAGGCCCAGTCGATCGCGGAAGGACGCTGAGCGATGGCGGAAGGCCAGGGCGGCGAAAAGACCGAGAAACCGACAGCCAAGAAGCTGCAGGATGCCGCCAAGAAGGGCGACATCCTCCAGTCGCGCGAACTGGCGACGGCGCTGGTGGTGATGGCCGGCATCGGCTGGATCGCCGTCACCGGGCCGTCACTGGTCGAGGCGCTGTCCGACATGCTGGTGGAGGCGCTGCGCTTCCGCCGCGAGGATATCGTCGACTTCGCCCCCGCCGACCGGGGCTGGGCGCTGCTGTCGGGCATTGCCCTGCCGGTCAGCGGCATCCTGCTCGCCACCCTGCTCGCCGCCATTGCCGCGCCCGCGCTGCTGGGATCGCTCGGCTTCCGCCCCGGCGGTTTCGCGCCCAAGGCGTCGAAGCTCAACCCCGCCGCCGGCCTCAAGCGCATGTTCGGCATGCAGGGGCTGATCGAGCTGCTGAAGTCGATCGCCAAGGTCGGCCTGCTGGGCGCGATCGGCCTCTGGGTGATCTGGGACCGGCTGACCGCGATCGTGGGCTTGGGCAAGGCTGGCGTGGCGCCCGCCATGGCGAGCCTGGGCGACATGTTCGTGATGACCTGCCTCATCATGGCGGGCGGCCTGTTCCTGATCGCCGGCATCGACGTGCCCGCGCAGATCATGCAGCGCGCCAAGCGCCTGGCCATGACCAAGCAGGAGATCAAGGACGAGAACAAGGAAAGCGAAGGATCGCCCGAGCTGAAGGGCCATATCCGCCGCAAGCAATATGAGGTGCTGAACGGTTCCACCCGCAAGGCGGTGCAGGAAGCCAGCGTCATCATCACCAACCCGACCCATTTCGCGGTCGCGCTGCGCTATCGCCCGGGGCAGGACGCCGCGCCCGTGGTGGTCGCGCGCGGCTGCGATGCGATCGCGGCGGCGATCCGCGAGCTGGCCGACGCGAGCAGCGTGCCGGTGCTGCAATATCCCGAACTGGCGCGCGCCATCTACTTCACGTCGCGCGCCGGGCAGATCGTCAACGAAGGGCTCTACATGGCGGTGGCGACGGTGCTGGCCTTCGTCTTCCGGGTCGAAAACCGCATGGCGAGCGAGATGGACCGGCCGTTCATTGCCGTGCCCGACGACCTGCGCTTCGATGCGGAAGGAAAGAAGTTGTGACGATCCGGCCGCTGCCGCCGGGGCTGGATCTGGCCGCGGTGGGCGCCGGGTTGTTGCTCCTCGTCGGCGTGCCCTTCTATCTGCTGACGCTGCAGACCGGCGTCGGCATCCCGCGCGACGGCACGTCGCTAGTGGTCGGGCGCGATTTCCTGAACCTCTGGATGGTCGGCCGCGCGGCCTGGGAGCCCGATCCGGCGCGCTATTACGACATCGCCACCTATCTGGCCGCATTGGGCGAGCAGGTGGGGGCGGGCTATCCGGGCCAGCTCTGGTCCTATCCGCCCTCCAGCCTGCTCATTGGCGCGCCGTTCGGCCTGTTGCCCTATTTGCCGGCATTGCTGTTGTGGACTCTGACGGGGCTCGGCGCCTTCGCCGCCGCGCTGCGGCTGTGGACGCGCGACTGGCGGGTGATCGGCATCCTTCTGGCGTCGCCCGCCGCGCTGTTCGGCCTCCTCTCGGGGCAGTTCGCCTGCCTCGCGGCGGCGATCATCCTGTCCGTCCTGCATTGGCGGGAAAGCCGGCCCTGGCTCGCCGGGGCGCTGCTCGGCCTGCTGACCGTCAAGCCGCAGCTGGGGCTGCTCTTCCCCGTGCTGCTGCTGGTAACGGGCAACTGGCGCGCGATCCTCTCGGCTTGCGCGACAGCGCTCGGGCTGGCGCTGGCCGTCGCGCTGCTCTGGGGCCCGGATATCTGGCGCGTCTACCTGGTGCAGGGGATCGCCAACCAGTCGCTCGTGCTGTCCGATCCCGATCATCTGGCCGGGCCGTTCATGGCAACCCTGTTCATGAACCTGCGCTCGGCGAGCGTTTCGATTCCGGTGGCGAGCGCGGTGCAGACGCTGCTGTCGATCGCGGCCGTGGCGCTGACGGTCTGGCATTTCCGCGCGCGGCCGGCTGCGGAAGACAGAAAGGCGAACCTGATCTTCCTCGCCTGCGCGGTGTCGGTGACGCCCTATATGCTGTCCTATGACACGCTGGCCGTGGCGGCGATGGCCGTGCTGGTGATCGCGCGGGGGGAGGGGAACAGCGCGCTGCTTCTGCTTTTCTACCTGCCGCTGCTCCAGATGGTGGCGGGACCGGTTGGCATTCCGGGGCTTGGGCTGGTGCCGATCGCGCTGGCATGGATGCTGCTGCGCGGGCACGGCGAAGAAAATCGCGATGGTGAACTAAAGTTTAGCCGCATTCGTCCGTAAAAGCTTCATGGGGACGCATGATTATGGTGCGTCATGAACGATTATTTTTCGCGCGGCGAGGTATCGCAGGTCGACCGGGGCGCGGTGCGCGCCTCTCCGGCCGTGCCCGCCGTCGCGCCGGTTTCGGCCGGGGCGGAGACACGCGGGCAGGACAGCTTTGGCAGCCGCCAGCGGATATTGCCGGTGGACATCGACCTCGCCGCCCTTGACGAGGACGCGGCGGGCGCCGCCGAATATGCGAAGGTTCACGCCCGCATCGCCGACATCCTCGCCGACCTTCGGGCGGACAATGCCAACACATCGGTGGAAAGCGCCGCCGGTGCGATCCAGTCGATGCTGCCCGCGCCGATCATCATCGTGCCGCTGCCGCCCGCCAGCAAGGAAACGGTGGAGCAGGCGGTGCGCCTGGCCAAGCGGATCGCGGCGCAGGGCGACCATGCCCGCACGGCGCAGGCGCATCTGAAGCGCGGCACGGTGGACCAGATTCTCTCGGCGGCTGTTTAGCGACCCTGCCAAGCCCCCTTCCAGCTCGTCATGCTGGCCTTGTTTCAGTGCAGCCGAGGCACGTGACTCGGCTGCACATGGTGCCCCACCAACCAAGGCTCGATCCGGTAAAATGGACCCTGAAACGAGTTCAGGGTGACGAGTAGGGAAAAGCGAGGGGTGAAGACGCCGCTCATCCCATGCGCGAAAATCATTCCTAAAGGTCTTCGCCCTAGGGCCGTTCTCTCTTCCTGAAAGGACGGCTCATGGCTTCGATCAGCAGCAGCATATCGACCGCGCTCGGCATTGGCTCCGGCATCGATACCCAGGCGCTCGTCGCCAGCCTGGTGAGCGCGACGCGCGATCCCAAGGAAAAGGTCATTACCGATCGCCAGAGCCTGAACAGCGCGCGCATTTCCGCGCTCGCTTCGGCTTCCAGCTCGCTCGATACCTTCGCCGACGCGCTCAACAGCCTGCTGGCCGGCACCGGTTTCTCGGGCACCCCGACCTCCAGCGACGAAAGCATCGCATCGGTCAGCCTGCTGCCCGGCGGCGTGCCCGCTGGCCTGCCCGCGAAGCTGGAGGTGCAGCAGCTCGCCTCCGCGCGCATCCTGGCTTCCACCTCCGTTGCCGATGCGACCGCCAGTACGGCAGTGGGCCAGGGCACGCTGACGCTGACGGTCGGCGGCACGAGCAAGACGATCACGATCGATTCGACCAACGACAGCTATGCGGGCCTGGCCAAGGCGATCAACGATGCGGGCATGGGCGTCACCGCCTCCGTCGTCACCGACAATAACGGCACCCGCCTGGTCATGAAGGGCCAGACGGGCGCGGCCAACGATTTCAGCCTGGCCGCCGGCACCGGCGCGGACCTCGCCAAGTTCGCCTGGAACGGCACGGACAGCGCGACCATGAAGTCGGCCGGCGCGCCGCAGGACGCGATCATCAAGATCGACGGCGTGGAGCAGCATTACAGCAGCAACAGCATCGACACCGCGATCGCCAACCTGCGCATCGACCTGAACAAGGCTGTACCGGGCCAGCCGGTGACGCTGGCCAGCAGCGAGCCGACGACGTCGATGCGCGACCTGGTGGTCGAGTTCGTCGACGCCTACAACACACTGATGAAGGCGCTGAACACGGCGACCGCCACGGGCACGGACTCGTCGAACGCGGGCGTGCTGAACGGAGAGGCGTCGATCCGCGACATGAAGCGGCAGCTGGCCGCCATGACCTCCACGGCGCTCGCCGGGACGGGCACCTATCGCACCCTGTCCGACATCGGCATCGGCACCAACCGGGACGGTACGCTGACGCTGGACACCAATGCGCTGGACAAGGCGATCGCCGCCGATCCGGCCGGGATCACCCAGCTGCTCAATCCGGCGGTCAAGTCGGCCTCTAATCCGGGCCTGGCCGGCCTGATGGACGGCGTGCGCGACAAGATCCAGCAGAAGGACGGCGCGCTCGCGCAGTCGCAGGCGAAATACAAGGCGCTGGCGGAGGATCTGGCCGACCAGTTCGACAAGCTGGACGAGCAGATGGCCGATTATCAGGCGCAGCTCACCAGCGTCTATTCCAAGATGGAAACGCGACTCAACGCGCTCAAGGCGACCCAGAGCTATCTGGAGCAGCAGATCGCGGTCTGGAACAACAGCGACAATTGATCGGGGACGAAAGACTCATGTTCTATAATCAGGGCTATGCGGGTTCGGCGGCGGCACGGCGCTATGCGGCGGTGCATTCGGGCAGCCGGATCGAGGGCGCCACGCCGCACGCGCTGGTCAAGATCCTGTTCGACGAGCTGTTGATCGCGCTCGATGCCGCCGCGCTGGCTGAGCGCCAGCAGGACCGCGTCAAGGTGTCCGACAAGCAGGCGCGTGCCATGTCCATCCTGTTCGCGCTGGAATCGAGCCTGGACTTCGACAAGGGCGGCGACATCGCCACCGGCCTTGCCCAGATCTACCGCGAGGCGCGCCGGCTGCTGCTGGTGGGCGCCAAGGAGCGCCGCGCCGAGCCGGTCGAGGATGCGCGCACCATGATCGCCGAGATCGCCGACGCATGGGGCCAGATCGGGTAGGGGCATCCCTTCCTCCGTTCGCCCTGAGCTTGTCGAAGCCTGTCCTGAGCGCCTGCCCTGGCAGGCAGTCGAAGGGGGTTTCCCTTCTCTTCAAGAAAATGCAGGGCTTCGACAAGCTCAGCCCGAACGGCGGGAAGGTAGGCCATAGTTCCACGCCTTTCCTCCCGGACCGGCCTGCCAGCCGGGGTTGCGCGGTCTTTCCGCCGCCTGTATAGGCAGCGCTCGCAATAGGCGGCCCGGCGGGGGCCGCCTTTTTGCGTTTGGACGAACATCAGCCCAGAAAGGGAAGGCCCATGTCGATTACGCCGCTCATGCCCGTTTACCCCCGGTGCGATGTGCGTCCGGTCCGAGGCGAGGGCTGCTACCTGATCGGCGAGCGCGGCGAGCGCTATCTGGACTTCGCCAGCGGCATCGCGGTCAACCTGCTGGGCCACGGCCATCCGAAGCTGGTGAAGGCGATCGCCGACCAGGCGGCGACGCTGATGCACACGTCGAACCTGTACGGCATGCCGCTGGGCGAGAAATTCGCGCAGAAGCTGGTCGACACCACCTTCGCCGACACGGTGTTCTTCACCAATTCCGGCGCCGAGGCGGTGGAATGCGCGATTAAGACCGCGCGCCGCTATCATTATGCCAATGGCGAGGCGCATCGGCACAAGATCATCAGCTTCGACAACGCCTTCCACGGGCGGACGCTGGGGACGATTTCCGCCACCAGCCAGCCCAAGATGCGCGACGGGTTCGAGCCGCTGCTGCCCGGTTTCCAGGTGGTGCCGTTCAACGATCTCGAAGCGGCGACGGCGGCGGTCGACGACAACACCGCGGGCTTCCTGCTGGAACCCGTGCAGGGCGAAGGCGGCGTCACCCCGGCGACCGCCGAGTTCCTGACCGGCCTGCGCACGCTGTGCGACGAGAAGGGGCTGCTGCTGATCCTGGACGAGGTGCAGTGCGGCTATGCCCGTTCCGGCACCTTCTTCGCCCATGAACAGTACGGCATCGTGCCGGACATCATGGCGGTGGCGAAGGGCATCGGCGCGGGCTTCCCGCTCGGCGCCTGCCTCGCGACCGAGAAGGCGGCCAAGGGCATGGTCTTCGGCACCCACGGGTCCACCTATGGCGGCAACCCGCTCGCCATGGCGGTGGGCCTTGCCGTGCTGGACGAGGTGCTGGGCGAGGGCTTCCTCGACCGTGTGAAGGCGATGGGCGCACGCCTGCGCGCCGCGCTGGAACAGCTGATCCCCAACCATGACGGCATGTTCGAGGATGTGCGCGGCATGGGCCTGATGCTGGGCGTCAAGATGAAGGATACGCACGACGCGCGCGCCTTCGTCGGCCATTTGCGAGACCATCATGGCCTGCTGACGGTGTCGGCGGGGCAGAATGTGCTGCGCATCCTGCCGCCGCTCGTCATCGACGAAAGCCATATCGCCGAAGCCATCGAGAAGATCTCCGCCGGCGCGCGGAGCTTCGCGGAGGCGAAAGCGGCCTGACGATGAAATTCCCGTTCGTGCTGAGTAGGGGCTGAGCTTGTCGAAGTTGAGCAGGTCGGATCGTCCCCCGGACGATCCTGAACCATCCGGGGGATGGTTCACCTGCTCAAGTACCGAAGCATCAGGCGCCACGCTTGGTCCTTCGATACGCCATTCGACTTCGTTCAATGGCTACTCAGGACGAACGGATGTTTTGGGGGACGTTCCCAAATGACCAAGCATTTCCTGAATCTTACCGACGCGGGCGGCGACGCGATCGCCGCGATGATTGCCGACGCCATCGACCGGAAGGCGGCGCGGGCGGGCCTGCCCAAGGGGCGCGCCGATGCCGACGCGCCGCTCGCCGGCCACACGCTGGCGATGATCTTCGAGAAGAATTCGACGCGGACTCGCGTGTCGTTCGACATGGCGGTCCGCCAGCTCGGCGGCACGTCGCTGATCCTGGACGGCGCGACCAGCCAGCTCGGCCGGGGCGAGACCGTCGCCGACACCGCGCGCGTGCTCAGCCGCATGTGCGACGCGATCATGATCCGCACCGATGATCATGCGAAGATCGAGGAGATGGCGCAATATGCTACGGTGCCGGTCATCAACGGCCTCACCGACCTGTCGCATCCCTGCCAGATCGTCGCCGACCTGCTGACCGTGGTGGAGCATGGGCTGGCGCTGCCGGGCAGCCAGTGGGCGTGGCTGGGCGACGGCAACAATGTGCTGCATTCGATCATCGAGGCGGCGGGCCTGATGAAGTTCGACGTGCGCATCGGCGTGCCGCAAGGCTATGATCCCGATCCCGCCTTCGCTGCGGCCGCCCAGGCTGCGGGATCGCGCATCATCCTGACCCGCGATCCGGTGGAGGCAGTGGCCGGGGCGGATGTCGTCGTCACCGACACCTGGATCTCCATGGGCCAGGCCCATGCGGAGGAGAAGCTGGCGGCGATGATGCCCTATCAGGTGACGCCCGCGCTGATGGCGCAGGCCAAGCCCGGCGCCAATTTCCTCCACTGCCTGCCAGCCCATCGCGGCGAGGAAGTGGTGACGGAAGTGATCGACGGGCCGCAGTCGCTGATCTGGGACGAGGCGGAAAACCGCATCCACGCCCAGAAGTCGGTGCTGCTCTGGGCGCTTGGAAAGCTGTCCGCCTGACCTATATCCGCGTCTTTCCACGACAGACGTTCGTCCCGCGCCTGTCGAAGACCCTGTTCCTCTTTCATGGAGAAGGGGCCTTCGGCAGGCTCGGTCCGAACGGAACAAAGGACGCGCCGTGATTTCCCCCACCATCGACCAGGCCCTCGGCTTCACCATTCCTTCCCGCAATGCGCGCGGCCGGGTCGTCCGGCTGGGACCGGTGCTGGACGAGGTGCTGGCCGCCCACGCCTATCCGCCGGTGATCGAGCGGCTGCTGTCCTCCGCGCTGGTGCTCGCGGCGTTGCTCGGCAGCACGCTCAAGGATGCCGGCGGGCAGCTGACGCTGCAGGCGCAGACCGAAAATGGCGCCGTCAGCCTGCTGGTCGCCGACTACAAGGGCGGCGAGGTGCGCGGCTACGCGCAGTTCGATGCCGACCGACTGGCGGAGGTCGGGTCCGACCCCACGCTGTTCGGCCTGTTCGGCAAGGGCTATCTGGCGATCACCTTCGACCAGGCGGTCACGGGCGAGCGCTATCAGGGCATCGTCCCGCTGGAAGGCGATTCGCTCGCCAAGGCGGCCGAGCATTATTTTTTCCAGTCGGAACAGATCCCCAGCGTCCTGCAGATCGCGACCAGCCATGGCGCGGATGGCCGATGCATGGCCGCCGGGCTGCTGCTCCAGCACCTGCCCGAGGGCGAGGTCGGCCGCGAGCGGCTGCACGTTCGCCACGACCACCCCGAATGGGAGCATGTGCAGGCGCTGGCGGCGACGCTGAAGGACGGGGAACTGACCGACGGGACGCTGCCGTTGACCGACATCGTCTGGCGGCTGTTTCACGAGGAAGAGGAAGTGCGGGTCACCGATCCGGTGCCGCTGAGCAAGGGCTGCCGCTGCGACCTGTCCCACATCCGCGGCGTCATCGGGCGTTTCTCGGCGGAGGAGCGGGCGGAGATGGCGGACGAGAAGGGCATCATCGGCGTCGATTGCGCCTTCTGTTCGCGCCTGTTCCCCGTCGCGCTCGACAGCTTCGCCTGACGTGCTGCAACGCGGCAATTGGGGCAGGTTCGTCCGTTCCTTGCTATCAAAATGCCGCAATCATGTGCGACAGCATGATCGACCGGATGGCATGTGTCGGCATGTCGTCGGCGACTTTCCTGAGCAAGCGGGGGCTGCGACGACGATGAACAGGGCAATGCTGCGCGCGCTGGGCGCCACCGCCGCGATGATGACAGCAGGATGGGCGGGCGCCGTGCAGGCGCCGTCGCTGACGGCGCTCGGCCAGCTGGAGGCCGGCGAATGGGAGCTGCACGAACGCGGCGAGACGAGCATGCGCCGGCTGTGCGTGCAGGACATGCGGCAGTTCCTGCACCTGCGTCATCCGGCGGGCAGCTGCCGCGATTTCGTGGTCAGCGACGCCGCCGAAGCCGGCAGCGTCACTTATGACTGCGCCGCCGCCGGCAACGGACGCACCGACATCCGCATCGAAACCCCCCGGCTGGTGCAGATCCGGACCCAGGGCATCGCGGGCGGCGCACCTTTTTCCGTCGAGGTGGAAGGCCGCAGGATCGGTGCATGCCGCTGAGGGCGCGCGGTCTTGCGCTGCAGCGCCCGGAGGCGTAGCGCGACCCCATGGCCGCCAATAATGAAGGTAAATTCGCCGTCGTCCTGCTTTCGGGCGGGCTCGACTCCATGGTCGCCGGCGGGCTGGCGCGCGAAGCGGGTTTTCGCGTCCTCGCCCTGTCCATCGACTACAACCAGCGCCACCGGCTGGAACTGCGGGCGGCGGGTCGCGTCGCGACCGCGCTCAACGCGATCCGTCACATCGTGCTGCCGCTCGACCTGCGCGCCTTTGGCGGATCGGCGCTGACCGCCGACATCGCCGTGCCGAAGGGCGGTGTGGGGGCGGAGATCCCCATTACCTATGTGCCGGCGCGCAACACGGTCTTCCTGTCGCTGACCCTTGGCCTGGCCGAGGTGGCGGGCGCGCAGGACATCTTCATCGGCGTCAACGCGCTCGACTATTCGGGCTATCCCGACTGCCGGCCGGAGTTCATCGACGCATTCCAGAAGATGGCGGCGCTCGCCACCAAGGCGGGCGTGGAAGGGCATCCGGTGCGGATCAACGCGCCGCTCCAGCATATGAGCAAGGCCGACATCGTGCGCGAGGCGCATCGGTTGGGGCTGGATGCGGGGATGAGCTGGTCCTGCTACGATCCGACGCCCGATGGGCGGCATTGCGGCCTGTGTGACAGCTGCCGCCTGCGCGCCAAGGGCTTCGATGAAGCGGGCCTGCCCGATCCCACCGTCTACGCCACCAGGCCCTGACGGGGCGGATTATGAGCTACGCGGTCAAGGAGATGTTCCTGACCCTGCAGGGCGAAGGGGTGCAGGCGGGGCGGCGCGCGGTCTTCCTGCGCTTTGCCGGCTGCAACCTGTGGAGCGGCCGGGAGCAGGACCGGGCGAGTGCGATCTGCCGCTTCTGCGACACGGATTTCGTCGGGACCGACGGCCTGGGCGGCGGCAGGTTCGCCGATGCTGCAGCGCTGGCGGATGCCGCGCTCGGCTTCTGGGGCGAGGGCGGGGAGGGGCGCTACATCGTGCTGACCGGCGGCGAGCCCATGCTTCAGGTCGACGATGCGCTGGTCGAGGCGCTGCACGCGCGCGGGTTCACCATCGCGATCGAGAGCAACGGCACCTTGCCGGTCCATCCCGGCATCGACTGGGTATGCGTCAGCCCCAAGGCGGGCAGCACGGTGGTCCAGACCCGCGGCGACGAGCTGAAGCTGGTCTGGCCGCAGCCCGGCGTCGGGCACGGCCCGGACGACCTGGCGGCGATGGAGGGCTGGGCCTTCGACCATTTCCTGATCCAGCCGCTGGACGATCCCCACGCCGCGGACAATGCGCGGGCCGCCATCGATGTCGTCATGGCGCGGCCGCGCTGGCGACTGACGGTGCAGGCGCATAAATATCTCGGATTGCGGTAGCCGGCGCACGACAGCAGGTCTGGGTGGGGAGTGGCCATAACCTCCGTTCGTCCTGAGTAGCCACTGAGCTTGTCGAAATGGCGTATCGAAGGACCGATGTCGTGCGCTGCCCCGATGCCATGGGCGTCCGGCGCCGGACCGTCGAGCATGCGTTCGGCACGCTCAAGTCCTGGATGGGAAGCACGCATTTCCTGACCAAAACGCTCAGGAACGTCTGAACCGAGATGAGCCTTTGCGTGCTCGCCTACAACAGGAAGCGGATGATCCAGATCATGGGCATCCAACCCCTCATCGCTGCAATCCGGACCCGACCGGTCGCGGATTTCCCAGGTGTCCGCCCGCACCGACCAACGGAATGCCTGGCCCACGGCATCCAACCCCGCGGCGTTTCGACACAGCCTCTGGCGGCAACCGGTCATCCGCGGGGATGGCTCGCCATCGCCCTGGTACGGCCCGGCCCCATCGTCGCCGTCTGGTGCGCATGCGGAACCTGCTTTTCTGGAGCGCGCTGCTGACTCTGCCGGCGATGGCCGGCGCAGCGCCCCGGCTTTCATCGCCGTTCGGTTATCGGGTCGATCCCATCGACGGCCGCCATCTGATGCACAGCGGCATCGACCTGCCGAGCCCGGCCGGCACGCCGGTCCGCGCCGCCGCCGGCGGCGTGGTGCGTTTCGCCGGGCTCCGGGGCGGCTACGGCCTGATGATCGAGCTTCAGCATCCCGACGGCAGCCGGACCCGCTATGCGCATCTCTCCCGCTTGCTCGCGGGGGAGGGCGAGGCGGTCGCCGCGCAAGAGGTGCTGGGGCTGGTGGGCTCCACCGGCCGCTCGACCGGAAGCCACCTGCATTTCGAATATTGGATCGCCGGGCGGCCGGTCGACCCGCTTCCCTATATGGATCTGCCGGCGTCGCGTGTCCCGCCGGCGTGGGGGACAGCGGCAAGGGTGCTTCCCCAGGAACCGCATCGCTCCGCCTTCGCCCGAGCCCGGGATGAAGGGAGGAGGAATCCTGCCGTGCCGGAGCTTCCCGACGGCGACGCCGTCGCCATGCCGTGAGGGATACTGGTTGAACCAAATCCTCCCTTTGCAGGGGAGGGGAACCGCGAAGTGGTGGAGGGGTGTCACGCCAGCAAGAGCGGGACACCCTCCTTCATTGCGCTGAAGCGCCTGCGCCCCGGCCTCAGGCCGGGAACGCGGCCCTCACTTCACGAACGGATCGATCGTCTTGATCGTGCCGTCGGGATTGTAGTGCAGCTCGGTGACCTTCACGTTGCGCAGGCGGGTCTGGCCCGAAAGCTGGCTGTCGGCGTAGAAGAGCCACCATTTGCCGCCCCATTCGACGATCGAATGATGGGTCGTCCAGCCTTCCACCGGCTCCAGGATGCGGCCCTTGTAGGTGAAGGGACCGTAGGGGCTGTCGCCGATCGCATAGACCAGATAATGCGTGTCGCCGGTCGAATAGCTGAAATAATATTTGCCGTTATATTTGTGCATCCATGACGCCTCGAAGAAGCGGCGGTCATGGTCTCCGCCCAGCAGCGGTTTGCCCTTGTCGTCGACGATCTGGATTTCGCGCGGGGTTTCGGCGAATTCCAGCATGTCGCCGCTCATCTTGGCGACGCGCGGAGCGATAGCGGGCTTGTCGTCCTGGCCGAGGTCGGTCTTGGACCCGTTGGGGTCATATTTGCCGCTGAGGTTGCGCTGGAGCTGGCCGCCCCAGATGCCGCCGAAATACATGTAGCTCTGCCCGTCGGTGTCGGTGAACACCGCCGGATCGATCGAGAAGCTGCCCTTGATCGGCTGCGGCTGGGCCTTGAACGGGCCCATCGGGTCCTTGGACGTGGCGACGCCGATGCGGAAGGCGCCCTGCTTGTCCTTGGCGGGGAAGTAGAGATAGTAGGTGTCGCCCTTCTTCGCGGCGTCGGGCGCCCACATCTGCTTGTCGGCCCAGGGCACGTCCTTCACGTCGAGCGCGACCGGGCCGACGGTTACCGGCCCGCCGATCTTGTCCATCGACAGGATGCGATAGTCGCGCATTTCGAAATGCGCGCCGAGATCGTCTTCCGGGGTCGGGCCGTCGATGTCGTGGCTGGGGTAGACGTAGATCTTGCCGTTCCACACATGCGCCGACGGGTCGGCGGTGTAGATGTCCTTGACCAGCGGCTGCGAGAGATAACGGCGGCCGTCGGGCGAGCGGGGTTCGGCGCCGTTCGCCGCATTCGCGGCCGACTGGTTGCCTTCGCCTCCCTGGCAGCCGCCAAGCGCCAGCGCCAGCAGCGCCACGGACGCCAGTTTCATGGTCGGGCCCTTCATCCTGTCTGCTCCTCTCCAAATCCTGCCATGCCCTCGGCATGGGAGGCGATTGAGTAGCGCTATCATAAGCGAGTGGCAATCGCCTGGACGTGTAAAATGGCGATTTTACCGGGAAAGGGAAGTGCTCTGCCGCGGAATGATGGTAGCGCAACCACGGGGCCGGAAAGGCGAAACAACCGTCCGGGTCGCTCTCCATGTCGCGCCGGTCAGACCGGCTGCAATCCCCGCTCCACGATCCGGTTGATCAGGTCGCGATGCTTGGGCAGTCCGGCGCGCAGCTTCTCGGTCTGCGCCGCATTCTCCCGCATCGCCCGCTCCGCCAGGCGGGCGTCGCCACCCAGCGCCTCGGGTTCCACCTCGGTGCGGAAGCCCATGCCGTAAAGCACATATTGGTAGCTGGCGGGCGGGAAGACCTCCTCCACCCGGTCGAATTCGTCATGGAACCAGGGCGACTGGTAGCGCCAGAGCTGCATCAGTTCCTGAAGCCGATCGGGAATGGTCTCCGGCCGGACATTGTCGCGCCAGAAATCGCTGTCAGTCCGCTTTGTCAGCACATAGTGCAGCTTCAGGAAGTCGATGATCCGGCCCCAGCGATAATGGGTCGTCGCGTTGAAGCGCGAGGCGACGATGTCCATCACCTCGCGGCGGGCCGGCATCTGCTCGGCGATCAGCTTGGCCGACAGTTCGATCAGGACGATCGCGGAGGCTTCGAGCGGCTCCAGGAAACCGGCGGCGAGGCCGACGGCGACGCAGTTGCGCTTCCAGAAGGTTTCCCGGTGCCCGGCGTGGATCTTGATCTTGCGCGCGGAAAGCTTCTCGGCGGCCGGGCCGATATAGGCGCGCAGCTCCCGCTCCGCTTCTTCGTCGGAGATATGATTGCTGGAATAGACATGACCGATGCCGCGCCGCGTCGGCAGGCCGATGTCCCAGATCCATCCAGCGCTCTGCGCGGTGGAGATCGTCTGGCTGGCGATCGGATCGTCGGGATCGCCATAGGGCACCTGCATGGCCAGCGCCGTGTCGCAGAACAGCACGTCGCTGCATTCGCGGAACGGCACGCCCATCGCTTCGCCGATCAGCAGCGCGCGGAAGCCGGTGCAGTCGACGAACAGGTCGCCCTCGATCGTGCCGGCCTGCGCGGTGGTCAGGCTGGCGATGTCGCCATCCTCCTTGAGCACGACCTGCTCGACATCGGCGAGGATATGGCGCACGCCCAGCGTCTCGCAGCAATGGCGCTGCAGGAAGCCGGCGAATTTCCCGGCGTCGAGATGATAGGCATAGTTGGCGAGCGCGTCGAACTCGGCCGTCGCCATGGTCTTGGGCGCCAGGCCGTCGTCGCAGATCTTGCCCTGGGCGCAGACCGCGTCGCAGAAGCTGAGATCATCGTTTCGCGCCAGCCAGTGGGGCGCCAGGTTGACCTGGCCGAAGGACTGGGGAAGCACCAGCGGGTGATAATAGGCGTCGTCCGCCTCGCCGGTCGTCCAGCGAGCGAAGCGCGCGCCCTGCTTGAACGATGCGTCGCATTCGCGGAAGAAGGCGGTTTCGGATACGCCCATGCGGGAAAGGGTGGTGCGCAGCGTCGGCCAGGTGCCTTCGCCCACGCCGATGATGGGGGTATTGGGGGATTCGACCAGCGTCACGGTGAAGCCGCCGGGCATCCGGCTCTTGTGCTTCGCGGCGATGACGCCCGCGGTCAGCCATCCGGCCGTGCCGCCGCCCACAATGACGATATGCCGCACAGGATGGGTCATAAGGGTTAGAAGTTCTCAAAAATATGGGGATGTCAACCGCCGGCTGACATCCCCAAGGTGGAGAGAAAGGTTAGAAGCGGTAGCGAACGCCCGCGGTGAAGCGGCGGCCGTAGCCGTAGACGTCCAGCAGCTGGTTCGAGAACCGGCCATGGGTGCTGTAGGTCTCGTTCGTCACGTTGAGCGCTTCGCCAAAGACGCTGATCTGATCGGTCAGCCGGATATTGGTGCTGAGGTCGATCTGAAGCGCCGAGTTCACGAAGGTGGGTTCCGCACCGAAGGCCGAGTTGTTCTGGGCCTGGCCGAACTGGAGCAGATACTTGTCGCGCCAGTTGACCGCAGTACGGAACTCAAAGCCGTTCTTGTCGTAGAAGGCGACCAGGTTCGCCGAGTTGGCAAGACCGGTAACCGCGAAGCCAGACTGCGACAGATCGCTGCTGTCATAGGGCTTGTTGGTTTCGACGAAGGTGGCGTTGGCGTTGAAGCCGAAGCCGCTGTCGCCGAACACGTGCTGCCACGCCAGTTCGATACCCTTGACCGTGGCATCCGGCCCGTTGACGCGCGCCGACACGGTGAAGATCGCAGGCTGACCAGTCGTCGGATCGATGACGCCGTTGATGGTCTGACGCTGCGTACCGGCCACGATGAAGTTGGACACGTCCTTCAGGAACAGATTCACCGCAGCATAGGAGTTGCGCTGATAATACCATTCCATGCCGAGGTCGAAATTGTCCGCCAGATAAGGCTTCAGGAACGGATTGTTACCCGTCGCGGTCAAGGCGCCGACACGTTGTCCCGCACCCACGTTCAGCACCGGCCCCAGATAGTCGAGGCGCGGACGGGTGAGGGTCCGGGAAGCATCGAACCGCAGATGCAGGGTGTCGGTCAGCTCCAGCTTCATGTCCAGTGCGGGCAGGAAGTAGGAATAGCTGCTGCTTTCTGTCACGGGCTGCGGATCGGAGAACGCCACGGTGAGCAGCGTCGGGTCCGCGGTGCTTCCGGTGATGCTGATCGGTACGCGACCGATGCCGGAAGAAATGACCTTCGTGATTTCCTCGCGACCGCCGGCATTGAAGTGGAACGGCATGCCGGCAATCTCGGTCTTGAAGTTCGCGCTGATCCAAGCGGACCACGACTTTTCCAAGATGTTCTGCACGCTGCCGGGATCGAGCGCGAGATCGATCGTGCCATTGAAGCCGGTACAGCAGCCGTTGTTGTAGCCCGGCGTATTCGGGCCGGTCCACAGGCTTTCCAGATACTTGGAATAAGTCCTGGCATCATAGTTCAGCAGCACAGGCGGCAGATTGCCGGAGAAGCCGGGGAGCCAGTCCTTGGTGCTGATGGTGCCCTGGATCAGGCTTGCCGGGATGGGAACGCCGGTGCTGCGGCCCGAGGGCGCCCCGTACCCGGCATAGGCCTGCCAATAGTTGTTGGCGAAGGTGTTGCGGTTCTGCAGCGAGAACTCGTCTTCCATGTAGCGCGCGCCGACCTTGATGGTCAGATCGTCCTGCTTCCAGGTCGCGCCCAAGCGGAACTGCTTGATCTCGTCGCTGTTCTGCTGAGCCGTGCGAACGGTCACGTGCGAGCCGATGATCGACTGATCAGTCCAGCGCGCCTGGTTTCCGGCCGGGCCGTAGGTGGTGAATTCCGGGAAGGAATCCTTGCTGTTACCGGTGACCTTAACGCCCAGCGAAGTGCCCAGAAGGCCGCCATAGCCGATATCCGCGCCTTCGCTGCTGACCTGACCATCCGGATTCAGTCGGCTCTTGGAATAGCTGGCATCGGCATCGATCTGCAGGTTCTCGGTGGCATCCCACTTGATGTTGAGGCCGACCTGGTTGGTTTCGAGGATATTCTTGTCGGTGCCGGCGGTGAAGTCGGTCGGCGTTCCGGCCTGGATGAAATTGGTGGTCGTTCCGTTGCTGTCCAGCACGACGTTGCGAAGATCGCCCTGGTTGAACCAGACGCCGAAGCCGTCAATGTCGGTGGTGACCTTCTGACGCGAATAATTGTCGTCGATGGTCAGCACCACGTCATCGGACGGCTGCCACTGGAAGGCCACGCGGCCATCGATGCGCTCGTCCTTGGTATAGCGCTGATCGGCGCCATATTGCTGCTGATACCAGCCAACGATCGTGCCGGGCGCGGCCAGTTCGGCGGCCGTGCAGGCGGCGGTCAGCTGGCAGGGGCGATAGCGGCCGCCCTGCCACCCCGACACGTAGACGCGATTGGTCTGGGTGTCGCGACGGGTGTAGATGGCGTCGACCAGGATGCCCATGGTGTCGTCGGCGAAGGTGGTGCTGAAGAGGCCGCCCACGGTCGGCACAACCTTGCCCGCCTCGTCCTGAACCGAGCCCGCAGCGCTCAGCGCGACGCGAGTGCCGGGCTTGTCGAAGGGCTTGGGGTAGGAGATGTTGAGCGTCGCACCGATCGAGCTGCTGGACAGCGAAACTTCCGGCGTCTTGTACACGGCGAGCTGGCCGACGAAGTCGGCGCCGACGGTGGTGAAGTCGACCGAACGGCCGCCCGATGCGGTCGAAAGGCGGCGACCGTCGATCAGCGTTTCGTTGAAGTCGCCGCCGAAGCCCCGAACGGTGATGCCCTGCGGCTCGCCGCGGGCGCCGTTGCGCTGGATCGACACGCCGGGCAGACGCTGCAGCGAAGCCGCGACGTTCGAGTCAGGGAACTTGCCGATGTCCTCGGCCGAGATGACGTCGACGACGCCCGACGATGCGCGCTTGATGTCGAGGTTGCGCTGGAGCGATCCGCGGATGCCGGTGACGACGATGTCGGCCTCGGTTGCGGCGTCGGCGACGGATGCCTGGTCCGCCTGCTGCGCCCAGGCCGGCCCGGCCAGCGCCAGAGCGATCAGGCTCACGGCGCCACCCAAGGATGCCCTGCTCCGCAGTTCCTTTCCGAAACGCGCGCTGGACGAACGATTGACCTTATTCATAGTCCTCCCCTTGTTCACACAGAAAAACATGCCAAAGCCACCGGCGCTTCCATACGCGCCGTGTGCGAAGTTCAGTGTGTGGAAGAGGAGGAGCCTTTCCCTTCTTTGCGCCACAGGCGCCGCATCCATCCCCGACCACGATATTCTGTTATGCCGCAATGGTAGCGCTATCGCGCGACATTTGCAAGCAGGATTTGTCTGCGTTATTTCGATGCTGACGCTTGGCGGGGTCGAGCGAAGTAACTACTATCGCTGGCTACAGTCGGCGGGGCGCCAACAGCCTTTTCGACGGGAAAAAACGGGGAGAGGCTATGGAGGTGCACGAGCTTTTGGACAGTCGGGCGCATGGCGACCTGCGATTGGAAACGCGCCGCAAGCCTTATCATTTCATTCGCGTTGTGCCTGCTGAATTCGGCCGGGCGGCGGCCGTCGGTCCGCTCCTCTTTTCGAAGAACAGTGAAACCGGTGCATTTTACGCCGGGCTGATGCTGGGTTTCCGGCCCGAGGAAATCCTTACCGACGCGGTCGCACCCGATGCCTTCTGGCCGCTGGAAATGGTGCGGGAGGGTTTTTTCACCGCTGGCGAGAATATTGCGATCGATCGCAACCATCCGCGCTTCGGCGATGACGGCGATTCCCCGCTTTTCGAATCTGACGGTACGCCTTCCCTCAGCCTGCAACGGGTCCAGCGCGCGCTGGGCCAGCTGGTCCGGGGTAGCGCCGAATCGGAAGCCTTCATCGCCGCGCTGCTGGAGCACCGGCTGATCGAGCCGATCGACATCAGCCTGCGATTCGATGACGGCGAACGGATGTCGCTAGATGGGCTCTATTCCATCGGCCTGGATACGCTGAGCGAATTGGACGATGCAGCGGCGCTGGCGCTGTTCCGCTCCGGACATCTGCAGCTGGCCTACGTCATGATTGCCTCCCTGCAGCATATTCCCTTGCTGGCGCGGAAGAGGAACCAGCGGCTGGCGGATGCGGTCTGAGGCGGGGATGCCGGAGATCGACAGAGTCGAGGCGGGTGCGCTCTCGGATCCGGCGGCGCTGCGCAGTCTCGCCGGCGAGTGCCGACCGACGCTGATCGCGGGATTGTGCGCCAGCTGGCCCGCGGTGTGCCAGGCTTCCGATTCGGATGCGGCCTGCGCCGCCTATCTGGCGGGTCTGGACGGTGGCGAGATCGCCGAGGCGTTCATCGGTGCGCGGGCCATTGGGGGCCGCTATCATTATGGCGAGGGGCTGGAGGGCTTCAACTTCGCGCGCGAGACGATGCGGGTGGAACAGGCGCTCGCCCGAATCCTGGCCAATGCCGCGGACGGCGCGACCGAGACGCTCTACATGGGTTCCCTGCCCACGGACCAGTATCTGGCCCGCTTTCCCAAGGAAAACAGCCTGGCCGCCATGGCGCCCCATATGCGGCCGCGCATCTGGATGGGCAATGCGTCGACCATCGCCTGCCATTTCGACACTTACGACAATCTGGCCTGCGTCATTGCGGGGCGGCGGCGCTTCACGCTGTATCCGCCCGACGCGATCGCCGACCTCTATGTCGGGCCGATCGACCATACGATGGCGGGGCAGCCCGTCAGCCTGGCGGCCGGAGCCGCACCGGGCGATCCGCGCTATCCCCGCTTCGCCGCCGCCGCTGCCCGGGCGATCACTGTCGATCTGGAGCCTGGCGATGCCTTGTACTTGCCCAAGCTCTGGTGGCATCAGGTGGAAGCCACGGCGCCCTTCAACGTGCTGGCGAATTACTGGTGGGATGCGTTCGCGGCGGGCCCGGATGTGCCCTTTCCCACGATGCTGCTGTCCATGATCGCCATCGCCGAACGGCCCGAGGCCGAAAGGCAGGCGTGGCGCGCCTATTTCGACCATTATGTCTTTCGGCCCGAGGGCCATCCGCTCGCGCACCTGTCGCCGGAGAAGCATGGAGTGCTGGGGCCGCTCGGGCAGGGAAATTACGGACGCATAAGGGCCTGGGCGATGCGCTTGCTGCGCGGCGCCTGAGAAGGAAATTTCATAAGAAACGAAGGGAGTAGCGTGCCATGTCACCACGTCTGTTTGCATCGCTGACGGCTATGATGCTGCTGTCGGGGGCGCCGTCCGCCTGGGCCCAGGCGGGGACCGAGACACCGCCCGCGGTTCCCGGCGCGAAGCCGGTGACGGTTCAGAAGATCAAGGTGCACGCGCCGACAATCGCCGGAAATCTGGAAGGAGAAAGCGCGGACCGCGACGTGCTGGTGGTGCTGCCGCCCAGCTATGCGTCCAACCCGCGCCGCCGCTATCCGGTGCTCTATGCGCTGCATGGCTATTCCATCGGTGCGGAACAGTGGACGAAGGAAATCCATGTGCCGCAGACGATCGAATCAGCCTTTGCCAAGGGGACGCAGGAAATGATCATCGTCCTGCCCGATTCGAAGACGGTGCATAACGGGTCGATGTATTCGCGCTCGGTCACGACGGGCGATTTCGAGACCTTCATCGCGCGCGACTTGGTCCGCTATATCGACGGCCATTATCGCACGATCGCCGACCGGACGAGCCGGGGGCTGGCCGGCCACTCGATGGGCGGGTACGGGACCAGCCGGATCGGTATGAAATATCCGGAGACCTTCGGCGCGATCTACATGATGAGCCCCTGCTGTCTGTCGCCGCGGACCGCCGGCAATATGGACCCCAAGGGTCTGGAAGCGCTGGAGAAGATCACTTCACCCGCGGAGTCGGCGAGCCTGCCCTTCTTCCTGCGCGCGCAATTGGCTTCGGCCGCCGCCTGGTCGCCCAATCCCGCCAAGCCGCCGCTCTATGTCGACCTGCCTGTGAAGGATGGCCAGGTTCAGCCCGAGGTGCTCGCAAAATGGTCGGCCAATGCGCCGCTCGCTTTCGTCGACCAATATGTCGGTAACCTGCGGCAATATCGGGCGATTGCCATTGATGTAGGCGACAAGGACGGGCTGAGGGGCGACGCGACCCGGCTGCACGAGGTGCTGGACAGCTACAGGATTGCGAACAGCTTCGAGATCTATGAGGGCGACCATACCAACCGCGTCGCCTTCCGTTTCCAAGACAAGGTTCTGCCCTTCTTCTCCCAGCATTTGTCCTTCGCACCTGCCAAATAAGAGAGGCTGCCATCGGACGGGCGATGGTAGCGCTACCTATGGCTGAAGGAGTTGCAATTGCCGCATCGCAACCTGCCCGCGGGACTTCTTTCAGACCCCGGTCTTGGGGCGCCGGGGCGGTACCGCGTCGGATTGACGGCGGATGAGGCGATAATCGAGCTTCACATGGGGGTTCGCCGTCCCGCCCTCGCGGATTTCCGCGGCGAGCAGGGCCAGCGCCTCGCGACTCATGTCGCGGATCGGCTGGTGGATCGTCGTCAGCGTCGGCCAGATGGCGTTGGCCAGCGGCGTATCGTCGAAGCCGCAGACGGTCAGCTGCGCCGGCACGTCGATCTGACGCTGGTGGGCGATGGTGATCGCCGCCGCCGCCATGTCGTCATTGCAGGCGAAGATTGCGGTGGGGCGTACCGGCAGGTCGAGCAGCCGTTCGGCCGCGTCCAGCCCCGAGCGGTAGCTGAAGTCGCCCGGCACAATCCATTGCTCGTCGTCCGACAGGCCATTGGCGCGCATCGCCTGGCGGAATCCCTCCAGCCGCCGGGCGCTGGCGCGGTGCTGCGGATTACCCTTGATGAAGCCGATATTCCGGTGGCCTAGCTCGATCAGGTGGCGGGTCATCTCAAACGCGGCATGCTTGTCGTCGATGGCGATCGTGAGCTCGCCTGAATCGACGATATCAGGAGCGATCGACACCGCCTTGATCTTCTTCGCCGCAAGCGCCTCGATCAGTTCCCGCCAGTCGCACAGTGGCGGCGGCAGGATCACTCCGGAGACACGGGCGTGCTGGACCTGGGCGACGATCTCCTCGGCGCTCGCCCCATCGCAGCGCTCTACCACCAAGTGAAGCCGGTGATCGGCGGCATTGTCGAGTGCGCCGAGCAGAAGTTCGCCGAGATAGGCCGAGGTGGTGCTGGCGCGGTAGAGAAGCGCGACGCGCCGATCGTCGCTGCCCGCCAGCGCGCGCGCGACCGCGCTGGGCGCGTAATTGAGAGCGGCAATGGCTTCCTCGACGCGGCTGCGGGTCTTGGGGCTGACCCAGCTTTGCTTGTTGATGACGCGCGACACCGTCATGACGGACACGCCGGCGCGCGCCGCGACGTCGCGGATGGTCGGGAGCTTTCCATCGCTGGTCCGGTCAGGCTCGGTCGCCAAAATCTACTATCGCTCCCTTCAGGCCGCTTCTTGGCAGCGCGAAGCCGTGCGTGTCCGGAAACGCGGCGGCCCCCCAATTATGTACGACAAATATGGCATGGCTGCGGCTTGTCAACGCCGGCCAAGCCACTCGCGCTATCGTCTTCCTGGTCCTGTACCGGCGTCAATGCCTTTTCAACCCCTCCGATCACTCCTCATATAATTCCAGCGGCAGTCCGTCCGGATCAGCGAAGAAGGTGAAGCGCTGCCCTGTATAGGGATCGACGCGAATAGGTTCGCATGTCACGCCCTGCGCCTCCAGACGATCGACCTCCGTCTGCAGGTCGTCCACGCTGAAGGAGAGGTGGCGAAGACCGCAGGCTTCGGGCCGGGACGGGCGCGGCGGCGGCGCGGGGAAGGAGAAGAGTTCGATCCGCGCATTGCCGGCGTCGAGGTCGCACTTCCATGACTGGCGCTCCTCCCGAAACACCTCATGCAGGATCGGGAAGCCCAGGATGACCGAATAGAAATGCCGCGACCGCTGATAGTCGGAGCCGATGATCGCAATATGATGAATGCCGCGCATGCCATTTACGCTAGCATGTGGAGGGCGACGGGGTGAAGGGTCGTCAGCCCCGTCCGTCGCCAATCAGCGCCTGGAGGTCGATCAGCGCCCGGCCGAGCGCGAGCCCCTGTCCCCCCGCCACATAGCGCGGTTCCCAGAGCGGCGAGAATTTCGTCTTATATGCCCGCAGCCCTTCGAAGCCGTAGAGCCTGTTGCCATGTTCGTAGACCAGCGCGCCAAGCTTCGACCATAAGGGCGCCAGCCGGCGCGCCTCGAGGCCAGACAGCGGCGCCATGCCCAGGTTGAACCAGGCATAGCCCTGATCCCGGCCCCATTGCATCAGCCGGGTGAAGAGGAAGTCCATCGTGCCATAGGGCGCATCGACGCTGTGGCGCATCAGGTCGACCGACAGTTCGGAACGGTCGGGCGTGGTCCAGATGTTGGCGAAGGCGACGATCGCGCCCTCGCGCCGGACGAGCGCACAGTCGAAGCGGCGCATATAGGCGGGATTGAAACTGCCAATGCTGAAATGCTTTTCCTTCTGGCGCTTCGCCTGGAGCCAGTCCGTCGAAACGCGCGCCAGTTCATCCATCACCGCGTCGATTCGTCTGGCAGGCAGGATTTCGAAGCTGGCGCCGTCTCGCGCCGCGCGCCGGGCGGCATGGCGCAGCGACTTGGCGCCTGGGCCATCCAGCGAGAAGGTCCGGAGGTCGATATGCGCCTCCTCGCCATATTTGACGACCTGCAGACCCGTCTCGATGGCGAGCGGCAGGCAGTCCGCACTGATCTGGTAAAGGAGCAAGCGGCCCTGGGCCGCGTCGGCTCGTTCGCGCAGGCGCCAGAGGAGGTCAGCCCATTCGCGTCGGTCGCCGACCGGGTCGCCCATGACGATCCAGCTATGGCCGCGTTGCCGGTACATGAGAAAGCAGCGGCCGCTTTCCGACGACAGGAAGTATTTGTCACCGGTCAGCGCCAGGTTGGCGTCTGCCCTGCGCGCGAGGGTGAGGGCGGGCTCCGGCGGACCTCGTCCGTCGCCCGGATGCGCATCGGTTGGGGCAGGGCGGAACAGCCGCCACAGCGCCACCACCGCCAGGAACAGCGCCGTGCCGAGGCTGGCTCGCAGGAAGCGGGACGCGTCGCCGCGCTCCGCGAAATGCCACCAGAGCTCGTTACTATATTCGACATGCTTGTAGGCGAAGAAGCCGATCCACAGCGACAGGCCCACCACCGTCGCCACGGTCGCAATCCAGCCCGGGGTGAAGGCTGCGTTGATCAGGCGGGTCCGGCGATAGAAGGCCGGCTTCGTCCATTGCAGCATGCCCGCGATCAGCAGGGCGATGGCCGCTTCCTCATAGTCCAGCCCCTTTGCGAGAGAGAAGCAGGCGCCTGCGATCAGCAGGCCGCGCGTCAGCCAGAAGGCGCCGTCGAGCCGCCGGTAGAGTCCTGCCGAAAGCACCAGCAGCGCCGCGCCCACCAGGCTGCCGGCCATATGCGATGCCTCGATGAAGGCGAGCGGCACGACGGCGTCGAGCAGGGCGATGCGATGCGGGATGGCGGGCAGTGAACCCGAGATCAGCAGCATCGCTCCGCACAGAAAGACCAGCGCCGCCGTCATCAGGGGCGCGAGGCCCGTGGTGACCATCCGCAGGCCGCGCAGGGTGCGGCCCATAGGGTGCCTCAGCCGCTGCCCTTCGCGGACGAGGACGAGAGAGGCGGCGACGGCGAAGGGAAGGAGGTAGTAGATCAGCCGATAGGCGATCAGCGCGGCCGCCCATTGGGCCCGGTCGATCTCCGGCGGCAGCGCGGCGAGGATCACCGCTTCGAACACGCCGACGCCGCCTGGTACGTGGCTGAGCAACGCGACGATGATGGCGGTGGCATAGGCGATGAAGAAGGCGGGCCACATCGGCGTTCCCAGTCCGGGAACCAGCACGAACAGTGCGGCGCTCGCCGCGGCGAGGTCGAGTGCGCCGATGGCGAGTTGCAGCAGCATCGCCGGTGCCCCAGGCAGGGGGAGGCGCCAGCGGTGGAAGCACAGGGGCCGCCCACCGCGCCCGGCCAGGAACAAGAGGGTCGCGAAGGCGAGTAGCACGGCGGCGGCGATCGCCTGGAGGAGCGGCGGGGGCAGGCCGAGCGCGCCGATCGCGGCCGACCGGGGCCACAACAGGCAGGCGATCGCCGTCGTGGCGAACACCCCGCCCCAGAAGGTCGCCGACGCCAGCGCGATCACCTGCGCGACCTCCGCCAGCGACAGACCCTCGGCAGCGTAGATTCGGTAGCGCGCTGAGCCGCCGGTCAGCAGCGAAAGGCCGAGATTGTGGGAGAGCGTGTAGCTGGTGAAGGATGCGAGCGCCGCCTTCACATAGGGCAGGCGACGCCCGATCGCCCGGAGCGCCAGCACGTCGTAGAAGGTCAGTAACAGATAGCTGGAGGCGGTCAGGGCGAGACAGGCGAGCAGCGACTTGGAGGGAATGGCGTGAAAGGCCTGCCGGACCTGATGCGCGTGCACGTTGCGCAGAAGCCCGCCCAGCGCCGTAAGGCCGAGCGCCATCAGGGCCAGCATGGCGGCAAGGATCGCCAGTCGCTTCGAGGCGCGGATGGGGAAAGCCCTCACGGGACGGTGCTCAGATCAGGTGCCGTGCGACCAGCGCGGGCCGCAACGCGCGGTAGAGCGTATCGGGATCGTGGTGGAGCGGGTGACCGCCGGGCAGGGCGATCCGCGTCGCGTGCGGCAGCAAAGGACAGAGGCTGTCGCGCTCCTCCTGGCCCTGGATGCAGATCAGCGGCGCCCAGTCGAGCTTTCGCGCTGTCGGCAGAGCGGGCTGATCGGACATGGCGAAAGTGAAGATTTCACCGGGCGATGCGCGGAACTCCACGCTGTTCTCGGGCACCACCAGTGCG
Source organism: Sphingobium ummariense RL-3 (assembly GCF_000447205.1). Classification (GTDB taxonomy): domain Bacteria; phylum Pseudomonadota; class Alphaproteobacteria; order Sphingomonadales; family Sphingomonadaceae; genus Sphingobium; species Sphingobium ummariense. Next base: position 33,243 of record NZ_AUWY01000022.1, on the reverse strand, counting down.
ACCAGTGCGATGGCGCGGCGATGGGACGGCGGCAGCCCGGCGAGGCCAACATGCACCATGTCGGCGCCATAGGACTGGCCGATCAGCGCCAGCCGCGCCGACGGCGCGATGGCCCTGGCCCGCTGCATGGCTTGGTCGAGCAGGGCCGTGGCGTCGCGGCGCGTGCGAGTGGCGCGGAAATAGGCGAGGCTGTTGACTCCCACGACCGGCACCCCGTCCCGCGCCAGCCGGGCCGCGATGGCCGGGGCCATGCCGAAATGCAGGCCCATGTCGCCGGACAACACGATGGCGACCGTTGCAGGCGGTTTCGGTCCATGGCGGACTGCGGGAAACACGATGAAGGTGCCGCCGCCGATATAGCCGATCCACCAGAAGAAGAGGCCGATCGCCACCGCCACGAGCCCGAGGCCGGACAGGACGCGCCGGGATACGGAGCGGGTCATGGGCGGCAGTCCCGGCACGACGGGAGGAGGCCGCCGTGCCGGGCGCCGGCGAGGGAGGATTGACCCGGCCGGGATGGAGGATGAGGACGGACCGGGTGCACTGGAAGGGAGCTCCTGCCTCGACTGAAGACAGGAAGTAGCAGCGCCTGACTTGCGTCAGGCTGGCGGCAGGATGAACTTTTGGAGAGACGGCGGGCTCACAGGCGCCGTGCAATCGCTCCTGCCGCCCAACCCATGCCGACCGCCAGCGCGATTGCGGCGAGCCCATAGAGGAACGACCAGCGCTCGGCCGCGACCGCCATGAAGCGTTCGAAGCCGGACTTGCGCACGCTGATGTCGCGCACTGCGGCCGCGACGACACGGCCGTCCTGCACCAGGAAGGTCTCGGCGGTATAGTCGCCCACCACGACCCGTGCGGAAAGCGGCAGGCGGGCGCGATAGAGGACGCCGTCGGTGATCTCGACCGTGCCGGGGCGCTCGACGAACAGACCGGCGCGCTCGCGCAGATCGACGAGACCCGCCTGGAAACGATCCAGTTCGGCGCTGTCGTTCAGCGAGGCGGGCGAAAGCTGGAGCTTGTCGACACCCAGTTCATAGATGGCGGCCGTCCGCTCGTCGACGATCTGCGAGATCGGGCGCGAGGAGGCCATGGCATAGAAACTGGGCGCGGAGCGGAACCGCGCGCGGTCGGCATTGACCCAGATGCCCGCGACCTTCTTCTTTTCGCGCATCGTGATCGACTGGTCGGGGCCCTTCAGCACCACCACGACATCGGCCGGGCGGTCGGGCCGCCGTCCGTCGGGATAGACGATGGCGCCGAACAGCAGGAGATCGGCGCCCGTGAAGCTGTAGAGAATCTCCACCTCGCGCTGGGAGACGTCGGGCACGAGCACAGGCTCGTCCGCGGCGCCGAGCAACCACGCGGCCGCCGGAAGGCAGAGAGCGGCTGCGCGCCTCACTGGACCTCGATGCTGTAGATTTCGTCCGGCCGCCATCCCAGCCCCAGCGCCATGCGCCCGGCGACGAGCAGTACGATGAAGGCGAGCAGGATACGCAGATATTCGGGCCGGATGCTCATCGAGATGCGGGTACCGATCTGCGCGCCGGTGACGCTGCCGATCAGCAGCAGCATGGCAAGAACCAGGTCAACCGCCTTGGTGGTCATCGCATGCATCATGGTGGTCGCCATGGTGACGAACAGGATCTGAAACAGCGACGTGCCGACCACCGACTGGGTGGTCATGCCGAGCAGATAGAGCATCGCGGGCACGAGGATGAAGCCGCCACCCACGCCCAGCAGCATAGTGAGGATGCCCGTCGCCACGCCGAGCAGCAGCGGCGCCAGCGGCGAGATGTAGAGACCGGAGCGATAAAAGCGCCAGCGCATGGGCAAGGCGGCGACGAGCGGATGGTGACGCCGCGTGCGGGCCTGGAGCCGCTTGCCAGTCTTGAGCGCGACCAGCGCCTGGATCGATTCCTTGGCCATCAGCAGGCCAATGCCGCCCAGCATCAACACATAGAGGATGCCGATCATCGTATCGATCTGGCCGAGCGACTGGAGGAGGCGGAACAGCAGGACGCCCAGGCCCGCGCCGATCACGCCGCCGGCGATGAGGACGCCACCCATGCGGAAGTCGACAGTGCCGCGCGCCATGTGCGACATGACGCCCGACACGCTGGCGCCCGTCACCTGCGAGGCGGCGGACGCAGCCGCCACCGTCGGCGGAATGCCGTAGAAGATGAGGAGAGGCGTAGTGAGAAAACCTCCGCCCACGCCGAACATGCCCGAAAGCAGCCCGACGACCCCGCCCAGCGCAATGATGACCAGGGCGTTCACGGACAGGTTGGCGATAGGCAGGTAAAGGTCCATGCCTGATCGGGTTAGTGCGAAAGCGCGGCGATATAAAGGCGTGTCGGCGGGGCGGGATCAAAAATCCGAAGCGAGGGTCAGGGCGAGGCCCGAGGAAGGGGCTGCGCGCCCCGCGATCCGCTCGCGCCATTCGAGCGACAGGCGCGCATGGGTGTGGGGGAATGGGAGTCGCAGTTGGACTTCCGGGCCGAGGTCCAGCCGCTCCGCGCCCGGCTGTGCACCGCCCGACATGCTGGCCCCGATCCGCAGTGTGGAAACGGCGACAGGCGCGAGAAGCGACAGCTTCCCGTCGACGAAGAAATCACGCCGCCGCAATCCCACCATGCCGGCCTGGGCATAGCCTTCCGCCTCCACCCCTCCGCCGACAGGCCTTGGCCCGAACCCGCCGACCGCCATGAATGTGGTCGCATTACGCGCGCCCTTGCCCAGGGCGATGCGGCGTTCCAGGGCGAAGCGGATCGGAAGCGCGCGAACGGGTTGGAGCGAGAGGCCGACGGCGCCTTCCGGTGCGGCGGGGCTGTCGAGCGCGCTGGCGACGCGCGCATAGGCGGTGGGGCGAAGGGCGGCCGAAGGGACGAGACCATAATCGATCCGGATGCCTGCCTGCGATCCGCCCAGCCGGCCGGCGGCGACGGCACCAGGCGTGGAGAGACTTCCGCCGCGCCGCAGCAGCCATGCGCTTGCGGCCCATCGGTCTGGTCGCGCCTTGCCGATCGGGGCGGGGGGCTGCGGCGGTGGCGTCGCCAGTGGTGCGATGGAAATGTCCATGTCGCTGGCATGATGCCGGTTGGCGAAGGCCACCGAGAAGACGATGAAGTTCATAAGGTCCAAGGGCAGGCCGTCATCCTGCGCCGCCGCAGGCGAGACCTGAGTGGAGGACGGCAGGAGGAGAGGGGCGAACTGTCGGCTTCTCAGAAACGGCGGCTGCTTCCAGACGAAGAACGTCGCTCGGGAAGGGCGAGGCAGGGTCTCCGGGATAGCAATGGCGAGCGCCGGCCGTACGGGCGCCGCCGCCGCGATGACCCTATCCGGCGGGATCCCATGGCCGGAAAGGCTCGCGAGGCGCGCCCCGACCCATAGCGCTAGGAACAGGCCAAAGAACCGGACGGGCCGGCCAGCCCCCTCCTGCCTCATGGGTCGGACCGCAGGTCCGGGAAGCGGTGCTGCGTCTTGTCCCACAGCAAGGGCTGGCCGAGGAGCGACTTGCCGTACAGCAGCACGGCGCGCCGTGCGGCCAGCATCGCGATCACATTGGCGATCAGCATGCGGGGCACTGCCGTCAGCCCATGACGCCAGCCATAGCTGCGGGCCGAGAAGGCGGCGCGCATCAGCATGCGCCAGCTCATGAGGGCAAGGTTGAGCCAGAGCAGCACCTGCGTCATCGGGCCCAACGGCGGCATGGGAAAGGCCAGCGCGATCTTGAGCACGGCGATGAGGCCCGACAAAAGCATCGCGAGATAGGCGGCGAACAGGACCAGCGCCGCCAGGGTCGCGCGCCGATCACGCAGCCGCATCCACCATTCGGCGGGGCCGCCCCGCCAACCCATCCGGTCCCATCCGGCGAGCGAGATGCCGACCATCCAGCGCGCCTTCTGCTTGACAGCGGCCTCCATCGTGTCGGGAAAATATTCCCGCGTCGCGATCAGATCGCCCTGCGCATCGCGCATCCGGACGAACACGCCGCGGCCGCCCATGTCGCGGATGCGGAGCCCGGCTTCATAATCCTCGGTGAGCGATCCGGGATCGAACGGTCCGCCCCGCGTGCCATTGTCCAGGCGGAAAAGCATGTCCCGCTCGAAAGCGCAGGCGACGCCGGCCGAGGGAATGGAGGCGCCCAGCGCCTCGCGAACGACCAAGGCCTTGCCATGGCTCTCCGCAAACTCGTCTCCATAATGGTCGGCAATGGCGCGGGAGAGCCATCGGCCCCGGCCGAGCAGCGGCAGGACCGGAAGCTGGACCAGCGCGAAACGGTCGATCAGCAGGTCGAACAGGCGGATTTCGTCGGGATGCACGACATCTTCGGCGTCGTGCATGACGACGGCCTTGTACCGGATGCCGCTCGCACGCTCGTCGCCCAGCATCGCGCGCCACAGGACGTTGAGGCAGTCGGCCTTGGTTGTCGGGCCCGGACGCGGATTGACGCCCAGGATGATCCGCGGCTCGTTCTCGGCGACGGACGCCACCGCGTCCAGCGTGGCGCCGTCATTGGGATACACCCCGACGAAGAGGCGGTAATCCTGATCTTGCCAGCACTTGAGGGTGTTCTGCAGCATCGGCGCGATCACCTCCGCCTCCGACCAGGCAGGTATGAAGATCGCGATCCGTCCCGGGCGGTCCGCAGGCGGTAGCGCGTCGGCGGTCATGCGCGGATGGCGGGAATAGATAACGAGGCTGCGCCAGGATCGCCGGGCGAGATAGAGGACGTCGACGAGCAGGTCGTCGAGGCCGCCAACGGCGAGCCCTACGATCGCGAACAGCAGGATCTCGTGATGCAGCGTCCCCAGAATGGCGACCAGCATTGCCTCCATGACGTCGCTCCCCCGTGGCGTCGGCGACGAACATGCCATCCGTTACGGGCGTTTCCAAGTGGACTTGGGAAGACAGCGCTTTAAGGGGGAGCGGCGACCGATATTGCTGAGGAGGTAACGGCATGGGGCATCGCCCGGAATCCGCACTGAGGGATTTTCTGACCAGCGAGGCAGGCGGGGCCGTCCTGCTGATGGCGGCGGCGGTCGCGGCCATGGTTGCAGCGAACCTTCCGGGCTCGGCGAATCACGTCTATCATGACATCATCCACGCCCCGATCGGGCCCCTGCTGACGTCGGCGCTGGGGCCGATGACCGTCCATTTGTGGATCAACGACGGGCTGATGGCGATTTTCTTCCTGCTCGTCGGACTGGAGATCAAGCGGGAGATGGTCGACGGCGGGCTTTCCACCTGGGAACGCCGCCGCCTCCCCTTCATCGCGGCCGGCGCGGGCATGGCGGCGCCGGCCATCGTCTATGTCGCGGTGACGTGGGGCCGTACCGGCCTCGCCAGCGGATGGGCGGTGCCGGCGGCGACCGACATCGCCTTCGCCATCGGCGTGCTCGCCCTGCTCGGCAAGCGCGCCCCTGCTTCGCTCAAGCTGTTCCTGACAGCGGTCGCGATCGTGGATGATATGGGGGCGGTGGCGATCATCGCGCTCTTCTATAGCCAGGGGATCGACGTGGTGGCCCTGGGGGGCGCGCTGATCGTGCTGCTCGTTCTTTTCGGGCTTAACCGGGCGGGCGTGCGAATGTTGCTGCCCTATCTGATCGGCTTCGCCTTGCTGTGGTATCTGATGCTGCTGTCGGGCGTGCATGCAACGGTCGCGGGCGTGCTGGCGGCGATGATGATCCCGGTACGGGTGACGCCCGGTGCGCCCGATGCCGCCGACAGCCCGCTGCATCGGCTGGAGCATGCGATCCATCCTTGGTGCGCCTATCTGATCGTGCCGCTATTCGGCTTTGCCAATGCCGGGCTGGCATTGGGCGGCGAAGCCACCCGCGCCCTGTTCGCGCCGCTGCCGATGGGAATCGCCCTGGGGCTGTTTCTCGGCAAGCAGGTAGGGGTGTTCGGCAGCATCTGGCTCGCCGAGAAGCTGGGTGTTGCGGAACGACCCGGCGCTGCCAGCTGGCCGCAGATCTATGGCATGGCGCTGCTGTGCGGCATCGGCTTTACCATGAGCCTGTTTATCGGGGCGCTGGCGTTTCCACGCGATCCCCTGCTGGTGGAGGAGGCGAAGCTGGGTGTGCTGGCTGGGTCGCTGCTGTCCGCCATGTTGGGATATGCGGTCTTGCGATGGATGGGAGGGCAGAGGGCGCCGCGATAAGGCGCCCTTTCCGTCTGGTCCTTCGCATTTCGGATATCCCGGATTTGCTGTTATCATCGCTGCGTCGTCCTGTGCGACTCGCACCGGAACGGCCACCCCGACCATCTCTTGCAGCGATACGGGAGGAGGCGATGAACATGGAGAAGGATGTCAACTATCTGCTGCAGCGCCAGCAGATTTCGCTGGTCAAGGCACAGTCGAGCCGTTCGGCCGAAGGGCGTGCGGCCTATGAGAAGCTGGCCCGCGGCTATTCCGATCAGGTCGAGGCCTATCGGCAGGAAAATGTGAAGCTGGTCAATCTGGCACTTTGATATTCGGCACTGCGGGCAGCGACTGTTTCCCGAAATGATCCGTTTCGCTGGCGTTCAGGCGAAGCGTGGCAGGGGGTTGCGCCATGACACTATCCCTGCGCCGTTCCGTCATGCTCGTGGCTTTTCCCCTCGTCGTGCTTTCCGGCTGCACCAGCCTATCCCCCGAATCGCGGTTGCGCGCCAGGCTGATCGAGGCTGGCCTGTCTCCCCGCATGGCCGGATGCATGGCCCAGCGCATGGCCGACCGCCTGAGCATCGCCCAGTTGCGGAAGCTCCAGTCGCTGGCGTCGCTCCGCAAGTCCCACATGGAAGAAATGACCGTCGACCGCTTCCTCCACCAGCTTCGGGCGCTAGAGGATCCGGAGATTTTTACCGTCACGAGTAAAGCGGCGATCCGCTGCGCCCTTTGACCGGACGGGCCACTGGCGGCGTCAGCGTGCCGGAGCCATTTGCAATTTTGCAAAGTGCATTTGCGAAATAGCTCTGGTCTGCTGCATCCGTCCGTGCTTATGCCGCTGCATCCCCCATTGCTGCGGAAAAGGACGGCGAGCCATGAACATTCATGAATATCAGGCCAAGGAACTGCTGGCGAAATATGGCGCCCCGATCGCCGCCGGCTATGCCGCCTTCACCGTCGAGGAAGCCGTCGAGGCCGCCAAGAAGCTGCCCGGGCCGCTCTATGTGGTGAAAGCCCAGATCCACGCTGGCGGCCGCGGCAAGGGCAAGTTCAAGGAACTCGGCCCCGACGCCAAGGGGGGCGTGCGCCTGGCCTGGAACCTGGACGAGGTGAAGGCGCATGCGGCCGACATGCTGGGCAACACGCTGGTGACCATCCAGACCGGCGACGCGGGCAAGCAGGTCAATCGCCTCTACGTCACCGATGGCGCCGATATCGCCAAGGAATTCTACCTTGCGCTTCTGGTCGACCGCGCGACCGGCCGTGTCGCCTTCGTGGTGTCGACCGAGGGCGGCATGGACATCGAGGAGGTCGCCCATTCGACTCCCGAGAAGATCCACACCTTCGCCGTCGATCCGGCGACCGGCTTCATGCCGCATCACGGCCGCGCTGTCGCCGCTGCGCTGGAGCTGACCGGCGACCTCGCCAAGCAGGCCGCCAAGGTCGCCTCGTCGCTCTACGACGCCTTCCTGGCGACCGACGCTTCGCAGATCGAAATCAACCCGCTTGCGGTGACCGAACAGGGCAACCTGCTGGTGCTCGATGCCAAGGTCGGCTTCGACGGCAACTCGCTGTTCCGCCACAAGGACATCATCGAACTGCGCGACCTGACCGAGGAAGACGCGGCCGAGGTCGAAGCTTCGGAATATGACCTCGCCTACATCAAGCTGGACGGCAATATCGGCTGCATGGTGAACGGCGCGGGCCTGGCCATGGCGACGATGGACATCATCAAGCTGAACGGCGAGTTTCCCGCCAACTTCCTGGACGTCGGCGGCGGCGCCAGCAAGGAGAAGGTGACCGCGGCCTTCAAGATCATCCTGAAGGACCCCGCGGTGAAGGGCATCCTGGTCAACATCTTCGGCGGCATCATGAAGTGCGACATCATCGCCGAGGGCATTGTCGCGGCCGCCAAGGACGTGAACCTATCGGTCCCGCTGGTGGTTCGCCTGGAAGGAACCAACGTCCAGCAGGGCAAGGACATTCTCGCCGCCTCTGGCCTGGCGATCGTCCCGGCAGACGACCTGGGCGACGCGGCGAAGAAGATTGTGGCGGAAGTGAGGAAGGCGGCCTGACGCTCTCACCAGCCTGAATGAACCATTTGAGGGTGCGGGGGGTCCGGAAACGGGCCGCCCGCGCCCGCGCTGGCATTGATAACGGAGGATGTTGAAATGAAGATCCTTGTGCCCGTGAAACGGGTGATCGACTATAATGTGAAGCCGCGGGTGAAGGCGGACGGGACGGGCGTGGACCTGGCCAACGTCAAGATGAGCATGAACCCGTTCGACGAGATCGCGGTCGAGGAAGCCATCCGCCTGAAGGAGAAGGGCGTGGCGACCGAGGTCGTGGCGGTGTCGATCGGCGTGGCGAAGGCGCAGGACACGCTGCGCACAGCGCTGGCGATGGGCATGGACCGGGCGATCCTGATCCAGACCGACGATGAGGTCGAGCCGCTGGGCGTCGCCAAGCTGCTCGCCAAGGTGCAGGAAGAAGAAGGCGCGGGCCTCATCATTTTGGGCAAACAGGCGATCGACGACGACAGCAACCAGACCGGCCAGATGCTTGCCGCGCTGCTGGACCTGCCGCAGGGCACCTTCGCCAGCAAGGTCGAGGTCGAGGGCGACAAGGTCAGCGTGACCCGCGAGGTCGACGGCGGGCTGGAGACGGTGAAGCTCAGCACCCCCGCCATCGTCACCACCGACCTGCGCCTCAACGAGCCGCGCTATGCCTCGCTGCCCAACATCATGAAGGCGAAGTCGAAGCCGCTCGCGACCAAGACGCCCGCGGATTACGGCGTGGACATCGCGCCGCGGCTGGAGACGCTGAAGGTCGCCGAACCCGCGAAGCGCTCGGCCGGCGTCAAGGTCGCTGATGTCGATGAATTGGTGGCGAAGCTCAAGGCTCTGGGAGTTGCAGCATGACGAAGACGCTCGTTTGGGTTGAACATGAGGGCGGCGCAGTCAAGGACGCTACCCTTTCGGCTGTTACCGCCGCCGCCAGGCTGGGCGAGGTGCACCTGCTGGTTGCCGGTCAGGGTGTGGACGGCGTCGCTGCCGAAGCCGCGAAGATCGCTGGCGTGGGCAAGGTCCATGTCGCCGACGATGCGGCCTATGCTCATGCCCTGCCGGAGAATGTCGCGCCGCTGGTCGTCGGGCTGATGGCCGACCATGACGCCTTCGTCGCGCCGGCCACCAGCAACGGCAAGAATATCGCGCCGCGCGTCGCCGCGCTGCTGGACGTCATGCAGATCAGCGACATCCTGTCGGTCGAGGGCGATGACACGTTCACTCGCCCGATCTATGCCGGCAACGCCATCGCCACCGTCCGGTCGAAGGACGCCAAGAAGGTCATCACCGTTCGCGGCACGGCGTTCGAGAAGGCGGCCAGGGAAGGCGGTTCGGGCACGGTGGAGGCAGTGGCCTCCACTGGCGACAAGGGTGTTTCCAGCTTCGTCGGCGCAGAGATCGCCAAGCTGGAGCGGCCGGAGCTGACCAGCGCCAAGGTGATCGTGTCGGGCGGCCGGGCGCTGAAGGATGGCGAGACGTTCGAGCAGCTGATCTTCCCGCTGGCCGACAAGCTGGGCGCCGCCGTCGGGGCGAGCCGCGCCGCGGTAGATGCGGGCTATGTCCCCAACGACTATCAGGTGGGGCAGACCGGCAAGATCGTCGCGCCGGAGGTTTATGTCGCGGTCGGCATTTCCGGGGCGATCCAGCACCTTGCGGGGATGAAGGACAGCAAGACCATCATCGCCATCAACAAGGACGAGGATGCGCCGATTTTCCAGGTGGCGGACATCGGCCTGGTGGGCGACCTGTTCAAGGTGGTGCCGGAGCTTACCGAGAAGCTGTAAGCCATCGGTGCGAAGTAGGAAAGGGCGCGGGACCAGGATTCCGCGCCCTTTCTGCTGTCATTCGCAGCTGATGTCGTTCTTGTCGATGGCACGCCCGGCGAGCGCGCCGCCGGCGCCGCCGAGGATGGTGCCGAGCGTCTTGGAACCGCCGGGGGCGATCACATTGCCGAGCACGCCGCCGGCGATGGCGCCGACGATGGTGCCGGTGGTGCCGTCGTCGCGCTTGCAATAGTAGCGGCCGTCGCGGTCGCGGTAGATCTGGTCGTTGTCGCGGAGCGGGCGGCGGTGGTGGCGGGGGCCGTCGCCGCGGCGGGGCGGACGGCGGTCATAGCCCGGCCGGTCATAGCCGTAGCCGCCGCCGTAATTGTCCGAGGTGCAGGCGCCGAGCGGCAGCATCGCGGCGATGGCCGCGACGAGGATGGGGGTGCGGAACATGGCAGTCTCTCTCCTAAGCTTTCCCTGTGCCGGGGTAACGCGGCGGGGCGGGGCATTGTTTCGTGCCGGGAAGGAAAGGCCGCCCGCGACTTGCGCGAAGGGAGGTTCGCGGAAGCGGCGGGCGGCACCGGCGGCGAGCGGGGGGAGCCGCCGGATGGGAGGGGGTCAGTTGACGGCGGGCGGGATCGGGGCGTTGCCCATGCCGGTGCCCAGGGTCGAGGTGGACAGCGTGCCCTCCTCTTCATCCTCGCGGCGCGTGGCGATGTCCGCCTTGGCCTGGTTGTAGCGGGTGACGAGGTCGTCCTTGAACTGGGTCAGCTTGCCTTCGTCATAAAGCTTCTTGCCGACATAGCCGGCGATGGCGCCGAAGATCAGGGTACGAAGCATGGGGGATAGCTCCTTCGCTTGGGGTCCGATTTCGGGCGACTAACGGGCGGACGCCACGATGGGTTCCCGGCGAAATGGCCGGAGCGCCGGGCGGAGCCGTGGATGCGATGTCGTGCCGTTGTACCGAAGCCGGCGAGGGGCGGCCGGAGCGGCCGGAGCGGATCAGGACGGTTCGGGGAAGGCGGATGCCGCGGGTTCGGCGTCCGCGCCGGCATGGGCCGTGGCCTGGGCTTCGGCCTCGCGGCGGGCGCGGTTGCGGTCCCCCAGTTCCTGCCGCTTGGCCATGGCAAGGAAGGCGGCCTCCGACCGGAGGCAGCGGTCGCGGACATTGTCCAGCTTGGCGGCGTCGGCGTCGGTGCGCGCCTGCGCGGCCAGGGTGCGATAGTCGGGATTGGCCATGGGAAGCCTCCTTCAGTCCGAAAGGATGCGGCCGGGCGCCGCCATGGCGGCGCGCCCGGCCCGGCCATGCCGAGGGTTATTCGGCGTGGGCGATGTTCACCGCGGCCAGCTTGCCGCGCTTGTCCTGCTCGAGATCGTAGGACACGCGGTCCTTTTCGCGCAGGGTGGCGAGGCCGGCGCGCTCGACGGCGGTGATGTGGACGAATGCGTCCTGACCGCCATTGTCGGGAGCGATGAAGCCATAGCCCTTGTCGGCGTTGAAGAACTTCACGGTTCCGGTGATGCTGCTCATGGGTATTTCCTTACATTCCGATACGGCGCGTCCAGCGTGGACGGGCCGGGTGCTAAAGGGGCAGGGAAAGAAGGAGATAGGTGCCGCAAAGCGCCGAAGACCGTCGATTTGCGACTATAGCCCGTCCGATATAGGCGCATCGGCGCCGAAATGCAAATCGGCCGGGTCGTCGGCCTCCGTTTCGTCGTCGTCCCCGTCGCCATCATCCGCCCCGGCGGCCGGGGGCGTGAAGCCGAAATAGGCGTCGCGCGCCTCCGCCGCGGCATCCACATAGGGACGCCGCACCTCTTCCTGCCAGGCGAGGAAGGCGGCTTCCTCCTCCGGGCTCAGTTCGCGGTCATATTCGGCAATGTCGTAGAGATCGCCGCTTTCCAGCCCTTCGAAGCCGGGCGGGGCGGGGAAGTCGGTGCGGTAGGCTCTGCGATATTCGTCCCACCACACGCCGCGCAGGTGGGAAACGGCCTCCTGCGGCGGGAGCGTCTGCGGATCGGGTTCGGGTTCGGGTTCGGGTTCGGGGCGAAGTTCACACCGTTGCTGGGAGGGCTCGGGCTCGGCCTGCGCGGGCCGGTGCAGCGCCATGCGCGCGGCGACGAACAGCGCGGCCGAGGCGCCGGGCGAGAGGGCGGCGGCGGCCTGTTCCTCCAGCGGGGCGGGCGTGTCCGGCATGGAGCCGTCGAGCATCCGCGCATCCTCCATGTCGCGGGCGGAATGCTCCGCGCCGGGACGGGGCAGGCCGGCCTCCTCCGCCTCCGCGATCGCCTGATCCTCCGGGCAGATCATGTCGAGATAGGCGGTGAAGTCCTGCGCCACGACGCGGGCGAGCGCGGCGTCGCTGCCCTCCGCCGGGCTGTCGGCCATGCGGTCCAGCCGGGTGAGCATCGACATGGCGAGCCGGTTGTCGTGGCGGTGGCGAGTAACCTCGAAATTGTCCTCGTCGCGGCGGATGGTATCGGTGTTGCCCATGATGGCGCGGGCGAGCAGCGTGTCGGCGAGGCGCGCGCGGGCGATCAGGATCGCTGCGTCCCAGCCCAGGCGGAAGGCGGCGCCGTCGCGGCGGTTGCGGAGATTATAGGCCGAGCGCGCGGTGATGCGGACGCTTTCGCAGGCGAGCATGATGACGCCGGTGGCGGCAAGCGTCTCGATGAAGCGGCGCTGGAGCGCGGGGGACCAGCCGTCGGCGCGGGTCTGCGCGGCGGGGGCGGGGAGGATCGGGGCATGGTAGGACATGGGTCGTACACTCCGGCTGACTCAGGGTTTGCCGGGAGCGTGGCATAGGTTGGGGGTTGTAGGACAGAACAAAATGGGAACGATGATGGGGAGGGTCAGGGGTATTGCTGGCGGGATGGACCAGAGCCAGCACCTCTATCGCTTCAAGGGCCACGCGATAGATGAGGATATGGTTGGGGTGGATAATGGCTTCGCGCGTTCCGGGTTTACGACCGGGGCGGTGCATATAGGGATGGTTGGGCAGGTTATCCGCCGTATGCACGATGGCATCGCGCAACCGGATTGCGGCGTCGGGCGTCGCTGGGCGATATAGTCTGTGATGTCACGCATGTCCTGACGCGCTTCGGGGCGCCAGAGCAGCCGCCGCATCAGCGATCCTTATGCCTGTCGATGATCGCCTGCATTTCGGCCATGACCTCATCATGCGGGATGTCCGGTCCGGTGGACGCCATGGCCTTCTCCACTTTGGCGCGGAGCCAGGCGTCATAGGCTTCCGCTTCCTCGGTCGTCGCAAACTCGGACTCGATGAGGGTGAGTTTAGTCATGGGGTGGAGAATATCAGAAGGAACCCGCAGTGAAAACTGGCGGCGCTAGATGGCCACTCGCTAACATGCGGGAGTGCTGGGGCACGGCTATCGTACCCCAGCACCGGTGCTTCAAAGCGTTAGCCAATACGTTGAAGCAGTTTTTCTACAAATTTCCGATCTTGATGAGCATTACGTGCGTCGAACTCAACGCCGGAACGTTTAATTTCGTCAGCAATTGCGATCTCAGCATTCTTCACATAATCACGAAATTTCTCGCCATTATAGCACACTTCTAAAACCCGAGCAGCGTATGACTTTTGGGCGCCGTCGTTCCTTAGATTAGGCACAGCGCCAAAATTACGCCGTACTAACAAAGCGATAATGAACCTGAACTTCCACAGAACGGGCCGCGCTTTGCCGATGCAAAGCTTTTCAATCTCCCGAAGGATCACGGCGGATATCAGGTAAGGCCAAAGGGAATGTTCTTCGACGTACATTCTGTCCTGATATCTAGTCAAAAGAACTCCATAGTAATCATTCGCATCAACGGGATTTTCCAGTACACAGCTTACAAAAGCATTCGTCAGGACCGTCAAGGTGATAACATTCTGAGCAGTGAAGGTCGTATCAGCATATTGCCGCTTCCGGCGCTCGTAGACCAGCTTGTGGCTGGAATCGACCTCTGTGCTAAGGAAGAATCGCTCAATTTTTTTGTGAAACTCGCTCAAAACGGCGAAAGCCTCATCCTTTACTTCGGTCTGCCGATTTGTAGCTCTAACAATTTCATTAACTAAATCTCGGTTTTCTGCCTCGATTAATTTTACAGGAAGAGATGTGTTTTCTTGAAGAAGATGCTGGTGTTCAAAAACGATGTGGCTTGTTTGGCAACCATTCACTATCTGGTAGTCGGAAAGCGTGAATCTCTTCCCGACGATCTTTATATCACGAGCTACAATCGTGATGCCGTTGTTCAGGGCGGCTAATCTTCCTTGGCCTTCAGGAGACTTGATCGTTTCTGCAATTTCGTCATTAACAGCATTTCTACTGAGATAATCTCTCACATTTTCATTAAAAAGTGACTTATGTAACCTTCCGTCTGAATTAGACAAAAGCTTCACAAGTTCTTTGCAGGGCAATACCCCCAAATATGCCTGTCTTATGCCATTTATGATGGGCAACGATGCATATTCATTCATCTGAACTTCACGTTCAATGCGTAAGTTTGCTTCCTGATATCTCTGCTGCAGGCGCTCAGCGTCAAGAAATTCAAAAGAAATATCTGAAAAAAGATTATACGCCTTAATTTCGTCACAGCCCGATTGCACGCGAGCCTCTATAACGGGATCGTTTTTGAACGATCCTGCATAGCAATAAAATATATGGAGTCTGGGTTTAGATCGCATTTTCACGCTATTGATGAAAACATGATCTGAAAGAAATCTTTTAGCTGCGATGTCGTCGTTTGCAGGTTGATAGCGAGGTCCAAAAAACTCTTTTATTCCTTGAATATAGCTACCAACTTCTGCTGCGTTTAACGATCTTGAAGTTTTTGACTGAATAAAGGCGAAATCCACCTCTATCCGTTGACGTGCAGCGATTTCATCAACTTGTACGGGAGAGGTCACCGGAATATCATTTATGAAAATTCCTGCGGCATCAATGGCTGTATCTAGTCCACCTGATACGACTACGTCGTCGAGAACGACGTGCTCGGAAAAGTCACGTAAAAAGACACAATACGCGGAAAAATATTCAAAGAGAACTGATTCTCCGATCCCATCCATGTCGTGCGATGAAGAAAAATCCTTTAAATAAGCCCTTAAGACCGGATCATCCATTGTATCCCCCAATTTTGAAGCAGCCGGTACCTTTAAGACCAAGACTATTCCGCGGCAACAGCTTCAAGGCCCAACAACGGCGCCAGATACCGCCCAGTAAAGCTCCTCGGCGCCTTTGCGACCTTCTCCGGCGTGCCTTCGGCGACCACCTCGCCACCCTTGATGCCGCCCTCCGGTCCCATGTCGATGATCCAGTCCGCCGTCTTGATGACGTCGAGATTGTGCTCGATCACGACCACGCTGTTGCCCTGGTCGACCAGCGCGTGGAGGACTTCGAGGAGCTTGCGGACATCCTCGAAATGGAGGCCGGTGGTGGGCTCGTCCAGAATGTAGAGCGTGTTGCCGGTGGCGCGGCGCGAGAGTTCCTTGGCGAGCTTGACGCGCTGGGCCTCGCCGCCCGAGAGGGTCGTCGCCTGCTGGCCCACCTTGATATAGCCAAGGCCCACTTCGGCGAGCATCGCCATCTTGTCGCGGATCGGCGGGACGGCCTTGAAGAATTCCACCGCGTCCTCGACCGTCATGTCGAGCACGTCGGCGATCGACTTGCCCTTGAACTTCACCTCCAGCGTCTCGCGATTGTAGCGCGCGCCGTGGCACACGTCGCAGGTGACATAGACGTCGGGGAGGAAGTGCATCTCGATCTTGAGCACGCCGTCGCCCTGGCACGCCTCGCACCGGCCGCCCTTGACGTTGAAGCTGAAACGGCCGGGCTTGTAGCCGCGCGCCTGCGCTTCGGGGAGGCCGGCGAACCAGTCGCGGATGTTGGTGAAGGCGCCGGTATAGGTCGCCGGGTTGGAGCGCGGGGTGCGGCCGATAGGCGACTGGTCGATGTCGATCACCTTGTCGCAATGCTCCAGCCCCGTCACCTTGTCATGCGGGCCGGCGATAATTCTGGCTCCGTTCAGGGCGCGCGCCGATGCCGCATAAAGGGTATCTATTGTGAAGCTGGACTTGCCCGAGCCGGAGACGCCGGTGATGCAGGTGAAGGTGCCGAGGGGGATGCTGGCGGTGACGCCCCGCAGGTTGTTGGCGCGGGCGTTGTGGACGGTGAGCTTCTTGCCCGATCCCTTGCGGCGCTTCGCCGGCACGTCGATGCGGCGGGTGCCGTTGAGATAGTCGGCGGTGAGGCTGTCGCGGTGGGCGAGCAGTTCGGGCAGCGTGCCCTGCGCGACGATGGTGCCGCCATGGACGCCGGCGCCCGGTCCCATGTCCACGATATAGTCGGCGGCGCGGATCGCATCCTCGTCATGCTCCACGACGATGACGCTGTTGCCGAGGTCGCGGAGGCGCTTCAGGGTGATGAGCAGCCGGTCGTTGTCGCGCTGGTGCAGGCCGATCGAGGGTTCGTCGAGGACGTAGAGGACGCCCGAGAGGCCGCTGCCGATCTGGGAAGCGAGGCGGATGCGCTGGGACTCGCCGCCCGACAGCGTGCCGCTGGTGCGGTCGAGGTTCAGATAGTCGAGGCCGACATTGTTGAGGAAGCCGAGGCGCTCCACGATCTCCTTGAGGATGGCCTTGGCGATCTGGTTCTGCTGGTCGTTGAGTTGCGCGGGGAGGGTGGAGAAGAAGCCGAGCGCGTCCACCACCGAGCGGCGGGTGGACACCGAGATGTCCTCGCCCGCGATCTTGACCGCCAGCGCCTCGGGCTTGAGGCGGGCGCCGTGGCAGGTCTCGCAGGGCATGGCGGTCTGGTACTTGGCCAGCTCCTCGCGCATCCAGGCGCTCTCCGTCTGGAGCAGGCGGCGGTTGAGGTTGCCGATGACGCCCTCGAACGCCTTGCGCACCTCGTAGCTCTTGCGGCCGTCCTGGAAGCGCAGGGTGACGGGCTTGCCGCCGGTGCCGTGGAGGATGATGAGCTTCACCTCCGGCGGGAGGTCGGCCCAGGGGGTGTCGAGGCTGAAGCCGAACTCCTTCGCCAGGGAGCCGAGCACCTGCATGTAATAGGGGCTGGGCGGGTTGGACTTGGCCCAGGGGACGACGGCGCCCTTCTTGAGGGAGAGGGCCTCGTTGGGGACGACGAGTTCGGGGTCGAACTCCTGCCGCTCGCCCAGGCCATCGCAGGCGGGGCAGGCGCCCATCGGGGCGTTGAAGGAGAAGAGGCGCGGCTCGATCTCCGGAATGGTGAAGCCGCTGACGGGGCAGGCGAACTTTTCGGAGAAGACGATGCGGTTGGCGGGGATGCCGGCGCCCTTCATCTTCTTGTCGGCGGAGGCGGCCCTAACGGCTCGCCCAGGCGAGCCGGCTTCGGGGCTGACTGCTTCCCCCGGAAGCAGTCTGTCCGCCCCTACGCCCTCGCGGCCGGGGACGACGCCGTCGGCGAGATCGACATAGGCGAGGCCGTCGGCGAGCTTGAGCGCCTGCTCGAAGCTGTCGGCCAAGCGGGTGCCCATGTCGGGGTCCACGGCGAGGCGGTCGACCACGACTTCGATGTCGTGCTTGTACTTCTTGTCGAGGGCGGGAGCGTCCTCGATCGCGTAGAGCTCGCCGTCGATGCGGACGCGGGTGTAGCCGGCCTTCTGCCATTCCAGCAGCTCCTTGCGATACTCGCCCTTGCGGCCGCGCACCACGGGGGCGAGCAGGTAGAAGCGGGTGCCTTCGGGAAGCTGCATCACGCGGTCGACCATCTGGCTGACCGTCTGCGCGCTGATGGGGAGGCCGGTGGCGGGCGAATAGGGGATGCCGACGCGCGCCCAGAGGAGGCGCATATAATCGTAGATTTCCGTGACGGTCGCCACCGTCGAGCGCGGGTTTCGGCTGGTCGTCTTCTGCTCGATGGAGATGGCGGGGCTGAGGCCCTCGATATGCTCGACATCGGGCTTCTGCATCATCTCCAGGAACTGGCGCGCATAGGCGGAGAGCGACTCCACATAGCGGCGCTGCCCTTCGGCATAGATGGTGTCGAAGGCGAGCGACGACTTGCCCGAGCCGGAGAGGCCGGTGATGACGATCAGAGAGTCGCGCGGCAGGTCGACGTCGACGCCCTTGAGATTGTGCTCGCGCGCGCCGCGGACGCTTATGTGAGTCAGCATTCGCTAAAGCTCTGCTTCTGGATGTGGGTGAGGCTCATGGATGATATTGTTCCATATTTGTTCTGATCGGGCAAGCGCCTGCGCGCGGTCAATGCGATAGATAGGAGGCGCGGGCGGCAAGGGGAAGACAAGGCGCGTTCGAGCGGCTAGTCATTGATCAAGGGGAAATATGAGCCGGCAACTGATCAACGAATATCGCGCGGAACTGGATCGGATCAGGGCCGTATCGGGTAGCCGTCGCGAAAGCGTCCTGCGAGAGGCGTTCAAGGATCTGCTCAAGCGCTGGGCGCGCGCGCATGACCTTCAGTTCATCGCCGAGCACGACATCCTCACCAAGCAGATGAACCGCATCTATGTCGACGGGGCGCTGCTGCACGGGCTGCGGGTGCCGTTCGGCTATTGGGAGGCCAAGGACGAGAATGACGACCTTGCCCAGGAGATCGAAGCCAAGTTCCGCAAGGGATATCCCAAGGATAACATCGTCTTCACCGACGATGTGAAGGCGGTACTGTGGCAGGACGGCGCCGAGGTGATGCAGGCCGACATGCAGGCCGACGACGACAGCCTGCTTACCCTGCTCACGCGCTTCTTCGCCCACGAGCGCAAGGAGATCGCCGACTTCAACAAGGCGGTGAAGCAATTCGCGCAGGACCTGCCCGAAATCCTGAAGGCGCTGCGCGACCGGATCGCCGAAAAGCATGGCTCGTCGCGCGATTTCGCGGGCGCGGTGGCCGCCTTCCTCCAGCATGCGCGCGATGCGATCAATCCGGCGGTCAGCGAAGACGATGTGCGCGAGATGCTGATCCAGCACATCCTGACCGAGGACATCTTCGCCAAGGTGTTCAACGACCCCGAGTTCCATCGCAAGAACAACGTCGCCGCCGAGCTCTACAAGCTGGAGAACAAGCTGTTCGACCGGGGCGAGAAGGCGACGCTGCTGCGCGCGCTCGACCCCTATTATGCCGGGATCGCCAGCACGGCCGCGCTGATCCAGAGCCATTCGGAGAAGCAGGGCTTCCTGAAGGCGCTCTACGAGGATTTCTACAAGGCGTATAACAAGAAGGCTGCCGACCGGCTGGGCGTCGTCTATACGCCGGGCGAGATCGTGCGGTTCATGATCCGCAGTGCCGACTGGCTGTGCGAGAAGCATTTCGGCAAGAACCTGATCGACAAGGGCGTCGAGATCCTCGACCCCGCGACCGGGACCGGCACCTTCATCGTCGAACTGCTGGAGCATTTTCGCGGCAACCACGAGAAGCTGCGACACAAATACAAGGAGGAACTGCACGCCAACGAGGTGGCGATCCTGCCCTATTACGTCGCCAACCTGAACATCGAGGCGACCTATCAGGCGATCACGGGGCAGTTCGCGGAGTATGAGAACCTCTGCCTGGTCGACACGCTGGACAATGTCGATGCGCTGGGCATCCACGCCGGCCACCAGTTCGACCTGCTGGGCGCGCTGAGCGACGAGAATATCGAGCGGATCAAGCGCCAGAACCGCCGCAAGATCAGCGTCATCATCGGCAACCCGCCCTATAACGCCAACCAGCAGAACGAGAACGACAACAACAAGAACCGCACCTATGCGCACATCGATAAGCGTATCAAGGACACGTACATCAAGGCGAGCACGGCGCAGAAGACCAAGCTCTACGATATGTACGTCCGGTTCCTCCGCTGGGCGAGCGACCGGCTGGGCGACGACGGAATCCTCGCGTTCGTCAGCAATTCATCATTCCTGCACAAGAACAGCTTCGATGGCGTGCGCGTTATCCTCGAACGGGAGTTCAACGAGCTTTGGGCGATCGACCTGAAAGGTGACGCGCGATCATCCGGAGAAGCGCGACGGAAGCAGGGGGGCAACGTCTTTGGCGATCAGATCAAAGTTGGTATCGCTGTATATGTGCTGGTCAAGCGCAAGGGTACGAATGGGTTCCGTCTCCACTACGATGTGATCGGCGACTATGTGAGCGCCGAGGACAAGACGGCGTTTCTCGAGCGGTCGCTGAGCGAGAGGCGGATGACGACGATCCATCCGGACGCTTCCCATACCTGGCTGGGGCAGGCCACCGAGGATACCAGCCCCATGCTCGCCATGGCCGACAAGCGCACGAAGACGGGGACCGGCACATCCAGGGACCGGGCGATCTTCAAGCTCTATTCGCTCGGCATTTCGACGAACCGCGACGAATGGCTTTACGGTCGATCCGAAAGCGAGGTTGCCGAGAAGGCGAAGATGCTCGCGGAGACATACGACTCCGTTGCGCCTAGGCTCAGGACCCATTGATTGGCTGAGAGCGATGTGATTCAGGCTCCGCGAGGAGACTGAGCATGAGCGACCTGTATTGGCTGACGGACGAGCAGATGGCGCGTTTGTCGCCGTATTTTCCCAAGAGTCACGGCAAGCCTCGGGTTGATGACCGGCGGGTGCTGAGCGGGATCATCTTCGTCAATCGCAACGGGCTGCGCTGGCGAGACGCGCCCAGGGAATACGGTCCGCACAAGACGCTCTACAACCGATGGAAACGGTGGGGCGAGATGGGCGTGTTTGGCCGGATGATGGAGGGTCTGTCCGCCCAGAAAGCCGAACCGCAGACCCTCATGATCGATGCGACCTATCTCAAGGCCCACCGCACGGCTTCCAGCCTTGGGGTAAAAAAGGGGATCTCGGCCGCCTGATCGGACGGACCAAGGGCGGCATGAACACCAAGCTTCACGCCGTCACCGATGCCAACGGCCGCCCCTTGAGCTTCTTCATCACGGCCGGCCAGATCAGCGATTACACCGGCGCGGCAGCCCTGCTCGATGATCTGCCCAAGGCGCAGTGGATGCTGGCTGACCGGGGCTATGACGCCGAATGGTTCAGGGACGCGCTCGAGCAAAAGGGCATCACGCCCTGCATCCCGGGCCGGAAATCCCGTTCCTTTCCAGTGAAATACGACAAGCGCCGATACAAACGCCGCAGCCGCATCGAGATCATGTTCGGCCGCCTGAAAGACTGGCGCCGTGTGGCAACCCGCTACGACCGCTGCCCAACCGTCTTCTTCTCCGCCATCGCCCTCGCAGCTACCGTGCTCTTCTGGCTGTGATCAACGAGTCCTGAGCCTAGTGCCGATCACTTTCCGGATACCATGAAATGGTCGGAAACGCTTAAGCGCCGTAAGCGTGCGCGCGTTACAGAAGCCTATGATCGCAGTCGTGTAAGGCGGGCCGCATATCGTCCGTTTCATGCGGAGTGGCTCTATCACTCCGATCTGTTTATCGACCGCCCCGGGCTTTCCGACACGGTTTTTCCTCTCGGCGCGGCCAATGAGGCAATCTGCTTCAGCGACGTTGGCTCACGTACCGACTATTGCGTGCTGGCCGTAAGTGGCATCGCTGACCTTCACTTCGGCGCGGCGGTCGATGGTTACCAGCAGGTCGCCCGCTACCGCTACACCAAATCCGGCGAGCGCATCGACAACATCACCGACTGGGCGTTCAACAAGTTCGTCAAACAGTATGGCAGGAAGGGCGTCACCAAGGACGCGATCTTCCACTATGTTTATGCTGTCCTCCACGACCCCGTCTATCGCGAGAAATACGCGCTGAATCTCAAGCGCGAGTTCCCGCGCATCCCCTTCTATCCCGATTTCGCGCGCTGGGCCGCCTGGGGCGAGGCGCTGATGGCGATGCATATCGGCTATGAGGAGGTCGAGCCATGCCCGGTCGAGCGGATCGATACCCCCAATCCGAAGCGCGCCGAGGGCACGCACCCCAAGCCCATCCTCAAGTCGATGCCCGAGCAGGGGCTCGTCCGCGTCGACGAGGACACGCAGATCACGGGCATTCCGCGCGAGGCGTGGGACTATCGGCTCGGCAACCGATCGGCGATCGACTGGGTGCTGGACCAGCACAAGGAGAAGACGCCGCGCGATCCGACGATCCGCGAGAAGTTCAACAGCTATCGCTTCGCCGACTACAAGGAGGGCATGATCGCGCTGCTGGCGAAGGTCGTGCGGGTGAGCGTCGACACGGTCGCCATTACCGGCGGGATGCAGGAACTGGATCGCAGCGGATGGGCAATCGAACGGCGTGACGATCGAGACGAATGAGGCTGGAACTCGGCCGGCCTGGGCGTTCGAGGGCCATCGCCATGCCATTGCCACATAGGGATGAACGGGGCGCGGTTCGTCCCTTTTCCCCCCATATCCCGGTCGCGGATATTCCATCCGATGGGAAATCCCTCTAGGGCGCGAGCATGAGCGGCGGACTTTCCGGGACGATGCGCGGCGGCGTGCTGGCCGTGACGATACTGCTGGCGGCGTGCGGCGGCGGGACGCGGTACCGGCCGGTCAGCGATACGCCGGTGCGGGTCGGGCCGCCCTACAAGGTGCGCGGCACGACCTACGTGCCTGCCGCCGACCCGACCTATGACATGCTGGGTTATGCGAGCTGGTACGGCAGCGAGTCCGGGAACCAGACCGCCAATGGCGAGCGTTTCCGCCCCAAGGCGGTGACGGCGGCGCATACGACGCTGCCGCTGCCGAGCTATGTCGAGGTGACGGCGCTGGAAACCGGGCGGACCATCCTGGTGCGGATCAACGATCGCGGCCCCTTTTCAGGCGGCGGGCGGATCATCGACCTGTCGCGCGGCGCGGCCGAGCAGCTGGGCATCCGCGCGCGGGGCGTCGCGCCGGTGCGGGTGCGCGTGGTGACGCCGCCGGAAAAGGACCGCAGGAAGCTGCGCGACGGCAAGGAGGCGGCGGAGCGGCCGCGCGTTTCCGAAGGCGTGCTGGCGAAGCTGCGCGCGCAGCTGGCGGCGGGACGATGACGGCCGTCCTGCCCGAGCGGGGGCCGGACCGCGCCGCCTTCATCGCCGAGGGGGCGAGCGCGGAGGTCTATCGCATCGGCGACGGGCTGGTACTCAAGCTGTTCCACGAGGGGATCGAGGGCGGCATCATCGAACGCGAGTTCGCCGCCGCGCGGACGATCCAGGCTACCGGCCTGCCGGTCGCCCGTGCGGTCGAGCGGCGCGCGGTCGGCGGACGGCAGGGGATCGTCTATACAGAGATCGAGGGGCGCGACCTGCTGCGCCATATCCGGTCTCGCCCCGACGAGGCGCTGTGGGCGATGCGCGAGATGGTGCGGCTGCAGCACAGGATCCATCAGCAGCAGGTGCCGCTGATGCGCAGCCGCAAGGCGATCCTGGCGGAAGAAATCGAGCTGGGGCCGGTGGGCGGCGCGCTGCGCGACGCGGCGCTGGCGCGGCTGGACCAGCTGGTCGAAGGCGACCGGCTGTCGCATGGCGACCTGCACCCCGCCAACCTGATCGTCACGCGCGACGGGCTGACCGTCATCGACTGGTCCCGCGCGGCGCGGGCGGCACCGGCGGCCGACGTGGTGCGCACGGAAATGCTGCTGCGTTTCGGCCCCGGACAGTCGGACAGCCGCATCAAGGGGTGGGGACGGGACATGGCGGGACGCCATTATCTGCGCACCTACCAGCAGCTGTCGGGGTTGGAGGACGAGGCGCTGGCCGCCTGGCGGCCGCTGGTGGCGCTGGCCTGGCTGAAGCATCGGGCACCGGGGCGCGACGCGGCGTTCGAACGCTATCTGGACGACGCGCTGGCACAGGCGGGGTTGCCCGCGCGGGGCGGCTGACGTCGTTGGTGGAAGCCTGTCCGTCGTTCGTGGCATGCTGATGCCGCCCGGCGCACCGCATCGGCCGGTCATCGAATGAACGCAGCGGCCGCCCGTCCCGTCCCTATGATGGGTTTCAAGACAGGCGCCCGTCCGATCGTTAAGCGACGGTTCACCCGGCCCGGCGTCGTGTGAAAGGCGAACATTTTCAACCGATCCCGGAGTGCCCGACAGCATCCTGGATACGCCCCCGGCCTTCCCTTGCGCCGGGGGCGTTTTCATGTCCGCCTGACATGCCCACGGCTGCTTTCCGTTACGGAAATGTCGCTCATGTCGCAGGCGATGTCGTTCGTCGAGCCGTTCGTCCGCCGCTGTCCGCCCTTTGTCGACAGGTCCGTCGTTCGCCGAGCCGGGGCGCCTCCGGTCGAAGGCGGCGCGCGCCCGCCGGCCAGTCGGCGTAGAGAGAATGGGCGAACGGGGCACGGCCCGACCCAAGACCCCGGGCAGCTCCGTTCGCCACCCGCCACGCCGCAGCCCCCTGGCGGCAGGCCGGGCAGCATATCGAGTTCGAGGAGACTTTTGCCATGATCGCCCCCGTCAAGTTCTTCACCGCCCTTTCCGCCGCCGCCGTCCTGCTGGGCACCGCCGGCGCTGCTTCGGCCGAGGATTTCGCCTCCAACGGCCGCACCATGGAGGTCCGCTTCGGCGATCTCGACCTGGCGCAGGCCGAGAACCAGAAGGAGCTGCGCGCGCGCATCAACCGCGCCGCCGCGCGGGTGTGCGCCAATGGCGACCTGTCGGTGCAGCAGGCCTGCAAGAAGAAGGCCCTTGCCCATGTCGACACGCCGGTCGCTGCGGCGATCGCCCGCGCCGAAAGCGGCCAGCGCTATGCCGAAGCCGGCAACAACAAGCGGGCGGTGGTCGGTAACTGACGATCCATCAGGTTTCACGAAGGGAAAAGGCCCGGGTCATTCCGGGCCTTTTTTGATTGGTAGTTCATGGAACAGCCGCTTTCATCCTCCCCTGGAAGGGGAGGATAACTGCCTACGCGCCAGGCGTCGCTATCGCCCCGTCATCGCGCGGGCGTTGGCGAGGAAGGTGCGGCCGATGCGGATTTCCTCGCCGTCGGCGAGGCAGGCGAACCAGACGCCGCTGCCGTCGTGGCGCAGGCGGGCGATATGGTCGCGGCGGACGATGTGGGAGCGATGCAGGCGCACGAACTGCTGCGGATCCAGCCGCTCCTCCAGCGCGCTGATCGTCTGGTGGAGGAGGTAGCTGTGCGTCCCGACATGGAGGCGCATATAGTCGCGCTCCGCCTCGATCCGGTCGATCTGTGCCGCGCCGATGCGGATCAGTTCCGACCGGTGGGGCACCCAGAATTCCTCGGCCCATTCGGGTTCCGGTTCGGACGAGACGGCAGGCTGGGCGAGGACGCGGGACTGGAGCGCCAGTTCCACCCGGTCGATCGCGCGGGTGAGGCGGTCGTGCGCCACGGGCTTCAGCAGATAGTCGATCGCGGCCAGGTCGAACGCCTCGACCGCGAAGCCCTCGAAGGCGGTGACGAAGATCACCGCGGGGCGAATGCCCATGCGGCCGACGGCGCGGGCGACGCCGATGCCGTCCAGCAGCGGCATCGCGATGTCGAGCATGACGAGGTCGGGCTGAAGCCCCTCGATCAGGCGGAGAGCCGCCTCGCCGTCTGTGGCGGTGCCGGCGAGCGCGATGCGCGGCTCGCGGGCGCAGAGCATCTGGAGCCGCTCGACCGCGAGCGGTTCGTCGTCGACGATCATGGTGCGGATGGTCATGGCGATGTCAGCAACCCCGGCGAACGATGGGCAGGGTAAGGTCGACAATGAACCCGCCCCCTTCGCGCGGACCATAGACGATACCGGCCTGATCGCCAAAGCGGGCGGCGAGCCGGTCGCGGACATTGGCGAGGCCGATGCCGTTGCCGCGGTCGGCCTCCGTCGGCGGCTTGTCGCCATCGTCGGACACGGTGAGGTGCAGCATGTCGCCCTCGGCGCGGGCGGCGATGGTGATCGTCACCGGGCTGGAGGTACGGGAGACGCCATATTTGATCGCGTTTTCCACCAGCGGCTGGAGGATGAGGCCGGGGACGCAGGCGTCGAGCAGATCGTCGGGAACGGAGATGGTGGTGCTCAGCCGCTCGGGGAAGCGGACCCCCTCGATATCCAGATAGAGCTTCTGGAGGTGGACCTCCTCCTCCAGCGGCACGTCGTCCAGCGGATCGCCGGTCAGGCTGGTCCGGTAGAAGTTGGAGAGCGACATGATCATCTGCTCCGCCTCGTCCGGGCGGTTGCGCATCACCAGCGTCGACAGGCTGTTGAGCGTATTGAACAGGAAATGCGGGTTCACCTGGTAGCGCAGCGATCGCAGTTCGGCCTGCTGCGCCGCCCGTTCCAGCCGCGCGGCGCGGCGTTCGGTGCGCAGCGCCTCGCTGGCGTAGGAGATGGCGAGGTACAGGCCGGCCCAGGCGGACAGAAAGAAATAGCGGTTGCTGCCGTCCTCGATGAAGGAGATCAGCATGAAGTTGCGCTGGCCGATATATTGTTCGCGGTCGCCGTCGGTGAATACGTCCACCGGATAGTAGATGTTGAACATGTAGTAGTTGGCGGCGACCATCGCGATCGCGAAGGGCGCAGCCAGAGAAAAGGCCGCGATCAGCCGGATGCCGAGCGGCTTGTGGTCGAAACGGCGCAGCGCCAGGTAGAAGACCCATGTCACGACGATGCCGATGACCGTGACGACCATGCGCCGCGCCGCGATTTCCAGCTGGGCGTCCATGCCCATCGCCATCGCGCGCAGGGAAGCCCAGATGGCGTAGAAGAACCAGAAGCCGAGAATGGAATAGAGCGCGACGGCCGGCGCGACGCCGCGTTCGCCATCTTCGGGTAGGAAAGTCATGAGGCTTCTCTAGGCCGGATCGCGGCTTTTGTCGCCCCTTTGCGGCGATGCTGGTCGAACCGTCCCGCATGTTGGTCGATGCGCGAGGGCCGCGCGCGCCGGAACCTGGCGCGGCAGCCGGCCGTTGAAATGCCGAAGGAGAGCAGCGATGACCGAGAAGACCGACATACGCCCCCACAGCCGCGAGGAAGCGGGGGACGACCGCCCCACCGATGCGCAGGACCATGCCGTGACGCGCGAGGAAAAGCTGGACGAGGGGCTGAAGGATTCGATGGACGCGTCCGACCCGCCGTCGACCACCTGCCCGGGGGATCATGGCGATCCGGTGCCGTCGTCGGGCTTCACGCCGGACGAATGATGGTTCCGCCCCGCCGATCATGCTAGACTGACGCCAGAAAAGAGGAAGCCAGAGGAGCCTGCCATGCCGACTTCAGCCACTCCCGTCGTCGAACGCATCGCCCGCGTGCTGGCGGGGCGCGAACTGAGCCTGAACGGCGAGGGCAGCGATCCGCACGCGGCCGACGCGGTGGACGCGGCCTGGCAGGATTATGTCGAGGACGCCTATGCGATCCTCCACACGCTGCGCGAGCCCGACGGGCAGATGGCGCGGGCGGGCGACGTTGCGGTTTGGCGCAGCATGATCGGCGCGGCGCTGGAGCAGCGGGCGAGCTGAGGGGCCGTAGATCCGGCCACCTTTCCCACTCCCGCTTGCGGGAGGGGGTTAGGGGGTGGGCCGGCGCAACAGTCGGCAGGCCCACCCCGCTGCGACTAACTCCGCTGCGCTTCGTAAGTCTCGCTGCCCCTCCCGCGAGGGGAGTAAACTTGCTTACCAGCCGAAGGCGTAGCGTTCGCGGCGGACGTCGGCCCCGCCGCGCAGCGTGCCCGTGCCGGGCGCGACGCCCGCGGCGACGATGCCGGTCGAGACGCCATAGGGGCCGAGCACGTCCAGCTTGTGCCCGCGCGCGGTCAGCCCGTCGCGCACCGCCTGCGGCACGCGGTCTTCGATCTCCAGCACGCCCGGTTCGTCCTTCTTGATCGCGAAGGAGCCGTGGAAATGGTTGGAATTAATGCGCGGCGCCTCGATCGAGGCCTGGAGCGGTTCGCCGAAGGCGAGGATGCGCAGCAGCACGTTCATGATCTGCTGGTCCTGGTTGTCGCCGCCCGGCGTGCCGATCGCGAGGAAGGGCGCATCGCCCTTGATCACCAGCGAGGGCGTCAGGGTGGTGCGGGGGCGCTTGCCCGGCACCAGCACATTGGGGCTTTCGGGATCGAGGTCGAACACGGTCAGGCGGTTGCTCATCGGCACGCCGGTATCGCCCGCGATATAGGCGCCGCCAAGCAGCCAGCCGGAACTGGGCGTGCAGCTGAAGAGATTGCCGTGGCGGTCGACCACCTCCACCGCAGTCGTGTCGGCGACAGGGCCGCCCTTGCGCTTGAGCATATGCGGCGTGAAGGCCGGGGTGGGGCGGGGAACGCCCTCGAACGCCCAGGGATCGCCATAGCGATGCTCCAGCGAGGCCTTCGGCCCGATCAGCTTCGCGCGCTCGGCGGCATAGGCCTTGGACAGCAGCCCCTTGGCCGGCACCTTCGCGAAAGCGGGGTCGCCGAAGAAGGCGTTGCGGTCGTCGAAGGCGAGTTTGATCGATTCCGCAAGGGTGTGGAGATAGACCTCGCTGCCCGGCTGCATCGTGGCGATGCCCGCCGCCTCGGCGATGTTGAGCGCCAGCAGCAGCGCCGGTCCCTGGCTCCAGAAGCCGCCCTTGCACACCGTATAGCCGAAGACGTCGGCGGTGGCCGGCGCCTCCACCTTGCCCTTGTAGTTGGCGAGGTCTTCGTAGCGCATCAGGCCGCCGTCGGCCTCCATCGCGGCACCGATGCGCCGGGCGATGTCGCCCTTGTAGAAGGCGTCGCGGCCGGCCTGGATCGCGGCCTTGCGGTCCTTCGTCCTGGCGAAGGCCGCCTTGTCCGCCGCGGCGATGGCGCGCATCGTGCGGGCGAGGTTGGGCTGGCGGAAATGCTCGCCGACCTTGGGCAGCTTCCCGCCCGGATAATAGGTGTCGTAGGCGGTCTTGTAGCGCGAGGTCGCCTTCTGCTGGCTGGCGAACACCTCGGCCAGGAAATTATACATGACGAAGCCGTCGGCCAGCTCGATCGCGGGCTGCATCACCTGGTCCAGCGTCATGGTGCCGTTGGTCTGGAGCGCCAGCGCCATCGCGTCGACCACGGCGGGTACGGTGCCGCCATTGGGGCCGTTGCCGGGAATGACGCCCACGTCGGCGAACTTGTCCGGCGTGGCGAGGCCGGGGGCGGTGCCCTGGCCGTTCACCACCGACACCTTCTTCGTCGCGGCGTCGTAGAGGATGGTCGGCGCCTCGCCGCCGAAGCCGAAATGCGAGATTTCCGTGACGGCGGCGGCGAACACGGCGGCGACGCCCGCGTCGGTCGCGTTGCCGCCCGCCAGCAGGATGCGCGTGGCCGCCGCGCAGGCATAATGGCGCCCGGCGGCCACGATGCCGAAATCGCCGACGATCTCCGGCCGCAGGGTTTCGCCCGCGCTCTTCAACCGGGTGGGTTCCAGCGGCGCGGCGGGCGCCGCGCTCTGGGCCGCTGCCGGACCCGACGCAAAGGCCACCGCCGCGCCGCCGGCCGCCAACGTCGCGAAATCACGGCGGCTGAGGCCCCGATCCATTGTGTCGGTCATGCAGATCCCCCTGTCGTCGGCGCAAGACGCGCATCCAGTCGGGGCGAAACAACGAGAAGGAACGACATTTCCTCCATTCAAGAGGAAATTGCCAAAAATTTCGCGAAAGATGAAATTTTTATGGCGGAAATTACGCCCTGATCAGTTTTGGTGATCAGAGCGAGCGTGAGAGCGGGTGCCGCGCTGGCCAAACATCGCCGTTCCGTGGTGCGCAGGAACGATCATAGGCCCGCACAGGGGATGATGCCGGAACTCCAGGTTCACGGGGGTCGGCAAGCACAAGGTCTGAGAGAGAAACCAGCATGCAGGCGGTTGCGCCTGCGTGCGCGGGAAAGGCTGTGCGTGCCGACCGTCGCGGCACCTTCGATCGATAACAGGCGTCGCGCCGTAGGGCCGGCCGGGACGCCCATTCAGGGGAACAGCGACATGAGGGTTAGGAAGAGTAGCATCCTGGCATTGGCAGGCGCCAGTTTCTGGGCATTGGCGGCGGGTTCGGTGCAGGGCCAGACCGCCGAGAGCGCGGCCCCCCAGGCCGAGGAGGCGCCGGGGGCCGAAATCGTCGTCGTCGGATCGCAGATCAGGGGCGCGGCCACGACGGGCGCGCTGCCGGTCAGCGTGGTGGGCGAAAGCCAGATCGAGGCAGTCGCGGCCGTTTCCGGCGCGGACCTCTATCGGTCGATCCCGCAGCTGGGCGGCGTGACCTTCAACGAGCAGGTGCTGGGCGGCGGCAACGCGAACGCGGCGCGCGGCGACGTGTCCACCGTGTCGCTGCGCGGCCTGGGCCAAGGCAATACCCTGCTGCTGATCAACGGCCGCCGCACGGTGCTGCACCCGACGTCGCAGGCGATCACGGGCGTCATCGATTCCGGCGTGCCGACCTTCGGCTACAACGCCAACACGATTCCCGTCGGCAATATTGCGCGCGTCGAGGTGCTGCGCGACGGCGCGGCCGCTCTGTACGGGTCCGACGCGGTCGCGGGCGTCGTCAACAACGTGCTCAATTCCGATTACAAGGGCGCCAAGTTCGACGTGCAATATGGCGGCGCCGAAGGCACCAACCTGCGCGAGTTCCAGGCCAACGGCCTGGTCGGGTTCGATTTCGCCGAAGGGCGCGGCAACCTGTCGATCTTCGGCGGTTATGCGCAGAAGTCGAAGCTGTACCTGAGCGATCAGGACTATACCGCCAGCGTCGACCGGCGCGGTTACGTGGCGGGCACACCGTTCGAGAACGTGTCGAGCTGGAACGGCACCAGCACCAGCGGCCCGTGGGGCACGTTCCGCGTGGTCCGCCCGGGCGGCGGCGCGGTGTTCCTGAACCGGGTCATCACCAGCAACGGCACCCCCTTAACCAATGCTTCAGGCCAGTTCCACATCCAGCCGAGCACCAACCCCGGTTGCCGCGTCGCGGGCGCGACGCCTGGCACCTGTTATGACGATGGCGTCGGCACCACGGAAATGACCGCCGGCGCAGCGCCGGACGCCAATCTGCGGTTCGATTCCCCGGCGACGTTCAAGGACCTGACCACCCAGCCGTCGGTCAAGCGCATCAACGTCTTCCTGAACGGCCATTTCGACCTGACCGACAACCTGACCCTGTTCGGCGAGGCGGGCTTCTATCGCGGCAAGACGAGCTCGATCATCGGCGCGCCGGGCTCGCTCGCCAACATCCCGATCACCGTCGCCGCCAATGCCTATTGGAACCCGCTGGGTCCGATCGGATCGCCCAACCGCCTGCCGGGGCTGGACCCGGCGGTCGTCCCGGCGAGCGGACTGCCGATCCAGATCGCATCGCAGAGCTATGTCGACGTGGGGTCGCGCAAGGTCGACGTCACCAATTACCAGTATCGCTTCCTGGGCGGCCTGCGCGGCACCATCAGCGACTGGGACTGGGAGACGGCGGGCCTCTACAGCTGGGCGACCGCCGCGGACACGCAGGAGAATTTTTCCAACACCCTGCTGCAGGCGGCGATCAACAGGACCACGCCCGACGCCTATAACCCGTTCAACGGTGGGTGCACCGACGTCCCGGCGATCGGCGACTGCACGCCCAATGACCGTTCGATCATCGACAGCTTCATGATCGAGGCGACCCGCAAGACGCGGACCAGCCTGGCGCTGTGGGACTTCAAGGTTTCCAACGCGAACCTGCTGGGCCTGTGGGCGGACAACAGCATCGGCGTCGCGGCCGGCATCGAATGGCGGCGCGAGACCTATCACGACAACCGTTCCACCTATCAAGGCGGCATTGCCGGCGTCGACACCACCTATACCGACGCGGTGACGGGCGTGTTCTACGGGTCCGACCTGGGCGGCGCGAGCCCCAGCCCCGACGTGCGCGGCAAGCGCAACGTGAAGTCGGCCTATGCCGAACTCGCCATCCCGATCTTCAGCCCGGAAATGGAGGTGCCCTTCTTCCGCAGCCTCGATTTCCAGATCGCGGGCCGGTACGAGGATTATAGCGATGTCGGGTCGGTGGCGAAGCCGAAGATCGCCGGCGCCTGGGAACTGTTGCAGGGCATGCGCCTGCGCGGTTCCTGGTCGCAGGGCTTCCGTGCGCCGAACCTGGAGGTGATCAATACCTCCTCGCTTGACCGTGTGAATGGCGGCTTCGACTATACGCTGTGCGAGGCCGACGTGCGGGCCGGACGGGCGAGGAACTTCTCCAGCGCGGTGTGCAGCGTGTCGGTGCTTCGCCGCAGCGGCGGCAACCCGGAGCTGAAGCCGGAGGAGTCGACGAGCTGGAGCTTCGGCACGGTCATCTCCCCGCCGCTGGGCGAGGGGCTGGGACGGGTGACCTTCACGGTCGACCGCTGGAAGATCCAGCAGAAGAACGTGGTCGGCCTGCTCGATTACCAGAACGCGCTGAACCTCGACTATCTGCTGCGCACCCAGGGCAGCACCAACCCGAACGTGGTCCGCCGCGACCCCACGGCCGACGACATCGCGCGCGTCGCCGGCACCGGCCTGGCCCCGGTCGGCGAACTGCTCTATGTCACCGCCAACTTCCAGAACCTGTTGCCCGTGACGGTGCAGGGCATCGACTTCAACCTCGACTATATCCTGCCCAACACCTCGATCGGCACCTTCTCCCTGAACGTCAACGCCTCGCGCCTCATCAGCTATGTGGTCGACGCGCCGGCGGCGGTGCAGCAGGTGATCGATGCGCAGGCGGCCGGCGAGATCAACGCGGGCGTGCCGATCCAGGGCGGGGGCGACGTGATCGGCCGCGACGGCCAGCCCCGCTGGCGGATTTCGGCGACGGCCGACTGGACGCTGGGGCCGTGGAAGATCGGTGCCTTCACCCAGTTCATCGACAGCGTGTACGAGAACGGCGTGCGCGACGCGCAGGCCAATCCCTGGATCGTCAAGGGGCAGACCACGGTCAACCTCTACGGCCAATACACGTTCAAGAATGGCGGGCCGCTGGACGGCACGACGATCCAGATCGGCGCGCGCAACATCTTCGACAAGGACCCGCCGCTCGCGTCGGGCGGCTATCTGTCGAACCTCTACCAGCCGCAGGCGCGCTACTGGTACACCAGCATCAAGAAGAGCTTCTGATGCCCCCTGGTGCGGCCCCGCGTTGGGGCCGCACCATTTCCTTTCCCTTTTTTCGATCGAGGCGAAGGCCCATGTCCCTGTCCGACCCCATCCAGCGCCCGGCCGCGCTCGACCGTCGCGAACTGCTGGCGGCGGGGCTGGCCGGGGTCGCGCTGTCCGCGCTGCCCTCCGCGGCGAAGGCGCAGTCGGGCGCGCGGGCGCCGGACGCGCCGCGATCGGGCAGCGCGACGGTCGCGGCCCACCGCATCGAGGTGCCGATGCCGCATGGCGGCGTCACCGCCGGCCATCCGCTC
>NZ_AUWY01000021.1 GCF_000447205.1 Sphingobium ummariense RL-3 | reverse complement strand
GCGCGCCGCGGCTGCTCGACCCGACTGGCGATCCTGCCGCGCTCAACCACGGGCCCAAGGCGCTGACCGTGCCGGGCGCGTTCGGCGGCTGGATCGCGATCGCCCGCCGCTTCGGCAAGCTGCCGCTGGCGACGCTGCTGGAGCCAGCGATCGGCTATGCCCGCGATGGCCATCCGCTCGACCCGTCGATCGCGATGTTCATCGCGCGGGCGCAGAAGACGCTGGCGCTCTATCCCACCAGCGCGGCGCTGTTCCTGCCGGGCGGGCAGCCGCCCGCGCCGCGATCGATCTTCCGCAATCCCGACCTCGCGCGCACGCTCCAGTCGCTGGCCGATGCCGAGACGCAGGCGCTGAAGGGCGGGGCGGACCGCGACCGGGCGCTGCAGGCGGCCTATGACTATTTCTACACCGGGCCGATCGCGCAGGAATTCGCGCGCTTTTCGACCGAGGTGGGCGGCTGGCTGCGGCTCGACGACCTCAAGGCGTACCAGCCGCGCTGGGCAGAACCTGTCACGACCAACTATCGGGGGCTCGACGTCTATGTGAGCCCGCTGACGTCGCGCACCGGCCTGGAGCTGTGCGAGCAGCTGAACCTGGTCGAGGGTTTCGACCTGTCGGCGCTGCCCGCCGACGGGCCGCAGCTCACCCACCTGCTGATCGAGGCGATCAAGGTGGCGAAGGCGGACGTCTATAAATATGCGGCGGACCCCCGCTTCGCCAAGACGCCGGTCGAGGGGCTGCTGTCCAAGGCCTTCGCGGCGGAGCGGCGCAAGCTGATCGATCCGGCGAAGGCGGGCGTCTATCCCGAGGGCGGCAATGCCGCCGCCGCCAGCGCGATGCTGGAGCGGGCGCGGATGCAGTTCGCCGCGCGGGGCGACGAGCGGACCCAGGGCGGCGATACGACCAGCCTGTCGGCCGTCGATGCGGACGGCAATGCCATCGCCGTCACCACCACCATCGGCGGCGGCTTCGGCACCTTCCTGGTGATGGGCAATACCGGCATCCTGTTCAACAACGGGCTGCGGCTGGGATCGACGGCGCCCTATGACGGCCATCCCAACAAGGTGGCGCCCGGCAAGATCGCGCTGCTGGGCAATGGCCCGACCATCGTGCTCGACAAGGGGCGGCTGAAGCTGGTGTTCGGATCGCCGGGCGGCGAGACGATCGGCCAGACGCAGTTCCAGTTCCTGGTCAACGCCATCGACCGCGGCATGCCGATCCAGGCGGCGATCGAGGCGCCGCGCTTCGCGCTGGATGCCGAGCCCAATTTCTACAAGCCGGGCGCGGCGATCACCGTGCAGGCGGAGGGGCGCTTCGCCGAGCCCGTGCTCGCGGGGCTGGCGGCGATGGGCCACAGGATCGAGAAGGTCGGCCCCTATGCCATCGGCAGCGTGCAGGGGATCATGGTCGATCCCTCGGGCGCTCGCATGGGCGGCGCGGACCCGCGGCGGATGGGGTATGCGGTGGGGTATTAGGGGTCGCGGTAGCGGTTAGCGGAGGTAGATCCATAACCGTCATCCCAGCGAAAGCTGGGATCTCCCTTCTTCTGGCCCAATGCGAGGAAAAGAAAAGTGAGATCCCAGCTTTCGCTGGGATGACGGAGAATGGCCGAAACCCGCCATCTCGCCTTCGTCACCCCAGCCCTAAGGCGGGGTGACGGTTCATCCCACCTCAATCCTTCTGGTCGGCGTAGGCCTTGACGAGGCCGTAGAGGAACTGGCGGCCTTCCATGACGGAGCGGACGCGGAGGCGTTCGTTGAGGCCGTGGACGCCGTTGCCGTCGGGATCGCGGAACAGGCCGGAGACGCCATAGGTCGGGATGCCGGCGGCGTTCAGCGATACCGCGTCGGTGGCGCCGGTCGCGAGATAGGGGACGACGGGGACATTGGGCCAGATCTGCTGCGATACCTTGGTGGCCGGGGCGAGGATTTTGTCCGTCACCGGGGCGGGGTTGGCGGGGCGATAGCCGCGCGAGGCCGTCACCTTGACCTCCGGATCGTCGACCACCTTGACCAGCGTTGCCAGCACCTCCTCCGTCGGGACGCCGGGCATGACGCGGCAGTTGACCGTGGCGGTCGCGCGCTGGGGCAGGGCGTTCGCCGCATGACCGGCGGACAGCAGGGTCGCGACGCAGGTCGTGCGCAGCATCGAATGATGGGCGGGCGACGTGTTGAGCAGGTCGCTCGCCGCCTTGTCCTGCGGGTTGGCGACGATCGCGGTCATCGCCTTGCCCTTCTCGCCGCCGACGACGCTCGCCATCCTGGTGAAATAGGCCTTGTTGGCGTCGATGAACTGGACCGGGAAGTCGTAGCGGCTGAGCCGGTCGAGCGCGCGGGCGAGGCTGTAGATCGCATTGTCCGGGCGCGGGACGGAGGAATGGCCGCCGGGATTGGTGGTTTCCAGCGTGAACTGCATCACCACCTTCTGCGCCGCCTGGAACTGCTGGTCGATGGGATTGCCCTTCTCGTCCAGCTCGCCATAGCCGCCTTCATTGAGGGCGAGGCCGGCATCGACCAGTGCCTTCTGGTTGTCCACCAGCCAGCGCGCGCCGTTAACGAAGCCGCCGCCTTCCTCGCCGCAGGTCAGCGCCATCTTGATCGTGCGCAGCGGCTTGTACTTTTCGGCCTGGAAGCGGAGCAGGTTGTCGACCCAGATGGCGTCCTGCGCCTTCATGTCGGCGACGCCCCGGCCGTAATAATAGCCGTTTTCCTCGATGAAGGCATAGGGATCGCGGGTCCAGTCCGCGCGGCGGGCGTTGACCACGTCGACATGGCCGAGCATCAGCACGGCCTTCAGCTTCGGGTCGCGCCCCGGATAGACCGCGACCAGGATGCCGGCCTTGGGGTCCCCTTCGGGCACGAACAGGTGCAGGTTCTGTTCAGGAAAGCCCGCCGCCTTCATGCGGGCGGCCACCTTCTCCGTGACGGCGGTGCAGCTGCCGGATTCGGCGCTGCTGTCGGTTTCCACCATCTCCTTGAGCAGGGCGCGGAAGGACGCGTCGTCGGGGGCGGTCGCCGCCTGCGAAGGGGTGGCCAGCCCCGCTGCCGCCATCGCCATGATCGACCCCGCCAGCCAGCGCCCGAATGTTCGCATCGCATTCCCCCTGTGTGTGCTGCACCCATGGGGTGAAACGGAGGATTGGGGGGAAATCCACGCCCCATCATTTCCCCTCCCGCCTGCGGGAGGAGAAGAGATGGGTGGGGAGCAGGCACATCCTCCGTTCGTCCTGAGTAGCCATTGAGCTTGTCGAAATGGCGTATCGAAGGACCGATGTCGTGCGCTGCCCCTTCGATACGGGCCTTCGACAAGCTCAGTCCCTACTCAGGGCGAACGGTGGCGGGGAATATCCCGTTCCGGCCGTTAGCGGACCGTCTGAATTTGCCCACCGAGGCGATCCCGTTAGAAATCCATGCTGGCGGAGAAGCGGACCTGGCGGGCGAGGCCGACGTAGAAGATCGAGCCGCCGGTGGACCAGTAGCGCTTGTTGGTGAGGTTGTCGCCGTTGACGCGCAAGGTGAGGGCGCGGTCGCCCTGGAGCCGCAGCCGGTAGTTCATACCCAGGCTGTAGGTGGTGTAGGCCGGCATCCGGAGGCTGTTGGCGGCGTCGGCGTAGCGCAGGCCGGTATAATAGGCCCCCGCGTTGATGCCGAGGTCTGGCAGGGTGGGCAGGCGGTATTCGGCGAATAGCGAAGCCGACCAGCGCGGCGTATTATCCACGCGCCGGCCGTCGAGCGTCGCGTCGCCGGTCTCGTCCTGCGTTGCCTTCAGATACTGGCCGGACAGCGCGACCGAGAGGCTGGGGGTGAGATTGCCCTGGAGCGAGGCCTCCACGCCCTCATGGACGGCGCGGCCGTCCACGACATAGGTGTTGGCGCTGTTGATATAGTCCAGGCCCCGGTCGATGTGGAAATAGGCGACGCTGGCGAGCGCGCCCGCCACTTCGGCGCGGGCGCCCGCTTCGATCTGCTTGCTGAGCACGGGGCGCAGGATGTCGCCTTCGTTGGTGGTGCCGGCGGGCGCGGTGCCGGCGCTTTCCAGCCCCTCGATATAGGTGAAGTAGAGGCTGGACTTCGGGGTCGGCTTGAACACCACGCCGCCGGTCGGGGTCCACGCCTTCATGCGATAGTCGCCGGTGGCGTCGTCGGTGTCGTAGAGGACGCGGCGCACGCCGCCGATCAGCAGCAGCTTTTCGCCGACATGGGCGATGTCGAGCATGTAGAAGCCGGTGTCGATGTTGACGCTGCCCGGCAGGAGGCGGGTGGTGGTGAAGACCAGGTCGTCGAAATCGATGCGGCGCGGGTTATAGAAATTCTGCGCGACGGCGGTGTAGTTGCGCTGGTGCTGGTCCTCCTGCACCTGGCGGTTGCGGGCGACGCCGAACAGCAGCTCATGCTCTATGCCGAAGGTCGGCAGCCTGCCCGCGATCTCGGCGCGGACATATTCGTTCCGATATTCCTGGTCGGGGGTGTAATTGCCCGCGATCCGGCCTGCGCCGGTCTCAAGGCTGTCCTGCCTATTGTCGAAGCTGAAGTCGGCGCGGCTGCGCTGGCGGCGGGACTGGGCGAGGCCGGCCTCCGCGCGCACCGACCAGGTGCCGCCCAGCGCATAGTCGGCGCGGCCGAGCACATTGGTCGACCAGGTGCGATAGGGCGCGTTGTTGGGCGCGTAGCGGCTGTGCGGATTGGGGACATGGTCGAGCAGCTGGAAGGCGGCGAGCGAGATGCCGCCCGGCTCGTCGGTGGCGCGGCGGTAATGCTCGACGTCGAGCTTCAGCGACAGGCGCTCGGTCGCCTGCCAGTCGAACGCGCCGCTGGCGAGATAGCGATAGCCATTTACCCCGTCGATCGGCGTTTCGACATGGGCCGAATAGCCGTTGATGCGGATGCCGAACTGGTCGTTGCCGCCGAACTTGCGGCCGATGTCGAAGCCGGCGCCGATGCTGCCTTCCGCATCGCCATTGGCATAGACATTGGTGACCGGCTGGTCGCCGGCGCGCTTGGTCACGACGTTGACGATGCCCGAGGGCGTGGCGAGGCCGTAATAGAGGGCGGAGACACCCTTCAGCAGCTCGACGCGCTGCTTGTTCTCGATCGGCACGGGGCTGAGGTTCACGATCTGGAGCGCGCCGTTGAGGCGATAGTTGGTGCGCGCGTTCATCAGCACGCCGCGCGACACGAAATTGTTGCTGGTGGTGGGGCTGGTCGCCTGCTGGGTGACGCCGGGCGCGTTGCGCAGCGCATCCTCCAGCCCGGTGGCGCCCTGGGCGTCGAGCAGCGCGCGGGGGATGACGGCGATGCTGGCTGGGGTATCGAGGATCGACTGGTTGCGGAAGGCGCCGACCTGCACGACCTCCGTCCTGAAGGTCGGGCGCTGGCCGGTGACTATGATCTCCTCGTCCAGCCGGCGTTCGACCTGCGCCTCGTCGAGCGGGACACCCGCCTGCGCGTCGCCTGCAGCGGTACCCGCGACGGCGGCGGCCATGATCCAGAAGCCCATATATTCCCCCTTTGAGACGATGTGTCGCGCCTCTAGCGATATTGCGAATATGTCGCAATTGCATTTTCAATACTTTTGCGATAGCGGCCAAATTCCATCGGGTCGCATGCAACGGAGTCCGGGTGACCAAGCGCGTTCTTTTCCAGATCCACTGGTTCCTGGGCATCACCGCCGGCCTGGTGCTGGCGCTGATGGGCGTCACCGGCGCGTCGATGAGCTTCGAGGACGAGATCAACAAGGCGCTGTCGCCGCGGCTTTACGCGCCGGGCGTGCCCACAGGGCCGGACCTGTCGCCCGACCGGCTGATTGCGCGGCTGCAGGCGGACAATCCGGGCTATTATGTGAGCCGGCTCGATTGGGAGACGGCGCGGGTGCGGTCGCACGGCGTGCGCCTGACCGCCGTCGAGGGACGGAGCCGCAGGCAGGGGCAGGTGGACCGCGCCACCGGGCGCTGGCTGGGTGAGCCGGCCGGAGCGGGATTCTTCCAGATGGCGGACGACCTGCATCGCTGGCTCGCGCTGCCGGGCGGGAGCAACGGGATCGGGCGGCAGATCACGGGGATCAGCGCGCTGTCGCTGATCTTCTTCGCGCTGTCGGGCCTTTACCTGCGCTGGCCGCGACGCGCGCTGGATTGGCGCGCCTGGCTGGTGCTGGACCTGCGCAAGACCGGGCGCAACCTGTGGCGCAACCTGCACGTCGTGGTCGGGACGTGGGTGCTGCTGTTCTACCTGCTGAGCGCTTTCACCGGGCTGTGGTGGAGCTATGATTGGTACAGGCGCGGCGTCACCTATGCGCTGACGGGCAAGGCGAGGGGCGAGGAAGGCGCGCGCGCGAAGAAAAGCGGCATCGCGCCTCGTCCGGCGATCGACCCGGCCTGGGCTGCGTTCCGCCGGGAGACGGGCGACAGCTACGCCTGGGTGCGGATCACCCAGCCGGCGCCCGCGCAGCCGATGAAGACGATCAACTTCGAGGCGCGAAGGGGCGATGCGCGGCACCTGCGCCAGACGGACCGGTTCAGCTATGATCCCAAGACCGCGGCGCTGAAGACGCGCGACCTGTACGACCGGCGCCCGCTGGGCAAGATCATCACCCAGAGCATGTTCGAACTGCACCGGGGCGCCTTCTTCGGGCTGCCGGGACGGATCGTGATCCTGATGACGAGCCTCACCATGCCGCTGTTCACGGTGACGGGATTCCTGCTCTATCTGTCGCGGCGTCGGCGCAAGCGGGAGGCGAAGGCGCTGGAAGCCGATGCGCTGCCGGCTGGGGAGGCGGGCGACCTGCTGATCGCCTATGCCAGCCAGACCGGGACGGCCGAAATCCGGGCGCGCAACGCCGCGCAGGCGTTGGGCCGGGGCGGGGTGCGCGCGCGGGTGATCGCGGTGGGCAAGCTGACCCCCGAAATGCTGGCGGCGACGCAGCGCGCGCTGTTCGTGGTCAGCACCTATGGCGATGGCGAGCCGCCCGACATGGCGCGCGGCTTCACCGCCCGAATGATGCACGGTGCCGCGCCGGACCTGCGCCGGCTGCACTATGGCGTGCTGGCGCTGGGCGACCGGGAATATGCGGACTTTTGCGGCTATGGCCGGGCGGTGGACGCCTGGCTGGCGGGCGCCGGGGCGCAGCCGCTGTTCCCGATGGTGGTGATGGGGCATGACGATGCCGAAGCGGAGGCGGCCTGGGCGGCGGCCTTGCACGGACTGGGCGCGGGCGAGGCCATGCGCGGGCAGGCGGCGCTTCCCTTCGAGGAATGGACGTTGGTGGCGCGCGAGGCGCTGAACCCCGACAGCCCAGCGCAGACGGCCTATCATCTGCGGTTCGAGCCGCCGGCGGGCGGCGCGATGGACTGGGCGGCGGGCGACATCGTCGAGGTGCGGCCGCGCAACGCGCCCGAGGATGTCGAGGTGCTGCTGGGCGCGCAGGTTGCGGACGGCGAGCTGATGGAGCGAGCCGCCCTGTCGCGCGAGCAGTTGATGGACGTGATGCTGCCGCCGGACGACGTGCCCCGGCCGCTGCCTGTGCGCGAATATTCGGCGGCGTCGATCCCGGCGGACGGCACGCTGGACCTGGTGGTGCGGCAGGTGCGCCATGCCGACGGGCGGCTGGGCATCGGGTCGGGATGGCTGACCGCGCATCTGCCGGTGGGATCGACCACGAAGCTGCGGGTGCGGCCCAATCCCGGATTCCGGGTGGCGGGCGACGAGTGGGCGCCGATGATCCTGATCGGCAACGGCACGGGCATCGCCGGGCTGCGCGCGCATCTGCGCGCGGCGGCGCATGAGGGAAGCAAAGGCCACTGGCTGCTGTTCGGCGAACGCAGCCGCGCGCATGAGCGCTTCTTCGACGCCGAGCTTTCCGGCTGGCTGGCGGACGGCACGCTGGCGCGGCTCGACCGCTGCTATTCCCGGGATGCCGATTGCGGGCGCTATGTGCAGGATCTGCTGGCGGAGGCGGGCGAGGCGGTGGCCGAATGGATCGACGCGGGCGCGACGATCCTGGTCTGCGGCAGCCTGGAGGGCATGGCGCAGGGCGTCCATGCGGCGCTGGTGCGGGCGCTGGGCGAGGACCGAGTGGATCGACTGGCGGAGGAGGGGCGCTACAAGCGCGACATCTACTGATCCGCGCCGGGGTGCGGCCCGGCGGCGTGCATGATAGGATGCCTCACCTGCGAGCAAGATAGGGGGAGAGCATGCGTTTCCTGAAGAGCCTTGGCCTCAGCATCCTGGCGCTGTGGGGCGCCGCGCCTGCGAACGCCGCCACCACCGCCTTTGTCGGGGCGATGGTGATCGACGGCACGGGGGCCGCGCCCGTCCGCGACGGCGTGGTGGTCGTGACCGACGGCCGGATCGTCGCGGTCGGGCCGCGCAGCACCGTCGCCATCCCCGCCGATGCGGAGCGCGTCGACCTGGCGGGGAAGACCGTCATGCCCGGCATCGTCAACGCCCATGCCCATGTGAACGCCAGCCCGCGATCCGCCGTGCCGGCGCGCCAGCAGCTCGTCGACCAGCTCGCGCTCTATGCGCGTTACGGCGTCACCACCGTCTACAGCCTGGGCGACGACGGGGCGGAGAGCGTGGCGCTGAGCCGCGAGACCCGGGAGCAGTCGCGCGCGGGCACGCTGGACCATGCCCGGCTGTTCGTGTCGGGGCCGGTGCTGAACGCGACCGATCCCGCCGACGGCCGCAAGCGGGTGACCGAGAATGTCGCGCGCGGCGTCGACATCATCAAGGTCCGGCTGGAAGGCCCGCCCGACGCGCCGATCCGCCAGCCCGCCGTCTATGGCGCGATGATCGACCAGACCCATACCGAGGGAAAGCGGATCGCCATCCACATGTTCACCGCGGCGGAGACGAAGGGCGTTGTCGATGCCGGCGTCGACATATTGGCGCACAGCATCCGCGACCGCGACGCCGACGCGGCCCTGATCGCGGCGATCAAAGCGCGCGGCGTCGGCTATATCCCGACGCTGACCCGCGACCTGTCCGTCTTCGTCTATGAAGGCACGCCGGATTTCGTCGCCGATCCCTTCTTTGCGAAGGAAGCCGCCTATCGCGCGCCGCTGGCGGCGCTGAGCACGCCCGAGGCGCAGGCGAAGATGCGCGCCGATCCGGCCGCGCAGGCGATCAAGCCGGCGCTGGCGCAGGCGAAACGCAACCTGAAGCTGCTGTCCGACGCGGGCGTGCCGATCGCCATGGGCACCGACAGTGGCGCGGGTGCGGGGCGCTTCCAGGGCTATTTCGAGCATCTGGAGATGGCGATGATGGCCGAAGCGGGGATGACGCCGATGCAGGTGCTGGTCGCCGCCACGGGCGGCGCGGCGCAGGTGATGCGGATCGACGACCAGCTGGGCACGCTGCGGCCGGGGCGGCGCGCCGACCTGCTGGTGCTGAGCACCAGCCCGCTGGACAATATCCGCCACAGCAAGACGCTGGAGCAGGTCTGGATCGACGGCCGCCGCGTGCATTGAGGAGGGGTCAGAAGTTGAGATAAATTCATATTTACACCATCAAATATTGAATATAGATGGGCCTCGGGAAATCGACCGAGAGGGGCGGAGTTTGTCTTTTGGGGGGCTGCCGCCGCTGGGCCGGGCCGAACGTCGGGCGGTCCATGCGGCGAAGGGATTGCTGCTGGACTGGGACGGGTGCGTGGCCATCGACAACCGGGTGATGCCCGGGGCGAGGAGCCTGATCGCGCGCCATGCCGAGCGCGTCGCGATCATCTCCAACAACTCGACGCATCTGCCGGAGGATTTCGCCGCGATCCTGGCGCAGCACGGCTTGGCGGTTTCGCAGGACCGGATCTTCATGGCCGGGGCCGAGGCGATCCGCCATGTGGCGGAGCAGGGCTATCAGCGAGTGATGCTGCTGTCGGCGTCGCGGATGCGGCGCTTCGCCTGCGGGGCAGGGGTGCCGCTGGTGCGG
This sequence comes from Sphingobium ummariense RL-3, assembly GCF_000447205.1. Classification (GTDB taxonomy): domain Bacteria; phylum Pseudomonadota; class Alphaproteobacteria; order Sphingomonadales; family Sphingomonadaceae; genus Sphingobium; species Sphingobium ummariense. Next base: position 11,350 of record NZ_AUWY01000021.1, on the reverse strand, counting down.
GACGATCCCGACGTGGTGGTGCTGATGCGCGACGCGCGCTTCACCTATGCCAAGCTGCAGCGGGCCATCAACGCGCTGCGCGACGGGGCGGCGCTGGTCGTCGCCAATGCCGACCGGACCCATCCCGGCGCCGGCGACCGGCTGGTGCCCGAGACCGGGGCGCTGCTGGCCGCGCTGCTTGCCTGCGTGCGGGAGGCGGAGGCAGGCATGGTCGTGATCGGCAAGCCGGGGCCGCTGCTGTTCGAGCGCGCCTGCGCCCGACTGGCCGTCCGCCCGGAGGAGGCGGTGATGATCGGCGACAATCCCGACACGGATGGGGAGGGGGCGCTGGCCTTCGGCATCAGGCCGATCCTGATCGGCGGCGCGTCGCCGCTGCGGTTCGAGCATCTGATCGAGGCCTGATCGCGCGCCCGGCCGGGCGCACGGGTCAGAAGCGCTTCATCGAGAGCACGTCGAACGTCTTCTTGAGCGTGTCGGTCGCCCGGTCGTAATCGGCGAGGGCGAGGCCGGCGATCAGGGCGTCGACGACGCAGAGCTGGGCGATCCGGCTGGTCATCGCCTCCGTTCGGAAGCGCGTTTCGCGTGCCATGGTGAAGAGCACGATGTCGGCGAAGGCCTGGATCGGCGAGCGCGCGAAATTGGTGATGACGATCGTCCTGGCCCCCGCTTCCCGGGCGAGGCGGGTGGCCGCGACCGTCTCATGCGTGGCGCCGCTGTGCGAGATGGTGATGGTCGCGACGCCGGAGTCGCAGCGCGAGGCGCTGATCGCCTGGACATGGCTGTCGGTCACCGCGCGGACGTCGAGGCCGATGCGCAGCATGCGATATTGCGTGTCCTCCGCGATCGGGGCGGAGGAGCCGATGCCGTAGATCTCGATCCGTCGCGCCGCGCGAACCGTCTCCACCGCCTGGGTCAGCGCGTCGGGCTCCAGCACCGAGAGCGTGTCGCGCAGCGCCTGCACGCCCGAATGGAAGACCTTGCGGCAGACCGTGCCCATGTCGTCGGCGCGGTCGAGATCCTCGTGGATGAACTGGACCGGCTGGACGATTTCCTGCGCGAGGCTGAGCTTCATCTGCTGGAAGCCCGACAGGCCGATGCTGCGGCAGAAGTTGATGATGCTGCCTTCGCTGACTTCGGTCGCTTCCGACAGTTCGGTGACGGACATGCCGACGATGTCGGCCGGCCGTTCGAGGATGAACTGCGCGATTCGCTGCGCGCTCTTTGCCATGCCCGGCTGGGCCGCGCGGATCCGGCCCAGGGCATTTTCGACCGGCCGGTTGTCGGTGGAGGCGGCGCGGCCCCGGGGCGTTCTTGCGGCGGTCGTCACGGGCGAGTCCTCTTTGCTGGGCATGGCCATCATGCACGCTCAACCCTCGGAGGGCCAGGCATGAGTTTTCCTCATTTCTGTTCGTGCCGGAAAAGCGGCGGTTTCCGGGAGGAGAGGACTGATATTTCTCATTTCATAATGCATGTATCTTATTACTCAGGCAAATAAAAATGAGTTTTTTTCATTCTACTGTCATATCGACTCATTAGAGGAGCCCTCACCGGCATCGACCGCTCCGCCCGCCGCCCCTTCTTCGGGGAAGCGCGTGGCGGCGCGGTTCGCGCCGCAAGAAACTCTTTCATTCGGGGGAAACGCGGTGAAAATACGCTCTTATCGTCCTGTCGCGCGCCTGTTCGGGGCGCTGATGGCCGGGTCCATGCTGGCCGCAGCGCCGGCATGGGCAACCGAGACCGCCGAGGCGCAAGCCGCCCCCGCATCCGACCCTGCCGAGCAGCAGATCATCGTCACGGGCCAGGCGGTCAAGGCCACCAAGACCGCCGAGGAAGCCGTCGCGTTCGGCAATTACGTCCAGATCGTTTCCGCCGCCGACATCGCGGCGAGCGGCGCGAGCAACTTCGCCGAGCTGGCTCAGTTCCTGATCAAGGGCGCCAATGTCGGCTACTCGCCGGACGAGGGCGAATATACCATCCGCCTGGACGGCGGCGGCGACCGCGACACGCTGGTCGTGCTGGACAATGTGCCGCTCTACGACCGTGGCCCGGCGCTGGAGGAGATCTGGAGCACCACCACGATCGACCCGCACATGATCGAGCGTGTCGAGGTGTTCCGCGGCGGCAACAGCCTGTTCTTCGGGTCCAATGGCGGCATCGGCGTGGTGAGCATCGTCACCAAGCGGCCGACCGGCGAGAACAAGGTGGAGCTGGGCGCGAGCTACGGATCGTTCAACTCGCGCGAGATCTGGGGCAATGCCCAGGCGCGGCTGGACGCCGACGGCAAGCTGGGCGTCATGGTCTATGGCAGTTCCCAGAACACCGACGGGCCGCGCATCTTCAACCCCGACGACTTCGTCGACAATGTGAAGGCGGCCGGCGGCGTGCAGAAATATCCGCTGAACCGCAACAATGTCGGCATCAAGTTCCTCTACAAACCGGACGATGCGACCGAACTGCGGCTGAACGGGCAATATACCCAGATCGAGTTCTTCGACGCCTTCCCGGACAACGAGACCTATTCGCCCAACCGCGTGCGCTACCCGATCGTCGACGCCAGCCTGACGCATCGCTGGTCCGAGAAGCTGCTGACCGAGTTCGGCGCCTACTGGACCAATCCCAAGCTGAACAACACCGAGACCTTCGCCGAGATCTGCCGCGTCGCGACGGGCTGCATCAATCCCGACACCAAGGCGACGATCCCCTTCGGCCATGCGACCGGCCATTCCATCCCCTACCCCAACAAGGGCTTCGGCAAGGACTCCAAGGTCGGCGCCTTCATGGAATATGGCATCAACTTCCGCAACACGCTGACCCTGCCGAACATCGGCGAGGCGGTGTTCGGCGTGCAGCGCGTGTCGTATCGCAACGACTCCGACCCGGTGTTCAACATCAGCCAGGCCTGGACGCATACCACCGGCCTCTATCTGGACCTGCGGCCGACGCTGCCGTTCAGCCCCACCACCAACATCAGCCTGGCAGGCCGCGTCGATTTCAGCCAGGCGTTCGACCACAAGTTCATCTGGAAGTTCGGCGTGCGCCAGCCGATCGGCGACTTCTACCTGCGCGGCAATGGCGGCACATCCTACAGCCTGCCCAAGACCAACGAACTGTTCGCGGTCAGCCCGACCCTGGTCGGCAATCCCGACCTGAAGACGGAGACGACCAAGACCTTCAACGGCGCCGGCGGTTTCGCGCGGAGCTGGGGCGACGTCAGCTTCAGCGGCGAGGTCGGCGCCTTCTACACCGACATCTCGAACCGCATCCAGACCACGTCGGGCCTGACGCCGAACACCTATTTCAACAACACCGCCGTCACCCAGATCCGCGGCCTGACCGCCGACCTCAACCTCAACATCGGCAGCATCTGGTCCTTCAACCTGGGCTTCACCAAGCAGAAGGCGCATCTCAAGGGATCCGACCTGCAGATCAACGAGACGCCCGAATATATGATCCAGGGGACGCTGGCGTGGAACTCGCCGGACAAGCGCTTCCACGTCAACCTGTTCCCCCGCTACCAGGGGCCGGAATATGCGACCGGCGGCCTCAACAACCGCCTGCGGCACAATTTCGGCAATTATTTCGTGCTGAACGGGTCGATCGGCTTCTGGGCGGGCGACGAGCAGCAGCATCGCTTCCAGCTTCGCCTGGTCAACATCCTGGATGAGAAATATGCGGAGCGCTACGGCTTCGGCAACCAGCGCTACAGCGTGGCGGCGGTGCGCGGCGAGCTGCTGCCGACGGACCCGAACTATTATTATGGCTATCCCTTCGAGGGGAAGCCGCGCAGCGTCTACTTCTCCTACACGACCACCTTCTGAGCCAGCCGCCGAGGCCGGAGCGGCGTGTCGTCGCGCCGGCCTCTTCGCTCCGAGGATCGACGCCCCTTGTCCACCGGTCGCCTTCGCGGGACGCTTTCATCCCCCTGTCACGCCGGGCGTGCATGCGCCCGGCGTGCGCTGCGCTGCGGCGCGACAACGGGGAGACAATCCATGCACGGAAGGGTGATGGCCGCGATCCTGGCGGCGCTGGCGCTGGCCGGCTGTTCGCAACCGTCGACAGCGGGGAAGGGGGCGCCGCTGCACGTGCTGTTGATCCCCGCCGACGGAGGCACCGAAAGCGGGACGCTGGCGGATTACCGCCCGATCTTCGCCGCGGTGGGCAAGAGCGCCGGGATCGATTTCGACCTCAAGGTTGCGCAATCCTATGGTGCGGTCGTCGAGGCGATGTGCAACGGCACCGCCGACATCGCCTTCGTCGGCCCGGTGACCTATCTCCAGGCGAGCCAGCGCGGCTGCGCCGACCTGCTCGCCGTAGCGGTGAAGAAGGGCCAGTCGGTCTATTATGCCGGGTTGTTTGCGCGGAAGGATTCGCCGATCCGGTCGATCGCCGACCTGCGCGGCAAAAGCGTGGCCTTCGGCGACGTCAATTCGACCTCCTCCTTCGTCTTTCCCGTCACCATGCTGATCGGCGCGCATATCGACCCGGTGAAGGACCTGGGCGCGCTGCGGCTGACGGGGAGCCATGCCAACAGCCTGGCTGCGCTGATCGGGAAGCGGGTGGATGCCGCCGCGCTGTCCTTCGATTCCTACGACAAGGCGGTGCGCGAGCATGTGCCGGGCGCGACCGAGGTGAAGGTGATCGCCCGCAGCGAGGCCATTCCCTATCCGCCGATCGTCATGGCCAGCCGCCTGCCGGCCGAACTGAAGCAGCGGCTGCGCGACGGGTTCGAGGGCGTCGCCAAGGCGCCGGGCGTCACGCCGGAGATGATCCGCGGCTATGGCGGCGCGCAGGTGGACGGCTATGACGCCCATTTCCCCGCCGCCCGCTTCGATGCCGCCGCGAGGAAGATGGCGCTGCTGAGCGACGATCTCAAAGGCGAGATCCTCAAGAAGTCGGCCGAGCGCTGAAGGGGGAGGGGCCATGGAAATCCGGTTCGAGCAGCTTTCCAGAACCTGGCCCGACGGGACGCGGGCGCTGGACGGCATAGAGCTGACGATCGCGGCCGGCACTTTCTGCGTGCTGCTGGGCCATTCGGGCGCCGGGAAATCGACGCTGCTGCGCTGCGTCAACGGGCTGGAAAGCCCTACCGCCGGCGCGGTGCTGGTCAACGGGCTGCGGGTGGACCGCCGGTCGCTGCCGCTGCTGCGCAAGCGGATCGCCATGGTGCACCAGCATTTCGGACTGGTGGCGCGGGGAAGCGGAGCGGCCAATGTCATGGCGGGCGCGGTATCGGCGCTGCCGCTCTGGCGCGTGCTGACCGGTCTTTACCCCGAGCCCCTGAAGCGCAAGGCCTGCGCGCTGATGGAGGCGGTCGGGCTGGAGGAAGCGCATCTGCGGCGGCGGGCCGAGCAGCTTTCGGGCGGGCAGCAGCAGCGGCTGGGGCTGGCGCGCGCCTTCATGCTGGACCCGGCGATCATCCTGGCCGACGAGCCGGTCGCGAGCCTGGACCCGGGCACCGGGCGGGAGGCGATGGCGCTGCTGCGTCGGCAGGCGCGCGAGCGCGGCGCGACCGTATTGTGCAGCCTGCACCAGCTGGACCTGGCGCGCGCCTTCGCCGACCGGATCGTGGCGCTGCACCGGGGGCGCGTGATCTTTGACGGCAGGCCAGAGGCGCTGCGCGAGCGCGACCTGGCGGTGATCTACGCCAAGGGCGAGGGCGCTCCGGCCGGCGCGACGGTCGGCCTGCGGGAGGCGGTATGAGCGCGGGCGCGATGAGCGGGGGCAGCGCCGGCTGGACCTTCCCACGCCCCTTCGGCACCCGCACGGTTCTGGCGGTGATCGCGGCGCTGGCGCTGCTGTTCTACAGCGGTCAGCGGGTCGAGGTCGGCCGCATGCTTCGCGAGACCGGCACGGCGCTGCTGGCGAAGGCCGGGCTTGCCGAGGAGCCGCCTGCGTCGCAGGGGCTGGCGCGGGTGATCGGACGGCTCGTGCCGCTGGAACTGTCGGACCGGCAGGATGTGGCGCGCATCGAGGGATTCGATCCCGCCCGCCTGCCGCCGTTCGCCCATCTGGAGACGGTGCAGACGACCGAGCAGGCGTTGAACCCCGCGACGCTGGAGCTGGAGGCGCGGCCGGTGCGCCATGTCTATCTGGTGCGACCGCTGGGCTATGCCGAGCATGTTCTCGTCAAGGTGCTGGAAACGCTGGAGATTGCCTTCTGGGGCACGCTGATCGCGGTGCTGCTGGGCCTGCCGCTGGCGCTGGCGAGCGCGCCCAACACCATGCCGGCCTGGCCGGTGCGCTGGGTCGCCCGGGCGGTGGTCGGCATGCTGCGCGCGGTGCCGGAGCTGATCAGCGCGCTGTTCCTGGTCATCGCCTATGGCTTCGGCCCGATCGCCGGCTTCCTGGCGCTCGGGCTGCACGGCGCGGGGGTGCTCGGCCGCTTCTTCACCGACGATATCGAGAATGCCGACCGCAGGCCGCAGGAGGCGCTCGCCGCCGTGGGGGCGAGCAGGCTCGCCATCTGGCGGCTCGCCATCCTGCCGCAGGTGATGCCGCACCATATCGGCAGCACGCTCTACATCCTCGACCGCAACGTCCGCATGGCGACCGTCGTCGGCCTGGTCGGCGCGGGCGGCATCGGCCAGGAACTGAAGGGCCGGTACGACATGTACGATTACGGCCATGTCGGCACGATCCTGATTGCCATCTTCATCGTCGTGCTGCTGCTCGACCAGGCCTCCGGCCGGCTGCGGCGGCGCTTCCTATGACCTTGCCTCGCACTCTCGCAGGAGAATGACATCATGGTGACGAACAACAGGCGTGATTTCCTGAAGGCCGTGGGCGCGATCAGCGCCGCCGCAGCCGTGCCGGCCAGCATCGGCCGGGCGCTCGCCATCCCGGCGCGGCGCGTCACCGGCACGATCAGGGATGTGAAGCACATCGTCATCCTGATGCAGGAGAACCGCAGCTTCGACCATTATTTCGGTACGATGAAGGGCGTGCGCGGCTTCGGCGACCGGCATACGGTGCCGCTGCCCGGCGGCCGCAGCGTGTGGGAGCAGTCGAACGGCGCGCGCGTCCTGCCACCCTTCCACCTCGATACCGGGAAAACCAACGCGATGAAGGTGCCGGGCACCCCGCACAGCTTCGCCGACTCGCAGGCGGCCTGGAACCAGGGCAGCTTCGGCCTGTGGCCCAAGTTCAAGACCGACTATTCCATGGGCTACTACCGGCGTGCCGACATCCCGTTCCAGTTCGCGCTGGCCGAGAATTTCACGATCTGCGACGCCTATCACTGTTCGATCACGACCGGCACCGATCCCAATCGCATCGTCTTCTGGTCGGGGTCCAATTTCGACCCCAGCGAGCAGGCGGCGGGCCGCAACTGCCGCGAGGACAAGTCGGAGCCCAACAACCTGCGCTCCTGGATCAAGGGCGCGCTCCCCGAGCCGGGCTATAGCTATGCCGGCAACGACCTGGAGTGGGAGACCATCCCTGAGGTGCTGGAGAAGAACGGCATCGACTGGCGCATCTATCAGGACCCGAACGACAACTGGACCGGGGCGATGCATGGCGGCCTGGCCTTCAAGGGATTCCGGCACTGCAAGCCGGGGTCGGCGCTGTACGAGCGGGGCATGCGGCACTGGTCGCTGGAGCGGCTGGAGCAGGACGTCAAGGACGGGACGCTGCCCGCCGTGTCCTGGGTGCTGCCGCCGATGCAGTGGTCCGAGCATCCCTCCGCCTCCACCCCGATCGAGGGCGCGGAGTTCACCGCGCGGGTGCTGGACGCGCTGACCGCCAATCCGGAGGTCTGGGCGAGCACGGTCTTCTTCCAGACCTTCGACGAGAATGACGGCCAGTTCGACCATCTGCCGCCGCCCGCGCCGCCATCCTTCAACAAGGACGGCACGATGGCGGGCAAGGCGAGCTTCGACCTGGCCGGCGAATATTTCGACGACCACGAGGACAAATACACCTCGCGCGACGACAGCGTGACCGGCACCACGCGTGCCTGGGGGCTGGGGCCGCGCGTGCCCATGTATGTCGTGTCGCCCTGGAGCAAGGGCGGCTGGGTCAATTCGCAGACCTTCGACCACACATCGGTCGGCCAGTTCATCGAGAAGCGCTTCGGCATCACCGTCCCGGCGATCAGCCCCTGGCATCGGGCGATGTGCGGTGACCTCACCTCCTGCTTCGACTTCGGCATGGAGGGGGACCGGGCCTTCCCGCCGCTGCCCGACGCGACAGGCTCGAAGGCGGCGCTGGCGCAGCATCTCCAGCGGCCCAAGATCCTGCCGCCGCGCGCGCCGGAGGGCCTGTTCCAGGAACAGGGGCTGCGCCATGCGCGGGCGCTGCCCTATGTCCTGCACGTCGACGCGCAGGGCGACGGCAACCGGGTTTCGCTGCGCTTCGTCAACGAGGGCACGGCGGGCGCGACCTTCCATGTCTATGACCGGCGCCATCTCGACCGGCTGCCGCGCCGCTATGCGGTGGAGGCGGGCAAGAGCCTGGACGACCAGTGGACGGTCGATGCCGACGGCGGGTTCGACCTGTATGTGCTGGGGCCGAACGGCTTCATGCGCGCCTTCACGGGGGCCGCGGGCGTGGCGATGCCGGCTCTGACGGCGCGCTATGACGCCAAGGCGGCGGCGCTGGACCTCAGCTTTCGCAATCCGGCGGCGGCGCCGGTCGAGCTGGCGCTGGGCAACGACCTCTATGGCGTGAATTCGGTCCGGACCGTTGCGCTGGCGGCGGGGGCGAGCGCCACGGCGCGCTGGTCGGCGCGGGAGAGCAGCGGCTGGTACGACTTCGCCATTACCGGCAAGGGATGCACGATGCGGCTCGCCGGCAGGATCGAGGACGGCAAGCCGGGGGTCAGCGACCCGCTGATGCACGTGTCGTGATGCATCGGGGCTGACGGGGAGTTCCTTCCCCTTCGGGCGACGCGGCATCGCTGTCGCCCGAAGGGGAAGAGGCCTCAGCGGGTCGGGGCAGCCGGCTCCAGCACGATCAGCGACACGCCCTGGCGCGGCAGGCGGAAGTCGATCGACGCGCCCCTGCCGCCGGCCTGCACCGCCGGGGCGGGGCCGTCGACCGTGGTGAGCTTCGCCGCTTCGAGCAGGGTGGCGCGCTGGGCGTCGCTCGGCGCGATCGGGGAGCCCATCTTGAGCCAGGCGGCATAGCTGTTCGAATGATCGCGATCGACGCGGTAGTGCGTCATCGTCGCGCCCTTGCGCAGCGCGGCGGGCAGGCCGGCGAGGCTGATCCGCACGGCGGCGTCCGGGCCGGCGAGATCGTCGTCATGATAGTGCCAGACGAGGATCGCAACCTTGTTCTCGTCGACCGTGGCGAGGGTGCCGACGTCCGCATCGCCGCGCACGCCGCTGGCCATCACCTGGTCGAGCGGCAGCTGGCGGTCGGAGGTGGCGGCGACATACTGGCCGTCCATCTTCGCGAACATCTTGAAGATGTTCATCACCGGCAGGTCGATGCCGGCGGAGGTCAGCTGGCGGAAGCCGGCGAAATAGGGCTGGTCCTCGAACTCGAAGGCCCAGCTCAGCACGCCTTCCAGATTGACCCCGCGCCGGGTGGCGAGCGCCTGGAGCCGGGGGAAGGAGGCGGCGGTGTAGCTGGAATACATCGTCCCGTTGCGATAGGCGTTGGCAGGTCCCTGGCAGGCGGCGCAGCCTTCGGGATCGGATTCGCCGATGACGATCGGGGTGTTGCGGAAGGTCGCGTCCTTCTGGACCTGGGCGAATTCATGATCCGCGACCTGCAGATGGGTGGAGAGGCCCATCCGCACATGGCCCTTGCCATTGCCGTCGTCGATGAAGCTGGGCGTGCCCTTCGCGTGAAAGGACAGGAAGTCCGTGGGCGTCCCGGCCTGCTTCACATGGTTCATGAAATCGGTGAGATAGGTGTCGCGCATCCCCGCAATGTCCGGCCCGCCGACCCGCGCGGTCGGCAGCGCCCTGCGGACGCCGCGCACCGCCGCGTCATGCAGGCGGAAGAAGTCGGCCTGATTGCCGCCCCAGTAATATTTCTCGAGATTGGCCTCGTTCCAGGTCTCGAAATACCAGCTTTCGACCTCCTGCTTGCCATAGCGTTCGACGCAGTGGCGCACCCACTGGTAGATCAACTCTTCCCATTTCGCATAATCCTTGGGCGGATAGGCCCAGCCGGTGCGGATGTCGCCGCTGCCGGGGCGGAAATTGTGCTGATAGGGCTGGGGCCTGGTCGACATCGCTTCGGGCATGAAGCCGATCTCGACATAGGGCTTCACATGCCGTTCGCGGTAGGTGTCGAAGATATGGTCGACGATGGTGAAATTATAGACCGGCCGCCCCTGCGCATCCTCGGTATAGATGTTGGTTGAGCCCCATTTGAGCGCCGGGGTGCCGTCGCCCGAGGTCAGGAGATTGTGCGCGCGGAAATAGACGCGGTCGGGAGAGAGGCTGCCCAAGGTCGCGAGCGTCGTTCGCCCGTCCTTCATCGTCGCATAATTGGGCTCGTCGGCGCCGAAGAAGCGCCAGACCGGCTTGACCGGCCCTTCCGTCTTCGCCGCATCGACCGAGATGGCGACGGGGAAGCTTGCTTCCTGCGCTGCCGCGCCCGAGGCCAGAGAGGCGGCGGCGGCAAGGCCGGCGAGGACGGATTTCAGCATCATTCTCTCCCTGGATAGTAAGCGCCCGGCCGGCGGACCGGCCGGGCGACGGCATCACGCCTTGCGCAAGGGTTCCACGACGGAGGATATGTCGCGATCGCCGAAGCCCGCCGCTTCGGCCTGCTGGAAACGGGCGCGGGCTGCGGCGGCCAGCCCGGAGTCGATCCCGACCGAGGCGAGCAGCGCGCCGGCATAGCCCAGATCCTTCGCCATCAGCGGGACGAGGAAATTGGGATCGTAATTCTGCGCCAGCATCCGGTCCGCCATCAGCCCGACCATGGGGCTGCCCGGCGCGCCGTTGCGCAGGACATTGACCGCCTGCTCGCGATCCAGCCCCTTGGCCTCGATCAGTGCCAGCGCCTCGGCGAAGGAGGCGACCTGGATGCCAGCCATGAAGTTGTTGGCGAGCTTCATCACCGCGCCGCTGCCTGCGGGGCCGAGATGGATCACGCCATTGCCCATCGCGTCGAGCACCGGGCGGGCGAGTTCCAGGCTTTCCCCGTCGCTGCCGACGAAGAAGCGCAGCGTGCCGCTTTCGGCCTGGACCTTGCTGCCGGTCACGGGCGCCTCGACGAAATGGACGCCGGCCGCCTTCATCTCCGCCGCCAGCGTCTCGATCCAGTCGGGATCGAGCGTGCTGCTGTCGATCGCGACGGAGCCGGGCGCCATCGCCGCGAGCGCGCCCTGCGGCCCGAGCCAGGCGTTGCGCGAGGCGTCATTGTCCGCGACCATCGCCACGACGAA
>NZ_AUWY01000020.1 GCF_000447205.1 Sphingobium ummariense RL-3 | reverse complement strand
CGGGCGCCCGCCTCCACCAGCGGCGCGGCGCGCGCGGGGCTGCGGTTCCACACCGCGACGTCATAGCCTGCCTTCAGCAACTGGTGCGCCATGCCGGCGCCCATGATGCCCAGGCCCAATACTGCAACTTTCGTGCTCATCAGCCAATCACCTCAAATCGGGAAAGTGCCTCTTCGTCGATTTCGAGTCCGAGGCCGGGGACGGAGTCGTCCAGGTCGATATAGCCATCGACCGGCATCGGCTCACCCTTGAAGATATACCAGAAGAGCTCGTTGCCGACCTCCACGTCGACGGGCGGGAAGAATTCCGCGATCGGGGAGTTCAGGCTGGCCATCACCACATGGTAATTGTGCATCTGGCCGGCGTGGGGCACGACCGGGATCGAATAGGCCTCCGCCAATGCCTGGATCTTGCGGGCGGCGGTGAGGCCGCCGACGCGGTTGGTGTCGAACTGGAAATAGTCGAGCGCGCGCGCCTCGATCAGCTGGCGGAAGCCGTAGCTGGTGAACTCATGCTCGCCCGCGGCGATCGGCGTGGTGCCGAAGCGGCGCAGCTCATGATAGCCGTGGACGTCGTCCGGGATGATCGCTTCCTCCAGCCAGCGCAGGTTGAAGGGTTCGATCAGGCGCATCATCCGCTTCGCATAGTCGAGGCTCCAGCCCATATAGGCGTCGGCCATGATGTCGACCTCGTCCCCCACCGTCTCGCGGACGGTGCGGACCAGCTCGACATTGCGCGCCATGCCCTCCGCACCGTCGACCGGCCCCCAGCCGAAGCGCAGCTTCATCGCGCTGTAGCCTTCGGCCTTGTACTTCGCGGCCTCGCTGGCAAGTTCGTCGAGCGGGGTCGAATAGAGGCGGCTGGCATAGACCGGGATTTTCGCCTTGGTCCGGCCGCCCATCAGGCGGTAGCAGGGCTGCTTCGCCGCCTTGCCCATCAGGTCCCACAGCGCGATGTCGATCGCCGAGATCGCGACCAGCGCCACGCCCTTGCGACCGAAGGCCATCGTCTTGCGATACATGTGCTGCCACAGGAATTCGGTGTCCCAGGGGTTCTGGCCGATCAGCAGCGGGGCGAGATAGAGGTCGATCAGCTGCTTCGTCACCAGCGGCGAGAGCGCGGCATTGCCGATGCCGACCAGCCCTTCATCCGTGAAGATCTCGACGATCAGCCAGCCGTGGAAGGTGAAGGTGCCCATGGTTTCGGGCGAAAGCATGGGCGACACCAGATCCATCGGATTGGTGCAGAAGTGCGGCGGCAGGGGCACGGTTTCGCCACGCCACTGGACGACGCGGGTGCGGACTTCGGTGATCTTCAAGCGGATGCCTTTCCGGAGAGGTCGAGTTGGGAAATGACGGGAATCTTCCAGCAGATGAGCGCGAAGGCGAGGACGTGCAGCAAGGCCGCGACGACCAGCACCGGCGTGTAGCCCAGGCCCGCGTCGAGCGCCCATCCCGCCGCCTGGCCCATGAGGATGCCGCCCATCGCCCCGCCCAGGCCGACCAGCCCGGCGAGGCGGCCGAGCGCGGCGCGCGGCACCATGTCCGTGGGCACGGTCATGACCAGCGTGGACCAGC
>NZ_AUWY01000019.1 GCF_000447205.1 Sphingobium ummariense RL-3 | reverse complement strand
TCTGCTGGCCGAAGAAGGCGAGGCTGAAGATGGCGATGACCGCGGCGACCGATCCGGTCGCGGGGGCCAGCATCACCCAGGGCATGCAGGCGGCGCTGAGGCCGAGCGCGATCTTGCGCGCGGCGTTGACGCTGCGCCCGCCGCGCAGCAGCGCGCTGGACAGCCAGCCGCCGCACAGGCTGCCGACGCCGGACGCCGCATAGGGTATCCAGCCGATGGTCGCGGCCAGCTTCAGGTCGAAGCCATGCGCCTCGAACAGATATTTGGGCAGCCAGAAGAGGTAGAAATACCAGGCGCCGTCGCTCAGGAACTTGGCGCCGACGGTGGCGCGGACCTCGCGCCGGGCGAGCAGGGTGCCGATCGCGATCTTCGGGTTGGCCTGTCCCGCCGTCGGTTCGGCCGCGCCGTCGGCCGGGACATGATAGGTCGCGAACCACCAGAGCGCCCAGAGCAGGCCGAGCCCGCCGGTCACGAAGAAGACCCAGCGCCAGCTCGCCAGCCCCAGCCAGCCGCCCTGCGCGAGGATCAGCGCGATGAGCGGCGGGGCGACGACGGCGCCGACCGCCGTCCCGGCATTGACCAGCCCCATGGCGGCGGCGCGGTCCTGCGGCCGGAACCATTCGGCGATGGCGCGGGTGGCAGCCGGAAAACCGCCCCCTTCGCCCACGCCCAACAGCAGCCGGCTGAGCGCCAGCGCGAGCACGCCGCCGGCGAGGCCATGGCTGGCGCAGGCGAGCGACCAGAAGGTCATGATGACGAGGAAGCCGCGCCGCGTCCCGATGCGATCGAGCAGCCAGCCGCCGCCCAGATACATGAGGCCATATGTCGCGAGGAAGGCGGAATCGAGGAACGCCTTGGTCTGGTTGCCGATCGGGATGTCGGCTTCGATGAACTTGATCGCCCAGGGGAGCGTCTGGCGGTCGAGATAGCTGATCGCGATCGCCGCCGCGATCATCGCGGCGATCAGCCACCGGCCCTGCGGCCCTTTCCCTGCTTCCCCGGCGAATCCCATCCGACACAACGCTGTAGATTAATTTCTCGTACTAGATTAGCGCGTCGGGCGATGAAGTAAACCCGCCTTCGCCACCCGTTCCGTCCTGGGCCAAGCGCCGGGCGGGGCGGTTGTCGCTTGACGCGCGGAAGGCTCTGGCCCCACCTGACCGGGTGAGCCATTCCGAAACCTTCCCCCTCGCGCGCGTTCCGCGCAGCGTGCACGACCGGATCGCGCACAAGCTGGGCAAGGCGATCGTGTCGGGGGAGTTGCAGCCGGGAGAGGCGCTCCCCGGAGAGGAGCGATACAGCGCGGAGCAGGGCGTGTCGCGCACCGCCTATCGCGAGGCGATCCGCATGCTGGCCGCCAAGGGGCTGGTGTTCAGCCGGACCAAGAGCGGCACGCGGGTCAGCGAGCGCCGGCAGTGGAGCATGCTGGACCTGGACATCATCGCCTGGATGTTCGAGACCGGGCCGTCGCCGGAATTCCTGAGAGGGATCTTCGAGTTGCGCATGGCGGTGGAGCCTTCCGCGGCGGCGCTGGCGGCCGCACGGCGGACGTCGCAGGACATCGCGGCCATGGGCCATGCGCTGGAGGAGATGCGGCGGCACGGATTGATGACGCCGGAGGGGCGGGCGGCAGACCGGTCCTTTCACCACATGATCCTGGAGGCGACACGCAACGAGCCGCTGATGTCGCTGTCCTCCTCGATCGCCGCGGTCGTCGCGTGGACCACGCGCTTCGCGCGCGAGGAGCGCGGCGAATCCCGCAATCCGATGCCCGATCATGACGCGGTGTTCGACGCCATCGTGGCCGGGGACGGGGCCAAGGCGCATACCGCCATGCTGGCGCTGGTCCGCAACGCATCCCGGGACGCGGGAATGTTGTAGCGGCCGCATTGTATCATTTCTCATACCAGATTAGAAAGCGTCGATCGTCCTGGTACCCGGAGTCCACGCCCATGGTTTTTCCGCTCTCCCCAAGGCTTCCCGTCGCGCTCGCATTCGGTGTCGCCACGCTCGCGCTGGCAGGGTGCGGCACCAAGCAAGGCGAGGGCCAGCAGCAGGAGGCCCAGGCCTGCGCCGGCGACAATGGAGGCCTGTCGCTGCCGCCCGGCTTCTGTTCGTCGGTGTTCGCCGACGGATTGGGGCATGTCCGCCACCTGGTGGTCGCCCCGGACGGGGTGGTCTATGCCAACAGCCAGCCCGGCAATGAGGAGGGGGACGCGGCCGCGTCCGGCCTGATCGTGCTGCGCGACACCGATGGCGACGGCAAGGCGGACGAAGTGAAGCGGCCCCATGCGGGGGAGAAGGGCGGCACGGGCGTGGCGCTGCGCGACGGTCAAGTCTATCTGGAGGATGGCGACCGGATCATGCGCTACCCGCTCGATCCGGCTTCCCACCTGCCCACGGGCAAGGGCGAGGTGGTCCTGACCGGCCTTGCGACCGAGGGCGACCACCGGTCCCATTCGATCGTCATCGCGCAGGATGGTGCGCTCTACGTCAATTCGGGCAGCGCGACCAATGCCTGCCAGAAGGAAAACCGCCAGGCCGGGTCGCCGGGCGAAACGCCCTGCGAGGAAAAGGCCCTGCGGGCGGGCATCTGGCGCTATGAGGCGGGGAAGCTGGGCCAGGCCTTCTCGCCCGCCGGGCGCTACGCCAGCGGCATCCGCAACGCGGTGGGGCTGGCGCTTGACGGCAGCGGGCGCCTCTTCGCCACGCAGCATGGGCGCGACCAGCTGCATGAGAACTGGGGCGCGCTCTATGACGCCGATCAGGGGCAGAACCTGCCGGCCGAGGAGCTGGTGGAGGTGACCAAGGGCAGCGATTATGGCTGGCCCGAATGCTATTATGATTCGAACCAGAAGAAGCTGGTGCTGGCCCCCGAATATGGCGGCGATGGCGGCCGGAAGGTCGAGCAGTGCGCTCAGCGCAAGGCGCCGGTCGCGGCCTTCCCGGCGCACTGGGCGCCCAATGCGCTGGCGATCTATGAGGGCAGCCAGTTCCCCCCAGCCTATCGCGGCGGCGCCTTCATCGCCTTCCACGGTTCGTGGAATCGCGCGCCGGGGCCGCAGGGCGGCTTCAACATCGTCTTCCAGCCGATGAAGGAGGGGCAGGCGTCGGGCTCCTATGTGATCTTCGCCGACGGCTTTGCCGGACCGGGCAAGGAATCGGGCGATGCGGAGCATCGTCCGGCAGGCTTGGCGGTCGGGCCGGACGGCGCGCTCTACATCAGCGACGACAAGGCGGGACGCATCTGGAAGGTCACCTATTCGGGCGACCCGGCGGCCGCCGTCACCGGGGCGGAGGAAGTGGTCGTCGCCAAGCCGAAGGACGTGCCCGCCAAACCGAGCGAGACGCCCGGCGACACGCCCAGCGCTCTGCCGCCTGGTGTCACCGCAGCGATGGTGGAGCGGGGCCGCCTGATCTATTCGGGCGCGCAGGGCAGCGCGACCTGCTCAGGCTGCCACGGCCCCAATGGCGAGGGATCGGAGATCGCACCGAAGCTCGCCGACCAGCAATGGCTGTGGGGCAAGGGCGAGCTGGCGGACATCCGCAACATCATCGTCAAGGGCGTGCCCCAGCCCAAGCGCCACGCGGCGCCCATGCCGCCCTATGGCGGTGCGGAGATGACGCCCGAGGAGGTCGATGCGGTGGCTGCCTATGTCTGGTCGCTGTCGCACCGACGCTAGGGCGTTGGCGCTTAATGTCGGAGTAAACACTGCCGCTGCGAGCGGGGAGGGCTGGCCGCCCTTTGACGTGCTTTTTCGAGGCAATCGGCCAGGCGGGTTGCGCGCCGTCGATTTTTTATCGCGGTCCCTACGGATCGGCTCGCGTTACGCATCTCATCCTACAAAAGATAAATGACATGGGAGGGCCGGTGGACGAGGACAACCGCCTGAAGGTCATGGAGTGGGTGGCCAAGGAGGTGCTCGTGCACGAAGCGCCTCTCAGGTCGTGGCTGAAGCGGATCGTCGACGGCAGCGAAGTCGAAGACATCGTCCAGGAAAGCTATTGCCGCATCGCGGGCCTGACGGATGTGTCGCATATTCGCAGTGGGCGTGCCTATCTGTTCACCACCGCCAGGATGCTGGTGCTGGAACGGATCAGGCGGGCGCGCATCGTGAATATCGACACGGCGCTGGAGCTGGAGAAGATGGACGTGGCCGCAGAGGTGCCGTCGCCTGAGCAGGTTGCGGCGGGGCGGCTGGAGTTGCAGAGGATCAGGCGGCTGGTGGACGGATTGCCCGAGCGCTGCCGCAAGGTCTTCAGCATGCGCAAGGTCGAGGGCCTGTCGCAGCGGGAAGTCGCCGCGACGCTCGGGCTGTCTGAGCATACGGTGGAAAATGACGTGGCGAAGGGCCTGAAGTTGATACTGAAGGCCATCGCTGATGGGGATCAGCAGGCGGAAGCCGCCTTTATCGGTATGGGAAAGCATGGATCGGCGTGACGAATCTGGGATGGTGAACGACCGGGCGGCCGAATGGGTCGCGCGGATCGACGCCGCTCCGCTGGACGCCGCCGCCCAGGCCGAGCTGGACCAATGGCTGGCCAGCGACGACCGGCATCGCGGTGCGTTCCTGCGCGCTTCCGCCGCCTGGCATTTGTGCGATCAGGCGACGGCCTTGGGGGGTCATTTGCGGGATGCGGCCCATGCCGGTTCTCCCGCCTTCGTGACGCGGTCCGTGGTTGAGGCGCAGGACGCGCCCGGCGATGTGCCGGAAGCGGGGCGGCCGCACGCCCTGTCGCGGCGCGGCATGCTGTGGGGCGGCGGCGCGCTGGCGGCTTCGCTGCTGGCGGCGGCCGGGCTGGGCTTCTGGAAGGGCGGGGGCGAGCAGGTCGAGACGGCGCTGGGCGAGATCCGCCGGGTGCCGTTTCCCGACGGATCTATGGCGTCCATCAACACCGCGACCCGGCTGAAGATCGACTTCGCCGCGGACGTGCGGATGGTCGAGCTGGACAGGGGTGAAGCTTGGTTCAAGGTCGCGAAGAACAAGAATCGGCCCTTCATCGTCGCCGCGGGCGAAGCACGGGTGCGGGCCGTGGGCACCGCCTTTTCCGTGCAGCGGCTGGATAGCGGGGCCGATGTGCAGGTGACCGAGGGAGTGGTCGAGATCTGGGCCACGCCGCGCACGGCCGACCGCATCCTGGTGAAAGCGGGAGAGCGGGCGTTCATCCGCTATGATGCCGGCCCGCAGGCGCCGGTGCGCGACGCCGCCGGGATCGCCCGCAAACTGGCCTGGCGCGACGGCGCGCTGAAGTTCGAGGGCACGACGCTGCAGGAGGCAGCGGCGGAGTTCAACCGCTACAACGGCATGAAGATCGAGGTCGACCCAGCCCTGGCCCAGGAAAGGATCGTCGGCCGGTTCCGTACCGATGAGCCCGACGCCTTCGCCCGATCTGCATCGGCCATGCTTGATGCTCGCTTCGAAATGTCGGACAAGAGAATTCTCATCGCGAAAAATTAGCCTATACTGCTCCCATGGACAGGCGGGGGTCGCCCCGACAAGATAAGTCCGATGGGGAGGAGAGATGCGGGCTGCGGTCCCTACAGCGCTGAGGGCGTTGGCGATTGCTGCCGCGGTCGCCGGGACGCCTGCATGGGCGCAGGTACGGGACTTCAACATTCCGTCCCAGCCGGCCCCGCGGGGCATCCCCGAACTCGCTCGGCAGGCGGACGTCCAGATACTGGTGAGCGAACGCGCGGCGAGGGGGCAGCGCACTGCCGCGGTCAGAGGCAGGATGTCGGTCGAGGAAGCGATCCGCCGGCTGCTGCGCGACACCGACCTGCGGATCAAGTCGAGCGACGGACGCACCTATCTGCTTGCACCGCAGCCGGAAGTGCCGCTGGCGCGCGCGGCCGCCATGGCGCCCCAGCCCGACGGCAACGCGCTCCCGCCGCTGCCGGCAGCGAGGGACGAAGAGATCGTCGTCACCGGCTTCCGCTGGAGCCTCGCCACTGCGCTGATGGAGAAGAAGCGCCACTCCGCAGCCGTCGACATGATCCTGGCAGAAGATATCGGCAAATTCCCGGACGCCAATCTGGCCGAATCCATGCAGCGCCTGCCCGGCATTTCCCTGACGCGAGGAGATGGCGGGGAGGGCCGCAATATCACCGTCCGGGGGCTGGCCGCCGAGTTCACCCGCGTGCGCATCAACGGCATGGAAAGCACGTCCCAGACCGGCGCGTCCGACGCCTATGGTGGCAGCAATGACAGCCGCAGCTTCGACTTCAACGTCTTTCCATCGGAGATCTTCTCGTCCCTAGCGGTACGCAAGACCGCCACGGCCGATGTGGAGGAGGGATCGCTGGGCGCGACCATCGATCTCAACACGCCGCATCCGCTGGACTATCGGTCGGACTTCGTCCTGAGCGGCACCGCGCGCGGGCTGCGCAATTCCGTTGCGGAGCGAGTCGACCCGCGCCTGTCGGCGCTGATTTCCAGGAAATTCGCGGACGGCACATTCGGGGTCCTTGCCTCCGCAAGCTATGGCCGACGGCATACGCGGGATGTGGGATATTCCGCGGTGCTGGCCCTTCCGGCCTGGGTGAATGGTAATTTCTGCTCGCCACTTGGCGTCAAGCCGCTCAACCCCGCCCCCAATCCCGTCAAGGGCACGGACGCGCTGAACTGCTCGAACGGCAATCCGCGCACGGGATCGGTGGCGGCATGGAACGAGGTTCAGGGCAGGCTGGGGCCGCAGGGCCAGCCCGGGGGCGGCGCCTTCTTCCCCCGCCTGCCGCGCTATCTCGATTCCCAGCAGGATGCGGAGCGCTATGGCGGCTCGCTCGGCTTTCAGTGGAAGCCGGACGACGACACCTCCGTCAGCCTGGACGGGGTCTATTCCCGGTTCGACGTCAGCCGCGCCGACAGCTATATCTCCGGCCTGTCCTTCGCCCGATCGGCCAGCAACAACGGCCAGCCGATGACGTCGATCCGCGATATCGCGATCAACGACGGAGGGTCGGTAACCTATGGGCTGTTCGACGGGGTCGACATACGCTCCGAACGATGGATCGATCTGTTCAGCACCACGCTGAAGCAGGCCACGCTGGAGGGCAGCCGGCGGTTGAGCGACACAGTGAAGATACATGGGCTGGCCGGCCTTTCGACCAGCATCCTCAATAGCCCCTATCGCGGCTGGGTGAACATCGATGCCGTCGACACGGACGGCTTCTCCTTCGATTTCCGCGACGATGCGACCTTTCCGACGATCGGCTTCGGGATCGACGTGGCGGATCCGGCCAATTTCGCCTATGCGCCGGGGCTGCCCGACGGCACGGTACGCGGCACATGGAGTGCGCGGCAGCTGCGCCGGACCACGCGGAACCGGACCTTTGCGTTGGACCTGGACTGGGAGATCGCGCCGCTGTTCACCCTGCGCATCGGCACCCAGTATCGCGAGAGCGACTATCGGTCGACGGTCCACAATCTCGACCCGGCCAAGCAGGCGACGCAGCAGTTGCCGGCCGGCACGACGCTGGCTGATATCGGGCTGCAGATCCGGGGACTCGACAAGCTGCTGGGCCATGGCGCGCCGGCGAGCTGGGTGGCGGTCGATCATGACAGGTTCCGCGAAGCCGTCGGCTATGACGACAGCTGGTTCTGCGGCATCGAGTGCGGCGCGCCCGACGCGCGCGTGCGGGAGAGGATCAAGAGCGGTTACGCCATGATCGTCTTTCGGACGGACGAGGTGCTGCCCTTCACCATCCGTGGCGACGTGGGGATGCGCTATGCCCATAGCGGGCAATATTCGATGGGCTATATCCCGAGCGCAGCGCCGGCAGGCGCCCCCTTTCCCGTCGTGGGCCAGAGGCTGACGGCGCGGCGCAGCTACGAGGACTGGCTTCCCTCGATGAACCTGGCGGTCGAGCTGGCGTCGGACATGGTCCTGCGCCTTTCCGCCGCGCGGGTGATGTCGCGTCCCCAGCTGGCGCCGTTGATCCCAGGGGCGACCATCGATGCCGTGGGACGGCGGGGGTCAATCACCAATCCCTTCCTCGACCCGATCCGCGCGGCGACCTATGACGCGGCCTTGGAATGGTATTTCGCGCCGGGGTCGCTGCTGTCGCTGGCCTATTTCCGCAAGGACATCAGCACCTACATCCAGAGCATCGATTCGCTGATCCCGTTCAACCAGCTGGGACTGCCCGAAAGCCTGCTGATCAATTCGCAGACACAACCGGAAGAGCTATTCATCATCAACCGCCTGGCCAACACACCGGGCGGACGGCTGACCGGCCTGGAAATCAACGCGCAGGCGCCCCTGCGCTTCCTGCCCGGCTGGCTCGGCAATTTCGGCATCCTGGCGAGCGCGACCTTCGTCCGGTCGAAGATCGATTATATCCTGCAGAGCGTCGACGGCATGCCGACGCTGTCGTCCACCGCTGACCTGATCGGCCTGTCGCGGCGGACGGCCAGCGGCACCTTCTACTATGAGGACAAGGGCTTCAGCGCGCGCATCACCGGCAATTACCGGTCGGGTTTCATCCGCACCATCCCATCGGGCGCGGCCGACAGCGACTATATCGGCAACAAGCCGACCTTCTTCATGGATTTTTCGGCGTCGGTGGGAGTGAGGCCAGGGGTGCGCATCCTGTTCGAGGCGCAGAACCTCACTAACGAGAAGAATGTCCAATATATCGACAGCGTCCGGCAGGATTCGCTGTTCGCGCTGAAAAACGGGCGCACCTTCACCCTGGGCGCGACGTTCCGGATGTAGGGGCGCACGGCGCACCGCGCGCCCCTTGCTCCATCAGGTCAGCAGGATGCGGCGCACAGCGCCTTCGGGGTCGTCCTCCATCCGGCAGCGATTGTCGAAGACCATCGTCTGGCAGCGGGTCGGGTCGCTGGGCGTCCAGGCCAGGCCCGGCTGACTGGGATCGCCCGTCCGCGCGAAAGCGGCGAAGGCCCGCGCGCATTTCGTCGCCAGCGCTCGCGCCTCCGGCGTGTCGCCGGTCCCCTGTTCGCAGCGCTTGGTATTGTCGAAGAAGAAGGCCAGCTCCGCCGTGTGCCAGGCGCCTGCAACCCCGTCGAGCTGGGGCGACTGCCACTGGAAGTGATATTGATAGACCGGTGCGCCCTTCTGCTCATATTTGAGCTTCACCATGCGCTGGACATTGTTGCGCATGGTGAGGCCCTGCACGCCGTAGGACAGGGTGCGGATGGCCTTTTCCGGGTGCGCCTTCTTCATCGCGTCGACCAGCATGCCGGCCTTCTGCGCGCCCATGGTCTTGGCCAGCTGCTCGCGCCATTCCGCCTCGGTCGGGTTCTGGCTGTAGCGCGTGCCTTCCTCGCTGGTGCCGCCGATCATCACCGGAATGTCCTTCGACACCGGGGACACCGCGTCATAATAGGAGCGCAGCGTGATGATCCGGCCGTCCAGGGTCGGACCCCAGCCGACGCGCGGCATGGGCGGCGGCGGGGCGCCGGGGCCGGGGAAGCCGGTGGCCGGGCCGTTGATCTCCGCCGCGACCGCGTTGCCGGTCTCGAACAGCTTGGCCCATTCCATCTTCTGCAGCGCATCGAGCGCCGCAGCGCCGGTGCCGATGCCCAGGCGACGCACGACCTGGCGCGAAAATTCGCGCGTCTGGTCGCCGCTGGGGATGTTGCCGCCGCCGCCGGACATGACGATGGCGCGGTGGTAGAGACCGGCCGCCCGTTCCATGCCGAGCAGGGTGGTCACCTTCGACCCGCCGCCCGACTGGCCGTAGATCAGCACCTTGTTGGGATCGCCGCCGAAATTCGCGATATTCTCGCGAACCCATTTCAGCGCGGCGACCAGGTCGGTCATGCCGACATTGACCGAATCCTCGTAAGCCGCGCCGCCGACCTCGGCCAGGTCGAAGAAGCCCAGCACGTTGAGGCGATGGTTGACCGACACCTGCACGATGTCGTGGTTGCGCGCCATCTGCGCGCCTTCATGCGATGGCAGTTCGTAGGAGGAGCCGAAGCTGAAGCCGCCGCCGTGGAAATAGACCATGACCGGGCGGCTGCCGCTGAGCGAGGGCGTCCACACGTTCAGCTTCAGCATGTCCTCGCCCAGGAAGCCGTCATCCCAGTCCTGCAGGAAGGTATGCTCGATCGAGCGGAAATTGTGCAGCGTCTGGGGGCAGTTCGCGCCATAGACGAGGGCGAGATATTCGTCGGCCCAGGGCTGGGGCGGCTTGGCCGGAAGCCAGCGGTTGGCGCCGCCGGTATCCTGCCCGTAGGGAATGCCCTTGAAATGGAAGACGTCGCCGGCGACGAAGCCGCGGACCTTGCCATATTGGGTCTTCGCCACCGCCGATTTGGGCGTGGAGCATCCTCCCGGTCCGGTATGCGCGGCGGTCTTCACGCTGTCGGACGCCGCCGAAGTGCCCCCCATGGCAAGGCCGAACCCCGCTGTGGCGGACGCGAATAGCGCCGCTCGCCGGTTCAACAGGATATTGTTGCCTTCTTCTTCCATTATACCTCTCCCGCTAGAATATCGTTGTTTGGGTCAGACGGCCTCCGCCGGGGCGCCGGGAACCAGCTCGGCATGCGGATCGATCAGCACCCAGCAGGTCGCGCCAACCAGAGCGGCGCCCGCAGCCACGAGGAACGAGGCCGTCCAGCCATAGGATTCCGCGATGATCGGAGTGATCTGCGCGACCGCGGCGCCACCCAGCTGGCATCCCATGTTCATGACGCCTGAGAGGGTCCCGGCCGAGGATTTGCCCATGTCCGCGCTGAGCGTCCAAAAAGCACTTTGCGACAGGTAGATCGAGCCCGAGCCGAGGGCGAGGACGACCGCGGCGAGGCGCGCGTCCACCACCTGGGTCGCCAGCGCCACGCAGAGTGCGGAGAGCGCCATGCCGACCGCCGCGGGGCCGCAGCGGCCGATCCGCTTGCCATAGCGTGCGGCGAGCTTGTCCGACGCCCAGCCGCCGAACGCGCAGGCGACCGACATGGCGATGAAGGGCAGCATGCCGTAGAGGCCGCTCGATTTGAGGTCCAGGTCGCGAACGGTCGACAAATAGGTGAAGAACCAGGTGAAGAAGATGAAGACCGTGTAGCCGAAGCAGAAATAGCTGAGCGTCAGCAGCGCAACGTGGCGGTTCCCGAAAATCTCGCCCCAGGACAGGGGGGGGGCGGCGGGCGCGCCAGCGGCCGCCTTCCCCTGGCCGAGCGAGGTTTCAATATATTCAAGCTCGGGCTGGCGGATGAAGCGGTGCATGCCCGGCCGCTCGCGCGCCAGCCACAGCCACACCGCCAGCACCACGAGCCCGATCAGCGCGCTCATCCAGAAGGCCGCGCGCCAGCCGTCTGCCAGCATGATGAAGGTGATGAGCGGCGGCGCGACGCCCGCGCCGAAGCCCACGCCGGCGAAGATCAGGCCGTTGGCGAGGCCACGCTCATGCGGCGGAATCCAGTTGGCGACGAGGCGGTTGCTGGCGGGGTAGATAACCGATTCGCCGATGCCCAGCAGCACACGAACCACGATCATCAGCGCGAAGGCCCCGCCGAAGGCCGAGGGGACGGAGGCGGTGACCGCCGTCAGCACGCTCCACCACACAATGCCCCATGCGATGACGCGAAAAGCGCCGAAGCGGTCGGCGAGGCGGCCGGCGATCGGCTGCGCCAGCGCATAGCCGAGGATGAAGGCGGTCAGCACGGTGCCCAGCTGAACCTGGGTGATCGCGAATTCCTCGCGGATGTGCTGCGCGGCGATGGAGATGTTGGTGCGATCGAGATAGGATACCGCCGACACGACGAATATCAGCCATATCATCAGCCATCTGACACGGCCCCGGCCTGCGGCGGCTTCCGTCATTCTCTTCCTCCCCGGCGCCGCATTTTGGCGGCCCATGTTGAACGCCGGTTCTCGGCGATCTTTCTTGTCCGACATTATGGACGGATTTGCCCATCTCTTTCAAGGATGGCCGAGCGCCGTCGATCCGTAACTTTCGCGCGATTATCCGCCCCCCAATGGGCTCCAGCGCACGCCACTTTCCCGGAAAGATACAGGGAAAATGTCATGCCGGTTACGGAACCCGCTTCGCCGACCATCATGGGGGTAGGAGCATTCGAAAATTTGGAATGATGTAATCGGGCATGACGCCCCGAATAGGATCCCTGTATCCTTTCGGAATCGGGGCGGCATGTCCATGGTGAAGTAAAACAAGGTCTGGAAAAATCGGGGAGGATGACGTGGCCTTTGCAAAGATCACGACGGGCGGAGCTGTATCATTATTTTCCTTGGGGATAGCCTTGTCTTGGACACAGGCAGCATTTGCCCAGCAGGAACCGCAACAGGCGGAGCAGCAAGCCGGCGAGCAGCCAGCCTCGCCGGACATCATCGTCACGGGATTCCGCACCAGCCTGGCCAATGCGCTCGCGGAGAAGCGGGTCGAGGCGGCGGCCGTCGACACCATCCTGGCGGAGGATATCGGGAAGTTCCCCGACGCCAACCTGGCCGAATCGATGCAGCGCCTGCCAGGCGTGTCGCTGACCCGCGGCGATGGCGGCGAGGGCAAGAACATCACCGTGCGCGGCCTGGCTGCGGAATTCACCCGCGTCCGCATCAACGGCATGGAAGGATCGTCGCAGACCGGCGCGTCCGATGCCTATGGCGGCAGCAATAACGGCCGCAGCTTCGACTTCAGCGTCTTCCCGTCGGAAATCTTCACTTCGCTGACCGTGCGCAAGACGCCGTCGGCCAACATCGAGGAAGGGTCGCTGGGCGCGACCGTCGACCTGGCGGCGCCGCATCCGCTCGACAGCAAGAAGGATTTCGTGGTGACCGCGACTGCGCGCGGCATCTACAATTCGGTCGCGAAGGAAGTCGATCCGCGTATTTCCGGCCTGATTTCCAAGACCTTCGCTGACGGCACCTTCGGCATTCTGGCTTCCGGCTCCTATGGCCGCCGGCATACGCGCGACGTCGGCTATTCGGCCGTGCTGGTGCTGCCGCCGTCGGTCAATGGCGGGTTCTGCTCGCCGATCGGCGTCACGCCGATCAACCCCAATCCCGCAACCAATGCCAGCCGTGGCACCACAGCCACCATGTGCAGCACGGACAACCCGCGCACCGGATCGGTCGAGGCCTGGAACGAGGTGATGTCGCGCCGCGGCGGACCCAACAACCTGCCGGGCGAGGGTGCATTCTTCCCCCGCCTGCCGCGCTACCTCGATTCCCAGCAGGATGCCAAGCGCTATGGCGGATCGCTGAGCTTCCAGTGGCAGCCTGACGAGAACACCAATGTGATCCTGGACGGCCTCTATTCGAAATTCGACGTGCTGCGGTACGACAGCTATATTTCCGGCCTGTCCTTCGCGCGATCGGCGAGCAACAGCGGCCAGCCGATGGTGTCGATCCGCGATGTGGAGATCAACGACAAGGGATCGGTGCTCTACGGCCTCTATGATGGCGTCGATATCCGGTCCGAGCGGTGGATGGACGACTTCTCCACCACCTTCAAGCAGGCGAACCTGAGCTTCGAGCACCGCTTTTCCGACAGCTTCAAGCTGAGCGGCCTGGCCGGCATCTCCCGGTCGAAGCTCGACCAGCGGTTTCGTGGCTGGGTGAACCTCGATTCCAACGACGCCGACGGCTTCTCGGTCGACTTCCGCGACAACCGGACATTCCCGACGATCGGCTTCGGCATCGACGTCGCCAATCCCAACAATTTCACCTATGCGCCGGGGCTGGCCAACGGCACGGTGTTCGGCACCTGGGGCGGCAGCAAGCTCGATCGCACCACGACCAACAAGACCGTCGGCCTGGACGCCGAATGGGACGTGACCGACGGGTTCAAGGTCACGGTCGGCGGCCAGTGGCGGGTGAGTGACTATCATGCCGATGCGCTGGCGATCGACCCGGCGCTCCGTGGGACGCAGCAGCTGCCCGCGGGCACCTCGGTCGCCGACATCTCGATGCAGATCAAGGGCCTCGACAAGCTGCTGGGCTATGGCGCGCCAGCCAGCTGGGCCGCGGCGGACATCGACAAATGGCGCAAGGCGGTTGGCTATGACGATGTCGCCTGGTGGTGCGGCGCGGAATGCGGATCGGGTGACTCCGGCGTCAAGGAGACGATCAAGAGCGCCTATGGCATGGTCACCTTCAACACGCAGGACGTGCTGCCCTTCACCATCCGGGGCGATGCGGGCGTGCGCTATGTGCATACCGATCAATATTCCTTCGGCCGCATCCCGGTGAACGCGCCGCCGGGATCGCGATATCCCACGATCGGCCAGCTGGCCGAGGCGGACCGCAGCTATGACGACTGGCTGCCATCGGTGAACGTCGTCGCGGAACTGACCACGGACCTGCAGTTGCGCCTGTCGGCGGCGCGGGTGATGTCCCGCCCGCAGCTTGCCCCGCTGATCCCCAGCAGCGGCGTGGATGCGGTGGGTCGTCGCGGATCGATCAACAACCCCTTCCTCGATCCGATCCGGGCATCGACCTATGACGCGGCGCTGGAATGGTATTTCGCGTCCGGATCGCTGTTGTCGGTCGCTTATTTCCGCAAGAATATCGAAACCTACATCCAGTCGATCAGCTCGCTGATCCCCTTCAACGAGCTGGGGCTGCCCGACAGCCTGCTGGCCAATTCCAACACCCGGCCGGAGGAGCTGTTCACGATCAACCGGCTGACCAACACGCCGGGCGGCACGCTGGAGGGCGTCGAGGTCAACGCGCAGGCGCCGCTGCGCTTCCTGCCCGGGTTCCTGAGCAATTTCGGCGTGCTGGGCAGCGTCACCCTGGTCAAGTCGTCGATCAACTATGTGCTGGAGAGCACCAACGGCGTGCCCACGCTGACGTCGAACGACGATCTGGTCGGCCTGTCGCGCAAGTCGATCAGCGGCACGCTCTATTATGAGGACAGCAAGTTCAGCGCGCGCGTCACGGGCAATTACCGGTCGAGTTTCATCCGCACGATCCCGTCGGGCGCGCTCTACAGCGACTATATCGGCAACGAACCGACCTTCTTCATGGACTTCTCCGCCTCCTACCAGATCACGCCGCAGGTGCGTTTCCTGGTCGAGGCGCAGAACCTGACCGACGAGACCAACGTCCAGTATATCGATAGCGAGCGCCGCGATTCCCTGTTCGCGCTGCGCAACGGGCGCACGATCACGCTCGGCGTCAATTTCCGGCTTTGATGAGAGGGGCCAGCATGAACACTCTGGACAGACGCACGATCCTGAAGGGCGCGGGCGCCATGGCGGCGGCGGGGCTCTGGATGCCGACCGGGGCGAACGCGCTGGGCTTGCCGACCAATGACAAGATCAAGGCCATTCATTATTATGCCGGACCCGGCGCCCAGCCGATGGTCAACCAGTCCGCCAACGTCATCATGATCGAAACGGAAAGCGGCCTGCGCGGCATAGGCGAAGGTGGCGAGCCGCGCACCATGGAGGAGTGCGCCAACTCGCTGATCGGACTCGATCCCTTCCGCATCGATGCGCACTGGCAGCGGATGGTGCGGGGCATGCATTATGTGGCGGGCCGCGAGAAACTGCACTCGCTGGGCGGCCTCGATCTGGCCCTGTGGGACTTGAAGGCGAAGGCGCTGGGCGTGCCCGTCTGGCAATTGCTGGGCGGCAAGTCGCGCGACCATGTCGAACTCTATTCCACGGGCTTTCGCGGCCCGCAGGGCGGGTCGATCGTCGATGCGGCCAAGGCGTGCAAGGAAGCAGGCTTCCGCGTCTATCGCTTCTCCACTGACAATCGCACAGGGCTGGTCGATCGCTTCAAGCTGGTGCGCGACACCTATGAACGCTGCCTGCAGGTGCAGGAGGCCGTGGGTGACGGATACTGGTCCATCGATTTCCATACGGAGTTCGATCCGGCCGACGCCGTGCGCCTCGCCTCCATGATCGACAAGGCGGACCTCCACCCCTATTTCGTGGAGGATCTGATCCGCAGCGAAAATCCCGGCGCCTACAGGACCATTCGCCAGCTCACCAAGGTGCCGATCGCGGTTGGCGAGCAGTTCGGTTACCGCTGGGACATGAACATGCTGATGGAGGAAGGTCTCATCAATTATATCCGCGTGATGCTGCCCAACTGCGGCGGCCTCACCGAATATATGAAGATCGCGGCGATGGCCGAGACCCACTATATCGGCCTCATCCCCCATTTCACCGGCCCGATCGCGGAGGCGGCGCTGGTGCATGCGTGCACCGCCACCTCGATCCCCGCTCTGATGGAGATGCTGGGCGATGGCAGCCGCACCTACGCGCATCTGCCCAAGTGCTACGACTTCAGGAACGGCAAGCTCTGGCCCAACGACAGGCCGGGCCTCGGCGTCGAAGTGGATTTCACGAAGCTGACCAAGATCGCCGAGTATAACAAGTACAGCATGGGGATGCCGCTCAACAAGCGGCCGGACGGTTCCTATACCCAGTGGTGAGCCAGGGGTTTCTTCCTTCAGGTCCGAAGCAAAGACACTCATCCAACTGCGCCTAGCCAGCAAGCTGGCTAGGCTTCGTATCCTTCTCCCGCGCGCGGGAGAAGGAACGGCAGTGCCGATCCTTCAGAAGATGGGTACCACGCGCAGTTGGGGCAGGGGGCGGGGGGCGCCTTCGGTGAGATCGACGGGCGCGTCCTTCCACAGGCTCGCCTCGGCGCGGATGCGTTCCAGCCGGCCCACCGCCTCTTCCGCCTGCGCCTTGCTGAAGCGGTAGGAGCCAGCGGTGCCCCTTTCCTTGCTCCACATCCGGTCATGGGCCTGCGCATTGTCGGGGGTCAGGGGCGGCTGGAGGCCGTCGCCGAAGCTGATGGTGAAGCGCTCGATCGCGGACGCGGCGTTGCGGTAGCGGACCCAGAAATGGTTGTCGAAGCTGAAGTCGTCGACGAGCTTCCTGCCCGCGGCGGCGCCTTTCGCGGCGACGGCCCTGAGCGTGGTTTCGGGCATGTCGAGGTTCATGCCGCCCTCGTCGGCGTCGAGCGCGATACGGACGATCCGGTCGCGATGCCCAGGCGCGCGCCCTTGCAGCAGATCGCGCCAGTTCTGCATCGTGCCGATGATGCCGAAGAAGAAAGCCATGAGATCGCGCAGCGGCCCTTGGCCGGTGATCGCCTGATAGCGCGGCCTGACCGCCGCATTGTTGTGGGGCGGAAGGAAGATGGGTTCGGCGAGCGCGCCGGTGCCGTCATAGACGAGGTCGATCGCGAAGGTGGGCCAGCGCGGCAGTGGCGCATCGAACAGATGGATCGGGAAGTTGCTGCTGACGCCGCCGTCGGTGAACCAGCAGGGGCGGAAGGGCACTCCGGAGCCCGCCGCATCGGTTGTCGCTCCGGAGGCCAGGGCATCGGCGCTTTCGGCGAGGCGGGGCCGCTCTCCCTTGCGGGCCGTGCCCGCACCCTCCGCGCCGGTGGGAGGAACTGCCCTGCCGAAGTCGAGTTCGTGGAGCGGAACAGCGCTGATCAGCAGCGGGAAGCTGAGGCTCATCCGGGCTGCGACGACGATCGGCAGATGCTCGCCATCGGGAAGGTGGTGGTAGGTTCCGTCCGGGTCCTGGCGGAACCCCGGACTATGCGTCACCATCCAGTCGACAACCGGCTTGGGGAAGAGGCGCCTGAACTGATCCTCGCGAAAATAGAGGCCGCCGCCGGCAAAGGGCAGGGTGCGCGGTTCGGAATGGGAGACGTCGGTCGTGATGATCTCCAGGTTCAGGCGCTTCGCGCCCGCCGGTTCATCCGCATAGGCGGGCGCATTCCAGAGGTCACCGAAGGTGACGGGGCGCTCCTCGGCATCCGTCTGGCCGCTGAGCGTGCGGATTGTCCGGTGCATCCAGTCGGTGAGCGCTGGATCGCGATAGCCCGGCTGGGTGAGGCCGGGGCAGAGGCCGAGGAAGCCGTCGCCTGCGGCTCGCGCGGTCGCCAGCACCGAACGAACCATGCCCCAGGCGACCGCGCAGGCGAGTGCCGGCAGAAGCGCGGCGAGGACGCCGTTCCATCCTGCCGCGATGTGGCCGATGCCAAGCAGGACCAGCAGGAGCAGCGCCATGCTGACGGCCGCCATGCGCACCAGCGCCAGCGCTATTTCCCCCAGGACGGAAAGCAGGGGCGGTTTCGCGGCGAGCTGGACCAGCAGGCGGTAGGCCGGGCGGGCGGCAGCGGTCGGCTGGAAAAGCGCGTAGATGAACCCCTTGCTCGTAAGGGCGGCCGCCACCTGGTCGAGGCCCTCCATACCGGTTCCGGGCGGACAGGGTGACTCGGTCTGCTGGCTCAGCCTCCGCTCGCCCAGCGCGGCCGCGGCGGACATGGCGGCGGCGATCGCGCCGGCCGAAGTGCCGCCGATATTCTTGAACCGATAGACCTTCGCAAGTTCCAGCACCGCCTGTGGATAGACAAGGCCGCTGGTGATCCCGCCCTTCATCACGAGATCGCAATATTTGGTGGGATGACGCATGCGAATCCTCCTCCAGCCGGGAAGCAAGGTACAGGATTTTCGTGTCTGCGCTTGCGTTAACGCTGGACGGCTTCCGCCGGTGGCGCGCCGGCGGCTGCCTTGCTCAGATCCATCTCGATCCGGGCGGCATAATGGCGCAGATTGTCGTCGAGGGACTGGAGGCGGTGAGCGAGGCGGCCAGTTACGAGAGGCTGGACCTGGCGTCGCGCAGGCTGCATCAGGGCGCCTATGACTGAGCTTCGCACCTTCTATCCGCCCATCGAACCCTATGAGACCGGCATGATCGATGTCGGGGACGGCCATCGCCTCTATTATGAGCGCAGCGGCACGCCGGGCGCCAAGCCCGCGGTGTTCCTGCACGGCGGGCCGGGTGGCGGCATCTCGCCGCGCCATCGCCAGCTCTTCCACCCCGAGCTTTACGACGTGATGCTGTTCGACCAGCGCGGCTGCGGGCGTTCCACTCCCCATGCGGGGCTGGACGCCAACACCACCTGGCACCTGGTCGCCGATATGGAGAAGTTGCGCGCGCTGATGGGCGTGGAGCAATGGCTCGTCTTTGGCGGGAGTTGGGGCTCCGCCTTGGCGCTCGCCTATGCCGAAACCCATCCTGCGCATGTCAGCGAACTGGTGCTGCGCGGCATCTTCACCGTGCGGGAGTCGGAGCTCGACTGGTATTATCAGTTCGGCGCTTCGGAGGTGCATCCCGAGAAATGGGCTGCATTCCTCGCGCCGATCCCGCCCGAGGAGCGGGGCGACCTGCGCGCCGCCTATCGCAAGCGGCTGACCGGCAGCGACGAGGCCGCGCGGCTGGAAGCGGCGCAGGCCTGGTCGCTGTGGGAGGGCCGCACCCTGACCCTTCTACCGGACCCGGACACCTCCGCGGGCTTTGGCGACCCGCATTTCGCTCTCGCCTTCGCGCGGATCGAAAATCATTATTTCGTCCACAAGGGCTGGCTGCGCGACAACCAGTTGATCGACGATGCGCACCGGCTGCGCGGCATCCCCGGCACCATCGTCCAAGGCCGCTACGACATGGCCTGTCCGACGCGCACCGCCTGGGAATTGCACCAGGCCTGGCCGGAAGCCGAGTTCCACCTGATCGAAGGGGCGGGACATGCCTTTTCCGAGCCGGGTATCCTCGATCGGCTGATCCGCGCGACCGACCAATATGCCGGCCTCTGAACGCCGTGAGCGCGGCGGCAAAGGTCGCCGCGCCCGACGGCCTGACGTCACCGCGTCGCTGAACTGACGGTGTCTGCTCAGCGCAGCAGCGCCGCATCCCCCCAGGTGACGGGTACGGCATTTGCCTTCACGCCGTCGGCCCGCGCCACCAGCTCGATCAGCTTGACCCCCTTCACATCGGCGGCGAGCGGCCGGGCGGGGTCGCCCCGGCGCATGGGCGGGGTGCTGGCGAGCGGCTTGCCGTCGCCATAGAGGAAGAAGCGCACCGGCTGGTCGGGGGTAAGGGCGCTGTCGTCGACGCCAACCTGCGCCGCAAAGCGGGAAAAGTCGTTATTGCGGACCTCCATCCGGCTGTTGGCGAGGATGCCGATGCCCGAGGTGAAGGTCTTGCCCGCGATCACGAGCGGCTGGTTATAGGGGGTGAAGTCCGCCATCGCGCCGCCATATCCCGCGTACATGGGCCGTTCGCCGATCCCCCGCGTTCCGCGCCAGTTGGGAATGGAGCGGTAGATGGTGGGATCGGGTTCGGGCTGCACGACGCCGTCCGCCGCCGGGTTCACCATGCCGGGCTGTTCGGAAAGATAGAGGCCGTCGGCGAGGGTGCGGTCGCCCTTGGCACGGAACACCGCCGTCTCTCGCGGCGCGACCGTCAGTTTCATGTCCTTGGTGAAGCTGCTCTTCTCTCCGGTCCAGAGATTGGCGAGCGCGACGGGGCGATCATCCCGGAACTTCAGGTGATCGGCGGTCAGGATCGCGTTGACCGGCGCGAGGCCGCGGTTGAACAGCGCCACCGCCTTGTCGCCATTGGCGAGCGTCTTGACGAGGATCTGGAAGCCGTCGGCATCGAAGGCCATCACCGCCTGATTGCCCGCCGGATCCTGGTTGAGCGCGATGATGTCGGCATTGCCGAAGACATCGATCAGCGCCTGCGGCGTGGTGCGCAGGTCCGCGCCGATCAGCAGCGGCGCGTTCATCATCGCCCAGAGCGAGAAATGCGAGCGGGCCTCGGTCAGATGATTCTCGTCGAAATCGCCCTTGCCGATGAACAGCATGTCGGGGTCGTTCCAGCCGCCCGGATGCGCATAGAGTGCGCGCCGTGCGGCGCTGTCGTAATTGGTCAGCATCCGCCCCCAGTCGGGCGAGATGTCGTCGCTGGTGCGCGAGATGTTGCCGACATCCTTGCCCCAGCTGCGGACATTGGCGCTGCCCCAGATGCAGAGCGAGAGCATATAATCGCCGTCGGGATTATATTTTGCGAGCGACTGGTTGATGTCGGCGAACAGCGCCTTGACCGCCGGGATGTTCGACCGGCTGATGCTGTGCTGGTCGATCAACGGGGCGAGCGCGCGATACTGGCCGCTGGTCACGCGAGGAGCGTCGGCGGCATAGGCGCGGATGCCGCAGCCATCGACCTTGATCGCGTCGAAGCCCCAGTCGGCGAAGAACAGGCGGATGTCCTGGTCGGTGTGGCCGTAGAGGCCGACTTCCCGCTCCGCCACGCTGCCTTCGGGAAGCTGCTCGCTGCCGTCGGCATAGGCCTGCGAACAGATGTTGCGGCCGAGGTCCGAATAGATGCCCGCCTTGAACCCCATGGCATGAAGCTTGTCGGTCAGTGGACGGAAGCTGGGGTCGCCCTTCACCTTGGCGGAGGGAAATTTATCAGTGCGGATCATCAGCTTGTTGTCGCTCGTGCGGCGCTTGATCCACCAGCCGTCGTCGATGTTGATGTAGCGATAGCCCTTCTGCGCGAGCCCGCTGCTGCGGATGCGCTCGGCCGAGCCCATGAGCTTTTCCTCATCGACATGGGTGAAGAAGGCGTTCCAGCTGTTCCAGCCCATCGGCGGCGTTTGCGCGCTGCCGCCCTGATAGGCGCTCCAGCGGCCGGTCGGGGCGAGCGGGTCGGCGGTCTGCGCCGACAGGCTGGTGCTGGCGCAGAGGGCAACGAGAGGCAGGAGGCAGCGGCGCAGGGTCATGCGAAATCCTTGGGAGTCAGAACGACCGGCGTGCCGGCCTTGAGGGTGAGGGTGCGCTGGGCCTTGCCCAGACGCAGGGTGCGAGTTCCGTCCAGTTCGGGCCGTAGTGTGGCGCGGGCCAACTGGCCGCCGCGCCAGACGAGATCGACCCCGCAGCGCCCGCGCGCCCGCAGGCCGGTCAGGCTGCCGTCCGGCCAGGCGGAGGGCAGGGCGGGAAGCAGGTCGATCACGTCGCCATGGCTGTAGAGCAGCATTTCGACGATGCCGGCCGCACCGCCGAAATTCCCGTCGATCTGGAACGGGGGATGGGCGTCGAACATGTTGGGATAGGTGCGTTCCGGCCCCAGAAGGAAGCGCAGGATGGCGTGGGCGTGGTCGCCCTCGCGCAGCCGCGCCCACAGGTTGATGCGCCAGGCGGTCGCCCAGCCGGTTGCGCGATCTCCGCGGATTTCGAGCGTGCGCCGGGCCGCGGCGGCCAGATCGGGCGTGCCGTCGACGCTGATCTGGTGCGAGGGATAGAGCCCGTAGAGGTGCGAGACGTGCCGGTGGTTCTGCTCCGGCGCGTCGGCGTCCCAATCCTGCTGCCATTCCTGGAGCTGGCCCTGCCGGCCGATCTTGTAGGGGGCGAGTTTGTCGCGCGCCGCGCGCATCTCTCCGACCAACGCGGTATCGGTGCCGAGGATGGTCGCGGCCTCCATCGTCTGGGTGAAGAGGTCGCGCAGGATCCCCATGTCCATCGTCGGCCCGGCGCAGATGGTGCCGCCATGGCCGTGCGGATTTTCGGGGCTCATCGACGGGTTGGTGACGAGGAAGCCGGTCGCGGGGTCGGTCTGCAGCGTGTCGAGGAAGAAGCGCGCCGCGCCCGCCATCAGCGGGTAGATATCGGCCAGATAGGCGCGGTCCCGGTGATAGTCATAATGATCCCACAGATGGGTGCAGAGCCACGCGCCGCCGGTCGGCCAGAGCCCATATTGCGCGCCGTCGATCGGCGCGGTGGCGCGCCACAGGTCGGTATTATGATGGGCGACCCAGCCGCGCGCGCCGTACATCGTCCGCGCGGTGCGCGCCCCGGTGACGGAGAGGTCGCGCACCATCGCCACCAGCGGTGCGACGCATTCGCGCAGGTTGGTGGGCTCGGCGGGCCAGTAGTTCATCTCGGTATTGATGTTGATCGTGTATTTGGAGCCCCATGGCGGCTTCAGGCTGTCGTTCCACAGGCCCTGAAGGTTCGCGGGCTGGCCGTCGGGCCGCGAGGAGGAGATCAGCAGATAGCGGCCATAGTGGAAATAGAGCGCGGCCAGCGCCGGGTCATCGCTGGTCTGTGATGCGGCGATGCGCTCGTCGGTGGGCAGCGCGGCCGCCGCCGAAGTGCCAAGGTCGATGGCGACGCGGCGGAACAGCCGCTGGTGGGCGGCGCTGGCGTCCGCCGCGATGCGCGCGAAGGGCCGGGCGCGTGCCTTTCCAATGGTCGCGGTGGTCAGCGCGACCGGATCGCCGCTGACATCGTCGAAGCGACGGAAGCTGGTCGCCATGGCGATGAGCAGGGTCACCGCGTTCGCGCCGCGGATGTTGAGCTTGCCGTCTGCCCCTGCTGCGATCCGGCCGCCTTCGACCTGCGCGGTCAGGCGGGCAGCGAAGCTCAGACCGCCCTCCACCCCCTGCGAGGCGCTGTTGCGGCCAGTCATCAGCAGGCCCGTCGATCCGTCGGGCGCCACCGTCACGCCCGGCTGCGGCGAGGCGAGGCCGACATCGACGTCGAGCCGCCCCTTGGGCGCGGTCAGGCGGACGGCGATGACCTGATCGCCGGGCGATGCGATCACCCGGCGGCTGTGTTCCCCGCCGCCGGCGGTGAAGCGGGTGGTCGCCATCGCGCTGTCGAGATCGAGGTCGCGGCGATACTCGCTTGCGTCTCCAAGGCCAGGGAAGTCGAGCGTCAGGTCGCCCAGCGTCTGATAGGGCATCTGCCCCGAAGGCTTGGCGAGCAGGTCGCGATTGGCGAGCGCCTCGGCCTCCTCGATCCGGCCGGCGAAGATCAGCTCGCGAACCTTGGGCAGCGCGTTCTTCGCCGCCGGATTGACGGGGTCATAGGGCTTGCCCGCCCAGAGCGTGCTTTCGTTGAGCTGGAGCCGTTCCTGCGCGATGCCGCCGAAGATCATGGCGCCGATCCGGCCGTTGCCGACGGGCAGCGCCTCCGTCCATTCGGTCGCCGGCTGGCGATACCAGAGGGCGATCGGCGCGGGGGGCGGCGGTGTCAGGGCACCGCTTCGCCCGACCGACAGGGCCGCCGTGCCGGCCGCCATGGCAGCCACGGTTTCGCGACGACTGAACTTCATAGATGAGGGCTCCCGTGCCTATGAACAGCATCCAGGGCGTGAAGCGGTGCGCTGGCCGTTCATCACCTTCCCGTCGCCAGACGCAGCCCGAACCTCCCCTGATCAGCCCATGCTTATCGTCACCCGGCGCTGTTGCGAAGGAAAATCCGCGGCTTGCGGTCAAAGACCCGCCGCCGATCCCGGAACGGTATGCGTCCCGTTGTCCGTCCACCGTTCACCTGGGCACCGGCTTGCGCTACGATAGGGCGCATGACCTGCACGCGTAGAATCCTGATCGTCGGCGGCGGCACCGCCGGGTGGCTGACGGCGGCCTATCTCGCCCGCTTTTTCAGCCTGGCGGGTCATGGCGGAATCGAGATCACCCTGCTCGAATCCCCCGAGCTGGGCATCATCGGCGTGGGGGAGGGCACATTCCCCACCATCCGCGCGACACTGAGCTTCCTGGGGATCGACGAGACGCAATTCCTGCGCGCGACGTCGGCGACCTTCAAGCAGGGCATCCGCTTCGACGACTGGCTTCATGCGCCCGCGCCGGATGGGACCCGCCATCATTATCTCCATCCGTTCGAGGCGCCGCTCTACACCGACGACGCCAATCTCGTGTCCTGCTGGCTGCACAAGGACTCGGAATCCCGCCCGCGCTTCGCCGAGGCGGTCACGATCCAGCATGGTGTCGCGGAAAGCCGCCGCGCGCCCAAGAAGTTCGATGAAGGGGCCTTTTCCGGACCGCTCAACTATGCCTATCATTTCGACGCGTCTGGCTTCGCGCGCGTGCTGCGGGACCGCGCGGTGGAGCTGGGGGTGCGGCACGTCACCGGGCTGCTGACGGGCGTGGAGCCGGATGCTGACGGCGGCATCGCCCGCGTCCTCACGCGCGAGCATGGGGCGCTGGAAGCCGACCTCTTCGTCGACTGTTCCGGCTTTCGCGCCGAACTGATCAAGAAGGCGCTGGGCGCGCCCCTCAAGTCCGTGAGGCACCTGCTGTTCACCGATCGCGCGCTGGCCTGCAAGATCCCCTATGCCGCGCCCGACGCGCCGATAGAAAGCTTCACCATCGCGACCGCCCATGCGGCGGGCTGGACCTGGGACATCGGGCTGGAGAGCGCGCGGGGCATAGGCTGCGTCTATTCATCGACCCATATGACCGATGACGAGGCGGCGGAGGTGCTGCGCGGCTATATCGGCCACGATGCCTACAAGGCGCGCATCATCCCGTTCGAGCCCGGCTATCGCGAGACGCAATGGGTGAAGAACTGTGTCGCGGTCGGCCTGTCGGGCGGTTTCCTGGAGCCGCTGGAATCCACCGGCGTCCTGCTGATCGAGGCTGCGGTCGCCATGCTGGCCGAGCTTTTTCCGCTCGCCGGTCCCATCGATGCGCCCGCCAAGCGCTTCAATGAGCTGATCGTCGGCCGCTATGAGAGGATCATCGACTTTCTGAAGCTGCATTATTGCCTGAGCCGGCGCGACGAACCCTTCTGGCGGGACAATGCCGATCCGGCCTCGATACCCGAGACATTGCAGGAACTGCTGCGGCAGTGGCGCTATCGGCCGCCGAACCGCTTCGACTTCCTGCTCGACCTGGAGAGCTTCGCCTTCTTCAACTATCAGTATATCCTGTACGGCATGGATTTCCGGACGACGCTGGGCGAGAGGGCAGACGAGCTCCCGTCGGCGGCGGCGGACAGGCTGTTCGCCCGCATCCGCGGTTTCAGCCTGCAGGCGACCCGGGAACTGCCCACCAACCGGGCGCTGATGCGGCAGATCAACGCCTAAGGGCCATTATAGCTTTCATCGAGGGCATTCTCCGGAAATGCCCGCTCCGGCACGGTGCCGGAGCGGGCAGGGGGGAGCCTCAGGCGGTGGCGAGCCTTGCGTCGCGCGGGTCGAGCTCTCCGGTCTGGCGCGCCTTGCGGCCGTAGACCGCCTCGAACAGCGGGGTCGCCATGACGGTGGTGACGATCGCCATCAGCACCAGCATCGAGAACAGGGTCGGTCCGATGATGCCCTTCTGCAGGCCGATATTGATGATGATGAGTTCCATCAGCCCGCGCGAGTTCATCAGCGCGCCGATGCCGAGCGCGGTGCGGTTGTCCTCGCCCGTCAGCCGGGCGGCGGCGTAGCAGGCACCGAACTTGGCGAGGATGGAGACTGCCAGGATGCCCAGCGCGACCAGCAGCAGGCCGACGGAATTCACCATGTCCATTCGAGTGTTGAGCCCCGAATAGGTGAAGAACATCGGCAGCAGCAGCACGACCGCGACCGGTTCCACCTTCTGCTTCAGTTCTTCCACGAACAGGCCGCGCGGCATGCAGGCGCCCATCAGGAAGCCGCCGAAAATGGCGTGGATGCCGATCGCGTCCATCAGGAAGGCGGAGAGGCAGAACAGCATCAGGGTGATGGCGAGGATCTGGGTGCTCATCTCGCCCCGCCGTTCGACGGCGCGGCCGAGCGGCGCGAGGAGCCGGCGTCCGAACAGCAGCATGAAGGCGACATAGAGAAGGCCGCCGCCGATCGCGACTATGGCGACGCCCGGGCCGGCGCCGAAGGTCGCGAGCACGATCGCCAGCACGCACCAGGACGCGGCGTCATCGAACGCGCCCGCAGTCAGGCTGAGCGTGCCGAGCGCCGAATTGGCGAGCCCGTTCTCGTTGATGATGCGCGCCAGCATCGGGAAGGCCGTCAACGCGATGCAGGCGCCCATGAACAGCGTTGCGTTCGCCTGGCTGATGCCGGGCGTGAAGAGGCCGGGAACGCCGATCAGCATCGGGGTAATCAATATTGCAAGCAGGAAGGGCGCGATGATGCCGGCCGCCGACACGGTGGCGGCGCTCTTCGCCTTCGACCGGAAATGGTCGAGGCGCAGCGTCAGGCCGACCATGAACATGTAGAGGCCGACGCCCAGCTGCGCGCCGACATAAAGGATGTTGCGGGTTTCCTTCGGAAAGATCGCGTTCTGGAGATCGGGGAAGAACAGGCCCAGGAGCGAGGGGCCGAGCACCACGCCAGCGATCATCTCGCCGACCACCTGGGGCTGCTTCAGCAGCCGCTGGCCGAGCCAGCCGACAACGCGGCAGGTGAGGATGATCACGGCAAGCTGGAGGAAGAAGTGAACGCTGAAATCCGACGGCGAATAGCTTTTGGCCGCGCTCACGGCCGGGCCGTGGGGATTGAGCACGTCGGCCAATGTCGACCATGCTTCGCCCAGGATATTCATTCGCTGTTCCTCCCCCGACATTCGTCCGCCCGGCCGTCAGGGCCTGTCGCGCATGGTCAGGGAGCGATGGAATGGCGGGCGGCGCAATGGGAAATCGCGACGCCCGTGAATTTTTCAGGGCCGCTGGCGGCAGCTGTTGCATCAATCGCACATAGTAGTAACGTACCTATAAGGTAGCGCAATCATTATAGCTATGTAGGTACAAAATGCGAGTGATGACGAGCCGGGAATTCAATCAGGATGTGAGCGCTGCAAAGCGAATCGCGCGGATGGAGCCGCTGTTCGTCACCGACCGGGGCAAGCCTACCCATGTGCTCATGAGCATCGATCAGTTTCGTCAGCTGACGGGAGAGCAGCACAATATCGTCGATCTTCTTGCCGTTCCGGCGGATTCACCCCCCTTGGATCTGACGCCGGGGCGCTGGTGATGTTCCTGCTCGACACCCCGATCGTGCTGGAGCTGCGCCAGGCGGGGAGGCGAGACGCCGAAGCAGGGGTGATCGCATGGGCATCCAAGGTGGCGCGAGACCGGCTGTTCATCTCCGCGCTGACCGTCGCGGCATTGGGAGAGCTGTGTGTCCGTGTGGCCCGCCAGGACAAGGCCGGCGGTGCGGCGCTGCAAGGCTGGATCAGCCAGCAACTCGTGCCTGCCTTCGAAGGCCATATCCTGCCGGTCGATGCGGCGGTCGCGCTGCGGCGGGGCGAGGTGGACGTCGACGGCGAGCGCAATGCGCTGATCGCGGCCACTGCGCTGGAACATGGCCTGACGCTGGTCACGTTCGACAAGGCCAAGTTCAAGCGGGCGCGCATC
Organism: Sphingobium ummariense RL-3; assembly: GCF_000447205.1. GTDB lineage: Bacteria > Pseudomonadota > Alphaproteobacteria > Sphingomonadales > Sphingomonadaceae > Sphingobium > Sphingobium ummariense. Next base: position 136,154 of record NZ_AUWY01000019.1, on the reverse strand, counting down.
CGGCTGCTCGACCCGCGCGCCTATGACGAGGAGGAGGCGGGCGAAGAGGCGGACTGGCGGGCCGCCAGCCGCAGCCGCCCGCTGTGGCTGCGCGGGCTGTTCATCCGCGGCTGAGGGGCGCGACACTTCAAGATCGTTGGGATCGGGTTCGGTGCTGGACAGGCGGGCAGGGTGGTGCCGGCCGGCAGCATCCTGTTCAGTGACACCTTCGGCATCCTGGCCGACGCATGTACACGCGCCACGGCACGCAGAGCGATCGCGTCTATGTCGCGGCTGGATCGCCCAGAATTTTGCGCCCTGCCGGATCGCCGGATCCCGCCTGCTCAGCGCCCGGCGCCCTTGCCGCCAGCAACAAGACTATCGTCGGCTGGTTCAACCAGAACAACCTGCGCATCGTGGATCTCGGCGAGAATGGCGCGATCATCGATTTCATCCAGCCGGGCGTGTCGCAGGCCCGACCTCGATGCCAACAACGGCTACGACATCAGCCAGACCAACCAAGCCGGTCTGAACGTCAAGCGGGACGCGACGGAGAATCTGACGTTCGTGGCGACGCCTCCTGTGCGAAGAGCTGGCTCAACCCGAATGGCAAGGGACGATTTCACGATCAAGTTCGGCGGCAACTATATTGACAACCGCTATATCTGACGCGCTGGGGTTCGGAACCCGCAACTTCTGCCAAGCCTATGCGGGCTATGGTCCTTTCGGTCAGACCAAGGACGGTCGGCGTGAAGATGGACCCCGGTGGACTGCTCCTGGGCCGCCGCCTGAAGCCGGCGAAGCGTTCATGACCGATGCCGGGCCGTCACCAGATAGTTGATCGCCTTGTTTCCCGACAGCGTGAAGCCCGTGCGCGGATCGAAGGAAAGGCCGGTTACGTCGAAAACCTCCAGCCCCGCGCCCTCCAGCAGGCCGGTCAGTTCCTCCGGCGTCAGGAAGCGGTTCCAGTCATGGGTGCCCTTGGGGATGCCGCCCACGCCTTCACCCACCGTGATCATCGCCAGCCGCGATAGCGGCGTGCGGTTGGGAGTCGACAAGATCAGCAGGCCCTCTGGAGCCAGATTGCGCGCCAGCGCCGCGACGAACGCCGCCGGATCGGCGACATGCTCTATCACCTCCATCGCGGTGACGAGGTCGAAGGGCGGAAGGTCCAGCGCCTCCACCGGCGTGGCGCGATAATCGATCGGCAGGCCCTGCGACGTCGCATGGGCGCGGGCCACGGCGATATTCTCCTCTGCCGCGTCCAGTCCCGTCACTGCGGCGCCCATTCGCGCAAGCGGCTCTGCCAGCAGACCGGCGCCGCATCCCACATCGATCGCGCGCTTCCCCGTCAGCGGTGTGAAGCCGCGCTCGTCAGTGCCCCAGTGCCTGTTCACGGCATCGCGGATATAGCGCAACCGCACCGGGTTGAGCTTGTGCAGCATGGCGCTGCTGCCGTTCGGATCCCACCAGTCGGCCGCCATGGCGCCGAAATGCGCTGCTTCGCGCGGGTCGATGGTGGCAGTCGCTGTGTCAGTCATGCCCGCCTGCTACCAGCCTGGCGCGATCCGCACCAGACCCCGCCGGGCGATCCGTCAGTGCGGTTCGCGATCGCCTGCCGTATCCTCGGCATTCAGGTCGCGGCGGAGTTCGCGCGTCGCTGCCTCCGTCTGGGCCACTTCGCGGGGGTTCCTGTGCCGCCGGTTGCTCAGAATCACGAATATCAGCACGCCCGCGAGCAGGACCGGCCCGCCGATCGTGACCAGAGTCCAGATGCTTCCGTCCATCCCATCCTCCATTGTTGCGTTGTCCATGGGGAATGACCGGGGGGGCGATGGGGTTCCTTGTCGCTCGCCTTGCTTGCCATATCCGCCGCTGCTGCTAAGAGGGCGCCGTTCTTGCCCTCCGGGACATTTTCTTTCTTTGCAACAGGCAGGCTCGACAACAAATGGCGCGTATCGTGATGAAATTCGGTGGCACCTCGATGGCGGGGATGGAGCGAATTCGCAACGTTGCCGCCCGCGTGAAGCATGTCGTCGAGCAGGGGCACGAGGTCGCCGTCGTCGTTTCCGCCATGGCAGGGGAAACCGACCGGCTGGTGGGCTTCTGCAAGGAAGCCTCGCCGCTCTACGACCCGGCCGAATATGACGTGGTCGTCGCGTCGGGCGAGCAGGTGACGAGCGGGCTGCTGGCGATGACGCTGAAGGCCATGGGGGTGGAGGCGCGCAGCTGGCTCGGCTGGCAGCTTCCCATCCGCACCGAGGAAGCCCATGCCAAGGCGCGGATCACCGATATCGGCACGCTAGACCTGATGGCGGCGATGCGGTCCGGCCAGGTCGCGGTCATTCCGGGATTCCAGGGGGTGATGGCCGACGGCCGCATCTCCACCCTGGGCCGCGGCGGCTCCGACACCTCCGCCGTCGCCGTGGCGGCGGCGGTCAAGGCCGATCGCTGCGACATCTACACCGACGTCGACGGCGTCTACACCACCGACCCGCGCATCGTTGCCCGGGCGCGCAAGCTGAACCTCGTCACCTATGAGGAGATGCTGGAGTTGGCCTCGGTCGGCGCCAAGGTGCTCCAGACCCGATCGGTCGGCCTCGCCATGAAGGAAGGCGTGGTCGTGCAGGTGCTTTCCTCCTTCGACGACCCCACCCAGGACGACCTCCCCGGTACGCTGATCGTCAGCGAGGAGGAACTGGAAGCCAAGCTCAAGGAAGACCAGATGGAACGTCAGCTCATCACCGGCATCGCTCATGACAAGAACGAGGCGAAGATCATCGTGACTCGCGTGCCCGACAAGCCGGGCGCGGTCGCCAGCATCTTCAGCCCGCTGGCCGAGGCGAGCATCAATGTCGACATGATCATCCAGAACGACAGCAAGGAGAAGGAGGAGACCGACGTCACCTTCACCGTGCCGCGCGCCGACCTGGCCCGCAGCGTCGACCTGCTGGAAAGCCGCAAGGACCAGATCGGCTTCCGTCGCATCATCACCGATGCGGAAGTGGCGAAGATCAGTGTCGTGGGCGTGGGCATGCGCAGCCATGCCGGCGTCGCGGCGACGATGTTCAAGACACTGGGCGATCGCGGCATCAATATCGAGGCGATCTCGACCAGCGAAATCAAGGTCAGCGTGCTGATCGACGAGGACGAGACCGAGCTTGCGGTCCGCGTTCTCCACACCGCCTATGGCCTCGACGCGCCGGTGGCGTGACATCCCTTTCCCTGCCCGCTGAAGGGCAGGCGCAAACGGAACGAGCCGATCCCGCAAACACCCCCTCCCTTGCAAGGGAGGGGGTTTTGATTCATGGGACCGGCATGACCCACGCGAAACTCACTTCCCTCATGGCCCGCGGCACCGAATTCCTGGGCTGCGACACAGCGATCCTCTGTGGCGCGATGAGCTGGGTGTCGGAACGGAACCTCGTTTCCGCCATCTCGAATGCCGGCGGCTTCGGCGTGATCGCCTGCGGCGCGATGACGCCTGCGCTGCTCGACGCCGAGATCGCGGCGACGAAGGCGCTGACCGACCGCCCCTTCGGCGTCAACCTCATCACCATGCATCCTCAGCTGTTCGAGCTGATCGAAGTGTGCGCAGCGCATGACGTCGGCCATGTGGTGCTGGCGGGAGGATTGCCGCCCAAGGGCAGCATCGAGGCGATCAAGGCGAAGGGGGCGAAGCTCCTCTGCTTTGCGCCCGCCCTGGCGCTGGCGAAGAAGCTCGCCCGCTCGGGCGTCGATGCCCTCATCATCGAGGGGCATGAGGCCGGCGGCCATATCGGGCCGGTCTCGACCAGCGTGCTGGCGCAGGAAATCCTGCCCGAGATGGCATCGCAGCTGCCGGTGTTCGTGGCGGGCGGCATCGGCCGGGGTGAGCTGATCGCCGGCTATCTGGAAATGGGGGCCTCGGGCGTGCAGCTCGGCACCCGCTTCGCCTGCGCGACCGAGAGCATCGCCCATCCCGCGTTCAAGAAGGCCTTTTTTCGCGCCTCGGCGCGCGATGCGGTCGCCAGCGTGCAGCTCGACCCGCGCCTTCCCGTCATCCCCGTGCGCGCGCTGCGCAATGCCGGGACGGAAAGCTTCACGGCCAAGCAGCGCGAAGTCGCCAACCTGCTGGATTCAGGGGCTATCGAAATGGTGGAAGCCCAGTTGCAGATCGAGCATTATTGGGCCGGGGCGCTGCGGCGCGCAGTGATCGACGGCGATGTGGAAGGCGGGTCGCTGATGGCTGGCCAATCGGTCGGCATGGTGACGAAGGAAGAGCCGGTCGCCGCTATCATCGCACAGCTGATGGACGAGGCTGCCGCCGCGCTCAAGCGACGGGCCGCCTGACCTGATGCGGCGATCCGTGCGCGGCCCGGTTTCCTCGACGGCTTTTTCAGGGCATCACAGGTGCCCGATATCGTTGGAGAATTTGATGTTGTCGCTGCGCCGTTTGCCTGCGCGTCTCTCGCTCGCCGCCGTCATTGCGGTCGCCGCCTGCACCACGCCGCCGCCTCCACCGCCGCCCACGCCGCCGCCGCCCGTGGTGCCCACCATCATGCCCACGCCCCCGGACGGCGCCGCGCCGGACATGGACCTGCCCGACAAGGCGGCGGACGGCACCTACCTGACCCCCAATCGCGGGATGCAGGGACAGCAGGCGTTGTGGCACGTGCGCATGGCGCTCAATGTGGCGGCGCTGTCCTGTCACGGCCAGGGCGAGCAGGCGCTGATCCAGTATAACCGCATGCTCAAGATTCATGTCATTCCGCTCAAGCAGGCGAATGACGCGATCGAGGCGCTGTACCAGGGGCGATACACGTCCAACTTCCTCGAGGCGCGCGAGCGGCTCAACACGACGGTCTACAACTTCTTCGCTTTGCCGCCGGTGCAGCCGGCCTTCTGTGCCCAGTCGGTGGCGGTGCTGACTATCATCAACGGGATGACGGCGCAGCAGTTGCTGGCCTATGCGCCCCAGGCGTTGCACGACCTGGAAAAGCCGTTCCAGGATTTCTATGAAGCCTATGCGGACTATCTGCGGCGGCTGGAGGAATGGCGCCGCCGTTTCGGCGCAACGGTGACCTTGCTGGGGCCCGATCCCAACCAGAGCGAGCCCGCGCCGCCTCCGCCGCCCGAGGCGCCGCTCCCTGATCTGCCGCTGAACATCCCGTCGACGCCGCCCGTCGCGCCGTCGCAGACGATCACGCCGCCCCAGTAATTCGGGCTGCTTCCTCCGGGATCGGGAGAAGGTTCGCTAGAGCGCGTCGAACCGGGCGCGGGCTTCCTCCACGGCAGCCAGATGGCGTTCGGCCCAGATCCATACGCCGCAGAAGGCGGCGCTCAGGCTGTTGCCCAGCGGGGTGAGCGCATAGTCGACGCGCGGCGGCACCACCGGATGCACGGTGCGCGTCGCCAGCCCGTCTCGCTCCATCTGGCGCAGCGTCTGGGTCAGCATCTTCTGGCTGATGCCCTCCACCTGCCGGCCGATTTCAGTGAAGCGCAGCGTGCCCTTCTCCTCCAGCAGTTCCAGGATCAGCATCGTCCACTTGTCCGCCACCCGGCCGATCAGTTCGTTGACGAGTCGTTCGACTCGCGGGTCAGACTCTGCGGGCGGCGTACCGTCCAACCAAGCCTTGGGATCGGGAATTTCCGCTTTTGAAAAGCCTCTCTGTCCTTGATTTTCCATTTCTTACCTTTCGGTGTCTATAGCACTTTCTGGTGCCTTCTTTCCAAAAGAGAGCATGGAATTATCTTGCCGGTCAAGCACCACGCTTGACCAGGAAAGGACATCCCATGCAGCAGAGCGGCAACACCATCCTCATCACCGGCGGCGGAACCGGCATCGGCGCTGCGCTGGCCCATGAATTCCACCAGGCCGGCAACCAGGTCATCATCGCCGGCCGTCGGCAGGCGGCGCTGGACGCCGTCGCGGCCGATCATCCCGGCATGGCGACCCGGACCGTCGACATGGAGGATCCCGCTGCCATCGCCGCGTTCGCGTCGCAGCTCATCACCGACTTCCCGACGCTCGATGCAGTGATCCACAATGCGGGCATTATGGTCGCGGAGGACCGCATCGACCTAGCCACGGCGGAGGCGACGATCGCCACCAACCTGCTGGGTCCCATCCGCCTCACCCACGCCCTGCTGCCGCATTTCCTGACGCGGCCCTCGGCGGCGATCCTCACCGTTTCGTCCGGCCTCGCCTTCGTGCCTCTGGCAGCAACGCCGACCTATGGCGCGACCAAGGCGGCGATCCACAGCTGGACCCTGTCCCTGCGCGAACAGCTTCGGGACAGCGCGGTCGAGGTGATCGAGATCGTGCCGCCCGGCGTCCAGACCGACCTGATGCCCGGCCATGCCGAAAACCCGATGATGATGCCGCTTGACGCGTTCATCGCGGAAATGATGGGCCTGTTGCGGCAGCAGCCCACGCCCCCGGAAATCTGCGTCGAGCGGGTCGGCTTCCTGCGCTATGCCGAGCGGCAGGGCACGTTCGATCAGGTGTTTGCGGGGCTCAATCGGCAGCAGCACTGACGGTAGAGGGCGCCTTGGGGGGCAGGGGGAACAGGCGGACGAACCGTTCCGCCAGCCTCCGGTCCCCCTCGACCTTCAATGCGTCCTCGACATCCTCGAAGCGGGCGCCGCCATAGATCACCGCGGCCAGCGCATTCTGGTCGCCCGTCAGCGTCGCATCGGCATCGGCGGCATCCTCGCGCACGACCATGAAGTCGCCGCCTCGCACCACGGCGCGGAACGCCTCTTCGCCGAAATACATGGCGATCACGCCGTTCATGTCGCCGATCCGCCCCCGGTCGATCATCGTGCGCATCGACAGGATCACCGACGCGCTGCTCATCGGCATACCAGGCTGCATCGTCGGCGACCGGCACGCCCATCGACCCAGCACCTGGAACAGGATTTCCGACTCGCGGCCCCAGTCGGTCAGGGCATAGACCTGGCTGGCGGCCGGCGGGGGCAGGCGGCGCCGGACCAGCACGCTCGCTGCCTCCAACTCCTCCAGCCGCTGCGTCAGCACATTGGCGCTGATTCCGGGCAGGCTGGCCCGCAGATCGGTGAAGCGCTTGGGCCCAAGCAGCAATTCCCGCATGATCGGCATCGCCCAGCGATCGCCGATGATGTCCAGCGCATGGGCGACCGCGCAGCCGTCCTGATAGGCTCTTTTCTTCATTTTGGAGTCGTTGGTTATCTTTTCTAACTTTGGCGTTGCAAAACATAATCTGTGACGGCACACAGTTCAAGTCGCTGAGTCGCATAAGGACGGCCGTAGGGAGCGACACGAACCTGCAATTGGGAGAGTGACGATGGCCTTGGCCCCAAAAATGATCTTCGTGAACCTGCCGGTGACGGACCTGCCGGCTTCCATCGCCTTCTACGAGGCGGTGGGTGCGGTGCGGAACGACAATTTCGCCGACGAGCAGGCGCAGATGCTGAGCTTCTCGGAAGCGATCCATGTGATGCTGTTGACGCATGCGCGCTTCGCCGGCTTTACGCCGCGCCGGATTCCCGACGCGGGGGAAACCGCCCAGATGTTGCTGGCGCTGTCCGCCGGAAGCCGGGCGGAGGTCGACGAGATCGCCGACAAGGCGCTGGCGGCCGGGGGCACCCAGCCCAATCCTGTACAGGACCACGGCTTCATGTATGGCCGCAACTTCGCCGATCCGGACGGCCATATCTGGGAAGTCGCCTGGATGGACATGGAAGCCATGCCCGGTGCCGGTCAGGAAGAGCCCGCTATCGCCTGACCTGTTGGAACAGCGAGCCCAAGGAGAGATGCAATGACCTATGTCGACGGTTTCCTGGTGCCGGTGCCCAAGGAGAAGAAGGACGCCTATATCGCGCTGGCGGAGAAGGCGGCGCCGATCTGGATGGAATATGGCGCGCTCCATTACATGGAGTGCTGGGGCGATGACATCGCCCCAGGCAAGACCAATGATTTCCGCACCGCGGTGATCGCCGAGGAAGGGGAGGAGGTCGTCTTCTCCTGGGTCGTCTGGCCCTCCAAGGAGGTGCGCGACGCCGGCAATGCGAAGATCATGAGCGACGAGCGCCTGAAGATGGAGGGGGAAGAAATGCCCTTCTCCGGCGCGCGCATGATCTATGGCGGCTTCTCGCCGGTCGTCGAGCGCAAGGCCTGACATCCACCGCCAGCGTTGCGGTTCCCCGCCGTCCTCCGCGCGCCATCCGCTGGCGCGCGGAGCCGTCGAACGGCATTCACAGGAGTTATCGGCATGACCGACTTCAACGGAAAATTCTTCTGGTATGAGTTGATGACCAGCGATCCGGAGGCGGCGATCGCCTTCTATGGCGATGTCGTCGGCTGGACGACCACACCTTTCGGCGATGCGCAGCAGGGACATGTCTATCATGTCGTCTCGGGCAGCGCCGGCCAGCTCGGCGGGATCATGGCGATCCCGGACGAAGCGAAGGATTGCGGCATGACGCCCTGGTGGGGCGGCTATGTCGGATCGGCCGACGTCGATGCCGACGCCGCGCGCCTGACCGCGGCTGGCGGCAGCGTGAAGCGGCCACCGGCGGACATACCGGGGGTCGGCCGCTTCGCCGTCGTCGGCGATCCCGGCGGCGCGACCTTCATGCTGCTGAAGGGCTCCAGCCCGGAAGGGATGGAGGCAGCCCCGCCGATGGCGACCGGTCATGTCGGCTGGCATGAGCTCTACAGCGGGGACTTCGCTGCTGACCTCGCCTTCTACACCGGCCAGTTCGGCTGGAGCACCGGTGACGCCATGGATATGGGCGAAATGGGCAGCTATCAGCTCATTTCGCAGACCGGCGGCGCGGATTTCCAGGCGATGACCGGCGGCATCATGCCGATCCCGAAGGAAATGCCGGCTCCTCTGTGGCTGTTCTATTTCGTCGTCGACGACATCGACGCCGCGCTGGAGCGGGTGAAGGCGGGTGGCGGCACGCTGCTCAACGGCCCGATGGAGGTGCCGGGCGGCGCCTGGATCATCCAGGCCACGGACCCCCAGGGCGCGATGTTCGCGCTGGTGGGCATGCGCGGCGTCTGATCGTCGCGCGGCTCCCATCGAGGAGAAGGATCATGACCACCCCCATCGCCACCTGCCTATGGTTCGACGGCCAGGCCGAAGAGGCGGCGCAATTCTACATCTCTGCCCTGGGTGAAGGTTCGATCGACAGCATCACGCCCTATCCGCAGGATTCGCCTTTTCCCTCTCCCTTTCCGGGTGGATATCCCATGCTGGTGGAATTCACCCTGATGGGGCAGCGATTCCAGGGCCTCAACGGCGGTCCGATGTTTCCCTTCACGGAGGCTGTGTCGATCTCCGTCACCTGCAAGGATCAGTCGGAACTCGACCGGCGTTACGACGCCCTTACCGCCGACGGTGGCGCGCCGGGACCTTGCGGCTGGCTCAAGGACCGGTTCGGCCTGTCCTGGCAGCTGGTGCCCGAGGAACTGATTGCCCTGCAGAAGAGCGGCAATGCCGCCGGTATCACCCGTATGTCGGCGGCCATGTTGCAGATGCAGCGGCTCGACATTGCGGCTCTCCGCGCCGCTTTCGAGGGAAAGGTGGAATAGGCGAGCCGGCCACGGCACCGGGAGGGCTTGTCCCCTCCGCTACCTTTGGATTCATACGAAGAGGGGCGCGACCGATTGTCGCGCCCCTCCATTTCACGTGTGCGTGCCGCGATCAGGCGCCAGCCGGCCGGGGTTCGCCAAAGGGGCCGGTACGCTTGCGCGTCTTGGGGATTGAGGAACCCGCGGCCGGGATCGTCGAGGGCTTGATCGTCGTGCCGTCGTCGCGGGTGATCTCGCCCTTGTCGAGCAGCGTCTTGATTTCCTCGCCGCTCAGCGTCTCATATTCGAGCAGCGCATTGGCGAGCAGGTGCAACTGGTCTTCATGGCCCTTCAGCACGTCCTGCGCCCGGGCATAGCCCTGCTCGACCAGACCGCGGATTTCCTTGTCGATAAGCTTGGCCGTCTCATCCGACATGTGGACGCGCTGGCTCTGCGAATAGCCGAGGAAGGTTTCGCCCTGCTGCTCCTCATATTGCAGTGGACCGAGCTTGTCGGACATGCCCCACTGGGTAACCATGTCACGCGCCAGGCGGGTGGCGTACTGGATGTCGCCCGATGCGCCGCTCGACACCTTGTCATAGCCGAAGATGATCTCTTCGGCGACGCGCCCGCCCATGGCGACGGCCATGTTGGCGTGCATCTTGTCACGGTGATAGCTGTAGCTGTCACGCTCCGGCAGGCGCATCACCATGCCCAGCGCCCGGCCGCGCGGGATGATCGTCGCCTTGTGGATCGGATCGGACGCTGGTTCGTGAACCGCGACGATGGCGTGGCCGGCCTCATGATAGGCGGTCATCTTCTTTTCGTCGTCGGTCATGACCATGGAGCGGCGCTCGCTGCCCATCATGACCTTGTCCTTCGCCGCCTCGAACTCGTCCATGGCGACGAGGCGCTTGCCCCGGCGCGCTGCCATCAGCGCCGCTTCGTTGACGAGGTTGGCGAGGTCCGCGCCGGAGAAACCCGGCGTGCCGCGCGCGATGGTGCGGGGGTTGACGTCCGGCGCCAGCGGCACCTTCTTCATGTGAACGGCGAGGATCTTCTCCCGGCCCTCGATGTCGGGGCGCGGCACCACGACCTGCCGGTCGAAGCGGCCTGGGCGCAGCAAAGCGGGGTCCAGCACGTCGGGGCGGTTGGTGGCCGCGACGATGATGATGCCCTCATTGGCCTCGAATCCGTCCATCTCGACCAGCAGCTGGTTCAGCGTCTGCTCGCGCTCGTCATTGCCGTTGCCCAGGCCCGCGCCGCGATGGCGGCCGACCGCGTCGATCTCGTCGATGAAGACGATGCAGGGGGCGTTCTTCTTCGCCTGCTCGAACATGTCGCGCACACGGCTGGCACCCACGCCGACGAACATCTCGACGAAGTCGGAGCCGGAAATGGTGAAGAAGGGCACGCCCGCCTCACCCGCAATGGCGCGGGCGAGCAGCGTCTTGCCGGTGCCGGGCGAACCGACCAGCAGCGCGCCCTTGGGAATCTTGCCGCCCAGCCGCGCGAACTTGCTCGGGTCCTTCAGGAACTCGACGATTTCCTGGAGCTCCTCGCGCGCCTCGTCGATTCCGGCGACATCGTCGAAGGTCACCTTGCCGTGCTTTTCGGTCAGCAGCTTCGCCTTGGACTTGCCGAAGCCCATCGCGCCGCCCGCGCCGCCGCCCTTCTGCATCTGGCGCAGCACGAAGAAGGCAATGCCAAGGATCAGGAGGAACGGCAGCGACTGATAGATGAGGATCATCCAGAAGCTCGGCTGCTCCTCGGGCTGGCCGGAATATTTGACGTTATAGTCGTCGAGCAGGCCAGTGAGGCCCGGATCGTTGACGGGGATCGTGCTGAACTTCTGCCCGCTGGACAGGGTGCCGGAAATCCGGTCGGGCGCGATCGCCACGTCCTTGACCTGGCCCTCCTGCACCTTCGAGCGGAACTCGGAATAGGCGATGGCCGATCCGGCGGTCGTGGCCGGGCGGTCGAACATGGACACGAAGAGAAGCAGGGCGATGATGACGCCTGCCCAAATCATCGCGCTCTTGATCCAGGGGTTGCCCTGCGGTTCCTTGTCGTCGTTCATGTCACTCTCTTTCACCCGGCAAGATAGGATGCTGCCGGAAAAGCGCAAGCTGGCGCTACGTCAGCTGCCCATCAGCGAGAAGGCGACATAGGCGAGCGCCAGCGCGATGCCCGCCGAAAGGCCGCATAGCAGATAGCCGGTGTAGAGCAGCATCGGCGGATGCGGCTTGGCAAGCTTGCGGTTGCGATTGGCCGCGGAGAGAATGACACTGGCCAGCAGACCATAGGTCAGCGCCGCAAATTCCATCATCGTGTGAAGTTCCTGTCCGGAGTTGTCGGCAGAATAGACGGACGAGCCTTTAAGGAAAGGTCATCAGGGCCAAAAAAAGCGATCAGCTGTGGAAGGACCGCGATGATCCGTGGAACCTTTCCGAAACGACTTCAATGTCGCCTGAGTGGAGCGGCTTCCATGGTCCAGCAAGTGCCACCCTTCAGCAGCCATCGGCCGAGGCTCGTCTGGCGTCCCGCCTGGGCCAGGGCGATTGCCCGATCCAGCGTTTCGCCGCGGGGCGCGGATGCGCCGGGGTCGGCCTGCGCCAGCATGTGCAGCAGCAGGCGTCGCAGCAGCTCGCGGGGCAGGTCTGTGCGATCGAGCAGCCATGCCTCGCCGCTTTGCCGGACATGCGCCGCCGCAAGGTCGCCAACCATCCACTGGAGCGCTTCTTCGGCCGCTGCCAATGCAGCCGCACTCCTGCCTGCTGCGCGGACGTCGAGCCAGCCCGCCTCTGCCAGAGCGCTCCGCATCCGCGTCCGGTCGAACCGCGTGTCGGCATTGGACGGGTCGAGGGCAAAGGGTAATTCACGCGCCCGCGCATAGGCTAGAAGGTCCGCCTTACGCATGTCCAGCAGCGGGCGGATGACGCATCCGGCCCTTGCCCGGACGCCGGCCAACCCACCAACCCCCGAGCCGCGGTTGAGCCGCATCAGCAGCGTTTCCGCTTGATCGTCGGCATGATGGGCGGTCATCAGCCAGTCCAGCCCCTCCGCCTGCCGCCAGGCCTCCAGCGCCGCATAGCGCTGCTCTCTCGCCCAGGCGTGGACATTGCCCTCCGGTGGAAGGGAAGGGCGCAGAATCGCATGCGCGATGTCCCGCGCTTCGCACCAATGCGCCACCATCGCGGCCTCGCTGGCCGATTCCGTCCTAAGCCCATGGTCCATAGTGGCGGCCGCGACCCGTCCCGGGAAACCGCGCGCAGCAAGGTCCAGCAGTGCCATGCTGTCGGGCCCGCCTGACACGGCGATGCCGAAGCGGCCTTCGCCTTTGCCCACCAGCTCTCCAGTCGCCCGGACGAAGAGAGCCAGAAGCCCGTTGGCGTCACCCTCCCGCGTGCCCGCGGCAGGCATCAGCTACACTGGGCTTTGGCCTTGCCCTTGTCCATCATGGTGCGCAGGCTGGCGGACAGGCTTTCGCCATAGACCTGCTCCAGTTCCGCATAGACCTTGCAGGCGTCGGCCGGCTTCTTGAGCTGGATCAGGGCCTCGCCGAGCCAGGCGAGGCTGTCGGCCGCGCGGTCGCCGCGCGGGCGTTTCTGATAATTCTCGTAAAAGGCGACGGACGCCAGCGCCGGCTTGCCCTCGTCCAGATAGGCACGGCCCAGCAGATTCTGCGCGCGGCTTGCCACCGAGCTGCTGCCGTACTGGTCGACCGTCGCCTTCAGCTGCGCCTGCGCTTCGGGATAGAATTTCGCGTCCCACAGGCGGAAGCCATAGGTGTAGGCATCGTTAGCCGCGTCGCCCGTATCGGGCTTCTCGATCGCCGCGACGGCTGCCTTGCGCGCCTCGCTGGCGGCAGGCGCCGGGGCGGGCTTGGCCGCTGCAGGGCGCGCGGGCGCAGGCTTCGCCGAAGCGGGATCGGTCGCCGCTATGGGTGCAGACACCGTGGGTCGAACGGCCGGCGGTTCCTGCGGCTGCACTTGCGCCTGCTGCTGGGACAGACGGCTGTCCGTCTCCGCCTTGTAGCGGTTGAACGCCTCTTCCAGTTGCCGGAGTTTGTAGCTGTTCTCCTCGACCTGCCCGGTCATCGAGGCGAGCTGCGATTCCAGCGCGCCGACGCGGGCGGTCAGATCAGCGAGCGGGGTCGATGCGGGCGATCCGGGCACCACGGCCGGTGCCGCGGGGCGTGTCACCTCCGCCTCGATCGGGGCGCCGGCCGGAAACACCTTCCGCTGCACGGCGCGCATTTCCTTTTCAAGCCGATCCACCCGCGTATCGATCGGAACATTCTGCGCGGCGGCAGGAACTGCCACCGCCAGGACCGCCGGCATCCCCAATGCCAGAGCGGAAACCGCGGAAAATACGTGACGCATGATGATCCCCGACGCAAACTCTCGCGCTTAACCATAAGGGGATATTCTGCGCCGTAAAGCGGCACTTTACCTTCCGGCGCCGCGCCCGGCCGTGTCAGTCGGCCGGTGTTGCGGTTCCCGTCGTGACCTGCGCTGGCGCAGAGGGCTGCGCCTCGTCGGCGGATGCGGGCGATTCGCCGCCCGTGGCCGCACCGGGCGCAGCGCGGCGCGGGGCGGGACGGCCCCCCGCAGCGGGAAGCGCGGCCGGTGCCTGGGTGGACGCAGCTCGCGCCAGAAGCGCCGTCGCGCTGACTGGTACGTCGGCGATCGTGCGATCCGCCGCGCCCAGCGGCGCGATCGCCTTGCCGCCTACCGCGACGGCGAGCGCTTGCGGCCGGCCCGTCAGGATCATCGGGTTGCGGGCGTCAGCAGGCAGGGTGAACACCTCGCCCTTCTTCATCAGCCCGTCCTTCAGCCGCTCGCCGGCCTCGTCATAGATACGCAGCCACACATCGTCGACCGCGGTGAAGGTGACCGTCTGGTCGACGGGCCGGGCAGGTGCCGCCGTGGCTGGGCCGCCGCGGGAGGGGGGCGCCTCCTCCTGCTTCGCGATCTCCTCGCCTGTCGGCGGAGTCAGCAGCTGCGTCCGCCACAGAGCGAAGCCGGCGACCACGACGATCGCGATCAATGCGGCGGTCCAGGCGAGCATGCGGGAAGGAACCCGGGCGGGATCGGCCGGCTCGAAGGCTTCGTACCGGTTCGCGCCCAGATCAGACTGGTTGACCGCGTGGCGCACGTCGGCCGCGATCGCGACTTCGTCCATCCCCACGGTGCGCGCATAGGCCCGCGCGAAGCCCACGGCATAGGGGATACCCGGCAGCGCGGCATAATCGTCATTCTCGATCGCCTCCAGCTGACGCTGGGCGATCCGGGTCCGGGTGGCGATGTCCTGGATGGACATGCCCCGCGCCTCGCGCGCGGCGCGCAACTTCGCGCCCGGCGTGTCCGGGGCGATGGGCTGTTCGGCAGGCGCGCTTTCCACGCCCGTTTCCAGTTCCGGTTCGTCTGACATGCTGCTCCGCGACCCTTTGGGTGGCGGCCTTGTCTCATTGCTGCACGGCCGTTGTCAACGGCGGGACGCGTTTCAGTTCAGTTCGATATCGCGATCTTCGGCCCAGGCGGTGAGCTGGCTTCGAATATCGGAAACGCCCGTTTCCAGCAGCCCTTTGAGGAAGCGCTCCAGCTCCGTCGCCTCGACCGCGCGGATCATCGCCTTGACCGGCCCGACTGATGCCGGCGTGATCGACAGGCGGCGCACGCCCAGCCCGATCAGCGCCATGGCCTCCAGCGTCCGCCCGCCCATCTCGCCGCAGACGCCGACCGGCACCTCATGCGCGTGGCAGGTCGACACGACACGTGCCAGGAAGCGCAGGATCGCGATGCTGAGCCAGTCGTAGCGCTCCGCCAGGCGGGGATGAGCGCGGTCGGCGGCGAACAGGAACTGGGTGAGGTCGTTGGTGCCGATCGACAGGAAATCGAGCCGGGGCAGCAGGATGTCCAGCACTTCGGCCAGTGCCGGCACTTCCAGCATGGCGCCGTAGCGGATCGCCACGGGCAGCTTCTTGCGCTGCGACTGGAGCCACTGACGCTGATGCTCCACCAGGGCCTTCGCCTGGTCGTACTCCCAGGGTTCCGACACCATCGGGAACATGATGTGGAGCACCTTGCCCGAGGCCGCCTCCAGCAGGGCCCTGGCCTGCGCCTTCATCAGCCCGTCGCGGTCGAGCGCCAGCCGCAGCGCGCGCCAGCCCATGGCGGGATTGTCCTCCAGCTCTTCCTCGTCCCGCTGCATGTACGGCAGCGCCTTGTCGCCGCCAATGTCGACGGTGCGGAAGATCACCGGCCGGTCGCCGGCTGCGTCCAGCACGTCCTTGTAGAGCCGCTGCTGCTTTTCGCGCTGGGGCAGGGTGGCGGACACCAGGAACTGGAACTCGGTGCGGAACAGGCCGATGCCGTCCGCGCCGACCAGGTCGAGCGCCTGAGCGTCCTCGCGCAGGCCCGCATTGACCATCAGCTCGATCCGTTGTCCATCCAGCGTCACCGACGGCAGGTCGCGCAGCGCGGCGAATTCGGCGCGGCGCCGCTGGGTGATGTGCAGCTTGTTCTCGAACGCTTCGTCCATGTCCGGCGTGGGCCGGACAAGCAGCGCATTCGCGGCCACGTCCATCAGGATGAGGTCGCCTTCATTCACCTGATGGCGGATGTCCCGCACCCGGCCCAGCACCGGCACGCCCATGGCGCGGGCGACGATGGTGACATGCGCGGTCAGCGATCCTTCCTCCAGGATCACGCCCTTCAGCCGCCTGCGATCATATTCCAGCAGTTCGGCCGGTCCCAGATTGCGGGCGATCAGGATCGCGTCCTGCCGCAGTCCCAACTGCGCTGCGGTCCCCAGCTGTCCCGACACGATCCGCAGCAGGCGGTTCGCCATGTCCTCCAGGTCGTGCATCCGGTCCTGCAGCAGCGGGTCGTCGATCTGGCGCATGCGCATGCGGGTGCGCTGCTGCACGCGCTCGATCGCCGCCTCGGCGGTGAGGCCGCTGTCGATCGCCTCGTTGATCCGGCGGATCCAGCCTTCGTCATAGGCGAACATCTTGTAGGTCTCGAGCACCTCCTGATGTTCGCCTTCGGTGCCGAATTCCGCTGTGCCCGTCATGCGGTCGATCTGCTCGCGCATCTTGGCGAAGGCGGAGATGACGCGTTGGCGCTCCGCTTCCGTGTCCTCGGCGACGGTATGTTCGATATGCACGCGGGGCTGGTGGAAGACGGCATGACCGCGCGCCATGCCCATCACCAGCTGCAGGCCGTGCAGGACGCTGGTGCCGGTGTCCTGGACCCGGGAATCCATCGGGCCGTCGTCGGCCAGTTCGGCATTGGCGATCAGTTCCGACAGCACCATCGCCACCGTCTGCAGCGCCTCTATCTCCACTTCCTCGTACCGGCGCGGCTCGACATGTTGCACGCACAATACGCCCAGTGCGCGCTCGCGCCGGACGATCGGCACGCCCGCGAAGCTGTGGAACAGCTCCTCCCCCGTTTCGGGCCGGTAGGAGAAGTCGGGATGCGACGCCGCCTCGTCCAGGTTCAGGGTTTCCACATTGGTCGCGATCAGGCCCACCAGTCCTTCGCCCATCGCCATGCGGGTGACGTGGACGGCTTCCTGCTTCAGGCCGCGCGTCGCGAACAGCTCGAGCACGCCCTCGCGCACCAGGTAGATGGAGCAGACCTCGCTCGACAGCGACTCCCCGATGATTTCCACCACCTTGTTGAGCTTGGCCTGGGCGCTGGTGCGGGCGGCCATGACTTCCTGCAAGCGGATGAGGATCTGGCGGGCGGCGGCGGCGGGCGTGCTGAGCATATGCCAGCGCTATCAGATAGCCCCGCCGCTTTCCAAGGTGATTCATGTGCGATACAGTAGATGCCAATTCGCAAGCACTGGCCCTGTGCGTGGCGGAACGGCCAGACATGTTCGTTTACAATGCACAGGAGTGTGCATTCTGCCTGTCAGGGAGACCATCATGGCGACAATTCTCGATAAGGACTTCGAAAAGGATCTGATCGACCGCGGCTATTCGCGCCGTCATCTGGGCAAGGTGGCCGCGCTGCTCGGCGCAGGCGCCGTGGCCATGCGGGTGACCGGCGCCGCGGCGCAGCAGGCTGCCAAGCCGGTGGCCGGCGCCGTGCGCATCGGCGCCAATGAATGCTGGACCGGCCCTTTCCCGGTTGCCGCCGAGGCCGCCTACAAGCTCGTCAACGAGGGCAACCGCTACGAGCCCGACAATGAGCATCAGAAGCTGTTCGACGCCGTCGCATCGGTGGAAGGCGTTCCGGCCGATCGCGTCCTTGCCTGGCCCGGCTCCAGCGATCCGCTGAGCCGCGTGGCGGTCGCCTATGCTTCGCCGACACGCGGCATCGTCACCGCGGATCCGACCTATGAGGCGATCTGGCGGACCGGCGACTGGCTGGGCGCCAAGGTGACCAAGGTGCCGCTGACCAGCGACTATCGCCACGATGTGAAGGCGATGCTGGCGGCCGACCCCAATGCCGGCGTCTATTATATCTGCTCGCCCAACAACCCGACCGGCACGGTGACGCCGCTGGCCGACATCCAGTGGCTGGCCGACAACAAGCCCAAGGATTCGATCCTGGTCGTCGATGAGGCCTATATCCACTGGTATGACGGCCCCAACGCGGCGAAGCTGGCGGGAAGCCGCGACGACGTGCTGGTGCTGCGCACCTTCTCCAAGCTGTTCGGCATGGCGGGGATGCGTCTGGGCCTGACGCTTGCCGGTCCGACGCTCATGGAAAAGATGATGCGCTATGACGGCGGCCAGGTCACGGCGATGCTGCCGATGACCGCGGTGGCCTGCGGCACCACATCGCTGACCCAGGCCGCCCTGATCAAGGCGCGTCGGGCGGAAATGGTCGCGAACCGCGAGATGGCGATCGCCTATCTCAAGAAGAAGGGGCTGAAGGTCGTCCCCGGCAGCCATGCCAATATGTTCATGGTGGATTGGGGCAAGCCCGCCAAGCCGATGATGGAAGCGCTGCTGGCGCAGAATGTGCAGATCGGCCGCAGCTGGTCGATCTGGCCCAATGTGTCGCGCGTTTCCGTCGGCTCCGCCCAGGAAATGGACGCCTTCTGCAAGGCGGTGGACAAGGTGCTGACCGCCTGACCCACATCTGAGACCGGAAAAAGGGGGCGGCCGGCGCGGGAATCTGCGCCGGCCGCCCTTTCCTATTGCGGATTTGCCGGGCTGCTTCGTCCTTCTTCCCGGAACACGGCATCTTGCTACAGAGGGGACGGACGACATGACCTTGCTATTGGAAAAGGACGCTACGGAAGACCTGCTGGATCGCGGCTATTCGCGTCGCCAGATCGGCAAGGTTGCCGCGCTCATGGGTGTCGGCGCCGCTGCCAACCAGATGCTGCTCGCCCCCGCCTTCGCGCAGCAGCAGGCCGCCCGCGGCGTGAAGGGTGCTGTGCGCATCGGCGCCAATGAGTGCTGGACCGGCCCGTTCCCGTCGGGCGTGGACGCGATCGCCCGGGCGGGCTCCTTCGGCAACTGGTACGATCCCGACAACTACAAGGGCGACCTGGTCAAGACCGTCGCGTCGGTCGAGGGCATTCCGGAAGCCAATGTCGCCATCTGGCCGGGCTCTGGCGGCCCGCTGGTCAGCATCGTCGCGGCCTATTGCTCGCCCACCAAGGGCCTGGTCACCGCCGACCCGACGTTCGAATCCGCCTGGCGCACCGCCGACTATCTGAAGGCGCCGCTCGCCAAGGCGCCGCAGGCGCCCGGCAAGGGCACCGACGTCAAGGCGATGCTGGCCGCGAACCCGAATGCCGGGCTCTACTATATCTGCACGCCCAACAACCCGACCGGCACGGTGACGCCGCTGGCCGACATCAAGTGGCTGCTGGACAACAAGCCGGCCGACGCGATGCTGCTGGTGGACGAAGCCTATATCCACTTCTCCGAAGCGCCGAGCGCCGTCGCGCTGATGGCGGGCCGCAAGGACATCATCGTCATGCGGACCTTCTCCAAGCTGTTCGGCATGGCCGGTGTCCGCCTGGGCCTGACCTTCGCCGATCCGGAAGTGCAGAAGCGCATCATGCTGTTCGGCCCGTCGGCCGGCGGCATCTCGATCACCGCCATGGCGTGCGGCAACGCGGTCTATACCGAGACCGCGCTGATCAAGGCACGCCGCAACGAGATGATCGCGAACCGCGAGGAAACGATCGCCTGGCTCACGAAGAAGGGCCTCGCGGTCCAGCCCGGCAGCCAGGCCAATATGTTCATGGTCGACTGGAAGAAGCCGGCCAAGGAGATGCAGGCCGCGCTGATCGCGTCTCCCGAGAAGGTGCAGATCGGCCGCAGCTGGGCGATCTGGCCGACCGTGTCGCGCGTCACCGTCGGTTCCTCCGACGACATGGCGAAGTTCCGCTCGGCGGTCGAGAAGGTTTACACCGCTTAATCCCCTGATTTCTTCTCCCAGGGGAAGGGGCGTCCGGCGAGCCGGGCGCCCTTTTTCTTTGGGCGGCCGAGGGGACTTGCAGACACATGCCCGCCGGGGAAGCGGTTGGTCGACGCCCACTGCGGAGCGGTTCCGACGCGACAGGCTTGCGCCAGGGCGAAGTTCACAGCGTCGTGAGCCGTTTCGGACGAAAAATTGCGCAAAAGTCCCTGCGAGGCGACGGTTGGGCCACAGCGGCGCGACACAGACGCGTCAACGACGCGACAGTTGGGTAACGCCAAGGTCACAGCGACGCGACAGTCAGGCGACAGATGTGAAGGGGCGGGGCGCCTGCAAAGCGGCGTTTGCCAAACGCGATTCTGGCATAGGGAGCGATGGATTCCATCCCCATGGTAGACCATGGGAAATCCTACATTGGAAGGATCGTTGTGGGGTGGCTGGGCTGCACAACAGGGGCGGTTTGCCCAAGCGGCGAGCGATGGGTGCCCTGCAGCCGCGATAAGGGTTCTGGCCCGTCAACGGCCAAGGACGACCCTAATCTCGATTGCTTCCGCAACCAGATGGCCGATGGAGATTTATTGCGATGTTGAAACTGATCTGAGGTAATTCGTGGCCGACCAGGATGGCGCAAAACCGCCCGTCAACCCCAACGAAGCGACCGGTGAGCCAGCCGGCGATCTGGAAGACACCAGTTCCTATAGTCCGACGGGCAACAGAGGAACGCATCACTGGAAGCGATCGACTGTGGCGGAGCCTGGGCTCGACCAGCGCGGTACGGTGTTCTTTGCCGCGTTGCAGATGACGCGGATGCCGATGATCCTTACCGATCCGCGCCAGGACGACAATCCAATCGTCTTCGCCAACAAGGCGTTTCTTGACCTGACAGGCTATGAGGAAAGCGAAATCGTCGGGCGCAATTGCCGTTTCCTGCAGGGACCCGACACCGACAGGGAGACCGTTCGGGCCCTTCGCGAAGCCGTCGGCGCGCAGGAAGCGATTTCGACGGAAATCCTGAATTATCGTCGCGACGGCAGTCCCTTCTGGAACGCGGTTTTCGTAGCACCAGTCTATGATGACGACGGCACGCTCATCTATTTCTTCGCCAGCCAGCTTGATGTCACGCGTCGGCGCTCTTCTGAACAAGCCTTTCGTCAGGCGCAAAAGATGGAGGCGATCGGACAGCTGACTGCCGGCCTGGCGCACGATTTCAACAACCTGCTGCAGGTGGTGACCGGCAATCTCGACATCGTGCTCGGGGACGATCTGAGCGATGCTCAGCGACGGATGCTGGGCAATGCCGCGCGGGCCGCCGAACGGGGGGCGCGGCTGACGCGCCAATTGCTTGCCTTCGCCCGCAAGACCAGGCTCGAACCCCGCCGGATCAATATGAACGACCTGATCCACGAATTTGGCGATCTGATCGACAATACCGTGGGGGCGCAGATCCGGCTGGTCACCGCGCTGGAGCGTCGGCTGCCACCGGTGCAGATCGATCCCACGCATCTCGAGATGGCGGTGCTCAACATCCTGATCAATGCCCGCGACGCCATGCCGGGCGGCGGCACCGTGACGATCGCGACCGAGCTTTGGAAGCTGAACGGGAACGCAGCGGCACATGGCCTTCCCGAAGGGGACTATGTCGTGTTGAGCATCCGCGACGAAGGACATGGCATGAGCCCCGAAGTTCGCCAACGCGCCACCGAGCCGTTCTTCAGCACCAAAGGCAAGGACCGCGGCACCGGCCTCGGTCTGGCAATGGTCCACGGCTTTGTGCAGCAGTCGCTCGGCCGTCTCGAAATCGATTCTGAGCCGGGGCAGGGAACGACGA
Source organism: Sphingobium ummariense RL-3 (assembly GCF_000447205.1). Lineage (GTDB taxonomy): Bacteria > Pseudomonadota > Alphaproteobacteria > Sphingomonadales > Sphingomonadaceae > Sphingobium > Sphingobium ummariense. The sequence continues at coordinate 114,403 of NZ_AUWY01000019.1, read as the reverse complement.
TGCGGCTGCTGTTTCCCGTTGCGCCGCCCGAAGAGGCTGTGGCCGGCGCCGTGCAGCATATATCAACCCAAGCGATATCGAGCCCCGGCGGAGGACAGACGATCCTGCTGGTCGAAGATAGCGACGATGTCCGTGCGCTTGCGAGCGAGCAGCTGGCTGCGATCGGATACAAGGTCGTTCCCGCCGCAAGCGGCGAGGAAGCCCTCCTGAAGCTCGATAAGATCAAGGTCGATCTGCTCTTCACCGATATCGTCATGCCCGGTGGTATGAGCGGCCTCGAACTGGTCGAGAAGTTCAACGAATTGCATCCGGAAACACCCGTCCTTCTGACCACGGGCTATAATGAGGATCTGGTCGCCGATATACCGCGTGGGACGCGGTTCGATGTGATCGGCAAGCCTTATCGTCGCGAGGAGCTGGCCGATCGCGTAAAGACAGCTCTGTCACGTCACACGGCCGTCCGGCGGGAGGAAAGTCCATTCGGCGCCAAGGAGGGGTGATGGACGGGGCGCACAGCTTCGCCCCTCTCGACTTTCGCGTGCCGTACCTTGGCTGCAACTATTTCGGTACGTCGCTGCCCAAATGGCTGCGGGCGCCACCAGGCGGTCGCCGCCCTGACGGAGATCGCCGCCCGCCCGGCGTAAGGGGAGCGGTGCCGCCCATAAAATCCCCGCGAAGGGTCTGGCCGTTTGGGGGGGAAGTGGTTACATGGGCCGCCACGAATCCCCCTGGGACTCCCCGGTCCCGCAGCAGAAAGTGGCTTTCCATGGACATCCGCCTCGGCCTCACCTTTGACGACGTGCTGCTGCAGCCCGCCGAATCCGACGTGCTGCCGAGCCAGGCCGACACCAGCACCCAGGTGACCCGCGCGATCAGGCTGAACATTCCGATCCTCTCGTCCGCCATGGACACGGTGACGGAGGCCGACATGGCGATCGTGATGGCGCAGATGGGCGGGATCGGCGTCCTGCACCGCAACCTGTCGGTCGAGGAGCAGGCGGACGCGGTGCGGGCGGTCAAGCGCTTCGAGAGCGGCATGGTGGTGAACCCGATCACCATCCTGCCGAGCGCGACGCTGGCGGACGCGCAGATGTTGATGCAGCGCCACAAGATCAGCGGCATTCCCGTAGTGGAGCCGTCGGGCAAGCTGGTCGGCATCCTGACCCATCGCGACGTGCGCTTTGCCGAGAACCCGGCCCAGCCGGTCAGCGAACTGATGACCAGGGAGAATCTGGCGACGGTCAAGCTGGGGGTTGGCCAGGAAGAGGCGCAGCGCCTGCTGCACCAGCGCCGGATCGAGAAGCTGCTGGTGGTCGACGACGATTATCACTGCGTCGGCCTGATCACCGTCAAGGATATCGAAAAGGCCGTGACCTATCCGCAGGCGACCAAGGACGCGTCCGGCCGCCTGCGCGTGGCGGCGGCGACCACGGTCGGCGACAAGGGGCTGGAACGCAGCGAGGCGCTGATCGACGCGGAATGCGACCTGATCGTCATCGACACCGCGCACGGCCATAGCAAGCAGGTGTCGGCCGCGGTCGAGGCGGTGAAGCGGCTGTCCAACCATGTCCAGGTGGTCGCGGGCAATGTGGCGACGGCCGAGGCGACCAAGGCGCTGATCGGCGCGGGCGCGGACTGCGTGAAGGTCGGCATCGGGCCGGGGTCGATCTGCACCACCCGCGTCGTCGCGGGCGTGGGCGTGCCGCAGCTGACCGCCATCATGGATTCGGCCGAGGAAGCCGCAAAGCAGGGCGTGCCGGTGATCGCCGACGGCGGCCTGCGCACGTCGGGCGACGTGGCCAAGGCGCTGGCGGCGGGCGCGGGTTGCGTGATGGTCGGATCGCTGCTGGCGGGCACGGCCGAGGCGCCGGGCGAGACGTTCCTGTACCAGGGCCGCGCCTATAAGAGCTATCGCGGCATGGGCAGCGTCGGCGCCATGGCGCGCGGATCGGCCGACCGCTATTTCCAGGCGGACATCAAGGACCAGATGAAGCTGGTGCCCGAGGGGATCGAAGGGCAGGTGCCGTTCAAGGGGCCGGCCAAGGACGTGATCCACCAGCTGGTCGGCGGCGTGAAGGCGGCGATGGGCTATACCGGCAGCCGCACGATCAAGGACCTGCAGGCGCGCGCCCGCTTCGTCCAGATCACCAATGCGGGCCTGTCCGAAAGCCATGTCCACGACGTGACGATCACCCGCGAGGCGCCCAATTATCCGACGCGCTAAGGATCCCGCGGCATGACGCCTGCCGCCCGCGTTCAGGCCGCGATCGACCTGCTGGACCTGATCATCGGCGCGGCGCGTGACGGCGGGCCGGCGGCGGACACGCTGATCGCGCGCTATTTCAAGGAACGGCGCTACGCCGGGTCGCGCGACCGCCGGGCGGTGCGCGACCTTGTCTATGACGCGATCCGTCGGGCGGCGGAACGGCCGGAAAACGGACGGGCGGCGATGGTGGGACTGGCGCGCGAGCAAGCGGAGCTGGCGGCGCTGTTCGACGGATCGACGCACGGGCCAGCGCCGATCGAGGAGGCGGAGCCGGGCGCGGTGCGCGGCGACGTTCCGGCCTGGCTGGCGCCGCTGTTCGCCGCGCCGGTGGAGCAGGATGCGCTGCTGGGACGGGCGCCGGTCGACCTGCGCGTCAACCGCCTGCTGACGGACCGGGCGCAGGTCGCGCCGCTGCTGCCCGAGGCGGTGGCGCTGCCGGGCCTGCCCGATGCGCTGCGCCTGCCCGAGGGCGCCCCGGTCGAGCAGAGCGAGGCCTGGAAGGGCGGCCTGGTCGAGGTGCAGGATGCGGGCAGCCAGCTGATCGCGGCCGCCTGCGCAGCGGAGCCCGGGATGACGGTGATCGACCTTTGCGCCGGGGCGGGCGGCAAGACGCTGGCCCTTGCGGCGGCGATGGAAGGCAGGGGCAATCTGATCGCCGCCGACACCATCCGATCGCGGATTGCCCGCCTGTCGCCGCGGGCGGAGCGGGCGAGGGCCGGTTTCATCCAAACGCTGCTGCTCGACCAGGGGCATGAGGCGCGGGCGCTTGCGGACCTGGCCGGGCAGGCGGACGTGGTGCTGGTGGACGCGCCCTGTTCCGGCACGGGGACGTGGCGCCGGAACCCGGAAGCGCGCTGGCGGCTGACCCCCGCACGGCTCGACCGGCTGGTGGCGGAGCAGGCGCGCATCCTGGATTTCGCCGCACCCTTGCTCGCGGCGGGCGGCGCGCTAGTCTATGCCACCTGTGCGCTGACCGACAGGGAGGGACGGGATCAGGTGGACGCCTTTCTGACACGGCATGCGGGCTGGGAGGCGGAGCGGCTGACGCTGCCGCTGGGACGGCCGCATGGCGCCGGCATCCTGCTGACGCCCGGCCATGACGGCACCGACGGCTTCTTCTTTGCCCGGCTGCGCCGGACAGCGTGAAACAGGGCATGGACAAGCGGGTGCAAACAGGCGAGACTTGGCCGGAATCAGCGCCTGAAACATGGCTGGAGACCTTAATGCGTTTTACTCCCGCGTCGATTGCCCTTGCCGTCCTGCTGACGACGGTGTCCAGCGTCGGGCTGACGCAGCGTCCCGACAACCAGATCAATCCCCAGTCGGTCGAATGGCAGAAGGCCGGCGAGGCGGCGCGTCGCGCAGGCAATCTGACGGGCGCCACCGATGCGCTGGAAAGCGCGCTGGCGGCCGATCCGCGCAACCGGGCGGCCTATGTCGAACTGGCAGAAGTGGCGCGGGCGCAGGGACTGCAGGGCAAGGCGATCCGCCTCTATCGCGAGGCCCTGCTGCTCGATCCCGCCGATGTAAGCGCGCTGGTGGGCCAGGGCGAGGCGATGGTGGAAAAGGGCGCGATCGCCAAGGCCAAGGAAAATCTGGCCCAGGCGCAAAGCCTGTGCAAGGCCGACTGCGGCCAGATTGCCCAGCTGTCCGCCGCGATTCAGAAGGGACCGCCCGTTGCCGTGCTGAGCGCGAAGGACAAGGATCCCGCGACGCCGAACCAGGCCAAGACGACCGAAAATCCCTGATCGCCGCTACTTCTTGACCTTCTGCCGGGGACGAAGCCGGGGGGCGGCGTCCGACTGCCGCCGGATCAGCTCATAGTCCAGCATCAGATGACCGGGCGACACTTTGGTCTTGCCCTTGCGCGCCTTGATCTGCTCGATCAGAACGTCGACCGCCGCCCGTGACATGGCGCTGATCGGCTGGCGGATGGTCGTCAGCTCGGGCCATATCGTCGTAGCCAGGGACGTGTCGTCGAAGCCGCAGACGGTGAGGTCGCCGGGCACGTCGAGGCCGTTGCGGTGCGCGATCGCCACCGTCGCGGCCGCCATGTCGTCATTGCTGGCGAAGATCGCGGTCGGGGCGTTGGGCAATTCCAGGATCTGCTCGGCCGCGTCCAGGCCGGAGCGGTAGGTGAAATAGCCCTGCGCCACCAGCGCATCGTCCTGGGCGATGCCCGATTGCGCCAGCGCATCCAGATAGCCCCGGAATCGCTGGTCGCTGGCGGTCTGGTTGGGATTGCCCTTGATGAAGCCGATGCGGTGGTGGCCCAGCGCGATCAGGTGCCGGGTCATCGCATAGGCCGCCCCTCGGTCGTCGATGTTGACCACGGAGACGTCGTCGGGATCGCGACCGGTCGCGACTGCCACCGCCGCGATCCCGGCATCGTCGAGCGCGGCGATCATTTCCGTCATGTCGCAGAGGGGGGGCGGCAGGATCACCCCGTCCAGGCGTCCCCGCCGCAAATGATCGACGGCGGCGGCGACCGATGTCTTCTCGTCCCACTTCTCGACCACCAGATGCACCCCGAAGCGCGCCGCCTGGTCGAGGCTTCCGACCAGAAACTCGCTGAGGTAGGAAGCCGACGGGTTGCTGTAGAGCAGGCCTATGCGGGTTTCGTCGCCGCCCGCCAGGCTGCGCGCCGCCGCGCTGGGCGCATAGTTGAGGGCGGTGATCGCCGCCTCCACCTTTTCCCGCGTTTCCGGACGGACGACCTGTTCGCGGTTGATCACCCGCGAAACGGTCATCGGCGACACGCCAGCCCATCGGGCGACGTCGTTTATAGTAGGCGCATTACGTTGTCTGCGGGAACTTCTTGGTTCCATTGGCGACGCTCCTTCCCCCAAAAGTGACCGCTCAGATCATCGTGCACCAACCGTAGCGATATTGTCGGACAAAGCGAAAGCTAAATGTGAATCAAGGCTGACCGGGATTGTAGGGCCACTTAAGCGCCTTGTACCATTCCAGCGGATGTTCGGGCGCGGCGGCGCCGGCCGGAAGAGGACGCTTCGAAATCGACTGGAAATAGGCGATGCAGGCGTTGCGCCACAGCCGGGCATCCTGTTCCTGCATCATCAGGAAGGTTTCCGTCTGCTTGAAGCGGTCGGCATCGACATAGGGGCGGAGCGCGGCCCACTGCTGCCGCATGCCCTGCACATAGGCGACGCCCTGGTCATAATGATGTACCAGGCTGTCCCAGAGCGTTTCGCCCGACGAGAGCTTCTGATCCCAGCCGACGTGATGCCACCACAGCAGTTCGTTTTCCGGCGTGGTCGAGACCTTGGCGAGGCGGCGGGCGATTTCCGGCGCATATTGCGCGATGGCGTTGCTGCCGGTGGCCGTGCGATCGAAGCCGATGCCCTGCGCGTCCGCCCGGTGATAATAGACGGGGTTCCATTCGGGGCGGTCGAGCGTGTCCACCCAGGGGCCCGGGCCGTAATGGCCGTAGACGCTCATGATATGCGCAAGCCCCAGCGGCGTCATATAGTTCACCGCCGCCTCGCGCGATCCCATCATCATGCGGACGACCGGATCGACGATCCTGCGGTCGGGAGAGAAGGTGAGCGCGGCCCATTCGCGGGCAATGCCTTCGGCGCCAAGCTCGGGATCCCAGGCAAGCCGCCCGAAGGCGTACCAGTCGGCCTGGTTGAAGATCGAGCCGCTCCAGTCGCGGTCGACGCCGATGTTCGCGACGCCGGCGATGCCGGTCAGCTTGTGGCCGTCCAGGCTGCCGTCGATCACCTTGGCGACCGTCGAGCCCTTGCCCTTGGCATAGGTGTCGCTTTCCAGCGTCTCCTGGAACAAGGTGCCGAGATAGGTGAGGTTGGTCGACTGGCCCAGATATTCCTTGGTGATCTGGAATTCCATCATCAGCGGCGTCTTCGGCATCGCGCCGAACAGCGGGTGGAACGGCTCGCGCGGCTGGAAATCGATCGCGCCGTTCTTCACCTGCACCAGCACATTGTCGGCGAACTGGCCGTCCAGCGGCTTGAAGTCGGCATAGGCCTGCTTGGCGCGGTCGTCGGGATTGTCATGTGCATAGACGAAGGCGCGCCACATCACGATGCCGCCATGCGGCTTGAGTGCGGCGGCCAGCATGTTGGCCCCTTCGGCATGGTTGCGCTTATAGTCCTGGGGGCCGGGCTGGCCCTCGCTGTTCGCCTTGACCAGGAAGCCGCCGAAATCGGGGATCGCCTTGTAGATTTCGTCCGCCTTCGCCTTCCACCAGGCGGCGACCTGCGGGTCGAGGGGATCGGCGGTCTTGAGTTCGCCCAGTTCGACCGGCGTCGACCAGCGGGCGGAGAGATAGACCTTGATGCCATAGGGGCGGAACACGTCCGCCAGCGCGGCGGCCTTGGCGATATAGGGGGCGGTCAGGCTTTCGGGCTTCGCGTTGACATTGTTCAGAACCGTGCCGTTGATGCCGAGCGACGCGTTGGCGCGGGCATAGTCGGTATAGCGCGGTCCCTTCCATTCGGGCAGGCGCCACCAGTCCCAGATCGACTGGCCGGCATAGCCGCGTTCCACCGTGCGATCGAGATTGTCCCAATGGTTGAGCAGCCGCAGCTTGATCTTTGGCGTGGAGCGGATGTCGATCCGGTCGAGCGAGCCGCCGCCCTGCGCCAGCCGCAGATAGTGGAAAGCGCCGTAGAGCAGACCGATCTCCCGGTTGGCGGCGATAAGCGTCACCGGATTCCCGTTAACGGTAACGGTCCGGATCAGATAGCCTTCATCACCGAGTCCGTCGAGCTTCACCGGCTGCGAGGCGAGCGCCGGATCGGTGGCGGGCGTGGCGAGCCAGATGGAGCCGGCCTGCGGCGTTCCCGCGACCGTCGGGTTGACGCCGGTCATCTTGCCGAGGCCACGGATCAGCTCGTCCCGAGCTACCTTGGCGGTATCACCCTGGGCGGCGATCGCGATGCTGGTGGCGTGGCTGGAAAGGGTGGAAAGGGCGGTTCCTTCAGCCTTGGGATAGCGAAGCCACAGGTCGTAGCCGTCCTCCGCCATGACGGCCGGCGCGGCCGCAATGGATGCAAGCGCGATGGACCAGCTAAACAGGCGCGTGAGCATGAACGTCCCCTCTCCAATGTTCGGGCCAGATACGACCGGACGGGCATTGACAACGCCCTCTTGTCTGATCATTGGTAGCGTTATCAATCGTCCGGGGGCAAGCGGAAAGTTTGCCGCGCAAGGGGGAGAGGGGTGTTGATCCGGTCACGCAGCATGTTCCGCGTCATTGATGGCATCGGTTTCGGGCGGGTGGCACCGGCATGAGCGCGCCGCGTCTCGGCCGCCGGCAGGCCCTCGGCCTGCTCGCCTCCACGTCGATCGTGGCGGCCGCGCCTGCGGTCGCGAAGGGCAAGGGAGGCCCGATTTACAAGGACGCCTCCGCGCCCGTCGACTTGCGGGTCCGCGACCTGCTTTCCCGCATGACGCTGGAAGAGAAGGTCGCGCAGATCATCGCGCTGTGGGCGACCAAGGCCGATATCATGGATGGCCTGACATTCTCTTCCGCCAAGGCGAAGGCCGCCTATCCCAACGGTTTCGGCCAGATCACCCGTCCTTCCGACCGGCGCGGCGCCCCCAACGGATCGGTCCAGGCGGGCGGGACCGGCGCGCGCTGGCGCACCCCCGCCGAGACCGTGGCCTTCATCGAGTCGATCCAGAAATGGGCGATGGAGGAAACGCGGCTCGGCATCCCGGTGCTGTTCCACGAGGAATCGCTGCACGGCTATATGGCCAGCGAGGCGACCATGTTCCCGATGGCGATCGGCATGGCGGGCAGTTTCGACCGGGAGCTGATGCAGGACGTCCAGTCGGTCATCGCGCGCGAGGTGCGGGCGCGCGGCGTTCATCTGGCGCTGTCGCCGGTGGTGGACATCGCTCGCGATCCACGGTGGGGGCGGATCGAGGAGACCTTCGGCGAAGACCCCTATCTCTGCGGCGAGATGGGCGTGGCGGCCGTCCTCGGCCTGCAGGGCGAGGGGAAGGAGCTAGGCCCCGACAAGGTCATGGCGACGCTGAAGCACATGACCGGCCATGGCCAGCCGGAAAGCGGCGTCAATGTCGGCCCGGCACCCTTTTCGGAGCGCGAGCTGCGCGAGAATTTCTTCCCGCCCTTCCGCGAGGTGGTGAAGCGCACCGGGATCGGCGCGGTGATGCCGTCCTATAACGAAATCGACGGCGTGCCCTCCCACGCCAATCGCTGGCTGCTGACCGAGGTGCTGCGGGGCGAATGGCATTTCGACGGCGCCATCGTCAGCGATTATGGCGCGGTGCACGAGCTGAACAGCATCCACCATGTCCAGCCCGACCTGGAATCGGCGGGCCGGGCGGCGCTGCGGGCGGGGGTGGATTGCGAACTGCCCGACGGCACGGCCTATCGCACGCTGGTGGACCAGGTGCGCGCGGGCAAGGTGCCGGTCGAAGCGGTGGATACGGCCTGCCGCCATATGTTGACGCTGAAATTCCGCGCGGGCTTGTTCGAAAATCCCTGGCCGCGCAAGGATTATGCGACGCTGACCGGCAATGCGGAGGCGCGCGCGCTGGCGCTGAAGGCGGCGCACAAGTCGATCGCCCTGCTGAAGAATGACGGCACCCTGCCGCTGACGGCGGGCGCCCACAAACGGGTTGCTGTGATCGGTCCCAATGCCGCCGTCGCGCGGCTGGGCGGCTATTCCAGCGAGCCGCGCCAGACCGTGTCGTTGCTGGAAGGCGTGCGAGCGAAGCTGAAGGGCAAGGCGGAGGTGGTCCATGCGCAGGGCGTGTTCATCACCCAGAGCGAGGACCGCTCCGCCGACGAGGTGCTGCTGGCCGATCCCGAGAAGAACCGGCAGCTGATCGCCGAAGCGGTCGAGGTCGCGAAGGGAACCGACATCGTCCTGCTCGCGATCGGCGACACCGAGCAGACCAGCCGCGAAGCCTTTGCGAAGAACCATCTGGGGGACCGCACCGACATCGACCTGGTGGGCGAGCAGAACGAGCTTTTCGCCGCGCTCAAGGCCACCGGCAAGCCGGTCGTGGTCTGCGCAATCAATGGCCGGCCGCCCAGCTATCCGGCCGTTGCCGCGGATGCGAATGCGCTGCTGGAATGCTGGTATCCGGGGCAAGAGGGCGGCACCGCCATGGCGGACGTGCTGTTCGGCGACGTCAATCCCGGCGCGAAGCTGCCCGTCAGCGTCGCGCGCGAGGTCGGTCAGGTTCCGGTCTTCTACAATGCCAAGCCTTCGGCCCGGCGCGGCTATCTGTTCGGGGACGTGACCCCGCTTTTCCCCTTCGGTTTCGGCCTCAGCTATACCCGTTTCGACATCGGTGCCCCCAAGCTCTCGGCGCCGCGCATCGGTACCGGCGGAGAGGTCACGGTGGAGGTCGAGGTGCGCAATGTCGGCGACAGGGCAGGGGACGAGGTCGTCCAGCTCTACGTCCACGACCAGACCGCATCGGTGACCCGTCCGGTCAAGGAGCTGAAGGGCTTCGAGCGCGTGACGCTCAATCCCGGCGAAAGCCGCACGGTCCGCTTCACGCTCGGCCCCGATGCCTTCTCGCTCTGGAACATCGACATGAAGGAGGTCGTCGAACCCGGCCTCTTCGACATCATGGTCGGCTCCGACAGCCAGACCCTCAAGACCGCCACGCTAGAAATCGTCTGAAAGGACAGGAAACAGCAATGCCTATCATTACAGGTGCCAAGGTCATCGTCACCTGCCCCGGCCGCAACTTCGTCACGCTGAAGATCGAGACCGACGAAGGCGTCTACGGCCTGGGCGACGCCACGCTCAACGGCCGCGAGCTTTCGGTGGCCAGCTATCTGACCGACCATGTCATTCCCTGCCTGATCGGACGCGACGCGCACCGGATCGAGGACATCTGGCAATATCTCTACAAGGGCGCCTATTGGCGGCGCGGACCCGTCACCATGACCGCCATCGCCGCGGTCGACATGGCGCTGTGGGACATCAAGGGCAAGGTCGCGGGCCTGCCCGTCTATCAGCTGCTGGGCGGCGCGAGCCGCGAGGGCGTGATGGTCTATGGCCACGCCAACGGCACCACGGTCGAGGATACGGTCAAGGTCGCGCTGGAATATCAGGCGCAGGGCTACAAGGCGATCCGCCTGCAGTGCGGCGTGCCTGGCATGGCATCGACCTATGGCGTGTCGAAGGACAAATATTTCTACGAGCCCGCCGACGCGGACCTGCCGACCGAGAATGTCTGGAACACCAGCAAATACATGCGGGTCGTGCCGGAACTGTTCAAGGCGGCGCGCGAGGCGCTGGGCTGGGACGTGCACCTGCTGCACGACATCCACCACCGCCTGACCCCGATCGAGGCGGGCCGGCTGGGCAAGGACCTGGAGCCTTACCGCCCCTTCTGGCTGGAGGATGCAACGCCGGCCGAGAACCAGGAGGCATTCCGCCTGATCCGCCAGCACACCACCGCGCCGCTGGCGGTGGGCGAGATCTTCAATTCGATCTGGGACGCCAAGGACCTGATCCAGAACCAGCTGATCGACTATATCCGCGCGACCGTCGTCCATGCGGGCGGCATCACCCATTTGCGCCGCATCGCGGCGCTGGCGGACCTGTACCAGATCCGTACCGGCTGCCACGGCGCCACCGACCTTTCGCCGGTCTGCATGGCCGCGGCGCTGCATTTCGACCTGAGCGTGCCGAATTTCGGCATCCAGGAATATATGCGCCATACGGAGGAGACCGACGCGGTCTTCCCGCACGCCTACAGCTTCGCCGACGGCATGATGCATCCGGGCGACAAGCCGGGCCTGGGCGTCGATCTGGATGAGGAGCTGGCGGCCAAGTACGAATATAAGCGCGCCTTCCTGCCGGTGAACCGGCTGGAAGACGGCACGATGTACAATTGGTGATGACAGCCATGCGATCCCGCCTCTCCCTCTTCCCGTGGAAGGGGGACGGAGCCGCGCGGCGGCGGGGGCGTGGGGGCGATCTGCACGTCGCCTTCACTGCCCCCGCGACGCCGGGCGGAGCATGGCGGGCCTGCGCTGAAGGGGAACCGCGATGACCGATGCGGCCATGCCGAAGCCGTCGGGCAGGATCCGCTGGATCGTCTGCGCCCTGCTCTTCGCGGCGGTGGTGCTGAGCTATGTCGACCGGCTGGTCCTGCCCACGCTGAAGCCTGACCTTCAGGCGCGCTACGGCTGGAGCGAGAGCGGCTATGCTGACCTCGCGATCTGGTTCCAGGCGGGATACGGCATCGCCTATGTCCTCTTCGGCCGGGTGATCGACAGGATCGGGGCGCGGGCCGGCTATGCGCTGGCGGTGACGCTGTGGACCTTCGGCCATGTCGCGCACATCTTCTTTACCTCGACGGCCGGGATGCTGATCGCGCGTATCCCGCTCGCCATCGGTGAAGCGGGGACCTTCCCGGCCGCGATCGCGGCGACCAACGAATGGTTTCCCAAGCGCGAGCGCGCGCTCGCCATCGGCATCTTCAACGCGGGATCCAATGTCGGCGCGATCGTCACGCCGCTGATCGTGCCGATCATCGCCGTGTCGCTGGGCTGGCGCTGGGCCTTCATCCTGACCGGCCTGCTGACCGTGATCTGGCTCGCCGCCTGGCTCGGCTTCTACCGCAGCCCGCGCGAGAAGAAGGGGCTGAGCGCCGAGGAACTGGCCTGGATCGAGGCGGAGCCGGTGGAGCCGCAGCGCCCGGTCAAATGGGCGACGCTGTTCCGGCATCGCCAGACCTGGGCCTATATCAGCGGCCGTTTCCTGATCGATCCGGTGTGGTGGACCTTCCTCTTCTGGCTGCCCGACTTCTTCAACAAGCAATATGGCGTGAAGATGCTGGACTTCGGTCCGCCGCTGATCGCCGTGTACCTGCTCGCCGACGTCGGATCGGTGGCCGGCGGATGGCTGTCGTCGCGGCTGATCGGCCGGGGCGCCAGCGTCAACCGGGCGCGCAAGACCGCCATGTTCTGCTGTGCCCTGTGCGCGGTGCCGATCGCCTTCGCGGCGCAGGCGCCGTCCATGTGGATCGCGGTCGCGCTGATCGGCCTCGCCTGTGCCGGGCATCAGGGCTTTTCCGCCAATATCTATGCGCTGCCGGGCGACCTGTTCCCGCGCTGGATGGCGGGATCGGTCATCGGCCTGGGCGGCCTGTCCGGCGCGCTGGGCGGCATGCTGATGGCGAAATATGCCGGCATGATCCTGGAAACCGTCGGCAGCTTCCAGCCGATCTTCTTCGTCGCGGCCTGCGCCTATCTGGTCGCGCTGCTCGTCATTCACATCTTCGTCCCGCGCTATGCGCCGGTCAGACTTTCGGACAAGGCATGAAACCGCTGAAACTTCACCCCGACCGGCTTTTTCCGGCCGAAGGACGCACCCGCGACATCGCGCGCGCCCTCCATGCCAGCGTCCGCGACCTGCCGATCGTCAGCCCGCACGGTCACACCGATCCGGCGTGGTTCGCCTATGACGAACCCTTCGCCAACCCGTCAGACCTGCTGATCGTGCCGGACCATTATGTGTTCCGCATGCTGATGAGCCAAGGGGTGAAGCTGGAGCAACTGGGCATCCCGACCGTCGATGGCAGCCCGACAGAGACCGATCCGCGCGCGATCTGGCACCGGTTCGCCGCGCATTACCATCTGTTCCGCGGCACGCCTTCCCGCCTGTGGCTGGACTGGGTCTTCGCCGAGGCGTTCGGTATCGACGTGCAGCTGGAGACGGCGACCGCCGACCATTATTACGACCTGATCGACGCGGCGCTGAAGACCGATGCCTTCCGCCCGCGTGCGCTGTTCGAGCGCTACAATATCGAGGTGATCGCCACGACCGAGGGGCCGCTCGATCCGCTCGATCATCACCGTGCGATCCGGGAATCGGGCTGGAAGGGCAAAGTGGTCACCGCCTATCGCCCCGACCCGGTGATGGACCCGGACACAAGCGGCTTCATCGACAAGGTGCGCGCCTTCTGCGCCATGGCGGGCGAGGACAGCGGCAGCTTCGCCGGCTATCTGCGCGCGCATGAGAAGCGGCGGGCCGATTTCCGCGCGGCGGGCGCGACCTCCACCGACCATGGCCATCCGTCGGCCTTCACCGCCGACCTGCCGGCTGCCGAGATCGAGGCGCTCTACGCCAAGGTCATGGCCGGTCCGGTGGCGCCGCAGGAGGCGGAGCTGTTTCGCGGCCATATGCTCACCGAAATGGCGCGCATGTCGATCGAGGACGGCATGGTGATGCAGATCCATCCCGCGGTCTATCGCAGCCACAATGCCGCCGTGCTCCAGCGCTTCGGCCGCGACAAGGGCGGGGACATACCGCTTCCCGGAGAGTTCGTGCGGGCGCTGAAGCCCTTGCTCGACCGCTTCGGCAACGATCCGCGCCTGACGCTGGTGCTCTTCACCCTGGACGAGGATGTCTATTCGCGCGAGCTGGCGCCGCTGGCCGGCCATTATCCCGCACTGCGGCTGGGGCCGCCCTGGTGGTTCCACGACAGCCCGGAGGGCATGCGCCGCTTCCGCGAACGGGCGACCGAGACGGGCGGTTTCTACAATACCGTCGGATTCAATGACGACACCCGCGCTTTCCTGTCGATCCCGGCGCGGCACGATGTCGCCCGTCGTATGGATTGCGCCTTCCTCGCCCGCCTCGTCGCGGAGCACCGCATGGATGAGGACGAAGCCTTCGAGGTTGCCCGCGCCCTGTCCTATGATCTCGTCAAGCAGGCCTACAAGCTATGACCCGTCTGTCCGCGGCGACGCTTGCCGACCTCCCCGCCGATGTGCTCCGCCCCGGCTATGACCGCGTCGCGGTGAAGACGGGCGTCGTTCATCTCGGCATCGGCGCCTTTCATCGCGCGCACCAGGCGGTGGTGTTCGACGATGCGCTGGCCGCCGGCGACCGGCGCTGGGGCATCGTTGCCGCGTCGCTGCGGTCCCCTGCGGTGCGCGACCATATGGTGCCGCAGGACTGCCTTTATACCCTGCTGGTCCGCGATGGCGCGGGGGAGGCTGCGCGCGTCATCGGCGCGGTGCAGGACGTGATCGTGGCGCCGGAGGATCCCGAGGCGCTGCTCGCTGTCATGGCCGCGCCCGATACCCATATCGTGACACTGACGGTGACGGAGAAGGGCTACAAGCTCGACCCCGCCACCGGCGCACTGATCGAGGGGGATGCGCAACTCGCCGCCGACATCGTTTCGCTCGATCGGCCGCAGACGGCGCCCGGCTATATCGTCGCGGCGCTCGCCCGGCGGCGCTCGGCGGGCCTGCCGCCCTTCACCGCGATTTCCTGCGACAACCTGCCGCATAATGGCACGCGCCTGCGGGCGGCGGTGCTGGAGCTGGCCCGCCGCCACGATCCGGCGCTGGCGGAATGGATCGCGGCGAGGGGCGCGTTCCCCGAGACCATGGTCGATCGCATCGTCCCGGCCACCACGGCGGAGGACATCGCCGCGCTCGCCGCGCGCATGGGGATCGAGGACCAGGCGATGGTCAAAGCCGAACCCTTCGTCCAGTGGGTGATCGAGGATCGTTTCTGCGGCCCGCGCCCCGTGTTCGGCGCGGGCGTTCAGCTGACGGCGGCCGTCGCCCCCTGGGAGGAGGCGAAGCTGCGCCTGCTCAACGGGGCACACAGCGCCATCGCCTATCTGGGCGGGCTTGCCGGCATCGAGCATGTGCATGAGGTGCTGGCCCTGCCCGAGGCCCGCGTCCTGGTCGAAGCGCTGTGGGACGAATCGCAGACGACGCTGTCGCCGCCGGCCGAGCTGGATATCGCCACCTATCGGCGCGCGCTCATGGCGCGGTTCGACAATCCCACCCTGCGCCATCGCACGCGCCAGATCGCGATGGACGGATCGCAGAAGCTGCCCCAGCGACTGCTCGCCCCGATCGCTGCGCGGCTGGAGGCAGGGCAGAGCATCGAGGCGCTGGCGCTCGCCGTCGCGGCGTGGATGCGCTGGCAAGGCGGGTGGGATGACCAGGGGCAGGCCTTCACGGTCGACGATCCGCTGGCCGACACAACGGCGGCTTGCCTCGCGCAGGCGGGCGACACGGCTGCGCGAGTCGATTCGCTGCTGGGCATCGAGTCGATTTTCCCCCCCGCACTGGCAGGGAGCGGCGCCTTTCGCATGGCGTTGGTCCATTGGCTCGGCCGGATCGAGACGGACGGCGCGCGCGGCGCCCTGCGGGATTTCAAGCGGGCGGAATAGCCGCGCCGACTCGGCCAGTTCATGCCACTTGCCTGAGAACGGTATACGATATTCCGCATCTGTAACAGGTCGGAGGCAGGCCGGACATAAGTAGCGGGTTTCGGCTGCTTTTTGTCCATGATGGAAGCGACTGCTCCATCCACCGCAATCCCACGATCCGAGTGCTCGGTGGCTGCTTGACAAAAACTCGGACAAGACTATGCAGCCATCTGATAGCGCTACCAGCTGGTTTAACAGCTGTTGAGCTGTGTTTCAGGAGAGGGGTTACCCATGTCTGTTTCTCGTACCCACGCATTCCGTCTTGCCCTGCTCGCCTCCGCGATCGGGTCGATGGGCGCTGCCTCCGCCGCGCTGGCGCAGGATGCCGCCGCGACCGCTCCGCAGGCCGCCGATGCTGCCCCGCAGACCCCCGACGTCGCCCCGCCGCAGGATGAAGCCGCCGACATCGTCGTGACCGGTATCCGCGGCAGCCTCCAGAGCGCGACCAACGCCAAGAAGAATGCCGTGGCTTTTGGTGACTCGATCTTCGCCGAGGATATCGGCAAGCTGCCTGCCACCAACCTTGCCGAAACGCTGAACCGCATGCCGGGCGTTCGCCTGAACCGCGACATCACCGGCGAAGGCACGCAGGTCGCGATCCGCGGCCTTGGCCCCAGCTTCTCGAAGGTCCTGCTGAACGGCTCGCAGATTGCGGTCGCGTCGGACGGCGGCACCACCGGTGGTGGCGGCGACAACCGCCAGGTCGACCTCGACTTCTTCCCGTCGGAACTGTTCACACGGCTCGACCTCGCCAAATCGGCGACGGCATCGACCATCGAGGGTGGCATCGCCGGCACCGTCAACCTGCGCAATGCGCGCCCCTTCGACAAGCCGGGCACCCATGTCACCGTCGTCGCGCAGGGCCAATATACCGACAGCAATGATCGCCTGAGCCCGCGCGGCGCGATCGTCGCCAGCCACACCACCGATACGTTCGGCATCCTGCTGGGCGTTGCGGGGGTCAAGACCAAGACCCGCGTCGACGGTTTCGACACGGTGGGCTGGACCGACGGCAATCTGGGCGCCGGCGATCCGGGCGGCAACAACTTCAACTGGGCGTCGGTCGTGCCCCGCAACACCGGCCATGGCCTGGTGGCCGGCCAGCCGGTCGACGTGGTCGCGACCTCCGGCCTGACCCGCGACCAGCTGAGCACCGCGCTGATCCCGCGCCTCGCCCGCAACGCGCTGACCGAAGGCGACCGCTCGCGCATCTCGGCGCTGGCCTCGGTCGAATGGCGCCCCAGCGACGAACTGCATTTCGCGATCGACGGCATCTGGGCCAAGTCGACCCGCGACTTCACCCGCGTCAACATGAACTGGCAGGTCCGCAACTCCGGCCCCGGCACGAGCCCGCAGTCGACCGGCGGCATGATCCCGATCGACCTGACGGTCGACGAGAACAATGTCGTGACCAGCGGCACCTTCGCCAACTCGTCCTTCTTCCTGGAGGCGAGCCGGTTCAAGCAGACCACGCATTTCTGGAACATCAACCCCAGCGTGACGTGGGAGCCGACCGACAAGCTGAAGGTCGTCGCGAACTTCAACATGTCGAAGAGCCGCTTCTTCCGCGAGCAGCCGACCTGGGCGTTCCAGACGACGCCGCAGTCGGGCGTGGACGTCTATTATGACAATACCGACGGCTATTATCCGCAGATCACGACCAATATCGACCTGAACAGCCCGGACGCCGGCTGGCAGTGGTATCGCCAGAACGTCCAGAACGTCCGCCGTCGTACCGAGACGCAGGGCGCGCATCTGGACCTGACCTATGGCGACGAGTTCCTGAACTTCAAGGTCGGCGGTGCCTATGACCGCGCCAAGCGCATCGTGCGCGCCTATGACAACAGCAGCGCCTATCAGGCGACGGTGTGCGGAGCGACCTGCGACGGCCTGACGGGTTCGATCACCAACGCGCAGATCCCGCAATATCTGATGCCGTTCCCGGTCAACAATTTCGGCCATCTGGCGAACCGCAACGTCGGCTACACCGCCTATGTGGTGCCGAATTTCCAGCAGATCATCGACGCCACCAACTATGAGCAGTTCCGCGACAATGCGCCGGAATCGCGCGGCGCGGTGACGGGCACGCCGACCGGTGACGTGGACGAGAAGGTCTGGGGCGCCTATTTCGAGGTCAACGGGAAGACGACCTTCCTGGGTCGCGACCTGGATGTGAATGCCGGCATGCGTTATGCCCGCACGAAGCAGAATGTGCTCGGCCCGAGCCAGGTCGGCGACACGATCGTCGATATCGAGGCCAACTCGACTTATGAAAACTTCCTGCCGGCGCTGAACGTCACGTGGAGCGCCATGGACAATCTCAAGCTGCGCTTCTCCGCGTCGCGGACGATGACGCGGCCGGAAGCCAGCAACATCCTGCCCGGCGTTACCTTCTCCGATCCGTCGGCGCTGGTGGCCACGGCGGGCAACCCCGACCTTAAGCCGTTCACGTCCGACAATATCGACATCGGCGGCGAATATTATACCGGCGGCATCGGCTATATCGGCCTGACCGGCTTCCAGAAGAACATCCAAGGCTTCACGCTGACGCAGCAGAGCCAGGTGACCTTCGGTTCGCTCAACATCCCGTTCGCCAGCCTCCAGTCGACGCAGCAGAACGCGTTGAACGACCGTGCCCAGGCAACCGGCCTTGCCGTCAACGACCTGCCGGTCACGGTGAACCGGCCGATCAACCTCCAGTCTCTGAAGATCCAGGGGATCGAGGCGACCTGGGTGCAGCCGCTCGACTTCCTGGTGAAGGGCCTCGGCTTCTCGGCCAACGGCACCTACCTCAAGCAGTCGTCCTCTTCGGGCCTGGTCGCGACGGGCGTGCCGAAGTGGTCGTACAACCTGCAGGGCTTCTATGAGAATAACGGCCTGTCGGTCAGCCTGAACTATGTCTGGAACGACAAGTCGATCGGCGCGAACGGGCCGCAGAACGGCATTACCGAAGCCTTCCTGGGCAATGACTCGCGCGGCCAGCTCGACCTGTCGGCGGGTTACCAGCTGCCCTTCTTCAACAAGGCGCTGCGCCTGACGGTGGACGTGCTCAACATCACCAACGAGCCGATTCGCACCATCTTCGCCTACGACAACGCGCCTTATTCGATCTTCTACCCCGGCCGGCAGGTGCTGGCGGGCGTCCGGGCGAACTTCTGATCCTCCCCCGAGGAACTTGTGGGTCGGCCTTCGGGCCGGCCCTTTTTCTTTGAGGGAATGACGGCCATGATGACAGCCATGCGATCGCTTCTCTTCCTGCTTCCGATCGGCCTGCTGGGCGTGGCGCCCGCCTCGGCCGCCCCGTGCGTGCCGGTCTGGATCAACGGCTGGGCCTCATCCCAGATGCTGCCGACCGGCGATAATGTGCTGCCGCCCGGAACGCTGGGCGGCAACAGCTTGCGCCAGATCGTCCGTTCTTCGATCGACGGCCGACGGCTGCGCGTCCGGCTGTCCAACCTGGCGGGGACGCGGCCCCTTCGGATCAGCGGCGCCAGCATTGCGCGGGCGCTCGGCGCGAAAGGCGGGGCGATCGAGGGTGGCTCGCTTATGCGGCTGCGCTTCGACGGACGGGCCGACGTCATCCTGCCGGCGGGTGGCGACTATCTGTCCGACCCGGTCGACATGCCCGTCAAGGCATTCGGCAATCTCGCAGTCAGCATCCTTTATGCCGAGGAGCCGTCGGCCCAGACGTCTCATCCCGGATCACGCGCGACATCCTATGTGCTGCCGGGCGACCATCTGAACGACCCGGCGATGGAAGGGGCGAAGACCTTCGAACGCTGGCAGACGCTGGCCGCGGTGGAGGTGGAGCGCTGCGGCCCGGCGAAGCTGGTCGTCGCGCTGGGCGATTCCATCACCGACGGGCGGGGATCGACCACCGACGGCAACGACCGCTGGACCGACGTGCTGGCGGCACGGCTCCAGGCCGATCCGAAGCGCCGCCATATCGCCGTGGTCAACCAAGGGATCGGCGGCAACCGGCTGCTGAACGACGGCCTGGGCCCCAGTGCGCTGGCGCGCCTGGACCGGGACGTGCTCGCGCAGCCGGGCGTGACCAGCCTGATCGTGCTGGAAGGGGTCAACGACCTCGGCACCGCCACGCGCGAGGCGCCGATCAGCGAGGCCGAGCACGTCCGCCTGGTCGAGCGGGTCATCGGCGCCTATCGCCAGATCATCGCGCGCGCCCATGCGCACGGGATCAAGGTGATCGGCGCCACGATCCTGCCCTATGGCAGCAACGATTATTACCACCCCGATGCCAGGAACGAGGCGGACCGGCAGGCGGTGAACGCCTGGATCAGGGCGCCCGGCCATTTCGATGCGGTGGTCGATTTCGACAAGGTGACGCGCGATCCCGCGCAGCCCGATCGTCTGTTGCCCGCCTATGATATGGGTGATGGCTTGCACCCCTCGCCCGCGGGCTATCGGGCGATGGCGGAGGCGATACCGCTCGGCCTGTTCGACTAGGAGCCGATAGCGCTCTTATCCGGCCTTGCCGCCGCGCGGGCGGGTGCTGCCGGAGTCGAGCACCGTTTCCATCGCGACGAAGGTCGATGTGCTGGCGACATGGGGCAGGCTGGAGATCTTCTCCCCCAGCACCATGCGGTAGCGGCGGATGTCGGCGGTGCGCACCTTCAGCAGATAGTCGAAGCTGCTGGCGATCATGTGGCATTCCTCGACCTCGGGAATGCGCCGGACGGCCGCGTTGAATTCGGCGAGGGCCTTTTCCCGCGTGTCGCTGAGCTTTACTTCGGCGAAGGCGACATGGTCCATGCCGAGCTTCGCCTGGTCGACGATGGCGCGGAAGCCGCGGATGACGCCGCTATCGACAAGGCGCTTGAGCCGGACCTGGCAGGGAGTCTTGGACAGGCCGACCAGCTGGGCGAGGTCGGTGACGGTCATGCGCCCGTCCTCGGCCAAGGCGGCGATGATCTTCCTGTCGAAATCGTCGAGCTCGGCGGTCTGGCTGCGCATGCTCAAAGGCCGATCATAACATGTTGGTCGGGGAAAGAGGATTCGAACCTCCGGCCCCTGCCTCCCGAAGACAGTGCTCTACCAGGCTGAGCTATTCCCCGACCGATGCCGGAAGCGCGATGCCGCGCCCCCGTAAGGCAGGTCGCGGTCTATAGTGAGGGCTTTGGGGGCTGGCAAGCGCTTGGATGCGCTTTTTTTAGCCGCTACAGTCGGCGCGATCCACTGTCCTGAAAGAGACCATGACCAGCCCGCATTATGAGCAGCAATATCTGGACCTGATGCGCCGCGTCTGGACCGAAGGGGACGAGCGGATCGACCGCACCGGAGTCGGCACGCGGTCGATCCTGGGGGCGACGATGCGCTTTTCGCTGGCGGACGATGCCGTGCCGCTGCTGACCACCAAGCGGGTCTACTGGAAGGTCGCGGCGCGGGAGATGCTGTGGTTCCTGACCGGGGACACCAATATCCGCGAACTGGTGCGGCAGGGGGTGCATATCTGGACGGACTGGCCGCTCGACGCCTATCGCAAGGCGACGGGGGAGGCGATCGACCGCGACGCCTTCGAGGCGCGGATCGTGGCGGACGAGGCGTTCGCGCGGCAGTGGGGCGACCTGGGCCCGGTCTATGGCGCGCAGTGGGTGGACTGGCCGCGCTACGAACCGGTGGGGGACGGCCTCTACCGCAAGGCGGAAAAGGGGCACAACCAGATCGCGGCGCTGGTCGAGGCGATTCGGGCGACGCCGGGATCGCGCAGATTGCTATTTACCGGCTGGAATGTGGCGGAGATCGCGAACATGGCGCTGCCGCCCTGCCATATGACCTATCAGTTCCAGGTGGCGGAGGGGCGGCTGAACGGCCTGCTGTTCCAGCGCAGCTGCGACCTGGGGCTGGGCTTTGCCTTCAACATCTTCGGACTTTCCATGATCACCCGGATGCTGGCCCAGCAATGCGATCTGGAGCCGGGCGAGGTCGTCTGGCAGGGGGGCGACGTCCATCTGTACCTGAACCATGCGGCGCTGGTGGAGGAGCAGATGAACCGGGTTCCCGCTGGCGCGCCCAGGCTACGGATCAATCGGCGGCCTTCGAGCATTTTCGACTATCGGATCGAGGATTTCGAGGTGCTGGATTATGCGCCGCAGGCCCATATCGCGGCGCCGGTCGCGGTTTAAGGCGGTGAGCGAGGTGGCGAGTTAACGGAGCATCTTGCCTTCCAGTGCTTTGAAATATAATATCTGCGCCAAGCAATATTGTTGCAATGCACCATGGAGACAGGATGAGCGACCCGATCGGCACCGGGGCGGAGGAAGGACGGGCGGGACGCAACCTGCCGCCGCTGCGCCTGCATGTTCCCGAGCCGCCCGCACGGCCGGGGGACGAGGCGGATTTCAGCTATTTCGATATTCCGCCTGCGGGCGCTGCCCCCCGGCCGGATGAGGCGGCGCAGCCGGGCGAGATGCGCGACATGGCCTATGGCCTGATTCGGGTGCTGGACGATGAAGGCGCGGCGGTCGGCGCCTGGAACCCGGGCCTGCCGCCCGAGACGCTGCTGCGGATGCTGCGCGCCATGGCGCTGACCCGCGCGTTCGACGGACGCATGTTCCGGGCGCAGCGGCAGGGCAAGACCAGCTTCTACATGAAGTCGACCGGCGAGGAGGCGGTGTCGATCGGCGCGGCGCTGGCGCTGGCGCGGGACGATATGTGCTTTCCCAGCTATCGCCAGCAGGGGATATTGATCGCGCGCGACTGGCCCATCGTCGACATGATGAACCAGATCTATTCCAACAAGGGCGACCGGATGAAGGGCCGCCAGCTGCCGATCATGTATTCGGCGCGGGAGGCCGGGTTCTTCTCCATCTCCGGCAACCTCACCACCCAATATCCGCAGGCGGTGGGCTGGGCGATGGCGAGTGCGGCGAAGGGCGACACGCGGATTGCCGCGACATGGTGCGGCGAAGGATCGACGGCGGAGGGCGATTTCCATTCGGCCTGCACCTTCGCCAGCGTCTATCGCGCCCCGGTGATCCTGAACGTCGTCAACAACCAGTGGGCGATCAGCAGCTTTTCCGGCTTCGCCGGGGCGGAGGCGACGACCTTCGCGGCGCGAGCGATCGGCTATGGCATCGCCGGGCTGCGCGTCGACGGCAATGACGCGCTGGCGGTCTATGCGGCGACCCGCTGGGCGGCGGACCGGGCGCGGGCCAATGCCGGGCCGACGCTGATCGAGCATTTCACCTATCGCGTCGAAGGGCACAGCACCTCCGACGATCCCAGCGCCTATCGCTCCGCCGAGGAGAGCAGCAAATGGCCGCTGGGCGACCCGATCGCGCGACTGAAGCAGCATTGCATCGCGATCGGCATCTGGGACGAGGAGCGCCACGCGGCGATGGACAAGGAATTGGCCGAAATGGTCCGCGACGCCGCGCGCGAGGCGGAGAAGAACGGCATATTGGGCCATGGCCTGCACCATCCGATGGAGAGCATGTTCGAGGACGTGTTCGAGGAGATGCCCTGGCACCTCAAGGAACAGCAGCAGCAGATGCTGGACGAATGGAAGGCGGCGGGGCTGTGAGGAAAAACGTGATCTCCACATCCGCTCGGGCTGAGCCTGTCGAAGCCCTGCTTTTTTCTTTAAGAAAGGAAAGCCCTTCGACAGGCTCAGGGCGAACGGGAAAAATGGTGATGCGTCATGGCTGATGACGTGATCGAAACCCGCACCCAAACCACCCAGATGACCATGATCCAGGCGATCAACAGCGCGCTGGACGTGATGATGGAGCGCGACCCCGACGTGGTCGTGATGGGCGAGGATGTCGGCTTTTTCGGCGGCGTGTTCCGCGCCACGGCCGGCTTGCAGCAGAAATATGGCAAGAACCGGGTGTTCGATACGCCGATCACCGAATGCGGGATCATCGGCGTCGCGGTGGGCATGGGCGCCTATGGGCTGCGCCCCGTGCCGGAGATCCAGTTCGCCGACTATATCTATCCCGCACTCGACCAGCTGGTGAGCGAGGCGGCGCGGCTGCGTTACCGGTCGGCGGGCGAGTTCATCGCGCCGATGACGGTGCGATCGCCCTTCGGCGGCGGCATCTTCGGCGGGCAGACGCACAGCCAGTCGCCCGAAGGCATCTTTACCCACGTCTCCGGCGTCAAGACGGTGATCCCGTCGACGCCCTATGACGCCAAGGGGCTGCTGATCGCGGCGATCGAGGATAATGATCCGGTCATCTTCTTCGAGCCCAAGCGCATCTATAACGGCCCGTTCGACGGTCATTACGACACGCCTGCGAGGAGCTGGGCCGGGCATCCGGAGGCGCAGGTCCCCGCCGGCTATTATCGCATCGAACTGGGGAAGGCGCGGATCGTCCGGCCGGGCGAGGCGCTGACCATCCTGTGCTATGGCACGATGGTCCATGTGGTCGAGAATACCGTCGCGAAACTGGGCATCGATGCGGAGATCGTCGATCTGCGCACGTTGGTGCCGCTGGACATCAAGGCGATCGAGGGGTCGGTCAGGAAGACCGGCCGCTGCCTGATCGTGCACGAGGCGACGCGGACCAGCGGTTTCGGCGCGGAACTCTCCGCACTGGTGCAGGAGCGCTGCTTCTATCATCTGGAGGCGCCGGTGGAGCGCGTCACGGGGTTCGACACGCCCTATCCGCACAGCCTGGAATGGGCCTATTTTCCGGGGCCGGTGCGCATTCGCGAGGCCATCACCAAGATCATGAAGGACTAAGGCGTCATGACGCTGTTCACGTTCAAGCTGCCCGACATCGGCGAGGGCATTTCGGAAGCGGAGATCGTCGGCTGGCACGTCAAGGTCGGCGACCGGGTCGAGGAGGACCAGCCGATCGCCGACATGATGACCGACAAGGCGACGGTGGAGATGGAAAGCCCGGTGGCCGGCACCGTGGTGCGACTGGCGGGCGAGCCGGGCGATCAGGTGCCGATCGGGTCGATGCTGGTGGAGATCGAGGTGGAGGGCGAGGCGATCGCGGCCGCCGAGGCACCGCCGCTGTCCGAGGAGACGATCGCGGCGGAGACGCCGGGGGAGGCGGTGATCGAGGAAACAGCCGCCGGTCGCCCTGTCGAGCCGAGCCACTTGTCTCAGCCCGATGTCGGGGGGCCTTTCCCTTCTGCTGTCCCGGCTCGGGAAGAAGAAGAGGGCTTCGACAGGCTCAGCCCGAACGGAGCTGGGGTGGTCCCCTCCAAGGCGGAGCACGTTCTTGCCTCCCCGGCCGTGCGTGCGCGGGCGAAGGAACTGGGGATCGACCTGGCGCAGGTGAAGGCGGCGGGCGACCGCATCCGCCATGCCGATCTCGACGCCTATCTGCTCTATGGCGCGGGGCAGGGCTATCGGCCGGCGGGGCGAGCGGCGAAGCGCGCGGACGAGCAGGTGAAGGTGATCGGCATGCGCCGCCGGATCGCGGAGAACATGGCGGCGTCCAAGCGGCACATCCCGCATTTCTCCTATGTCGAGGAGATCGACGTCACCGCGCTGGAGGAACTGCGCGAACAGCTGAACGCGAACCGGGGCGAGCGGCCCAAGATCACCATGCTGCCGCTGCTGATCGTCGCGCTGTGCAAGGCGCTGCCCGACTATCCGATGCTGAACGCCCGCTATGACGACGAGGCGGGCGTGGTGACCCGCTTCGGCGCCGTGCATCTGGGCATCGCGACGCAAACCGACGCCGGGCTGATGGTCCCGGTGATCCGCGACGCGCAGGACCGCAATGTCTGGCAGCTGGCGGGCGAGATCCGGCGGCTGGCCGATGCGGCGCGGATGGGCAAGGCGAAGTCGGAGGAGCTGTCGGGTTCCACGCTGACGCTCACGTCTCTCGGGCCGCTGGGCGGCATCGCGACGACGCCGGTCATCAACCGGCCGGAGGTCGCCATCATCGGCCCCAACCGGGTGATCGAGCGGCCGGTGTTCCGCGGCCGGGAAGTGGTCGCGGCGAAGCTGATGAACCTGTCGATCAGCTGCGACCATCGCGTGGTCGACGGCTGGGACGCGGCGAGCTTCGTGCAGGCGGTGAAGAAGGTGCTGGAGGCGCCGGCGTTGTTGTTCGTGGACTGACGGCGGGACGCGCTACTTCGTCATGATGACGATGGCGCCTTCCCCCATGTTCGGCTTGAAGAGCATCTTGAGGACGCGCCGCACGATGCGGAACCGGCGCTTGCTGAGCCAGCGCCGGGGATAGTCGCGCGGCTCGTAGAATATGGCGTGGAGCACCAGCGGCATGGGAATAACGCGGTAGTCGCGAAAACCGACCTCCTGCCCGCGCTGGACGATCAGCCGCGGCGGCATGTCGCGTTCGGTGACGCCGAAGCGCTCCATCACATCGAGGGAATGGGGATTGGTCGAGTGGCCATCGCCGGGCTCATGGGTAATGAGGATGCCGCCGGGTTTCAGCGCCTTGTAGGCGGAGCGGATGGCCGAAAGCTCATCTTCCGCATGATGCAGCGCGTCGAAGAAGATGGCGGCGTCGAATTCCTCCTGGAACGTCAGCGATTCAAAGTCGCTGCAGATGAAGCGCGCGACATGATCGACGCCGTGGAGCCGGCTGTTTTCCTCCGCCAGATCGACCATGTCCGGTGCGATGTCCTGCCCGACGACCTCGTAGCCGGCGCGGGCATAGAAGACGCTGGTCCAGCCGCCGCCGCAGCCCAGGTCGAGGAGCCGTGCAGGCGGGCGGGGAAGCAGCGATATGATCGCGCCGATGGCCATCAGTTCGATGCCGCATTGCGGATCGGAATAGGGCTTTGCCAGGCTATGGCCGCGTCCGCCCTCTCCCATATTGGCGAGATACGCGCGCTCCGCTTCCTTCGACATTGATCATCTGCTCCAGCTACCAGGGCCGGCTCTATGGCGGGAGGGAGGCAGACTCAAGCGGGAAGGGCGACGGGAAAGGTCAGCGGATCGTGGCGCGGTAGCTGATCCGGCCGGTGGCCCCGGCCGGAATCTCGTCCGCCAGCGCCCAGCGAACATGGGTGACATCCTCCGGCAGGGCGCGCCGCACCCCGCCGAGCGGGGTGGGGAGCCAGAGCTGGTCCAGCCGTCCCCAGTGCGCGCCGCCGTCGACCGAAAGCAGCATGGCGGGATCGCGCAGGTCGGGCAGGCTGCCGCGCGGCACCGGCTGGGTGAGGGCGAAGCCGCGCACGGAACGGAGTCCTTCGTTGCGCCAGTGGAGCAGGACGACCACCCGGTCGCCGGGCGCGACCCGCGCGGCGCTCGCCAGGATGCGGCGGGGGCGGCCATTGGCGTCGGTGTGCAGCCGCTCCACGAACATCTGACGGTCGACGCGAATGTCCTGCGCCATGGCGGGCGTGCCCGCCGGCAGCAGGGCAAGGGCGCCCAGGCCAAGGATCGTCGTTCCGCGTCCGGTCATGCGCTTCCTCTTGCCGTCCTGTCCATGCGCGGACGTAGGGGAGCTGACCGAATATTTGGTTAATCGTCCCCTTTTCCATGCCTTGCATGGCTTCCCCAAATTGACGCGGGGGGACGGTCGGTGCACATCTGCAGCAGGGGACTTCAAGGATCGATCGGACGTGACACCCGCTGAGCAGCTGGAGATCAACAGGCGGCGCGACCGGCTGCTGGCGTCGATCGCGCTGACGAGCGGGATCGGCCTGCTGATCGCCATGCCCTTTGCCCTTCGGGCGGGCGCCGAGTTCTTCCTGCCGCTGACCGCCGCGCTGGTGGTCGCGATCGCGCTGGTGCCGTTCCTGGAATGGATGGAGCGGCGGCGGGTGCCGTCGGCGCTGGCGGCATTCCTGGCGGTGATCGCGTTCCTGCTGGTGGCCAATACCGCGCTGGTGCTGATCGTCGTGCCGGCGACCGACTGGTTCCGGGTGCTGCCGCAGCGGCTGCCCAAGATCCAGGCGAACCTGGCGCCGCTGATCGACTTCTATTCGCAGCTCCAGCGCTTCGTCGACGAGACGGTGCAGATGCTGGCGAGCGGGCCGGTGGCGGCGGCGCAGACCGCGGCGGTCGAAGCGCCGCGCTCGCTGCTCCAGTTCGCCGCCACATCAGCGCCCGCCGCGATCATCCAGATGGTGTTCGGGCTGCTGATCATCTATTTCTTCCTGGCCGGCTGGACCCGGCTGCGGCGGCGGACGATCAACAGCCGGGGCAGTTTCGACGGCGCCCTTGCAGTGGCGCGGGTGATCCAGAATGTCGTCGACGCGACGTCGGCCTATGTCATCACCATCGCCACCATCAACCTGTGCCTGGGCATGGCCGTCGCGGTCGCGCTGTGGGTGATCGGCATGCCGTCCCCGATGATGTGGGGCGGCATCGTCGCGCTGCTGAACTTCGTCCCCTATTTCGGGCCGATGCTGGCGGCGGTGCTGCTGGGGCTGGGCGGCCTGATGGTGTTCGACGACGTGTGGGTGGCGGTGCTGCCGGCGGTGCTGCAGATCGGCTTTCACCTGGTCGAGGCCAATGTCGTCACGCCGCTGGTCCTGGGGCGGCGGCTGACCATGAACCCGCTGCTGATTCTGGTGTCGCTGACCTTCTGGGGATGGGTGTGGGGGACGCCCGGCGCGCTGCTGGGCGTGCCGCTGCTGATCATCATCCAGACCGTCGTTGCGGCCGCGGGAACGCCGGATATCGCGGGCTTCCTGTTCGAGCAGGGGACGCTGACGGTGACCCCTCGCAAAGAAAATGACGAGAAAGAAGAAAGTCCCGACGCAGGCGGTTGACAGGGGGAGCGTGCCCGCATAGATGGCCGCTCCACACCGAACGCGGGTGTAGCTCAGTTGGTTAGAGCGCCGGCCTGTCACGCCGGAGGTCGCGGGTTCGAGCCCCGTCACTCGCGCCACTTTCGACAGGAAAGTGGCCCCCAGTCATCAAGACTGGACCCCCGCTAAACGAAACGGAACGATGCCTGGGCTGCGCTCAGGGAAAGCGCCAGCGGCCGGTTTCCATCCAGAGCAGCAGGCGCTTCAGGGGCAGGATCCAGATCCAGACGATTCCCAGCGCGACATAGACCGGCACCTGCAGCAGCATCGGCAGGCGGCCGATGAAGCCCGACAGGCTGCCCACCATCACCGCCCAGAGCGTGATGAGGAGCAGGATCGCGAACATGCCCGCGGGCTTGCGCCAGCTTGGCTCATGCGCCTTCATCGGTGGTGTCTCCTTCGATCAGCGCGATTTCGGTCATGACCATGTCGAGCGGCAGATCCCACGGGTCGGCGGGAACGGCGTCGATTTCCTGCACCGACCAGGCAAGGCCGATGCGCAGCGCGTCGGGCCAGCGGGCGAAGGCGCGGTCATAATAGCCGCCGCCCTGGCCCAGCCGGTTCATCGCCTTGTCGAAGCCCAGCAGCGGCGCCACGATCGCGTCCGGCACGACCGGCACGCCTGCGGGCGCGGGGTGGCTGGTGCCGAACAGGCCTGGGAAGAGCTGGTCCTCCGGCCGCCAGGGAAGGAAGTCCATGCTGCCCAGGCGATCGAGCACGCGGGGAAGCGCCACGGCCTTGCCCATGGCAACGAGCTGCGCCGCGAGCCGCTGGGCCGGCGCCTCGTCATCGAGGCCCATGTAGAGCGCCACCGTGCGCACGTCCTGCAGACGGCGGGCGAGAGGCGAGGGGATGACCTTGAACGCCAGCCGGTGGGCCAGCGGGTCGAGAGTCGCGACGAAGGCCCGCCGCCGTCGCCGGGCGATCATGCGCAGCCTGCCCTTGTCGGCCGGATCGGAAGTGTCGTCGGTCATGCGGGCGGCCTTACAGGAGGCACGGGGCGGAGGATAGGGGAGGGATTGCCGTTGCTCCATCCATCGTTCCTCCTGAGTAGCCGCTGAGCTTGTCGAAGCGGCGTATCGAAGGACTAAGTCGTGCGAGGCCTCTCGATACTTGAATAGGTTAACCATCCCCCGGATGGTTCAGGATTGTCCGGGGGACAATCCGGCCTATTCAACTTCGACAAGCTCAGCCCCTACTCGGGACGAACGGAGAAATGAAATGTGCAGCAAAGGGTGACGGGACCGCCTCGGTCGTTTGCTGGAAAATCCTCTGACGCCTCAACGTCAGGTGGGGACCATATAGATCGGGCCTGAACCCGCCCAGGGACAGCCCCCTTGGATGTGATTATCGCCTCAGGGATGTTCGCTAAAGCTCGTGCCAGGCAGTACCCGTCCCGCTCAATCTAGGCGCCTGGGGCATCCACGGCAAGGCGGTCGCGCAGTTTTTCTATACGGTCTGCCAGCGCCTCGACCGCGCGGGCGGCCGGCTCGTCCTCGGTCTCCAGCGCCAGGCTCTGCTGCCGCCCGATCGCCTCGCGCTTCATGTCGTTGAGCTCGTCAGCCAGGAACAGCGCGGCGAACAGCAGGGTGCGCACTTCGGTCAGGCCGGGCGTGCTTTGCTGCGCCTGCCTCGCCTTGCGCTCGATCAGGCTGGCGAGATGGGCGAGATGGGCCTCTTCCCCGTCGCGGCAGCGGATGGGATAGTGGCGGCCCGCGATGACCAGCGTGGTTTCAGCCATGTCTTTTCCCCTGAAGATCGCCGATCAGTTCGTCGAGCGAACGCAGTGCCGCGCGCGCGGCGGATTCGTCGATGGTGGAGGGGGCGGGTGGGGCGCTGTCCGACAGCGTCGCCACGGTCTGTTCCAGCCGGCTGATCGCGCGCTCCAGCGCGCCGATCGCCTGCATCATGCGGTCGCTTGCCATGGCACAGGCATAGCAAAGTTTTCAGCCTGTAAAAGACGCCATTGAACGGCGTGGGGCCGGACGAAGGTCTGCTGCGGTTGACGCATCGGGCTTGACGCGACAAAGGAGGCCCGATCTCGATTCGTCGGCCTACAGGGGGCCGCTCTATCACAGTGCAGGAAAGACGCCCGCCTCGATGACAGTTTCCGACATGTCGCTCGCCAACGCGATCCGCGCGCTCTCCATGGACGCCGTGCAGGCCGCCAACAGCGGGCATCCGGGAATGCCGATGGGCATGGCCGATGTCGCGACCGTCCTGTTCAAGGATTATCTGAAGTTCGATCCCGCCGCGCCGAAATGGGCCGACCGCGACCGCTTCGTGCTGTCGGCGGGGCATGGGTCGATGCTGATCTATTCGCTGCTGCACCTGACCGGCTATGCGCGGCCGACGATGGAGGACATCCGCAACTTCCGCCAGCTCGGCAGCCCGTGCGCGGGTCATCCCGAGAATTTCGAGCTGGCTGGGGTCGAGGCGACCACCGGGCCGCTGGGATCGGGCCTTGCCACCGCCGTCGGCATGGCGATCGCGGAGCGGCACCTGAATGCGCAGTTCGGCGACCTAGTCGACCACCGGACCTGGGTGATCGCGGGCGACGGCTGCCTGATGGAAGGCATCAACCATGAGGCGATCGGGCTCGCCGGCCACCTGAACCTGGGCCGGCTGATCGTGCTGTGGGACGACAACAAGATCACCATCGACGGCGCGGTAGACCTGTCGAGCAACGAGGATGTCCGCGCGCGCTATGCCGCGACCGGCTGGCACGTCGTGTCCTGCGACGGCCATGACGTCGCCGACGTGCGCCGCGCCATCGACGAGGCGCTGGCCGACCCGCGCCCGTCGCTGGTCGCCTGCGCCACCAAGATCGGCTACGGCGCGCCCAACAAGGCGGGCACCTCGGGCGTCCACGGCTCCGCGCTGGGCGAGGCCGAGGTTGCGGCCGCGCGCGAATTCCTGGGCTGGACCGCCGAGCCGTTCGTCATCCCCGAGGACATCGCCGCCGCGTGGAAGGCCATCGGCGCGAAGGGGGCGGACGTCCGTGCCGCGTGGGAAGGCCGGCTGGCAGGCCATGAGCAGGGCGGCGAGTTTTCGCGCCGCATGGCGGGCGAACTGCCCGAAGGCTTCTCGCTCGAGGCCTATATCGACAGCCTGATCGCCAACCCGCAGAAGGTCGCGACCCGCAAGGCGAGCGAGCTGGCGCTGGGCGCGATCAACGACCTGCTGCCCGAGACGGTGGGCGGATCGGCGGACCTGACCGGTTCCAACAACACCAAGACCAAGTCGACCGGGCCGCTGACCCGCGACGATTATGCCGGCCGCTATGTCTATTACGGCATCCGCGAATTCGGCATGGCCTGCGCGATGAACGGCATGGCGCTGCACGGTGGCGTCATTCCCTATGGCGGCACCTTCCTGGTCTTTTCCGACTATATGCGCGCGGGCATCCGGCTGGCGGCGCTGCAGCAGATCCGGTCGATCTTCGTGCTGACGCATGATTCCATCGGCCTGGGCGAGGACGGCCCGACCCACCAGCCGATCGAGCATGTCATGTCGATGCGCATGATCCCGAACCTGGACGTGTACCGCCCGGCCGACATCGTCGAGGCGGCGGAATGCTGGGAACTGGCGCTGAAGGATGCGGACGGCCCGTCGGTGCTGGCGCTGACCCGCCAGAACCTGCCGCAGCTGCGCACCGAAAAGAGCGAGAACCTGTCGGCCAAGGGCGCCTATCGCCTGGTCGCCGCGACCGCCGCGCGCAAGGTCGTGCTGATCGCCACGGGTTCGGAGGTCGAGATCGCCGTCGCCACCGCCAGGCTGCTGGAAGAGCAAGGCATCGGCGCGGATGTCGTCTCCATGCCGAGCTGGGCGCATTTCGAGGCGCAGCCCGACGCCTACAAGACCGACCTGCTGCCGCATCATGTGCTGCGCGTTTCGATCGAGGCGGGAACGACCTTCGGCTGGGAACGCTATACCGGCATCGCCGGCCTGCGCTTCGGCATCGACAGCTTCGGCGCGTCGGCCCCGGCGGAAGCGCTTTACGACCATTTCGGCCTGACCGCCGCCAAGATCGCGCCGCAGATCGCGGCTGCTCTCGACAACTGATCATCACCCTGAGGAGGCTAGTGCAGTGGCAACGAAGGTAGCAATCAACGGTTTCGGACGCATCGGCCGCCTCGTGGCGCGCGCCATCCTGTCGCGCACGGATCATGACCTGGAGCTGGTCAGCATCAACGACCTGGGCGACGCCAAGTCGAACGCCCTGCTGTTCAAGCGCGACAGCGTGCATGGCAACTGGGCCGGCACGGTCGAGGTCGACGGCGATTTCCTGGTGATCGACGGCAAGCGCATCGCCGTGACCGCCGAGCGTGACCCTGCCAAGCTGCCGCACGCGGCGCAGGGCGTCGAGATCGCGCTGGAGTGCACCGGCATCTTCGCCAGCAAGGAGAAGGCGAGCGCCCATCTGACCGCGGGCGCCAAGCGCGTCGTCATCTCCGCCCCGGCCACCGGGGTCGACAAGACCATCGTGTTCGGCGTCAACCATGGCGCGCTGACCGCCGACGACATCGTGATCTCCAACGCCAGCTGCACCACCAACTGCCTCGCCCCGCTCGCCAAGGTGCTGCACGACGCGATCGGCATCGAGCGCGGCTTCATGACCACGATCCACAGCTACACCAACGACCAGAACACGCTGGACCAGCTGCACAAGGACATGCGCCGCGCCCGTGCCGCCGCCCTGTCGCAGATCCCCACCACCACCGGCGCCGCCCGCGCGGTGGGCGAGGTGCTGCCCGAGCTGAAGGGCAAGCTGGACGGGTCTTCGGTGCGCGTGCCGACGCCGAACGTGTCGGTCGTCGACCTGAAGTTCATCCCCAGCCGCGACACGAGCGTCGAGGAAGTCAACGGCGCGCTGAAGGCGGCGTCGGAAGCCGGGCCGCTCAAGGGCATCCTAGGCTATTCGGACGAGCCGCTGGTGTCGATCGACTATAATGGCGATCCGCGCAGCTCCACCGTCGACAGCCTGGAGACCGCCGTCATCGAGGGCAAGCTGGTCCGCGTGCTGAGCTGGTACGACAATGAATGGGGCTTTTCCAACCGCATGATCGACACGACCGGGGTCGTGGCGGGGCTGCTGTAAGCGTACTTCCTCATCCGTTCGTGCTGAGTAGGGACTGAGCTTGTCGAAGTCCCGTATCGAAGCATCCGCCTCAACCCTTCGATACGCCGCTTCGACAGGCTCAGCGGCTACTCAGGGCGAACGGGTATTTGTCGGGGCTTGGGAGTATGACCATGGCTAGACCTTTCAAGACGCTTGACGACATGGGCGACATCAGCGGCAAGGCCGTGCTGGTGCGCGAAGATCTGAACGTGCCGATGCAGGATGGGAGCGTGTCCGACGACACGCGCCTGCGCGCGGCGATGCCGACGATCCTGGAACTGGCCGATCGCGGCGCCAAGGTGCTGATCCTCGCGCATTTCGGGCGTCCCAAGGGGCAGAAGAACCCGGAATATTCGCTGAGCAAGATCACCCGCCCGCTGACGCAGGTGCTGGGCCGCGAC
Organism: Sphingobium ummariense RL-3; assembly: GCF_000447205.1. Classification (GTDB taxonomy): domain Bacteria; phylum Pseudomonadota; class Alphaproteobacteria; order Sphingomonadales; family Sphingomonadaceae; genus Sphingobium; species Sphingobium ummariense. Next base: position 80,673 of record NZ_AUWY01000019.1, on the reverse strand, counting down.
GTGCAGTTCATCCCCGATTGCTGCGGCGAGGCGGCGGTGGACGGCATCGCGGTGATGCGTCCGGGCGATATCGCGATCCTGGAGAACACCCGTTTCCACGCGGGCGAGGAGAAGAACGACCCGGCGCTGGTCGAGGCGATGGCGGCGATCGGCGACCTCTATGTCAACGACGCCTTTTCCGCCGCGCACCGCGCCCATGCCTCGACCGAGGGGCTGGCGCACAGGCTGCCCGCCTTTGCCGGGCGGTCGATGGAAAAGGAGCTGGACGCGCTGGAGGCGGCGCTGGGCCAGCCGGTGAAGCCGGTGGCGGCGGTGGTCGGCGGGGCGAAGGTGTCCACCAAGCTCGACGTGCTCAACAACCTGGTCGCCAAGGTCGATCACCTGATCATCGGCGGCGGCATGGCCAACACCTTCCTGCACGCGCGCGGCGTCGATGTCGGCAAGTCGCTGTGCGAGAAGGATCTGGCCGACACGGCCGAGGCGATCCTGGACAAGGCGGACGCGGCCGGCTGCACCATCCACCTGCCCTATGACGTGGTGGTGGCCAAGGAATTCGCGGCCAATCCGCCGTCGGTCCGCACCTGCAACGTGCACGAGGTCGCGGCGGACGAGATGATCCTGGACGTCGGCCCGGCCGCCGTCGAGGCGCTGGGCGACGCGCTCAAGACCTGCCGGACGCTGGTGTGGAACGGGCCGCTGGGCGCGTTCGAGATCGCGCCGTTCGACAAGGCGACGGTGGCGCTGGCCAAGACGGCGGCGGCGCTGACCAAGGAAGGGCAGCTGACCTCCGTCGCGGGCGGCGGCGACACGGTCGCGGCGCTCAACCATGCCGGCGTGGCGGGCGACTTCACCTTCGTCTCGACCGCGGGCGGCGCCTTCCTGGAATGGATGGAAGGCAAGGAGCTGCCGGGCGTCAAGGCGCTGATGGGGTGAACTGGACTTTCTGGCGCGGCACCTTTATAGGCCCGCGCCGGACAGATTCCATTTCCCAGGGGCTCGCCGACACCCCGGGGGCGCGGGCGGCACTGCCGATGCCGTGTTCCATGGAGGATGCCCACCACGCTCATGGGTGAGCACTGGTCTTGGGAACCAGACTGGTGGTTCGATTCCACCGCTTTCGGATAGCTCAGTGGGAGAGCAGTAGACCGTAAATCTACTTGGCGCGGGTTCGAATCCCGCTCCGACAAGCCCTGAACCGGCTTTGCAACCGATGGGAAGCTGGCGGGGCGTTCAGGCCAAGGTTGGATGAGGGGAAACCCGATTTCTTCCGCGGCACCCTTTGAGGGGCTCAGCGCCGGTGCGGATACCGGCGGTCATCAATGCGACACCGCGCCTGTCCCGCTCCGGCTGGACCGGCGGCCGATCGAGCAGATACCGCCTCAAGCACTGGCCCGCCATCCTTGAAGCGGGAACGCGCCGCCGGCCGACCTGACCCTCCTTCTCCTGTCTTGAAATCGCCACAATGCTCCTTTACCGGCGCATTTCCCCGCTTGGCATGGTGCCCTGCGGCAAACCGGGCTGGTGAGAATTTGGTGATTCCGAACCTACATCGGCGGAACGCAGGGTCAGGCGAGCGGTAACGCGCCCTGCCGGTGGTGCCGCCTTCATCTGGCGCGGCATGACCGGATTTGTCGTCAGCCCTCCAAAAGAGGAGGGCGACAATGTACAACAGCTTCATTGTTTCCGAAAAGCAGCGCGGCCTCCTCATCCGGGATGGCCGCTTCATCCGCATGCTCGAACCGGGCCGGCAGCGTATCTTCGATCCGCTCGGCCGGTACGAATTTGAGCTGTTCGACGCAACCGGCATGTTCGCTTCGCCTTGGGCGGAGCTGATCGCCAAGGGGCATCCGGAGATCGCTGCCGAATATTTCCAGACCGTCAAGGTCGAGGAAGGGCAGGTCGCGGTCGTCCGGCTCGACGGACGCGCGTCGTTCATCGTCCGGCCGGGCGAAACCGTCCATGTCTGGACGGTGCTCAAGACGGTCGAGGTCGAGACGTTCGATATCCTCGTGCAACCTCGCTTGACGCGCGAGCAGCTCGTGGCGTTCGAGAAGGCGACGACGGTTGTGGCTTCGCCCCTGTCGAACATCGCTGTCGTGAACGTCAGTGAGGCGGAGGAGGCGCTGGTCTTCTTCGACGGCGAACTGGTCGAGACGCTGGGGCCGGGCCGGTATGGATACTGGCAGATCGGGCGCAAGGTGACGGCGAAGGTCATCGACATGCGGCCGCTGCCCGTGGAAGTGACGGCGCAGGAGATATTGACGCGGGACAAGGTGTCGCTGCGCGTGACGCTGACCGCCTTCGTCAAGGTGGTCGATGCGCGCCAGGCGGCGCTGTCGACTCCCGATTTCCAGGCCCATGTCTACAAGCTGGTGCAGTTCGCCGTGCGTGAGGCGATCGGCGGGCGGACGCTGGACGAGGTGCTGAGCGATCGTGTTTCGGTCGACCGGCAGATCGTCGAGCATGTCCGCGCGGCGATCGGCGGCACGGGGGTGGCGGTGACGGAACTTGGTATCAAGGACGTCATCCTGCCCGGCGACATGCGCGAACTGATCAATAAGGTGGTCGAGGCGGAAAAGACCGCGCAGGCTAACCTGATCCGTCGGCGCGAGGAGACCGCCGCCACCCGCTCGCTGCTCAACACGGCGAAGCTGATGGAGGACAATCCGACGCTGCTGCGGCTCAAGGAGCTGGAATCGCTCGAGCGCGTGACCGAGAAGATCGGCCGCATCGACGTGCATGCTTCCTCGGGCGAGGGGTTGAACGCGGTGCTCGATCGCCTCGTCAGCCTCAGGGCCAGGGACTGAAAAGGGGAAAGGCGGCGCGAATGGCGCCGCCCTTTCTCATTCCGGCGCCTTTTCCCGCAGCAACGGCACGAGCAGGGCGTTGAGCGCGTCGAGGTCGAAGGCGCCGGACTTCGCGTAGCGGAGCACGCCGGCGCGATCGATGACGAAGTTGGTGGGGACGCCGGTCAGCGGGCCATAGGCACCCTTGATGCGCCGGGCGGAAGGCATCTTCATGACCGCGAACAGCTTCTTGAGGCGGCCGATCGGCACGGAGTCCTCCGTGGTGATGGCGAAGATCTTCAGCCCGTGCTTCTGCTGCGCCGCATAATAGGCGTCGAGCGTCGGCAGTTCCTTGCGGCAGGGGACGCACCAGGTCGCCCAGAAATTGAGCACCACGACCTGGCCCTTGAGGTCGGCGAGCGAAACCTTCGAGCCGTCGATCAGGGTCAGTTCGAAGGGTGGGGCAGGGGCGTCGATCACCGGCTCTTTCGCGGCCTGCGCCGGTGTTGCGACTGCGAACGCCAGTGCCGCCGCAACCGTCCATGCCCAACGACCCGCCATGCCTTCCCCCGGATGATGCCCCCGCAACAAATAGCAACGGGCGGCGCGTCCGCCAATGCCCCTTGGATCGCCGCTCTTGCAGAACGGCCGGTCGGCCCGGTCCCGCGATGTTTCTTGCGGTGCGTCATGGGACTGGCTAACAGCCGAAGGGTGTTGGAAACAGGGGATAGCGGCTTGCGGCCTCGCCCGTTCCTGCGCGCCATACGGGCAAGCGCGGCGACAAGGATCGCCCCTGCCGAAAATCACCGCTGCCGGAGGGGCGGCGCATAACAGAGAAGGTATGTGCAGATGCTGGATCAGGACATGACGAAGAAGATCGCGGAAGGCGACGGCTTTATCGCGGCGCTCGACCAGAGCGGCGGGTCGACGCCCAAGGCGCTGAAGGGATATGGCGTCGAGGAAGGCGCGTGGGGATCCGACGAGGAGATGTTCGGCCTGATCCACGACATGCGCGTGCGCATCATCACCTCGCCCGCCTTCACCGGTGACAAGGTGATCGGCGCGATCCTGTTCGAGCGCACCATGGACGGCGAGGCCGAGGGCAAGCCGGTGCCCCAGGCGCTGATCGAGCGGGGCGTGGTGCCCTTCATCAAGATCGACAAGGGGCTGGAGGACGAGGCGAACGGCGTGCAGCTGATGAAGCCGATGCCGGAGCTGGACGCCCTGCTGAAGCGCGCCAAGGGGCTGGGCGTGTTCGGCACCAAGGAGCGCTCGGTCGTCAACCTCGCCAATCGCGAGGGCATCGCCGCGATCGTGAAGCAGCAGTTCGAGGTGGGGCAGCAGGTGCTGGCCGCCGGGCTGGTCCCCATCATCGAGCCCGAGGTCAACATCAAGAGCCCCGAGCGCGCGGAGGCCGACGCCATCCTGCTCGACGAGCTGCTCAAGGCGCTCGATGCGATGCCGGGCGACGACAAGGTGATGCTGAAGCTGTCGCTGCCGGCCAATCCGGGCCTGTTCGACCCGCTGGTCGAGCATCCGCGCGTGCTGCGCGTCGTCGCGCTGTCGGGCGGCTTCAAGCGGCCCGAAGCCTGCGTCGAGCTGGCGAAGAACAAGGGCATCATCGCCAGCTTCAGCCGCGCGCTGCTGGAGGACCTGCGCCACCAGATGACCGACGAGGAATTCGACGCGTCGCTGGGCGACGCGATCGAGGAGATCTACCAGGCTTCGACCGCCAAGGCGCCGGTCGCCGCCTGATGACGGACGGCGGGGACGGCTATTCCGCCCCCGCCATGTCCCTCAGCCGCCGGGCATCTTCTATGGCCTGGGCGTCATAGTCGTTGTTGAAATAGCCCCAGACAGCGCGTCCTGCGCCGGCCTGCTCCTTCATCCAGTCCGCCCAGCCGCGTAGCGTGGCGTCGGGATAGCGGCCGCGATATTTGCTGGTGCTGCCATGAAAGCGGACATAGGCGGCCGGACCCAGTGCAAGGCGTGGGCTGGGCGATCCCGGCATGTCGTGGGTGCAGATGCCCGCCCCGTGCCGGTCGAGCAGGGCATAAACCGCATCGTCATACCAGCTGGGATGGCGGAATTCGAAGATAGGGACGGCGTCGTGCGGCAGGAGGGGCAGGAAATCCTCCAGCCCGGCGAGATCGCGATGGAGGTTGGGCGGAAGCTGGTAGAGGATCGGCCCCAGCGTCGGCGGGAAATGGCGGAAGCTCGCCATCATGCGCTCCATGGGTTCGGCGCAGTCCTTCAGCTTCTTGACGTGGGTGAGGAAGCGGTTGGCCTTCACGGCATAGCAGAAGCCGGGCGGCGCCTGATCCCGCCATTTTTCGACCGTTGCAGGCGGCGGCAGGCGGTAGAAGCTGTTGTTGATTTCCACCGTGTCGAAATGCCGGGCGTAGAAGGTGAACCAGTTTTTCGCCGCGAGATCCTGCGGGTAGAAGCGGCCGCGCCAGTCGCGGTAATTCCATCCCGAGCAGCCGATGCGGATCATGACGCGGGAACGCGCGTCGTGGCGGGAAGGTCCGGCGCTGCTTCCCCTTTTCCTCCCGGGGCAAAAGCGGGTAGAGCGCTGCCATGACCGATTTCACCGAAGAAGAGCTGGCGCTGGACCCGCATTTCGCCGACCAGTTCGACAGGGGCTTCCGCCCGGCCTGCCAGCTTTACCTGATATCTCCGCCCTCGATCGGCGAGGATTTCGTCGATCGGCTGGCGGAGGCGTTCGACGGCGGCAGGGTCGCCGCCTTCCAGCTCCGGCTCAAGGGGATCGACGACCACGCCATCGCTGCGCTCGCCGGGCCGATCCAGGCGCTGTGCGCGGAGCGGGAGGTCGCGTTCATCGTCAACGACAGCATCGGCCTTGCCAAGCGGCTGGGGGCGGACGGCGTGCACCTGGGGCAGGGCGACGGCGACCCGCGCGAGGCCCGGAAGGTGCTGGGGCCCAAGGTGCAGATCGGCGTCACCTGCCATGACAGCCGGCACCTGGCGATGGAGGCGGGGGAGGCCGGGGCCGACTATGTCGCCTTCGGCGCCTTCTACCCCACCGCCACCAAGGAAACGACGCATCGGCCCGACCCGTCGATCCTGAGCTGGTGGACGACGCTGTTCGAGCTGCCCTGTGTCGCGATCGGTGGCATCACGCCGCAGAATGCCGCGCCGCTGGTGGCGGCAGGCGCCGATTTCCTGGCGGTGAGCGGGGCGGTGTGGAACCATCCTGACGGCCCGAAGGCCGGGGTGGCGGCGTTCGGAGCGGTGCTGGGCTGAACGGTCAGAGGGGAGAGAGACGCTTGTCGATCTCCGCCTTCAATATCGCTTCCAATATGTCCTGCGAGCGCCGCTGGCCGTAGCCGTGGCCGTAGGCGCTTGAGGTGATGGCAACAACCAGTCCGAGGTCTGGGGCGATGTAAATCTTGTTGCCGCCATTGCCCGACGCGAAGGATATGCGAAGCGTGCGGCCGCCGATCTGCCAGTCCTTTACATACCAGAAATAGCCATAGCTATCGGCATAGGGATCGGCCTGGGCGATGGCGACCCGGGGCATCAGCATCTGCGCGATCCACTGGGCACTGACGATCTGCTTTCCCCGATGGCGGCCGCCGTTCCGCACCATCTCCCCGATCCGACCGAGGTCGCGCGCGGTCAGGTACAGGTTGCCCTGTCCCTTGGTATAGCCGGAGGCGTCCGCGTCCCATTTCCAGCGGTTGATGCCTAGCGGCCTGAACAGTGTCCGGCCGGCAAAGGTGGCCATCGGCTCGCCCGTGGCCTCCGCGATCATGATCCCTGCCGCATAGGCGGTCGCAGAATTGTAGCGATAGTCGAGTCCCGGTTTGCCCGATGCCGGGATGGCGCGCAGGAAGGCGGAGGGATCGGGCGCTTCGTCCATCCGATCCTCGTTGCCGGGCGACGCGGGATCCTCGTCGAACGCGTCGAGGCCGGAGCGCATCGTCAGAATGTCCTGCAGCGGCACGTCCCCTACCGGGCTTCCGCGCGATACTGGCCAGTAGGTCGCGAGCCTGTCTTCCACGCGGGAGATCGCCCCGCGATCGATGGCGATGCCGGCGAGCAACGCGGTCACGCTCTTGCCCGCGGAGCGAATGTCGTGAAGCGTGTCCGCGGTCTCGCTATTGAAATAGCGTTCCGCAACGATCCGGCCACCGCGAAGGACGATGACGGCGCGCAAATCCTTGTGCGGGTCATCATCCCATCGCGCGAGAAGGCCGGCATCCGGTTGATCCGGCCGGGCCGTCGCGGGCATGATGCAGAAAAGCGCCGCAAGGAGGATGAAAAGCCGTTTCCCCGAGACCATGATCGAGTCCTCCCTCATTGCGACCGTGCGATTAGGTGACGCGAGGCGGAAGAGCAACGTCGGCATGCGGCACATTTTCCGGGCATGTGCGTTCGAAAGGCATGAAAGCCATGCCTTCCATTCTTGCCGCCCTGCTGTGCACGGCGTGCAGCGTGAACGTCACCGATGCCAATGAGAGCGCGAATTCGGAGCAACCGTCGGCCAGGAATGAAGCTGCAGGCCCCGCATCGCCTGACCCCTACGCCTTCGCGGTGGTGGAGGAACTCGGCGGCAGGCCGTGGCAGCCCAATCGCATCCTCCAGGCGCAGGTGGCGCTCGACCGGGCGGGCTTTTCGCCCGGCGTGTTGGACGGGAAGGACGGCATGTCCTTCAAGGCGGCGCTGCGCGGCTTCCAAGAGGCGAACGGGCTGCCGGTGACGGGCGAATATGACCAGAAGACCGGCGTTGCGCTGCTGGAGGGGGAGGCACGGCCGACGACGTGGCTGGTACGCGTTCCCGAGGGCTTCGCTCGGGGGCCGTTCTACGACGTGCCCAAGGATCTGAACCAGCAGGCGGGGCTGCCGGCGCTGACCTATCGCAACCTGCTGGAGAAGCTGGCCGAGCGGTTTCATACCACGCCCGAGGCGCTGGTGGCGCTCAACCGCCCGGACACGAAGGTCGGGCCGGGCGCCGTGATCCGCGTGCCGGCGATCGACAACCAGCCGGTCGCGCGGATCGAGGGCGATGAGCGCGGCTGGGGCGAGACGCTGGCGAGCCTTGGCGTGGCGAAGGACCAGCTGCAGGCCGACCACATCGTCGTCGACAAGTCCGAGGGCGTGCTGAAGGTCTTCGACGCGGAAAACCGGCTGATCGCGCAGTTTTCCGCCACCATGGGGTCGGAGCATGATCCGCTGCCGCTGGGCGACTGGACGATCAAGGGCGTCAGCCGCAATCCGGATTTCCATTATAATCCCGATCTGTTCTGGGACGCGGACAAGGACGACAAGAAGGCGCTGCTGAAGCCGGGACCGAACGGGCCGGTGGGCGTGGTGTGGATCGACCTGTCGAAGCCGCATTACGGCATCCACGGCACGCCCGAGCCGCAGCTGATCGGCCGGACGGAAAGCCATGGCTGCATCCGGCTGACCAACTGGGATGCGGCACGGCTGGCGCAGATGGTGAAGACCGGCGTCAAGGCGCACTTCCAGGCGTGACGATGGGACGGCGCGGCTGGGCATGGCTGGCGCTCGCGGCGCTGCTGTGCATCGCCTTCCTGCGCTTCTGCGTGCGGTTCGTGCCGGCCGATGCGCCGGTCGCGACGGCACCGGCGCCGGGTAGCCGTGCCGTCGACAATGGCGAGCTGCTGATCCCCGTCGAGGGCGTGCCGGCGAGCGCGCTGGCCGACACCTTCACCCAGTCGCGCGCGGCCGGCGCGCGGGCGCATGACGCCATCGACATCATCGCGGCGCGGGGCAGGCCGGTGCTGGCGGCGGCGGACGGGCGGATCGAGAAGCTGTTCTGGAGCGAGGAGGGCGGGCGGACCATCTATCAGCGATCGGCCGACGGCCGGCGCGTCTATTATTACGCCCATCTGGACGGCTATGCCCCCGGCCTGCGCGAGGGGCAGGGGGTGCGGCGCGGCACCAGGATCGCGAGCGTGGGCAGCACCGGCAACGCCGATCCGGCCGCCCCGCACCTGCATTTCGCGGTTCATGCCATGCAGCCGGGCGAGCCCTGGTATCGGGGCTCGCCGGTCAATCCCTATCCGCTGCTGGCGCGGGCGCGCTGAGGCCCCCTCTTGCCCTTCCGGCCCGCAGGATGTAGAGGCGCGCGCAGCCCGGCCCTGGCCGGGACGGCTCTTTTCTATCCAGAGATATACAGGCAGGCGCTTCCCATGAAGATCAGCGGCGTGGACATTCGTCCCGGCAACAACATCGAATATGAAGGCAGCCTGTGGCGCGCCGTCAAGATCCAGCACACCCAGCCCGGCAAGGGCGGCGCCTATATGCAGGTGGAACTGAAGAACCTGATCGACGGCCGCAAGAACAACGTCCGTTTCCGGTCCGCCGAGACCGTCGAGCGCATCCGCCTGGACACCAAGGATTTCCAGTACCTCTATGCCGAAGGCGACATGCTCGTCTTCATGGACACCGAGACCTATGAGCAGATCAACCTGCCGCAGGACCTGGTCGGCGACGCCGCGGCCTTCCTGCAGGACGGCATGATGGTCATGCTGGAAATGTACGAGGAGCGCCCGATCAGCGTGCAGCTGCCCGAGACGGTCGAGGCGACCGTGGTCGAGGCCGACGCCGTGGTGAAGGGCCAGACCGCTTCGGCCAGCTACAAGCCCGCGATCCTGGACAATGGCGTGCGCGTCATGGTTCCCCCGCACATCGTCACCGGCACGCGCATCGTCGTCGACGTGTACGAGCGCGAATATGTGAAGCGGGCCGACTGATGCGGACCGGGCGCGGCAGGGCGGGGGCCGCGATCCTCGCGATCGCACTCCTTCCGGCTGCGCTGCACGCGCAGGCCGCGCCGCAGACCCGGCCGAGCAAGGCGCAGATCGACAATGCGGCGTTCGTGTTGCGGGTCATCACCAGCGCGCTCCAGTCGAACGAGGTCGAGCAGCCGGTGAAGAACGCGCTGTTCGAATGCCTGTACGCCAACCCGGTGTCGAAGGTGAGCGAGGCGACCGACAAGGTGATCGCCGCCAACCCGGGCAAGGTCGACCGCAAGGACGTATCGCAGATGCTGGCGGTGATTGCCGGCGTGTGCGGCTACCGGCCCGCCGCGCCCGCGGCCAAGCCGGCTCCCAAGAAATAACGAACGGGCCGTCCCCCGCGGACGGCGGAGATTAGCTATGGTATCCCATTCCGGCCTTCTGACCATCATGGAGCGCGCCGCGCGCAAGGCGGGCGCCAAGCTGCGCCGCGACTTCGGCGAGGTCGAGCATCTGCAGGTCAGCCGCAAGGGGCCGGCCGACTTCGTGTCCAAGGCCGACCAGCAGGCCGAGAAGACCCTGGTCGAGGAACTGCAGAAGGCGCGGCCCGACTGGGGATTCCTGCTGGAGGAAGGCGGCGTCATCGAGGGCGATCCGACCAAGCCGCGCTGGATCATCGATCCGCTCGACGGCACCAGCAACTTCCTGCACGGCATCCCGCATTTCGCCATCTCCATTGCGGTCGAGGAGCCGCTGCTGGGCGGGACGAAGCGCGAGGTGACGACGGGCCTGGTTTACCAGCCGGTCACGGACGAGAGCTATTGGGCGGAAAAGACCCGGGGCGCCTGGCGGCACGACCAGCGGCTGCGCGTGTCCGCGCGCCGTGACCTGGGCGATTGCCTGATCGCGACCGGGATTCCGTTCATGGGCCATGGCGACTTCGCCCAGTGGACCCGCATCTTCGGTGCCGTCGGCCCCTCGGTCGCGGGCATCCGCCGCTTCGGCGCGGCGGCGCTGGACCTCGCCCATGTCGCGTCGGGCCGATATGATGGCTATTGGGAAAGCGGCCTGCACCCGTGGGACGTCGCCGCAGGCATGCTGCTGGTGCGTGAAGCGGGCGGTTTCGTCACCGATTTCCGGGGTGGCGACCAGCCGATCGAGCGGCGCGAAGTGATCGCCGGCAACGACGCTATCCATTCCAAGCTGCACAAGCTGGTGGCCGGAGCGCTGCGCTGAGCGCGCGCTTCTGGTAGCGCGCACAAACCCATGTGATTGTTGCGAATCATTCTCACATCTCGGCCCCTTGCTTCGCATATGCAGCGGGCCTAAAGCGCCCCCGTACCTCTTTTCGCCCAGGGGATTCCGTTGGTCGATCTTGCCCAATATCTGCCGATCCTGATCTTTCTCGGGGTAGCGCTGCTGCTGTCGAGCGCCTTCGTGTTCCTGCCGATGCTGGTCGGCCGCCTGACGGGCGCTCACAAGCCCGACCCGGCCAAGCTCAGCGAATATGAATGCGGCTTCCCCGCCTTCGAGGAGCCGCGCAGCCAGTTCGACGTGCGCTTCTACCTCGTCGCGATCCTGTTCATCATCTTCGACCTGGAAGCGGCGTTCCTCTATCCCTGGGCGGTCAGCCTCGACCAGATCGGCTGGGCCGGCTGGGCGACGATGATGATCTTCATAGCGGAGCTGGTTCTCGGCCTCGTCTATGCCTGGAAGAAGGGAGCCCTCGATTGGGAGTAGAACTCGACCGTCCGATGCCCGGCACCTTGCCGCCCGCTGGGACGCAGCCCGACCAGGATTTCTTCAATGCGCTGAACAGCGAGGTCAGCGACAAGGGTTTCCTCGTCACCTCGACCGAGGAGCTGTTCCAGTGGGCGCGCACGGGTTCGCTGTGGTGGATGACCTTCGGCCTCGCCTGCTGCGCGGTGGAGATGATCCACGTCAACATGCCGCGTTACGACATGGAGCGCTTCGGTGCCGCGCCACGCGCATCGCCGCGCCAGAGCGACGTGATGATCGTCGCGGGCACGCTGTGCAACAAGATGGCCCCGGCGTTGCGCAAGGTTTACGACCAGATGTCGGAACCGAAATATGTGATTTCCATGGGCTCCTGCGCCAATGGCGGCGGCTATTATCACTACAGCTATTCGGTAGTGCGGGGCTGCGACCGGATCGTGCCGGTGGACATCTATGTGCCGGGTTGCCCGCCCACTGCCGAAGCGCTGCTGTACGGCGTGATGCAGTTGCAGCGGAAGATCCGCCGGATCGGGACGATTGAGCGCTGATATGGGTCATTCCGCACCGAAGATTGCGACCATTGACGGCATCGCCGAGGAAATCGGCGGCCTGCTGGGCGCCATGCTGGTCGAGACCGTCGACCATGCCGACGAGCTGAGCTTCACCGTCGTTCGCGAAAGCCTGGCCGACGCGATGCTGCTGCTGCGCGACCGGGCGCAGTACCAGCAGCTGATGGAGATCGCCGGCGTCGACTATCCCGACCGCCCCGAGCGGTTCGAGGTCTGCTATCACCTGCTGAGCGTCACGCGGAACCACCGCGTGCGCGTGAAGGTGCAGACCGACGAGGATAGGCCCGTCCCCACCGTGACGCACATCTGGCCGGTCGCCGGCTGGCTGGAGCGCGAGGTGTTCGACATGTACGGCGTGATCTTCGAAGGCAATGCCGACCTGCGCCGCATCCTGACCGACTATGGTTTCAAGGGGCATCCGCAGCGCAAGGACTTCCCGCTGACCGGCTATGTCGAGCTGCGCTATTCCGAGGAGGACAAGCGCGTCGTCTATGAGCCCGTGCGGCTCGCGCAGGATTTCCGCAGCTTCGACTTCATGAGCCCGTGGGAAGGCGCGCAATATGTGCTGCCGGGCGACGAGAAAGCACCGGCTGCGCCCGGCGCGCCCACGCCCGCCGCCGCACCGCCACCGCCGCCCGCCGCGCCCAAGGGCGAGGAGAAGGGGAGCACGCCCAAGGTCACCGAGAAGCCCGGCGTCAGCGGCGCGGGCGAGCCGACCGACAGCAAGGCGACGGAGAAGTCGGACAATGCCCCGGCCAAGCCCGAGGCGCATACCGACGAAGGCAAGGGCACGGCCAAGCCGGAGGACAAGGCATGAGCTGTTTCCTCTCTTCCGTCATGCCAGCGGAAGCTGGCATCTCTCTTTTCCTTCGCGCTGCCGTTGCAGGCAGTGAGATCCCAGCTTTCGCTGGGATGACGGCAGTATGTGCCCGGATGGTGAAGCATGTCTGACTATCTCGAAAAGCTGGATCATGAGATCAACGCCGACGATCCGACGTACGGCGATACGGAGATCCAGAACTACACGATCAACTTCGGTCCGCAGCATCCGGCGGCGCATGGCGTGCTGCGTCTCGTCATGGAGCTGGACGGCGAGATCGTCGAGCGCTGCGACCCGCATGTCGGGCTGCTGCATCGCGGCACCGAGAAGCTGATCGAGTACAAGACCTATTTGCAGGCTTTGCCCTATTTCGACCGGCTCGACTATTGTTCGCCGCTCGGCATGGAGCATAGCTACGTTCTGGCGGTCGAGAAGCTGCTGAACCTGGAAGTGCCGCTGCGCGCGCAATATCTGCGCGTGTTCTTCGCGGAGCTGACCCGCATCTGCAACCACATGCTGAACCTCGGGTCGCATGTGATGGACGTGGGCGCGATGACGCCGAACCTGTGGCTGTTCGAAATCCGCGAGGACTGCCTCAACTTCTTCGAGCGCGCGTCGGGCGCGCGGATGCACAGCGCCTATTTCCGGCCGGGCGGGGTGCATCAGGACGTGCCGCTGAAGCTGCTGACCGACATCGCCGACTGGCTCGACACGCGCCTGCCGCGCCTGTTCGAGGATGCGATTTCGCTGGTTGCGGACAACCGCATCTTCAAGCAGCGCAATGTCGACATCGCCGTGGTCTCCAAGGAAGACGCGCTGAAATGGGGCTTTTCCGGCCCGATGATCCGTGGGTCGGGTATTCCGTGGGATATCCGCAAGGCGCAGCCCTATGATGTCTATGACCGGATGGACTTCGACGTCCCGGTCGGCACCAATTTCGACTGCTACGACCGGTTCATGGTGCGTGTCGAGGAAGTCCGCCAGTCCGCGCGGATCATGAAGCAGTGCCTGAACGAAATGCCGGAAGGGCCGATCGCCAGCTTCGACCGCAAGGTGGTGCCGCCAAAACGCGGCGAGATGAAGCGATCGATGGAAGCGCTGATCCACCACTTCAAGCTCTACACCGAGGGCTTCCACGTGCCCGCCGGTGAGGTCTATGTGGCGACAGAAAGCCCCAAGGGCGAATTCGGCGTCTATCTGGTCGCTGACGGCAGCAACAAGCCCTATCGCTGCAAGATCCGGCCCACGGCCTTCTCGCATTTGCAGGCGATGGACTTCATGATGAAGGGTCACATGTTGGCCGACACAACCGCCGTGCTGGGCGCGATGGATATCGTGTTCGGGGAGTGTGACCGGTGAGTGCTTCGCGCTCGATTGTCAGAGAGTTTTCCGGCGCCACGTCTGACATGGCTCACCCTTATGCGTATTCCTTCTTCATGTCGTTGGCGATGTGCGTTTTCGTTGGGTTTGTGTTTTCGGTAATTGCTGGATCGCATTTCAACGAAAGAGAGACGGGCGTTGTCAGTCTCGGCTTTCTGATCGGCGGATTTGTCTTCGCGTGGCTCATGGGGACATTTAGCACCGAATATGGCACTGCATCCGCAGGTGGATTTGGATTGGGACTGTTAGGTATGGGTTTTCTCTTTCTTCGCGGCGAGGATAAGAATGGCTGACGCACCCCATATTCCCGACGAAGCCGAAACCCGCGCGCGCTGGGGCGCGTTTGCGTGGACGGAAGAGAATGCCGCGCAGGCCGAGAAGGTTATCGCCCGCTATCCCGCCGGTCGCCAGCAGTCCGCGGTGATGCCGCTGCTCGACCTTGCCCAGCGGCAGGTCGGCGCGGAGACGCAGACGCAGGGCTGGCTGCCCGTGCCGGTGATGGAATATATCGCCCGCCAGCTCGATATGCCGTACATGCGCGTCTATGAGGTCGCGACCTTCTACACCATGTACAACCTGGCGCCGGTCGGCCGCTATCATGTGCAGGTGTGCGGCACGACGCCCTGCATGTTGCGCGGCTCCGACGATGTGTTCGCGGCCTGCAAGAACAAGGGGCTGGTGAAGGGCGCGACCACGCCCGACGGCCTGTTCACCCTGACCGAGGTCGAATGCCTGGGCGCCTGCGCCAACGCACCGATGGTCCAGATCAACGACGACAATTTCGAAGACCTGACCTACGACAGCATGGGCGCGATCCTGGACGACCTGGCCGCCGGCAAGCAGCCGAAGATCGGCCCGCAGATCGACCGCCAGACCAGCTGCCCCGAGGGCGGTCCGACGACGCTGAAAGAGATGGTCACGGAAAACCACGACTATCGGGGGGAGTGGGCGTGATACGTACCAATCCCGTCATCCCAGCGAAGGCTGGGATCTCTCTTTTCTTCGGCGTTGCGAAAAGGGGCAGTGAGATGCCAGCCTTCGCTGGCATGACGGAAGGGGATGGGCAGGCATGAGCGCGCTCGTCTCCATCATCCTGGCGATCATCGTCTTCATCGTCGCGCTCAAGATCCTGGGCGCGGTGCTGGGGCTGGTCCTTGGGCTGGCGGTGGCCGTGCTCGCCTATTTCGTTGCTGAAAAACTGATCGGAAAGGGCCGATAATGGCCGAAGACACCGCGCCCGCCGCTCCGCCGCCGTTCGTCGGCCCGCTGGAGGACAAGGACCGTATCTTCACCAACGTCTACGGCTTCCAGGACTGGGGCATAGACGCGGCGATGAAGCGCGGCGACTGGGACAATACCAAGGCGCTGCTGGACATCGGCCAGGACACGATCATCGACCGCATCAAGGCGTCGGGCCTGCGCGGCCGCGGCGGCGCGGGCTTCCCGACCGGCATGAAGTGGAGCTTCATGCCCAAGGAAAGCAAGGACGGCCGCCCGAGCTTCCTGGTCATCAACGCCGACGAATCCGAGCCGGGTTCGTGCAAGGACCGCGAGATCATCCGCCATGATCCGCACAAGCTGATCGAGGGCGCGCTGGTCGCCGGCTTCGCGATGCGGGCGCGCGCGGCGTACATCTATATCCGCGGCGAGTTCATCTACGAAGCGAAGGTGCTCTTCGCCGCCGTCGAGCAGGCCTATGCCAAGGGTTTCCTGGGCAAGAATGCTTGCGGGTCGGGCTATGATTTCGACGTGTTCGTCCATCGCGGCGCTGGCGCCTATATCTGCGGCGAGGAAACCGCGCAGATCGAGAGCCTGGAAGGCAAGAAGGGCCAGCCGCGCTTGAAGCCGCCTTTCCCGGCGGGCGCGGGCCTCTATGGCTGCCCGACGACGGTGAACAATGTGGAGAGCATCGCGGTCGCGCCGACGATCCTGCGCCGATCGCCCGAATGGTTCGCCAGCTTCGGCCGGGACAACAACAAGGGCACCAAGCTGTTCCAGATCAGCGGGCATGTGAACAAGCCCTGCGTGGTCGAGGAATCGATGGGCATCCCGTTCAAGGAACTGATCGACCGGCATTGCGGCGGCATCCGTGGCGGCTGGGACAATCTGCTGGCGGTGATCCCGGGCGGCTCCTCGGTGCCGCTGGTGCCGGCCGCGCAGATCATGGACGCGCCGATGGACTTCGACGGGCTGCGCGCGCTGGGTTCGGGCCTGGGCACCGCCGCCGTGATCGTGATGGACAAGTCCACCGACATCGTCCGCGCCATTTCGCGGCTCTCCTATTTCTACAAGCATGAGAGCTGCGGTCAGTGCACGCCCTGCCGCGAAGGCACGGGCTGGATGTGGCGCGTGATGGAGCGGCTGCGCAGCGGCGAGGCGGACATTTCCGAGATCGACATGCTGCAGGAAGTCACCAAGCAGGTCGAAGGCCACACCATCTGTGCGCTGGGCGACGCGGCGGCCTGGCCGATCCAGGGCCTGATCCGCCATTTCCGCCCCGAGATCGAGCGGCGGATCATCGAGCGTGGCGCGCCGGTGATGGAGGCGGCGGAGTAATGTTGGACCGCGTCCGCAATACCGCTGTCGCCTGCGCTCTTTTGGTGATGGGTTCTATTCCTGCTTATGCACAGGAACAGAGCGCATTCAGCGCTTCCCGGACCCGGGAGACTGTTAAGAAGTACGGCGAATGCATTGTCGGACGCAATGCTGCATTATCACGCGGCGTAATATTGGCGGATATTCATCGCCAATCGTTATCGCAGCAAGCGCCCAAGCTGTTCGATCCGGATTGTCTCATCGGATTGTCGATGGGGCCGGAACGGTATGGTGTTGCATTTCCGGGAGACACCCCTCTCTACGCGATTGCCGAAGCATTGGTGCGCAGGGATTATGCTACGGTAGGAACATGGGATTTTGCTTCGCGTCCGCCGTTAGATCATCGTAAGCCAGAATTAGTGCTGGCTGCGGTGAACAAAAGAAGGGCCCCCGTACCCGAGAAACCGATCGATCCAGCTGAAATTCAGGCGAGTATCGATGCATTTCATATTTTGGCACAGTGGGGGGAATGTGTCGTGCGTCGCGATCCGACCGCTGTCCACACCCTGCTCCTTGCCGAGCCGTCTTCACAAGATGAGCAAAGGGCTTTCGAAGCGCTCAAGGAACCCTTCGGCCTTTGCCTGGGGGATGGCGAGGTCGCATTAAGTCGTCAGAACGCCCGCGGAACGCTGGCCGTGAATTTCTATCGCCTCGCCGGTGCGCCGACCGGGGCTAGTGTAAAAACGCCGAAGGTTAACTGATGCCGAAGGTCAAAGTAGACGGTCAAGAGATCGAAGTCCCGGCGGGCGCTACCGTCCTGCAGGCGTGCGAGATGGCGGGGAAGGAAATTCCGCGATTCTGCTATCATGAGCGCCTGAGCATCGCGGGCAATTGCCGCATGTGCCTGGTCGAGGTGAAGCCCGGACCGCCCAAGCCGCAGGCTTCGTGCGCGTTGCCGGCGGCCGAGGGGCAGGAGATCCGCACCGACAGCCTGATGGTGAAGAAGGCGCGCGAGGGGGTGATGGAGTTCCTGCTCATCAACCACCCGCTCGACTGCCCGATCTGCGACCAGGGCGGCGAGTGCGACCTGCAGGACCAGTCGGTCGCCTATGGCAAGGGCGCCAGCCGTTTCGACGAGAACAAGCGGGCGGTGACCGAGAAATATATGGGGCCGATCGTCAAGACGGTCATGACCCGCTGCATCCAGTGCACCCGCTGCGTGCGCTTTGCCGAGGAAGTCGCGGGCGTGCCGGAAATCGGCGCGATCTATCGCGGCGAGAACATGCAGATCACCACCTATCTGGAACATGCCGCCAAGAGCGAGCTGTCCGGAAACGTGGTCGACCTCTGCCCGGTCGGCGCGCTGACGTCGAAGCCCTATGCGTTCGAGGCGCGGCCCTGGGAGCTGAAGAAGACCCCGGCGATCGACGTCATGGACGCGCTGGGCACCAATATCCGCCTCGACAGCCGCGGCCGCCAGGTGCTGCGCGCGGTGCCGCGCATCAATGACGACGTGAACGAGGAGTGGGCGAGCGACAAGACCCGGCACAATGTCGACGGTCTGGTGCGCAAGCGGCTCGACAGGCCCTATGTCCGCAAGGACGGCAAGCTGGTCCCCGCGACCTGGGCCGAGGCGTTTGCGGCGATCGCGGCCGTGCAGCATGGCGGCAGCGTGGCGGCCATCGCGGGCGACCTGCTCGATTGCGAGACCATGTTCGCGGGCAAGGCGCTGGTCGAGAAGCTGGGCGGCACGATGCTGGAAGGCCGCCAGACCGGCATGGCCTATGACGTGTCGAGCCTGTCGGCGGTGGTGTTCAACACGCCGCTCGCCGAGCTGGAGACGGCGGACGCCATCCTGCTGGTCGGCACCAACCTGCGCTGGGAAGCGCCGCTGGTGAACACGCGCATCCGCAAGGCGATCAAGAAGGGCGCGAAGGTCTTTGCCGTCGGCCCCGAGGTCGACCTGACCTACAAGGTCGAATGGCTGGGCAATGACGCGAGCCTCCTCGGCAAGCTGCCGCAGGCGGTGGTCGAGGCGTTCGGCAAGGCCGCGCGTCCCGCGATGATCGTGGGCGGCGGGGTGCTGGCGGTCGACGGCGCGCATGGCGACACGCTGGCGCTGGTCGAGACGTTGGGCCTCGTGAAAGAGGGCTGGAACGGATATAATCTGCTGCACTTCGCGGCGGCGCGCATGGGCGCCCTGATGCTCGGCTTTGCGATGGACGGCGGCATCAAGGCGATGGCCGCGGCCAAGCCGAAGCTGCTGTTCTCTCTGGGCGCCGACGAGGTGGACTATGCGGCGTTCGAGGGCAGCTTCAAGGTCTATATCGGCCATCATGGCGACAAGGGCGCGCATGCGGCGGACGTGATCCTGCCGGGCGCGAGCTATGCCGAGAAGGCGGGCACTTACGTAAACCTGGAAGGCCGGGTGCAGCGCGGCGAGAAGGCCGTGTTCGCGCCGGGCGACGCCCGCGAGGACTGGTCGATCCTGCGTGCCCTGTCCGACGCCATGGGCGCGACCCTGCCGTTCGACAGCTTCGACGCGCTGCGGGCCGCCATGTTCGCGGCGGTCCCGGCGCTGGGCGTCGAGGGCCTGGTCGATTACGGCTGGTCCGTCCCGTCGCTTCCGACCGGCGCGAGCGGCGCATTCGGTTCGCCGATCAAGGATTTCTACCTTACCAACGCCATCTGCCGCGCCAGCCCGACGATGCAGCAATGCTCGGCCGAGCTGGTCCATGGCGAGACCTTCGCGGAGGCGGCGGAATGATGTCGAAAATCACCACTCCGTTCGCCCTGAGCCTGTCGAAGGGCTCCGCCGAGCGAAGCGAGGTGCCTTCACTTCGTTCAGGCGAGGGCTTCGACAAGCTCAGCCCGAACGGTTTCGAGGTTCAGGAATAATGACCGCCTTCTTCCAAAATCTCGGCGTTCCCTTCGAAGGCGCCTGGTTCCTGTCGACCATCATCGGCATCCTGCTGATCGCGCTGCCGGTCATGCTGGCGGTCGCGATGATCATCTATGCCGACCGCAAGATCTGGGCGGCGATGGCGCTGCGCCGCGGCCCCAATGTCGTCGGCCCCTTCGGTCTGCTCCAGTCCTTCGCGGACGGCCTGAAGGTCTTCCTGCAGGAAACCATCATCCCGTCGGCGGCGAACAAGACGCTGTTCATCATCGCGCCGATCATCACCTTCACGGTGGCGCTGATGGCCTGGGCGGTGGTGCCGTTCCAGGTCGGCGTGGTGCTGGCGAACATCAATGTCGGCCTGCTCTACATCCTCGCGATCAGCTCGCTGGGCGTGTACGGCATCGTGCTGGCAGGCTGGGCGTCCAACTCCAAATATCCCTTCTATTCCGCGATCCGCGCCAGCGCGCAGATGATCAGCTATGAAGTCTCGATCGGTTTCATCCTGATCTGCGTTGTGCTGTGGGCCGGCAGCTTTAACCTGACGACGATCGTGGAGAGCCAGAAGGGCTATTACGGCTTCCTCAACGGCAACGGCTTCAACCCGCTGCTCTTCCCGATGGCGATCATGTTCCTGATCAGTGCCATGGCGGAAACGGCGCGCGCACCCTTCGACCTGACCGAAGCGGAGAGCGAACTGGTCGCGGGTTACCAGACCGAATATTCGTCCATGGCCTTCGCGCTCTACTGGCTGGGCGAATATGCCAATGTCATCCTGATGTGTGCGCTCAACGCCATCCTGTTCTGGGGCGGTTACCTGCCGCCGGTGGACTGGGCGCCGCTCTATTGGGTGCCCGGCATCCTCTGGCTGTTCGCCAAGATCCTGTTCTTCTTCTTCGTCTTCTCCTGGGTGAAGGCGACGGTGCCCCGCTACCGCTACGACCAGCTGATGCGGCTGGGCTGGAAGATCTTCCTGCCGACCTCGCTGCTGTTCGTGTTCCTGGTGTCGGGCTTCCTCATGCTGACGCGCTATGGAGGCGCACAATGAGCCTCGGATATTACGTCAAGTCGTTCACCCTCTGGGAGTTCGTGAAGGCGCACTGGCTGACCTTGAAGTATTTCTTCAAGCCCAAGGCGACGATCAACTATCCCTATGAGAAGAACCCGATCTCGCCGCGTTTCCGGGGCGAGCATGCGCTGCGCCGCTATCCCAACGGGGAAGAGCGCTGCATCGCGTGCAAGCTGTGCGAGGCGGTGTGCCCGGCGCAGGCGATCACCATCGAGGCGCAGCCGCGCGACGATGGCAGCCGCCGCACCACGCGCTACGACATCGACATGACCAAGTGCATCTATTGCGGCTTCTGCCAGGAAGCCTGCCCGGTGGATGCCATCGTCGAGGGGCCGAATTTCGAGTTCGCAACCGAAACGCGCGAGGAGCTGATCTACGACAAGGCCAAGCTTCTCGAGAACGGGGACAAGTGGGAGCGCGCCATCGCTGCGAACCTTGCCGCCGATGCGCCTTATCGGTAATGGGCGTGCGAAATATCCCCCATCCGTTCGGCCTGAGCAAGGACCGAGCTTGTCGAGGGCTTGTGGCCCTGCGCGCGTCCTTCGATACGCCGCTTCGACAGGCTCAGCGGCTACTCAGGATGAACGGGGTAGAGGGTAAAGGGGCCGAGCAAATCCAATGATCCATGTAATCGCCTTTTACCTGTTCGCCGCGATCGTGGTGTGCAGCGGCGCGCTGACGATCCTGTCGCGTAACCCGGTCCATTCGGTGCTGTGGCTGATCCTGGCGTTCTTCAACGCGGCGGGCCTGATGGTGCTGCTGGGCGCCGAGTTCATCGCCATGCTGCTGGTCATCGTCTATGTCGGCGCGGTCGCGGTGCTGTTCCTGTTCGTGGTCATGATGCTGGACATCGATTTCGCCGAGCTGCGTGCCGGCTTCGTCGACTATCTGCCCTTCGGCCTGCTGATCGCGCTGGTGCTGCTGGCCGAGATCGTGCTGGGCATTGGCCTGTGGAGCGCCGGACCGATCGAGCTGGCGCAGCGCGCGGCGCCGGTCAATCCCGAGATGTCGAACATCCAGGCGATCGGCGCGTTGCTCTACACCCGCTACATCTTCCTGTTCGAAGCCGCGGGCATCGTGCTGCTGGTCGCCATGATCGGCGCCATCGTGCTGACCCACCGCGCCCGTGGCGGCGTGCGGCCGCAGAACATCGCGAAGCAGAACCGCCGTCGTCCCGAGGACGCAGTGCGCAACGTCAATCAGCCCGTGGGGCAGGGGGTGGAGCTGTGATCGGCCTTCAGCATTACATGGTCGTCAGCGCGATCCTGTTCGTGATGGGGGTGCTGGGCATCTTCATCAACCGCAAGAACGTCATCATCATCCTGATGGCGATCGAGCTGATCCTCCTGAGCGTGAACATCAACCTGGTCGCCTTCAGCGCCTTCCTGGGCGATCTGGTGGGGCAGGTGTTCAGCATGTTCGTGCTGACCGTCGCGGCGGGTGAGGCGGCCATCGGCCTTGCCATCCTCGTCATCTACTTCCGCGGTCGCGGCACCATCGCCGTCGACGACGTCAACCGGATGAAGGGCTGATGCGCGAGAATGATATCCGTCATGCCAGCGGAAGCTGGCATCTCTCTTCTTCTGTCTCGGCGGAAGAAAAGTGGGATCCCAGCTTTCGCTGGGATGACGAAGGGGGTGTAACTCTGTGATCCAGCTTATCGTCCTTCTTCCGCTGCTCGCCGCAGCCATCGCCGGCCTTGGCAACAAGGCGCTGGGCAAGCTGCCGGCGAAGATCGTCACCACCGGCGCGCTGTTCGCCAGCTGCGCCATGTCCTGGCCGATCTTCATCAGCTTCCTGACCGGTCACGCCGAAGCGACCGTCGCGCCGCTCTTCACCTGGATCGAAAGCGGCAGCTTCGACGCCCAGTGGGCGCTGCGCGTGGACACGATGACGGCGGTCATGCTGGTGGTGATCACCAGCGTGTCGAGCCTCGTCCACCTCTACAGCTGGGGCTATATGGAGGAGGAGCCGGACCAGCCGCGCTTCTTCGCCTATCTCTCGCTCTTCACCTTCGCGATGCTGATGCTCGTGACGGCGAACAACCTGCTGCAGATGTTCTTCGGCTGGGAAGGCGTCGGCCTCGCCTCCTACCTCCTCATCGGTTTCTGGTTCCGCAAGCCCTCGGCAAATGCCGCCGCGATCAAGGCGTTCGTGGTCAACCGCGTCGGCGACCTCGGCTTCATGATGGGGATTTTCGGCACCTATCTGGTGTTCAACACCATCTCCATCCCGGAGATACTGGAGGCCGCGCCGTCGATGGCGGGGTCGACCATCGGGTTCCTGGGCCATCGCTTCGACACGATGACGGTGCTCTGCCTGCTGCTGTTCGTCGGCGCCATGGGCAAGTCGGCGCAGCTGGGCCTCCACACCTGGCTGCCCGACGCGATGGAAGGCCCGACCCCCGTGTCGGCGCTGATCCATGCGGCGACGATGGTGACCGCCGGCGTGTTCATGGTGTGCCGCCTGTCGCCGATGTTCGAGACCAGCCCGACGGCGCTGGGCTTCGTCACCTTCATCGGCGCGGCGACCTGTCTGTTCGCGGCGACGGTCGGCACGGTGCAGAACGACATCAAGCGCGTCATCGCCTATTCGACCTGTTCGCAGCTGGGCTACATGTTCTTCGCGGCGGGCGTCGGCGCCTATGGCGCGGCGATGTTCCACCTCTTCACCCACGCCTTCTTCAAGGCGCTGCTGTTCCTGGGCGCAGGATCGGTCATCCACGCGATGCACCATGAGCAGGACATGCGCTATTATGGCGGCCTGCGGAAGGAGATCCCGATCACCTTCTGGACGATGACGCTCGGCACGCTCGCCATCACCGGCGTCGGCCTGCCGCTGATCGGCTATGGCTTTGCGGGCTTCTATTCCAAGGACGGCATTCTCGAAGCGGCCTTCGCCTCGGGCGGCTCGGGCGTCGGCGCCTATTATGTCGGCGTGTTCGCGGCGCTGCTGACCAGCTTCTACAGCTGGCGGCTGGTGTTCCTGACCTTCTTCGGCAAGCCGCGCTGGGCTGCGTCCGAGCATATCCAGCACGCGCTGCACGACGCGCACGGCCATGGGCATGACGATCATGCCACGCACGGCCATGGATCGGAGCACGACAATGCCCCGGCGCAGGAAGATGCCGGCCATGAGCCGCACGGGCATGAGGCGGACGCCCATGCGCTGCCCGCCGGCACCGGCGGCTATCATCCGCATGAAAGCCCCTGGGTCATGCTGGTCCCGCTGGTGGTGCTGAGCCTGGGCGCGGTGTTCGCCGGCTTCCTCTTCCACGACCAGTTCATCGGGCCCGAGGGCGGCATCGAGTTCTGGAAGGGGTCGCTGGCATTCGACAGCCACCTGATGCACGCCGCGCACGAAGTGCCGACCTGGGTCAAGTTCGGGCCGTTCACGGTGATGCTGACCGGCCTGCTGATCGCATGGCTGAGCTACATCAAGAATACCGACTGGCCGCGGCGCTTCGTCTCGCAGTTCGGCGCGCTGTATCAGTTCCTGCTGAACAAATGGTATTTCGACGAGCTCTACAATGTGCTCTTCGTAAAGCCCGCCTTTGCCATCGGCCGCTTCTTCTGGAAGTTCGGTGACATCGGCTTCATCGACCGCTTCGGTCCGAACGGGCTGGCCGCGCTGGTCGTGCAGGGCGGCAAGGTCACGCGCCGGCTGCAATCCGGCTATCTCTACACTTACGCGCTGGTGATGCTGATCGGCCTCGCCGCGGCTGCAACCTGGGCGATGACACGATAATGGACGGCTTCCCCATCCTTTCGCTGATGATGGCAGTGCCGATGGCGGGGGCCATCGCCTGTCTTTTTGCAGGCGCGAACGCCGCCCGCTGGATTGCGCTGGGCGCGACCCTGATCGACCTGGCCCTGGGCATCCTGCTGTGGGTCAGCTTCGACCAGTCGAGCGGCGGCGCACAGTGGCAGTTCCAGGAATATTATCCGATCTTCGGGCGCTTCGCCTGGGCGCTGGGCATCGACGGCATCGCGCTGATGCTGATCGCGCTCACCGTGTTCCTGATGCCGATCTGCATCGGTGCGAGCTGGCAGGCGATCGAGAAGCGGGTCGGCGAATATATGGCCGCCTTCCTGTTCATGGAGGTGCTGATGATCGGCGTCTTCGCGGCGCAGGATCTCTACCTCTTCTACGTGATGTTCGAAGCCGGCCTGATCCCGATGTACCTGATCATCGGCATCTGGGGCGGTGCGGACCGCATCTACGCCAGCTACAAATTCTTCCTCTACACGCTGCTCGGCTCCGTGCTGATGCTGATCGCGATGATGTGGATGGTGCATGAAGCCGGGACGACCGACATCCCGACGCTGATGGCCTACAACTTCGACCCGCATGTCCAGACCTGGCTGTTCCTGGCCTTCTTCGCCAGCTTCGCGGTGAAGATGCCGATGTGGCCGGTCCACACCTGGCTGCCCGACGCGCACGTGCAGGCGCCGACCGCCGGTTCGGTCATTCTGGCGGGCGTGCTGCTGAAGATGGGCGGATACGGCTTCATCCGCTTCTCGCTCCCGATGTTTCCGGAAGCGTCCTCGCAGCTTGCCTGGCTGATCTGGGGGCTGTCGATGGTCGCGGTGGTCTATACCAGCCTCGTCGCGCTGGTGCAGAGCGACATGAAGAAGCTGATCGCTTATTCCTCGGTCGCGCACATGGCGATCGTGACGGTCGGCCTGTTCGCGTTCAACCAGGCGGGCATCGAGGGCGCGATGATGGTGATGCTGGGCCACGGCCTGGTGTCGGGCGCGCTGTTCCTGTGCGTCGGCGTGATCTACGACCGGCTGCACACGCGCGAGATCAGCCGCTATGGCGGCCTGGCCATCAACATGCCGAAATATGCGGTGCTGTTCCTGCTGTTCACCATGGCGTCGGTCGGCCTGCCGGGCACCAGCAACTTCGTCGGCGAATTCCTGTCGCTGATGGGCATCTACCAGGCGTCGAGCTGGGTGGCGCTGGTCTGCACCACGGGCATCATCCTGGGCGCGGCATACATGCTCTACCTCTACCGTCGCATCGCCTATGGCGAGCAGAAGAACGCCGACGCGGCCGCCATGCCCGACCTGTCGATGCGGGAAGTCTGGCTGCTGGCACCGATCGCCGCCGCGGTGCTGTGGATGGGCGTCTATCCCGAAAGCTTCCTGGCGCCGATGCGACCGGACATCCGCGCGCTCGAAGCGCGCCTCGCCCCTGCCGCGCCGGCGGGTGACTCCAAGATCAAGATGGGTGCGCCTCGTCCTGCCGGGGATGCACATCATGAAGAAGTATCCGCGCACGGGGAGGCGCACTGATGATCGACCACGCTTCCCTTCTGGCCGTGCTGCCGGAACTGATTCTGACGGTCGGCGGGCTGGCGCTGATGCTGGTGGCTGCCTTTGGCGGCGACCGCATGACCCAGGTCGTCAACTGGCTGTCGGTGCTGACCCTCGCCATGGCGGGCGCGGCGCTAGCCTGCTCGCTGGCGCACGGGCCGGACGCCTTTGACGGGCTGGTGCGGGCCGATGCCTTCTCCGTCTATGCCAAGGCGCTGATCTATGCGGCCGCGGCGGCGGCGATCCTGCTCGCCCCCCGCTACTTCCTTGCCGGCGGCGCGCTGCGCGCCGAATATCCGGTGCTGATCCTGTTCAGCAGCATCGGCATGGGCATGATGGTTTCGGCCGGCGACCTTCTGACGCTCTATGTCGGGCTGGAGATGCAGAGCCTTGCCGCCTATGTCCTCGCCAGCTTCATGCGGCAGGACGAGCGTTCGTCCGAAGCCGGCCTCAAATATTTCGTGCTGGGATCGCTGGCGAGCGGCATCCTGCTCTACGGCACGGCGCTGCTCTACGGCTTTACCGGCACGACCTCGTTCGACGGCATCGCCGTGGCGATGAGCGACGGCGTGGGCAAGGGCGAACTGTTCGGCATGGTGTTCCTGCTGGCGGGCCTTGCCTTCAAGATGAGCGCGGTGCCGTTCCACATGTGGACGCCCGACGTGTACGAAGGCGCGCCGACCCCGGTTACCGCCTTCTTCGGCAGCGCGCCCAAGGTTGCGGCCATGGGCCTGACCGTCCGCGTCGCGATCGAGGCGCTCGGCCCCGCCGGGCTGGACTGGCAGCAGATCGTGATCTTCGTCGCGCTCGCCTCCATCGTCTTCGGCGCGGTCGCGGCGATCGGCCAGACCAACATCAAGCGCCTGATGGCCTATTCGTCGATCAACAATGTCGGCTTCGCGCTGATCGGCCTGGCCGCCGGCACGCCCGCCGGCGCGGCCGCGACGATGAGCTACATGGCGATCTACGTCGTGATGACGATCGGCGGCTTCGCCTGCATCCTGCAGATGCGCGACGCCGACGGCAATCCGGTGGAGAGCATCGCCAGCCTTGCCGGCCTGTCGCAGTCCCGCAAGGGCCTGGCGGCCGCCTTCGCCATCTTCATGTTCTCCATGGCCGGCATCCCGCCGCTCTTCGGCTTCTGGGCGAAGTTCCTGGTGTTCGATGCGGCGGTGGCGGCGAATCTGACGGCGCTCGCGGCGTTCGGCATCGCGGCTTCGGTGATCGGCGCCTATTATTATCTGAAGATCATCAAGACGATCTATTTCGACGAGCCGGCCGCCGCCTATGAGGCGAAGGGCGGCGCGGTCGAGAATGTCATCATGGCGGCCTGCGCTGCGGTGATCGTCTTCGGCTATCTGCTCAACCCCGTGCTGGACCGGGCGAGCGCGGCGGCGGCGGCGTCGCTGTTCTGATCCGCTTCGTCGAGGAAACCGGCTCCACCAACGCCGACATGCTGGCGCTGGCGGGGCAGGGGATAGCGGAAGGAAGCTGGTTGCGGGCCGGCCGGCAGACCGGCGGCCGCGGCCGGATGGGGCGGAACTGGGATAGCCCCGCCGGCAACCTCCATTGTTCGACGCTGGTGCGGGTGAGGACGGACGATCCGCCCGCCCACAGCCTGGCCCTGGTGGCCGCCAATGCCGTCCATGCGCTGGTCGCCCCGCTGTGCGCAGGACAGGCCCGCATCAAATGGCCCAACGACATATTGGTCGACGGGGCCAAGATCGCCGGCATCCTGCTGGAGCGTGCGGGGGATGCGGTGGTCGTGGGGATCGGCGCCAATGTCGCCGGTCATCCCGAGGGGCTGGACCGGCCGGTGACGAGCCTCGCCGCACAGGGCGCCGCCGAAGCGGACGCAGGTGCGTTGCTGGAGCGGCTGGCAGAGGTCTTCGCGCACTGGCTGGCGGTCTGGCGCGCGCAGGGGATCGATCCGGTGCGGACGCACTGGCTGCTCAACGCCCATCCGCCCGGCACGCCCATGCGGATCGCGCAGCCCGACGGTACGGTGATCGAGGGCCGCTTCGAGGCACTCGACCTGCAAGGCGCGCTCATCCTGCGCTTGGCGAATGGCGACGCGCGTGCCATTCATGCCGGCGATATCCATCTCATCTGACGACCGGGGACGGGCCATGCTTCTCGCTATCGACGCGGGCAATACCAATGTGGTTTTCGCGCTGCTGGATGGGCAGGAAATTCGCGCGCGCTGGCGGATCGCCACCGATCCGCGCCGCACCGCGGACGAATATGCTGTCTGGCTCAACCAGCTGCTGATGCTGGAAGGCTATGCCATTGGCGACGTGCATGCCGTCATCATCGCCACGGTGGTGCCGCGCGCGCTCCACAACCTGCAGGTGCTGGCCGACAAATATTTCAAGACCAAGGCGTTGGTGGCCGGGCAGGCGCCGGTGGAGTGGGGGATAGAGCTCGACGTGGCCGAGCCCGCCTCCGTGGGCGCGGATCGGGTTGTAAACACCATCGCCGCCCACCATCTGTACGAAGGCGACCTGATCGTCATCGACTTCGGCACTGCGACGACGTTCGACGTGGTCGATTATCGGGGCGCGTATAAGGGCGGGATCATCGCACCGGGCATCAACCTGTCGCTCGACGCGCTGGTCGCGGCGGCGGCGAAGCTGCCGAAGATCGCGATCGCCCCGCCGGAGAACCGGTCGGTTATCGGTCGCACTACGGAAGCGCAGATGCATATCGGCGTCTTCTGGGGCTATGTGGCGATGATGGAGGGGCTGGTGGCGCGGATGCGGGCCGAAATCGGCCGCCCGACCAAGGTAATTTCAACGGGGGGCCTTGCGGTCCTCTTCAACGACAACAGCGATATTTTCGATGCGATAGCGCCGGACCTGACGATCCAGGGCCTCGCGCTGCTGCACGAACGGAGTTTGAACGCATAATGACACCTGGAAACGAGCTGCTCTTCCTGGCCCTTGGCGGGTCGGGCGAGATCGGCATGAACGTCAATCTTTATGGATCCCAGGGCAAATGGGTGATGGTCGACCTCGGCCTGACCTTCGCCGATCCGGCCTATCCCGGCGTGGAGCTGGTGCTGCCCGACCTGTCCTTCATCGAGGAGCGGCGCGACGACCTGCTCGGCATCGTCCTCACCCATGGGCATGAGGACCATATCGGCGCCATCCCCTATCTGGCCGCCGACCTGGGCGTGCCGCTCTATGCGACGCCTTTCACGGCGGGCCTCATCCGCCAGAAGCTGGACGAGGAGGGGCTTTCGGAAGAGGTCGAGCTCAACGTCATCGACAATGAGGGCAGTTTCGCGCTGGGGCCTTTCGGCTTCCGCTACATGCCGCTCGCCCATTCGATTCCCGAAGGCAACGCCCTGCTGATCGAGACGCCCTATGGCCGCGTGTTCCACACCGGCGATTGGAAGCTGGACGAGCAGCCGCTGCTCGGGACGCCCTCCACGCCTGAAGAGCTCACCGCGATCGGCGATCAGGGCGTGCTGGCGCTGGTCTGCGACAGCACCAATGTCTTCAACCCCCAGGCGAGCGGGTCGGAAGGCGATGTCCGCGAGGGGCTGCTCCAGACGATCGCGGGCGCGAAGGGGCGCGTGCTGGTCACGACCTTTGCCTCCAATGCGGCGCGGCTCCAGACCCTGGGCGAGGTGGCGCACGCGACCGGCCGCAAGCTTTGCGTCGCGGGGCGTTCGCTCGACCGGATCATCTCGACCGCCAAGGCGGCCGGCTATCTCAAGGATTTCCCGCCGACCGTCGATTGGGACGATGTCATGGACCTGCCCAGGAGCGAGGTGATGATCATCGCGACCGGCGGGCAGGGCGAGGCGCGGGCGGCGCTGGCGCGCATTGCCTTCGGCATGCACCCGATCAAGCTGGACGAGGGCGATCTGGTCGTCTTCTCCTCCAAGCAGATCCCGGGCAATGAGATCGCCATCGGTCGCATCCAGAACGAGTTGGCGACGCGCGGCATCCTGATGGTGACCGACAAGCAGGCGGACGTCCATGTGTCGGGCCATCCCGGTCGCCCCGAACTGGAAGCCATGTACCGCTGGATCAGGCCGCAGATCCTGCTGCCCGTTCACGGCGAGCGGCGGCACATGGCGGAACAGGCGCGGCTGGGCCTGGCGACCGGCGTGCCCCATGCCGTCGTCCAGTCGAACGGCGACCTGCTGCGGCTGGCGCCGGGCGCACCGGCGATCATCGGCAAGGAAGGGGTCGGCCGGCTGGTGCTGGACGGGGACGTGATCCTGCCGGCTGACGGCGCGACGATGAACGAGCGGCGCAGGGTCGCCCTGCATGGCCAGATCAGCGTCGCGCTGGCGCTGGACGGCAAGGGACGACTGGTCGGTTGCCCCACGCTGCGCACGCAGGGCGTGCCGGTGGAGGAGGACAAGGCGGCCTTCCTGGAGGAGGCGGCTGGGGAAGCGGCCGAGGCGCTGAACAAGGGATCGAAGGATCAGGAGGCGCTACGCGAGCGCGTCCGCCTGGCCGTCCGCCGCACGGCGACGCGCTGGACCGGCAAAAAGCCGGTGGTGGATGTCCTGCTGATTCAGGCGTAAGCCGGGCCCATGAACTGGTACGCGATCCTTGCCATCTATTTCCTCTTCTGGGTGCTGAGCGGCTTCATCATGCTGCCCTTCGGCATCCGCACTCCAGACGAGACGGGCGAGGTGCTGCTGAAGGGGCAGGCCGACAGCGCGCCGAGCAACTTCCGGCCGTGGCGCGTGGTGGTGCGCACGACTATCCTGTCGGCGGTGCTGTTCGGCCTCTATTATGCCAATTATGTCGAGGGCTGGGTGACGATGGATCGGTTTTCCGCCCTCCACCGGGCGGGCTGAGCGGCGGCTGTGCGTGTCGTCCCTGCCGGGCATGCGCATCTCCACCATTGGGCGCGTATGCGCAACGCGCTGTGGCCGGAAGAGGGCGTTGCCGGGCACCGGGATGAGGCGCGGGCGATGCTGGAGGTCGGCGGGGGTCAGGTCGCCTTCGTGGCGCTCGACCTGGCGGATCGGCCCATAGGCTTTGTCGAGGCGGTGTTGCGGCATGACTATGTCAACGGATGCGACAGCAGCCCGGTAGCCTTCGTCGAAGGGCTCTATGTAGAGCCCGCACATCGCGGCGAGGCGGTCGCCCGTGCCCTGGTCGCCGCCGTCGAGCAATGGGGCGGCGGGCAGGGCTGCACCGAACTGGCGTCCGATGCGGACATCACGAACCTGGCCAGCCACGCTTTCTATCGCGCCATCGGCTTCGAGGAGACCGAGCGGGTCGTCTATTTCCGCAAACGGATCGGATAAGCCCTCGGGAGCGGGCTCCGAGGAAACATAGACCTACTGCCGAAGCCGCTCGATCGCCTGCGCCAGCGCAACATAGAGCTTGCCCATGTCGGACGACAGGATGGCGACGCCCAGCGCATTGCCGTCGCGGGCCGAAAGGATGACCCGCAGCATCGATTCGAAATCATGGATGTAGCGGTTCACATGCTCGCGGAACTCGGCGTCTTCGTCATAGTGCAGCGCGATCTCGCGCGATTCGCCGGCATCGAGAAGGCGGACAGCCCGCCGCGTGAAGACGCCCCGGTCGCCCTTCAGATAGGCCGCCCATTCCGCGTCGGTGACGTCGTTGGACAGGATCTTGGTGACGTCGATCGCGGTGCTGTTGAGCGATTCGATCAGCACCGCGGATCGGCGGGCGAAATGGTCAAGGTCGCGATCCTGCGCCTCCCGCTCCGCATCCTCGATGCGTTTTTCCACATTGGCGCTGGTGTCGGCGATGGTGAGGAGCTGGCGCATCAGCCGGTCCGACGCGTGGTGCGCGGCCTTGACGGCCTCCTCCGCGACCGCGGCGACCTGCTGGATCTGCGCCATGATGCGATCCTCCATGACGCTGCGCATCGCGATCTCGCTGGCGTCGGCCAGCGACTGCGCCGCATCGGGGATGGCCCGGCCCAGCGCCTGGCGCGCGCGCTCGGCGGCCTGTTCGGCCGTTTCCTTGACGCGCAGCAGCGCCGTCACCAGCAGGGGCGCGGCCCCTTCGGTGATGCGGTTCGCGTCCTTGTGCGCATCGTCCAGCGCACCGCGCAGGCGCTCGACCAGCTGGCGGTTGGCCTCCAGCCCGTTCTGGGTGCTTTCCAGCCATTCGGTCAGGCGTGCGCCCTGGCCGCGCAGCATCTCCTCGGCCTCCTGCGTGCGGCCGGCAAAGGCTTCGGAGATCGCCTCCAGCCGCTCCATCTCCGGCGCGGTGCTGGCGAGCAGGTTCTGGCTCCTTTCGAGCCGCGCCTCGAAGCGGGTCAGTGCCGCGGGGTAGGTCTCGTCCAGTTCACGGACGCTGGAATCCAGCGCGACGAGCAGCGTTTCGGCGCAGGCGATCAGCTTTTCGCCGGTCACGCCGCCGGCCGCCAGCGCGCCGTCGATCCGCTGGGTTTCCGCCGTCAGGTTCGCCAGCGCATCGGTCAGCCGCGCACTGCGCGCCAATGCCGTCTGCTCCAGCCGGGCGAAGCGCTCATCGGCGGTTTCGGCGGCGTCGGCAAGGGTGGAATGAAGCTCTGCCGTCAGCGCCTTCTGGCCCTGGAGCAGCGCGTCGATGCTGCGCAGGCGATCCTCAATGCCGGCAACGGCGTGGGCAAGACCCTCGATCGTATCCTGGCCGATGGCCTGCATCCGTCCACCGGCGTCGGCGACTAGCGCGTTGATCTCGGCGGTCTGGCGCGACAGGCCGGCGTCGGTGTCCGCCATTCCCGTCTTCACGGCGGCGAGCGTGGCGTCGAGACGGCGGCGCAGACCGGATTCGGCGGAGGCGAGATCCTGCTCCAGCGTCGCCGCGGCGGTCTGGCCGAGAGACGCCATATGGGCTTGCGTTCGATCGACCAGCGCATCGAGCGCTTCCCGCTGGCTCGCCAGATCCGCATCGACCGCGGCCATGGTCGCGCGCAGCCGGTCCGTCATGTCCTGAAGCCGCTGCTGCAGGCCTTCCTCGATCGTGGCGAGATCGCTCGACAGGCTGGCGATTGCCTGGCCGCTCGTCGCGCCGATGCCCTCCTGCGCGCGTTCGACCAGCGCGCCCAGAGCGGCACTGTGGTCTTCGATCGCGGCGCGGCTGGCATCCATTGCGGTGCGGGCGCCCTGCGCCGTCGCCTCGATCCGGCCGGAAGCGAGATCAGCGAGGCCGGACACTTCGTCGCTCGCGGAGCGGGTCGCCTCCTGAAGCTGGTGAAGCTGGTTCGACAAGCTCTTTGTCGCGGAAAGAGTGCGGGCACGGGCTTCGTCGGACAGTTCCGCCAGGGCGTGCAGGCGCGCCTCCAGCGTGTCGATCCGCTCCGACAGGGCATGGCCATTGTCCATGATCTGCGCGGCGATCCCGCTGGTGCGCTCCTCCAGCGCGGGAATGCGATCGAGCAGGGTGTTCATCTGCTCGACCAGTCCAAGGGCGGCGCGTTCCGCAGTTTCGGCGCGTTCGGCGGCGCTGTGCGAGCGGCCGGCGATCAGTTCGGCCGATGCCTCCATATTGCTGCTGGCGGCGGCGCCATAGCTGTCGAGCAGTTCCGCCTGCTCCTGCATGCTCCGCCGCGCGGTTTCAAGCTGGGTGGCGATACGGCCGAGGCGCAGTTCCAGCAGGTCCGCTTCCGTGCGCAGGGCGCGGGCGGTGTCCAGGAAACGGCGGGATTCGGCCCGGCTGTTGCGGGCGAGGAGCAGATAGGCGATGCCGAGCAGCAGCAGCGGGATAAGCAGCGTCGACAGGGTCGAAAGCCAGTCCTGCGCGGTCGCGGGCGGCGCGCGCCAGGTGGTCCAGGCAGCCAAGGCCAGCCAGACGATGCCTAGGCCGATCAGGATGAAGCGGGCAATCCGCGTGCCGTCGCGCCCCGCCTCTTCCTCCGCAGAGTCCTCTTCGATGTCCAGAACCGCCTGTTTTAACAGCAATACGTCTTCCGATGCCGGTGCCGGTTGGGCTGGCTGCTGATCGTCGCGCCAGAATTCGATGATGGTGCTACCCCCGCTCATGTCACCATCCTAGCATCTTTTCGTCACACGAAAATGCCTTGTTACCAAAACTTAACGTGAGCACGCTACCGTCCGACCCATGTCCTACGATCCAGGCGCTCTCCACGCGGCCCTAGCCGCTGCTGTCGGCGATGACAGCGGCCTGATCGCCGAACTTCGTTTCGCCTTCATGGAAAGCGCCGAAAGGCAGCTGGACCTGCTGGGACGGGCGCGGTGCGACGCCAACTGGTCTCTGGCGGCGTGGCGGCTCAAGGGGCTGGCGGCGAGCTTCGGCCTGACCGGCCTGATGGTGCTGGCCGACGAGGCGGCGGAAACCGCGCCCGGTGATCCGCGCGCACTGCGCCGGCTGCGCGACGCACTGGACATGCTGAAACAGAACTGACCATCGTTCCGATCCGATCGCTTGCGCGATCGCGGCGGCCTTGCGAAAAGATCGCCCATCAAAGAGACGGGTCGGTACTACAGATGACATTCGCAGCCATTCTCAGCGCCAGCCGCATGGCCGACGATTCGCCGGGCGTCCTGCGCGGCAGCCTGCATTTCGCCGGGCAGACGCTGATGGAATATCAGGCGCGCCAGGCTGCGCGCGCGGGCGCAGACCGCATCCTGATCCTGGTGAGCAGCATCACCCCCGCCATATCGCAGGCGATAGACCGGCTGAGCGCCGACGGCGTACGCGTGGCGCTGGTGCGCGACATGGTATCGGTGGTGCGCGATGCCCCGCGCGACATGGACACGCTGCTGGTGGCGGACGGAGCGGCGGTGTCGCAGACTTATTTCGACGCGCTGGCGCAGCAGGAGGGCAACGCCCTGCTGGTGACCGACGAGAGCCGCGCCAGTGGCCCGTTCGAACGGATCGACGCGGGGCAGCGCTGGGCCGGGCTGGCGCGGATCGCCCCCGATCTGCTGTTCGGCACGCTGGACATGATCGGCGACTGGGACCTGTCGCTGACCCTGGTGCGCGCCGCGACGCAGAAGGGAGCGCGGCGCCTGACGGTGCCGCAGGACGAATTGCTGGAAGGGCGGGTCGCGCTGGTCGAGACGCAGCAGCAGGCAGACCTGGCGGCACAGGCGATCCTGTCCGGCAGCAACCGACCCGCGCGCGGCGCCGGAGGGCTGGATCACCTGC
Source organism: Sphingobium ummariense RL-3 (assembly GCF_000447205.1). Taxonomy (GTDB): domain Bacteria; phylum Pseudomonadota; class Alphaproteobacteria; order Sphingomonadales; family Sphingomonadaceae; genus Sphingobium; species Sphingobium ummariense. Next base: position 45,716 of record NZ_AUWY01000019.1, on the reverse strand, counting down.
TGCTCGGCCCGCTGGCCCGGCTCGCCAGCCCGGCGTTGATGCGCATGCAGGTGCCCGCGATGCAGGTGCGGATCGCCGCGATCGCCCTCGCCGCGATCGCACTGGTACCGATCGAGCTGCTCTGGCCGACCACCGGATTCTGCCTGCTGCTGCTCGCGCTGTGGCTGGCGGAAGTCGCCAACCGGCTGGACGAACTGGCGTTGCGTCCGGCGCCGGCTGGCAGGATCGCCTTCCTGGCGCCGGGGCTGGCGCTGATCGGGGTGGTGCTGGCGAGCGGGACGATGACCGCCATGCACCTGGCGCTGCTGACGGGCATCATCCTGGTTGCCGACCGGGAACGCCGGACAGGAGCTGTCGCGTCATGGATGGTGTTTACACCGTCCAGCCTGATCCTGCTGCTGATGCTGGCGGCGGTCTTCGATGGCCTGTCCTGGGGCTATGCGCTGGGCATGCTCTGCGCCATCGCGTCGATCGGGGCGATCCTGCTTCGCCGCCATGAATGAGGATTCCGGCATAAGGTTTAGGGCATGTTAAGGACGCGCCTTTATGGCCGGCAGGATGAACGCCCAATCGTCCCCGGCCGGAACCATGACGGCGGACAGTTGGCCAGCCGCGCGCGTGCTGGCTGGCCTGTCTGCGGTGCCCGTCGGGCATGCGATCGACCTGGCGTTCCTCTTTCCCGACGCAGCCCCGCCCCAGCATGATGCGCTGAATGCGGAAACGCGCCGCCACCTGGCCGGTTGCCTGACCGCCGTTGAGCTGGCCTTGAGACTGGGCGTGGAAAGGCTTTCCGATTCGGCGTCGTCGCTTTCGGACTGGCCCGATCCGCTGTGCTGGCCGATGCTGTGCGCGCAGCCGGGCCTGCTTGGCCCGGGGCTCCTATCCCATATGCGCCTGCGCGCGGGAATCAGTTTGATGCTGCGCCAGTACGGGCGCGCAGGCATGGACCCGGACAATGGCGAGGCGGAGGATATCTTCTCCGAGGATCCGGCGCTTTCCGAGGCTCTGTCGATGCTGGCGCTGGCCGAGGCGCGATGGCTCGCGACCGCGGGCGAGACCCAGCCGATGCGGCCGGACCTGCCGGCCGAACATTTTTCGGAACTGCTCTGGACGGCGGGAGCCTGCCTTGCCATGGCTGCGCATATGTCGACCGGGTTGAGCGAACAGGCTATCCTTCCGCTTATAGAAAGGGCGGCATGGGATGTCCTGGGACGGCATGACGAAGGCAGCGGCCCCATTGCCGTGGCCGACCGGCTGGTGCGGATGATGGGGGATCGGGCCGATGATCGCGCGCTGCCCGGCGCCGTGCTCGGCCAGCGCCGCTTTCTCCTGTTCGCGGCGCTTGCGGGACGGAGGCTTCGCATGCCGACGGCGCAGGTCGTCGACATCCTCATCATGGCGCCGCTGCCTCATGTCGCGGCGCTGGCGCGGGCGCTGGACTGTCCCGACGGCGACTATCGTCACCTGCTGATGACGCTAAGGCCTGTTCGCCCTGCGCTGACCGATATGCTATTGGTGACGGAAGCCGAGCGCTATCAGGCGCTCGATGGGAATCAGGCAGACGCGATCATGGACTTGCTGCGGACGCCCGCAGCCTTGCGGGCGAAGCTGGATCATTTGCACCAGGTGATGGCTGCGTGAACATGCCCGTTCATCCGGCCGTGATGCGGGCGACGATATCCGCGCAGGGCGTGCTGCTGGCGGCGGACCTGCCGCTGCTTGCGCTGCAGCGACAGGCGGGCGGAGACCTGGATGCGCCATTGGCCGTGCCTCAGCTGGCGGCGGTGGCGCGGCTGGCATCGCGGCTGGGGATCGCCATTTCGCGCCCGGTCGTGGCTGCTTCCGACCAGGGCGATATCGAGATGTGGGTGCGCGCCAAGCCGGAGGGTGAGGCGGTGCAGCTGTCGGTGATCGAATGGAACGAACGACCGCTGCCGGCACCTGCGATGGAGAATGGCAGCCGGGAATCGGACATTGCCGCGCTGGCGGGTGGATGGACCTGGCAGATCGATACGCTGTTGCGGTTCCAGATCGTGATGGCGGAAGAGGATGCGGGAGCGACCCTGCCTGAGTCCCCGCCTCCGCCCGGAAGCCGCTTTTCCGCCTATTTCCAGCTGCAGGGAGATGAGGAGGGTGACATGGCGATGCTGCGCGGTTTTGCGCAGCGGCGCGCCTTCCGCAACCAGCAGGCGGTGCTCGTCAGCGATCCGGAGCGGCGCTACAGCCTGGCGGGCTTTCCGCTGTTCGATCTTGCCGGACAGCTTCTCGGCTATCGGGGGAAGGCCACGCCGGTGGACGAGGCGGCGGCGCGGGCACCCGATCCGCAGTCGACCTTTGCCTATCCGGGTGAATTCGGGCGGCGGCTCGACCGATCGCTGCGCCAGCCGTTGGGCCGGATCATCGCCAATGCGGACACGATCAGCGCGCAGTTGAAGGGACCGCTGCGGGCGGACTATGCCGGTTATGCCAGCGACATCGCCGCGGCTGGACGGCATCTGATGGCGCTCGTCGACGACCTGGCCGACCTTCAGGCGATCGACCGGCCCGATTTTACGGTGACGGCGGAGGAGATCGACCTTGCGGACCTGGGCCGCCGGGCGGCCGGGCTGCTGAACGTCAAGGCGATCGACGGGCATATCAGCATTTTCCCCCCGGATATCTCCGAACGCGCCCCCGCGACCGGCGAATTCCGCCGCGTGCTCCAGATTCTGGTCAACCTGGTCGGCAATGCGGTGCGCTATTCCCCCGAAGGGGGCCAGGTGCGAATCGCGACGGAGATGCAGGGCAGGCTTGCCTCCGTCACTGTGGTCGACCAAGGCCCCGGAGTCGCCGATGGCGACCGCGAGCGCATCTTCGACAAGTTCGAGCGGCTGGGCCGCGACGATGCCGCCGGCAGCGGTCTCGGCCTCTATATATCCCGGCGGCTGGCGCGGGCGATGGGGGGCGACATCCGCGTCGGCGGAAACGCGGGGGAGGGCGCGCGCTTCGTCCTGACCCTGCCGGCGCGGGGATAGCGGCTCCAAAAGAGCTGTTCAGGACAGTTCATGGCGTAAAAGAAAACGGCGCCGGTGACGGCGCCGTTTCCTGTTTCCATTGTCGTGCCGATCAGCGATCGGCGACCGGGACGTAGTCGCGCTGCACGGGGCCAGTGTAGAGCTGGCGCGGGCGACCGATCTTCTGCGCGGGATCGGAAATCATCTCGTTCCACTGCGCGACCCAGCCCACGGTGCGGGCGAGGGCGAAGAGCACGGTGAACATCTCGGTCGGGAAGCCGATGGCCGAGAGGATCACGCCCGAATAGAAGTCGACGTTCGGGTAGAGCTTCTTTTCGATGAAATAGGGATCGTTGAGCGCGATCTGCTCCAGTTCCTTCGCCACGTCGAAGACCGGGTCGTTGACGCCCAGCTTTTCCAGCACGTCTTTCGCGGTCTTCTGCATCACGGTCGCGCGCGGATCGTAATTCTTGTAGACGCGGTGACCGAAGCCCATCAGGCGGAACGGATCGTCCTTGTTCTTCGCGCGGGCGATGTATTCCGGGATGCGGTCCACGGTACCGATCTCGCGGAGCATGTTGAGCGCGGCCTCGTTCGCGCCGCCATGCGCCGGACCCCAGAGACAGGCGATGCCCGCCGCGATGCAGGCGAAGGGGTTGGCGCCCGACGAACCGGCGAGGCGCACGGTCGAGGTCGAAGCGTTCTGTTCATGGTCGGCGTGGAGGATGAAGATCTTGTCCATCGCATCGACGATGACCGGATCGGGCTCATATTCCTCGGCCGGGACCGAGAAGGTCATGCGCAGGAAATTGGCGGTGTAGCTGAGATCGTTGCGCGGATAGACGAAGGGCTGACCCACCGAATATTTGTAGGCCATGGCTGCGATCGTCGGCATCTTGGCGATCAACCGGTGGCTGGCGATGGTGCGCTGGGCCGGATCGTTGATGTCGGTGGAGTCGTGGTAGAAGGCGGAAAGCGCGCCGACCACGCCGCACATGATCGCCATCGGGTGCGCGTCGCGGCGGAAGCCGCGGTAGAAGGTGGTCAGTTGCTCATGCACCATGGTGTGGCGCGTGATGGTGCGGGTGAAGTCGGCCAGTTCCTGTTTTGAGGGCAGTTCGCCGTTCAGCAGCAGGTAGCTGACCTCCATGAAGCTGGACTGTTCGGCGAGCTGGCCGATCGGATAGCCGCGATGGAGCAGGACGCCTTCGTCGCCGTCGATATAGGTCAGGCCGGATTCGCAGCTCGCCGTCGACGTGAAGCCGGGATCATAGGTGAACATGCCCGTATTGGCGTACAGCTTGCGGACGTCGATGACCTGCGGGCCCACGGAGCCATCCATGATGGCATATTCCCTGGCCTCTCCCCCGACGGTCAGAATGGCATTCTTATCCGACATGTTTTTCTCCTTAATGGCCGGCTGGCTGATGCGTCCCTACATCGGTCAGCCGTTCCAAGCTCTCCACCTTTCCCAGAAGGAAAAGGACATCGAAAATGCCCGGCGAAACCGTGCGACCGGTCAGCGCCGCGCGCAAGGGCTGGGCGACCTTGCCCAGTCCAAGCCTGGCATCCTCCGCCACGCGGCGTATCACGTCTTCGATCGCTTCGACCGTCCAGGATTGGACGGAAGAGAGAGCGTCGGCTGTCTTTACCAGCAGCTCGCGCGCGGAGTCGTCTAGCAGAGCCGAGGCCTTCTCGTCAAAATCGAGCGGACGGCTCTTGAACAGGAATTCGGCGCCCTCGGCGATCTCTCCCAGCGTCTTGGCACGCGGCTTGAGCGAGGGCATGGCCTGGGTCAGCAGCGCTTCGCCCCCTTCGGGGAGGGCGATCCCCAGTCGCTGGGCGACGCGGGGCGCCACCAGCGCGGCAAGCCGGGCATCGTCGGCCTCCCGCAGATAATGGCCGTTGAGATTTTCGAGCTTCTTGATGTCGAAGCGCGAGGGCGAGCGACCGACGCCGCCGATGTCGAACAGTTCGACCGCGCGGTCCCGGGAAATGATCTCCTCGTCGCCATGGCCCCAGCCCAGGCGGAGCAGATAGTTGATCACCGCCTCCGGCAGCATTCCCATCTCGTCGCGATAGGCGTCAACGCCCAGCGCCCCGTGCCGTTTTGACAGCTTCGCGCCGTCCGATCCGTGGATCAGCGGGATATGGGCGTAAACGGGCTCATCCCATCCCATGGCGCGGATGATGCCGAGCTGCCGGAAGGCGTTGTTGAGATGATCGTCGCCGCGGATGACGTGGGTGACGCCCATGTCGTTGTCATCCACGACCACGGCCAGCATGTATGTCGGCGTGCCGTCCGACCGAAGCAGGATCATGTCGTCCAGTTCCGCATTCTGGACGACGACGCGGCCCTGCACCGCGTCCTCGATAACGGTCTCGCCCTCACGCGGAGCCTTCAGGCGAATGACATAGGGCGCGCCTTCCGGCGCCTCTTCGGGGGAGCGATCGCGCCAGCGGCCGTCATAGCGCATCGGCAGCTTGGCCGCGCGCTGCTGCTCGCGCAGCTCCGCCAGCTCCTCGGGCGTGGCGAAGCATTTATAGGCATGGCCCTGGTCGAGCAGCTTGTGCGCCACTTCGGCGTGCCGGGGCGTGCGGGCGAACTGGAACACCGGCTCCTCGTCTCCGAGCAGTCCCAGCCATTCGAGGCCGTCGAAGATCGCCGCGACGGCTGCATCGGTCGATCGGGCGCGGTCGGTATCCTCGATGCGGAGCAGGAACTTGCCGCCATGATGGCGGGCGAACAGCCAGTTGAATAGCGCCGTGCGCGCACCACCGATATGAAGGAACCCGGTGGGCGACGGCGCGAATCGGGTCACGACCTGCTTCTTCAATCCCGTTGCACTCGCCGCAATATTCTCTGACATTCGCCCTGCCTAACCATGGATGCGACGCCCCCTAGCATGGCTTTGGAGCCACGACAAACCTCCCCATTGGGGCGGTTCCCGGCATGGGGCCGATCGATCCCGGTGGCCGTGGAGGCATGGTTGGAGGAGGAGCGGGAACAACTCGCCCTCTGGGCGCCCGTCGCGCTGGGCGCGGGCATCGCGGCGTGGTTCGCGCTGCCTGATCCGGCCGGATGGCTCAGCTTCTGCTGCGCGATGCTGGCGCTGGCCTGCGGCGCATGCCTGGTGCCGGAGGGCATGCGGCTGCGCAAGCTTCTGCTGGTCTGCGGCCTGCTGGCGACCGCGGGATGCCTGCTGGTGTGGGGCAAGGCTGCATGGTCGGGTACGCCGCCGCTGGCACGGCCGGTTTTCGCCGAGATGGCGGCGGAAGTGGAAGCGGTCCAGGCGGTGCCGGCGCAGAAGATGGTGCGCCTGCTGGTGCGGCCCGAAGGGCGGCCGGATCTGCCCAAGCGTGTCCGCGTGAATCTGGACGAGGGCCATGTGCCGGAGGGGCTGGGGCGTGGTGCGCTGGTGCAGTTTCGCGCGCGGTTGATGCCACCCGCGCCGCCGGCCGTGCCGGGAGGGTATGATTTCGCGCAGCGGGCCTATTTCCTGGGGATCGGGGCGACCGGGCGGGCGCTGGCGCCGGTGACGGTGCTGCGTGCGGCGAAATCGGGGCCGACGCTGCGCGCACGCCTGTTCGATCATATCCTGCACCGCGTCGATGGACATGGTGCAGGCATCGCCGCGGCCTTTGCCACCGGAGACCAGGGCGCGATCAGCGAGGCGGATGCAGAGGCGATGCGGCGCAGCGGGCTGGCGCACCTGCTGTCGATCAGCGGGCTCCATGTGACGGCGCTGATCGGCGCGGTAATCTTCCTGCTGCTGAAGCTGATGGCGCTCAACAGATGGGCGGCGCTGCATTGGCCGCTGATGCTGATCGCCGCGGCGGGTGGAGCGCTGGCGGGCATCGGCTACACCCTGCTGACAGGTGCGGAGGTGCCGACGGTGCGATCCTGCGTGGCGGCGCTGCTGGTGCTGGGCGGGCTTGCCATGGAGCGGGACGCGATCACGCTGCGGCTGGTGGCGGCAGGGGCGCTGGTGGTGCTGCTGGTCTGGCCCGAGGCGCTGGTGGGGCCGAGTTTCCAGATGAGCTTCGCCGCCGTGATCGCGATCGTGGCGCTGGCCGAGCATAGGCGTTTCCGGTCCTCGACGGCGGCGCGGGACGAGGCGGTGTGGCGCAAGGGGGTCCGTGCGGGCGTTGCCGCACTGGCGACCGGCGCTGCAGTCGAACTGGTGCTCGCGCCCATCGCCCTGTTCCACTTCCACCAGGCGGGGATGCTGGGCGCCTTCGCCAACCTGCTGGCCATTCCGCTGACGACCTTTGTCGTGATGCCGCTGGAGGCGGTCGCCCTGCTCCTCGACATCGTGGGGCTGGGCGCGCCCTTCTGGTGGCTGGTCGGCCATGCCCTAGACCTGCTGCTGATGATCGCGCATGGCGTGGCCGCCAGTCCCATGGCGGTGGTCATGGCGCCGGCCCATTCGGGTGGCGTCTTCACGCTGATAGTGCTGGGCGGCCTGTGGGGCCTGCTCTGGCGGACGCGCTGGCGCTGGCTGGGATTGTTGCCGGTAACGGTCGGAATGGGGCTGATCCTGACAGCATCGCCGCCCGAGATACTGGTGACGGGGGATGGGCGTCATGTGGCGGTGCGGACGCCGGGCGGCGGCATGGCGATCCTGCGCGACCGGGCGGGCGATTATGTCCGCGACACGCTATCGGAGAGCGCGGGCCATGACGGCGACCTTGCTGCGATCGCTACGCTGCCGGGTGCGCGATGTTCGACCGATCTGTGCGCTGTCCGGCTGCGATCAGGTCGGGGCGATTGGCAGTTGCTGGCGACCCGCAGCGCGATGCTGGTCGATCGGCCCGCGCTGGAGCCGGCCTGCGCCCAGGCCGATATCGTCGTAAGCGACCGGCGCCTGCCCTTCTGGTGCCGCCCGCGCTGGTTCAGGGCCGACGGCCGCCTGCTGGCGCGGACGGGCGGTTTGGCGATCGACCTGGAGAGCGGCACGGTTCGCACCGTGCTGCGCCCCGGCGATCGGCACCCCTGGATTCCTGCGCAGCGGTCACGGCGGGGCCGCTATCCCAGCCGCCCCCGTCAGTTGTAGCGGCGCAGCAGGCCAGCCAGCTTGCCCTGGATGCGGACCTGACGCGGATCATAGATCTGCGGTTCATAGGCGCTGTTGGCGGGATCGAGCCGGACCTTCGGTCCTTCGCGCCGGAAATATTTGAGCGTCGCTTCGGTATCGTCGATCAGCGCGACGACGATCTGGCCTTCGCGCGCGACCTCCGTGCGCTGGATCAGCGCGAAGTCGCCGTCGAGTATGCCTGCCTCCACCATGGAATCGCCGGCCACTTCCAGCGCATAATGGTCGCCCGATCCCAGCAGGGCGGCGGGGACGGACAGCATCGCCTGGCCTTCCAGAGCCTCGATCGGGACGCCGGCCGCGATCCGGCCGTGCAGCGGAATTTCGATCACGTCATTGGCGGCGATCGGGATCGGCGCGGCCGGCTTGGGGGCGGCGGGCGCCGCTGCCTTGAGGGGCTTGTGCATCGCCTCGGGCAGCTTCAGCACTTCGAGCGCGCGGGCGCGGTTGGGCAGGCGACGGATGAAGCCGCGTTCTTCCAGCGCGTTGATCAGGCGATGGATGCCGGATTTGGATCGCAGGTCGAGCGCGTCCTTCATCTCCTCGAAGGACGGCGAGACACCGTCGTCCTCAAGCCGGGTCTGGATGAAGCTGAGCAGCTCCTGCTGTTTGGGCGTCAACATGCCTGCGGTCCTCTCTGGAACGGAGAGAGAACGCATAGGAAACGGAGCAAGACAAGTCAAGCGATGGGTGCAGGTCCGTAACGGTGGGAACGCCGCCCGCTGCGGCTCGTTTCTATCCTGCCTTCCTCATGGAGGCGAATAGGAGAGTGATATGGCAAACCAGAACAATCAGGGCAACGACCAGCGCCGCGACCAGCAGGGCGACCGCAACCAGCAGGGCGATCGCCAGCAGCAGCAGGAGAACAAGCAGGGTCAGATGGGCGACGAGCGCCGTCAGGACCAGGCGCCGGGCAAGCAGCAGCGCTGATTTCCTGAAACTGGAAGCGAGAGAAGGGGCCGCGTCGCGGCCCCTTTTTTCATGGGATAGGAAGGATGGTCACAGGATCGCCAGCCACGGCGACAGGTGAGCCTGCGGGCCGCAGGATCAGGCAGTCGGCCATCGCCATCGCCGCTGTCGCAGCACTGTCCTGCGCGGTGACCGAGACCACGCCGGCGTCGCTGTGATAGGCGCGCAGATAATCGTCACGCTCGCCGGTGGCGGGAAGCGGCGATGCCAGCGTGGCTTGGCGGACGGCGGGCAGGGGCGAGGCCGATCCGGCCATGTGGCGGACCAGCGGCAGAAGGAAGAGGATGCCCGTCACGAAGGCCGAGACCGGATTGCCGGGCAGGCCGAGGAAGGTCGTGGAACCGAGCGTCCCCGCCATCAGCGGCTTGCCCGGGCGCATGCGGATCTTCCAGAAGTCGAGCGATCCGCCCGCGGCGGCGAAGGCCGGGCGAACGAGGTCGTGGTCGCCGACCGACGCGCCGCCGGTAGAGACGATGATGTCGGCCTCGCTTGCGCGCCGGAAGGCGTCGGTCATCGCACCAAGGTTATCCCGCACGATGCCCAGGTCTATTACTTCGCAAGGCAGCGCCGCCAGCAGGGCGGCGAGCATCGGCGCGTTGGAGGATGGAAGGCTGCCCGGCGGAACGGGCGCGCCGGGGGGGACGAGTTCGTCGCCGGTCGAGAGGACCGCCACTTTCGGGCGGCCGCCGACAGGCAGGGTGCCATGCCCGCCGAGGACCGCGAGCGAGAGCTGCGCCGCACCGAGACGGGTGCCAGCGGCCAGCAGGCGCTGGCCCTGACGAAAGTCCGACGCGGCCGGCCGGACATGGCGGCCAGGTTGGAGCGGATCGGCGCCGCTGCGAAGGGCGTCGTCTTCTACACCTGCATTTTCCTGGATCAGGATGGCGTCGGCGCCGGGCGGCAAGGGCGCGCCGGTGAAGATGCGGCAGGCCTCGCCGAGGGGAAGAGGCGGCGGCGGCGTTCCTCCGGCCGCGCTGGCGGCGGTCACGCGCCAGGGGCCGGGCCATTCGGCGGCGCGCACCGCATAACCGTCCATGGCGGAAAGGTCCGCCCAGGGCTGGTCGCGCAGCGCCACGACGTCACGCGCCAGCCAGCGGCCCGCCGCCTGCGCCACCGGGATGTCCTGGGCCGGCATGGGCGCTGCAATCGCGAGCAGCCGTGCCTGCGCCTCCGCGACGGGCAGCAAGTTCACGGGACGCGCCAGTCGCCGGACTTGCCGCCGGTCTTGGCGAGCAGGCGCACGCCGCCGATCACCATCGCCTTGTCCAGCGCCTTGGCCATGTCATAGACGGTCAGCAGCGCGACGGAGGCGGCGGTGAGCGCTTCCATCTCCACGCCGGTCTGTCCTGCGGTGCGGGCGGTGGCGGTGACGGTCACGCCGTCGTCGGCCAGATCGAAGTCGACCGTTACGGCGCTGAGCGCGATCGGGTGGCAGAGCGGGATGAGATCGGCGGTGCGCTTGGCCGCCATGATGCCGGCCACGCGCGCCACGGCCAGCACGTCGCCCTTCTTGACCAGACCCTGCGCGATTGCCTGTGCCGCCTGCCCGGACATGGTGATGTGACCGGTGGCGACCGCCTCTCGCGCCGTCACCGCCTTCGCCGAGACGTCGACCATCCGCGCGGCGCCATCCTCGTCCAGATGGGTGAGGCCGCTCATGCGCCGACCAGCAATGCCCGGGTGGCTGCCTCGACATCCGGCTGGCGCATCAGGGATTCGCCGACCAGGAAGCAGCGTACTCCATGGTCCGCCATGGCGAGAAGGTCCGCATGGCTGCCGAGGCCGCTTTCTGCGACGAAGGTGCAGCCCTCCGGCGCGCGGCCGACCAGTTCATAGGTCCGGGCGAAATCGACCGTGAAGTCGCGCAGGTCGCGGTTGTTGACGCCGATGAGACGCGACCGGAGCTTCAGGGCGCGCTCCAATTCGGCCTCGTCATGCACTTCGACCAGCGCATCCATGCCGAGGCCCAGGGCCGCGTCCTCGATTTCCGCCATCTGCCCGTCGTCCAGCGCGGCGACGATGATCAGGATCGCGTCGGCGCCGAGCGACCGGCTTTCCAGCACCTGCCAGGGATCGACCATGAAATCCTTGCGCAGCACCGGCAGCGTGCAGGCCGCTCTTGCCGCCACCAGATAATCGTCATGCCCCTGGAAATAGGGTTCGTCGGTCAGCACGGACAGGCAGGCGGCGCCGGCGGCGGCATAAGCGGCGGCATGGGCCGGCGGATCGAAGTCCGCGCGGATCAGGCCCTTGGATGGGCTCGCCTTCTTGACCTCCGCGATCAGGCCGAAGCCGGTGCGGGCGGCATTGTCCAGCGCCCGGCGGAACCCGCGCGGGGGCGTCCGCTCGGCGGCGCGGGCGTGCAGGGTGGCGACGGTCGTGGCGGCCCGGCGGCGGGCGACTTCCTCGCGTTTGGTGTCGCAGATCTCGATCAGCTTGTTGGTCATCTGTAGGCAATCCAGCAATTGAGCAGCGCGTTGGCAAGGCCGGCGTCGATGGTTTCCGCCGCCTGCTCGACGCCGTGGGGGAGATCGGGTGCGGCGTCAGCCACGACGAGCGCGGCGGCGGCGTTCAGCAACACGGCGTCGCGATAGGGTCCCGGCTCGCCCTGCAGCAGTGCGCGCAGGGCGGCGGCATTATGCGCGGGGTCACCGCCGCGGATCGCGTCGACCGGATGGGTGGCAAGGCCCAGTTCAGCGGCGGTCAGGCGGCGCATGGCGACCAGGCCGTGACCGTGCACCTCCGCCACGTCGTTGCCGCCCGCCAGGGACAGTTCGTCAAGTCCCTCGTCGCCCGAGACGATCATCGCCCGGTCCACGCCCAGGTCGGCGATCGCTTCCGCATAGATTGGGACATAGGCTGGCCGGGCAATGCCGACGAGCTGGTGACGGACATGGGCGGGATTGGCGAGCGGCCCCATCAGGTTGAAGATGGTCCGCTGGCCGATCGCTTTGCGGATCGGGCCGAGGCGCCTGAGCGCCGGATGATGCTTCTGCGCAAAGAGGAAGCAGATGCCGAGGTCCGCGAGCGTTTCCTCCGCTGTCTCCGCCGCGCGGTCGAGGTCGAGCCCCAGCGCTTCGAGCGTGTCGGCTGCGCCCGCCTTGGATGATGCGGCGCGGTTGCCGTGCTTGGCGACGGGGACGCCGGCCGCGGCGACCACCAGGCTGACGGCGGTCGAGACGTTGAGTGTATGGTGGCCGTCGCCGCCTGTGCCGCAGACGTCGATGGCGCCCTTCGGCGCAACGACGGGGATCATCCGCGCCCGCATGGCGCGGGCGGCGGCGGCGATCTCGATCGCGCTTTCCCCGCGCTGCGCCATCGCGACGAGGAAGGCGGCAATGTCGGCCTCGGCCAGGTCGGCGTCGAACAGCAGGTCGAAGGCGCGGGCGGCCTCGTCCGGGGACAGCGGCTGGGAAGGGTCTGGCAGGCGGGTCATCGGCGCTGCCTTAGTCCCGGGACGGGGCCTGAGTCGAGGGTTGGGAATGGAAAGCGCCGGCCGTTTCGACGGAGGCCGTTTCTATGGTACGCCTATGACGTCGTCCGATTGGAAGGGATATGCCCGGATTAGGGCGTTGCACAGATCCGCTGCCGTGCTGCCCTGCGTGTCGGCCGGGCGGACCGTCACGGCGGTCCCGCGCCAGATCACCTCTTCCTCGCCTCGTTTCCGCAACCTCATTTCCAGCTGCGTCTTCTCGAGTGCGACGGCATGGGTCTTGCGGGAGGGCAAGGGGACTTTGACCACTGACCCGACGGCGCCGGCGACCCCGCCGGACGTGGCGTTCGCACTGCCGGCCGTCGCGCGCGCGCTGCCGGTCCCGACCTCCGAGACGCTGAATAGGAGCTCCATCCGATAGGCTGCGTGATCTGCACCATCCAGAAGGGTGAACCCTTTTGCCGACAAGGCGCTGGCTGCGGCGTCGCGGAACTGGTCGGACGAGGCGTCCTGACCGCCGCCGGCACGGCTCGCTTCGACCGAGAGGGTGCCCTCCACGGGAGGAGGGGCAGCCAGGGACGCGGCCGGCATGAACAGTGTGCCGACCAGTATCAGCGATGCGATCAACGAACCGAACCCTTTGACGACCGAAGGGAGGATCGCATCATACCGCATCGATCACGCCGTCTCCCGTTCCCGCACCGGGAGGCCGGCGATGCGCAGGAAGTTCGCCAGCATGGCGTGACCATGTTCGGTGGCGATGCTTTCCGGGTGGAACTGGACCGAATGGATCGGCAGCCTGGCATGGCGGAAGGCCATCACCGACCCGTCCTCGCTGGTCGCGTTCACGATCAGGTCGGCCGGAATGTCCTCCACGATCAGCGAATGATAGCGGGTGGCGATGAAGGGCGAGGGCAGCCCCTTAAACAGCCCCGTGCCGTCATGCGCGACCGGCGATGTCTTGCCATGCATCAGGCCGCCACGGACAACCTTTCCACCGAAATGCTGGCCGATCGCCTGGTGGCCGAGGCATACGCCGAGCAGCGGTGCGCCGGCGTCCGCGCAGGCGGCGACCAGGTCCAGGCTGACGCCCGCCTCATTGGGGGTACACGGGCCGGGCGAGAGCAGGAAGGCCTTGGCCCCGGTCGACAGGGCCTGTCCCGCCGAGATGGCGTCGTTGCGCACCACTTCCACCTGTGCGCCCAGCTCCATGAGGTAATGGACCAGGTTCCAGGTGAAGCTGTCGTAATTGTCGATGACGAGGATCATGGACCGGCTTTAGCGCGGGATCGGGGCGGGGGAAAGGGCGGCCGGCCCCGCCATGAGCGGCAGGTGCTATCCGGTGGGCCAAGTTTCAATATTATCAGATATTTGGAACGGCCTAGCGATCCTTATTCGCTGGTCACGCGACTGTCATCGCTGCGCCACCATAATGCAATGCAGCCTCCCTAGAGCGCGCCGCAGCAAAATATGCTGCAACGCAAAGGGGATTTCTCATGACCATCCGCAAGGCGCTCGTCGGTGCCGGCGTCACCGCGCTTCTCGGTTCGACCAGCCTGCCTGCCATGGCGCAGGACATGGCCGCGCCTGCAGCAGAGCCGGAGGCCAGCGACATCATCGTCACCGGCCGCGCCGGCGCGGGCGATCGCAGGAAAGTGGACACCAGCTATGCGGTGACGACCCTGTCGAACGACGTCATCCGATCGCGCGCGCCATCCAGCGTCACCGAGACGCTGAAATCGGTGCCCGGCTTCTGGGTGGAGGCGTCAGGCGGCGAGGGCAGCGGCAACGTCCGCGCGCGCGGCATCCCGGTCGACGGCTTCGGATCGATCAACCTGCTGGAGGATGGCCTTCCGGTCCAGCATGACCCGGCGCTGGGCTATCTTAACGCGGACCAGGCCTTCCGCCTCGACGAGTCGATCGACCATATCGAAGTGGTGCGCGGCGGTCCGTCGTCGATCTTCTATTCCAACGCGCCGGGCGGCGTCGTCAACTATATCACCCGCAAGGCGGGCGACGCGCTGACCGGCAACGGCCGCATCCTCTATGGTCCGACCGCCGATCTCTACCGCTTCGACGGGTGGGTCGGCACGCCGATCGCCGACGGCTGGACGCTGGGCATCGGCGGCTTCTATCGCAACGAGCAGGGCGTGCGCGATCCGGGCTATACAGGCAACAAAGGCGGGCAAATCCGCGCCGACATCGCCAAGACCTTCGACAAGGGCAGCATCAGTTTCAGCTACAAGCGACTGGCCGACAATGCGATCTTCTACACCGGCATCCCGCTGACCAAGGACAGCGATGGCGACATCGTCGGCCTGCCGGGCTTCGACCCGCATTACGACACCACCGCCAGCCGCTCCACCGCCTTCATGACGCTGCGCAGCGCCAACGGCCCGCTGCGCTTCAACAATACGGACGGCACGCGCATCCGGCTCAACCAATATTCCGCCATGGCCGACTGGGAGTTCGCCGAGGGCTGGAAGCTGAGCAACAAGGCGCGCTACCGCGACTCGAACACGGTGCGCAACGGCGTCTATCCCTCGTCGGTCAGCACCGCGGCCTCGTTCCTGAGCAGCAACCGTGCGTCGCTGCTCGCCGCCTTCCCCGGCGCGACGGCGGTGCAGCTTCGCTACGTTGACACCGGCGAGGCCTTCGACGTCGCGAACCAGAACGGCAATGGCGACGTCTTCATCAACCAGGCGCGCCCGGTGACGGTCGACGAAAGCGAGTTCCTGGACGACCTGCGCCTCGCCCATCAGTTCGACCTGGCCGGACGCCACGACTTCGCGCTGGGCTTCTACTACGCCCATATCAAGGAAAGCTTCGGCCGCTATTCCGCCTCCACCCTGCAGGACGTGTCGGGCAATTCGCGCCTGCTGGACCTGTTCGCGGTGGATGCCAGCGGCAAGGTGGTCGGCGCCCTGACGCAGAACGGCGTGATCCGCTACGGCTCCGAATTCGCCAATGGGTCGGGCACGCAGGACACGTTCGCCCTCTATGCCTCCGACGAATGGCAGATCACCGACCAGTTCCGCATCGACGGCGGTGTCCGCTGGGAGAAGGTGAAGACCGAAGGATCGCAGGAGGGGTCCAGGACCGTCAATCTGGGTGATGCCACCACCCTGGCGGACGATCAGGTGCTGACCGGCAACGGCGTGTTCACGCCCTTCGACCGCAGCTTCGACAAGCTGGGCTGGACACTGGGCGCCGACTGGCAGTTCATGCCCAATGCGGGCGCCTTCGCCCGCTATACCTCCGCCTTCCGCCTGCCGAGCGTGGGCAGCTTCATCACCAGCGCCACGGCCGTGCCCCGCACCCAGGGCATCGAGATGTGGGAAGCAGGCCTGAAATATGCCTCGCCGGTGGTGACGCTCTATGCGACTGCCTTCCTCACCGACTTCGATGCCTATTCGATCGGCAATTTCGTGTTCGCGCCGCCGCCCGCGACTGGCGTGATCCAGCAGACGGTCTATACCGACACGCGGGCCTATGGCGTCGAGTTTGAAGGCACGGTGCGGCCGGCCCCCTGGTTCGACTTCACCCTGCAGGCGACGGTCCAGGATCCGACCTTCCGCAACCTGCGCTATAACGAGAATAGCGGCGGCACGCTGGTGCCGCGTGACTATTCGGGCAACCAGTTGCTGCGCGTGCCCAAGCTCGCCTTGCGCGCCACCCCGGCGGTGACCCTGCTGGACGGCCGCTTCCGGGCGCAGATGGACGTCGAATATTACAGCAAGCGCTATGCCGACGCGGCTAACACGCAGAAGCTGCCGTCCTACACGGTGCTGAACGCCAGCGCGCGCTTCAACCTGACGGACCGAATCACGCTCTGGGCCTATGGCGACAACCTCACCAACGCGATTGGCCTGACCGAAGGCAATCCGCGCGCGGGCGAGCTGACCAGCGGGCAGGCGAACGATCAGCTGTTCATCGGCCGGCCGATCCTGGGTCGCAACCTCCGCTTCGCCGTGGACTTCGCCTTCTGATGCGCCGGATCGGGCTCCTAGCCGCGGTGGTCGCGGCCTGTCTTTCCGTTCCCGCCCTTGCGGAGGAGCCCGACCGGACCGTCAGCGGCGAAATCGTCGGGGCGGATAACCAGAGCTACAAGGCGATCCCGTTCGACGTCCCCGAGGGCGTCGAACGGATCACCGTGCGGCTGACCTATGACAGGCAGAACAAGACGGTCATCGACCTGGGCGTGTTCGACCCGCAGCGCTTCCGCGGCTGGAGCGGCGGGACACGCGACCGCTTCACGCTGAGCGAAAGCGACGCCTCGCCCGGCTATCTGCCCGGTGCGCTGCCAGCGGGTCGATGGCATGTGCAGTTCGGCGTACCCAATGCCCGGCCGGACAGCCGCAGTGCGTACCGGCTCGACATCTTCTTCGACAGGGGCGAGGCGCGGAACGCCACCGCCGCGATCGCCGATCCGCCGGTCAAGGCCGCACCGGGATGGTATCGCGGCGACCTGCACATGCACGACGCGCATTCGGACGGCGGCTGCGCCAGCCAGAGCGGCAAGCGCGTGCCTTGCCCGCTCTACCGCACGGTGGAGGCGGCGGCCGGGCGCGGGCTCGACTTCATCGCGGTGACCGACCACAACACGGTGTCCCATTTCGGGGGACTGCGCGAACTGCAGCCCGCCTTCGATCGGATGCTGCTGATCCCGGGGACGGAGATCACGACCTTCCACGGCCATGCCAATATCTTCGGGCCGGCGCGCTGGGTCGATTTCCGCGTCGGCACGCCAGGCGTCCCGACCATCGGCGCGGTGGAGGCTGCGGTCCAGAAGGCGGGCGCGATCCTGTCGATCAACCATCCGTCTCACCCTTCGGGCGAGATATGCATGGGGTGCGGCTGGACCTGGCCCGACACCGACTGGAGCAAGGTGAGCGCGATCGAGGTGGTGAACGGTTTCAATGCCGAAGGGCCGCTGTCGGGCCTGGGCTACTGGTATGCGCGGCTCAATGAGGGCAAGCGGCTCGCCGGGATCGGCGGCAGCGACAATCACGACGCGACGGCTGGCCCCGACAAGGCGCCGATCGGGCGCCCTACGACCGTGGTCCATGCCCGCGAGCTGTCGCAGGCGGGGATCGTGGACGGCATCCGCGCCGGAAATGTCTTCATTGACGTGGAAGGGACGCGTGACCGGCTGTTGGAGGTGACCGCTTCCTCGGACAAGGCGACCGCCGCCATGGGCGAGAGCCTGCGCGCGGCCGGCGTGGTGCGCGTGCAGGCGAGGGTTCAGGGTGTGACCGCCGGCACGCTGCGCCTGATCGTGCGGGGCGAAGAGCGCGAGCGCCGCGAGCTGGGCAGCGGGGAGGCGGAGTTCGCTCTGCCGCGCGGCACTGCCTGCGGCTGGATCAGTGTCAATGTGGGCTCGTCCGAGGGCCGGCTGCTGCTGATCGGCAATCCGGTCTATGTGACATGCAAATAGGGGCGGTCCGGTCACGCTGCCTTGGGCTCACGGACGCAGGAGCCGGTCGAGCGACCATTTTCCGCCGCCTAAGGCGATGAGGGGCAGGAGCAGTCCTGCCCAGGAGAGGTGGGTGGGCCATGCATCGGGGTAGACGAAAATCTCTATGACCGTAGTCATGCCGAGCAGCGCCAGCGCCGAGAAGCGGGTGGCGAGGCCCAGCACCAGCAGGATGGGGAAGAGATGTTCCGAAATGGTCGCGGCATAGGCGGCGGGTACCGGGGGAATCAAGGGGAGCGCATATTCGCTGCCGAACAGCTCGAACGTACTGGGCGTGAGGGTGAACCAGCCTTCCACCTTCGTCCTTCCCGACAGGAAGAAGACGGATGCGATGCCGAGGCGCTGGACGAACAGCAGGAGATCGCAGGGCAGCAGGCGCGCGGCGATGCCGCAGGTTCGATCGTAAAGGGCCGGAAGGGAGGGCATGGTCGGCTCCTCTAGGGTGGGAATGAGATGGAACGACCCGGGCGGCGGGGGCGGCCGCCCGGGTCGGCAGGGCATCAGCTCTTCTCGGTCAGCGAGCCGTTGCCCTTGGGGGTCTTGATGCTGGTGCAGGTGCCGGCCTTGACCAGCTTCCAGGCGTTGCCCTGATAGTCGACCTTGGACGTGCCCGCGCAGCTGGTCCCGGCGCCGGCCTTGCAGTCGTTCTGCCCGGCGCGCGCAACGCCGTAGCATTTCTCCATCTTGGGCTTTTCCTGTGCCTGGGCGGCGCCGGCGGCCAGGCCGAGCGCGACGGTGGCGGCAAAGGCCGCGTGGGAAAGCTTCATGTCTCTTCTCCGTGATACAGGGATTGCATCGCCAGCGGCATGAACCGCGGCTGCCGACCATTTCGGAAAAACTCCGTCAGCGGTTACGAAACAGCGCAGGATTTTTTTCGGCCGGTGCGTGTAACCTTTCGCCCCGAGCAGCGAATGGCATGCAGGAGTACGCATGCGGGCAAGCGAAGACCAGTTGAGATCATGGATGATCGGCGGGCTGGGCGGTCATGCCGCCGACCACGCCGCGCTGCTGCGCGCGCTCGTGCCGTTGCTGCGCGCCTTCTATCGCCGACGCATGCGCGCCCAGGACGATGCGATCGAGGATCTGGTGCAGGAGACGCTGATTGCCGTGCATGAACGCCGGGCCACCTATGACCGGGAGCGTCCCTTCACGGGCTGGCTCTACGCCATCGCCCGATACAAGATGATCGACCAGTTCCGCCGCAGTGGCCGGCTGTGCCCGATCGAGGGGCTGGACGAGATTCTGGTTGCCGAAGGGTTCGAGGATGCGACCGGCGCGTTTCTGGACGTCGAACGGCTGCTCGACACGCTGCCGGCCAAGCAGGCGCGCGCCATTCGCGCCACCCGCATCGAGGGCCTGAGCGTCGCGGAAGCGGCGGTGCGGGACAATATCGGCGAGTCCGACGTCAAGGTGTCGGTGCACCGTGGCCTCAAGGCGCTCGCCCAACGGATCAGAAACGACTTCAGATGAATACAGACCAGCTCATCGACAGGCTCAGCCAGTCCGTTCCGCCCGTCCCGCGCCATGCCGTGCGTTGGCGCCTTCTGATAGGTTTGCTGTTCGGCAGCATCGTCACCGTCGCAATGATCGCATCGGGCCTGGGTTTCCGCCCCGATCTGTCACTCGCCATGCACGGCTTCTCCTTCTGGATGAAATGGGCCTATACGGGCTCGCTTTCGCTTTGCGCGATCGCTGCCACGGTGCAGCTCTCGCGTCCCGATGCGCGGCCGATGCACTGGCTGTGGGTCATGGCAGTCCCGGTGATCGGACTGGCGGCGATCTGCGGCGTCGAACTGGCGCGTGCGCCAGTGGCGCAGTGGCTGCCGATGTGGCTCGGGCATAGCTGGGATGTGTGCTCGTCGATCGTGTTCCTCCTGTCGCTGCCGATCTTCGGCGGGCTGCTCTGGTCGTTCCGCAGGCTCGCCCCGACCCGATTGCGGGCGGCAGGAGCAACGGCAGGCCTCACCGCCGGGGCATGGTCTGCGACGCTCTATTGCCTGCACTGCCCGGAAGTCACCGCGATCTTCGTGCTGACCTGGTACACGCTGGGCATCGCGCTCGCGGCGCTGCTGGGCGCGCTGATCGGTCCTCGGCTGCTGCGCTGGTAAGGGGCGTGTAACCATCGTCTGTCGTGGACCGAAGAAGCGATGTCCCATCCGGGGCATCATCCCTTCAAGGAGGCTTTCCATGATCAAGTCCACCGTCGGCGCCAGCTTCGCCGCCACCGCCGCGCTCATCGCCGCCGGGCTCGCCGTTTCGTCCGCACCGGCCTATGCCAAGAAGGCCGAGGCCAAGACCGTCCACTGCTATGGCGTCAACAGCTGCAAGGGTGAGTCCGACTGCAAGACCGCGCATAACGAGTGCAAAGGCCAGAACAGCTGCAAGGGCGAAGGCTTCAAGGCTCTGACACAGGCCCAGTGCAGCGCTGCCGGCGGCAGCCTGACCGAACCGAAATAAGGCAGAACAGGAGCCGCCTCCCCAAGGGGGCGGCTTTGTTTTTCGTGCATTTCGGAGTTCGCCATGATCGACCCACGCTTTTCCGGCTTTGGCCTCGGCCTTCGCAAGCCGCATTATGCCGCTTTCCTGGACGGATCGGCCGATGTGGACTTCGTCGAGGTCATATCCGAGAACTTCATGGTGCCGGGCGGGCGGCCGCGCGACATCCTGCGCCGCGTGCTCGCGAACTATCCGGTGGCGCTCCATGGTGTGTCGCTGTCGATCGGTTCCGCCGAAGGGCTGGACCGCGGCTATCTGGCACGACTGAGGGCGCTGGCCGACGAGGTCGATCCGCTGTTCGTATCGGATCACCTTTGCTGGACCAGGACCGGCGGTTTCAATGCGCATGACTTGCTTCCGCTGCCGCTGACGGAAGAAGCGTTGGCGGTGGTGTGCGCCAATATCGACCAGGCACAGGACGCGCTCGGCCGCACGATGCTGTTCGAAAATCCTTCAAGCTATCTGAGCTTCGTCGGTTCAGAAATGAGCGAGTGGGCCTTTCTCGCCGAAATGACGCGCCGCACCGGCTGCGACCTGCTGCTCGACATCAACAATATCCATGTGAGCGGGCACAATCACGGCTTCGATCCGCGCGCCTATCTGGCCGGTCTGCCGCTCGACCGCGTGCGCCAGATTCATCTCGCCGGTCATAGCCAGGGCGCCCACCTGCTGATCGACACGCACGACCAGCCCGTGCCGGATCCGGTCTGGCGCCTCTATGGCGAAGCGATGGCGCGGCTGGGGCCCGTTGCCGTCATGATCGAGCGCGACGACAATATCCCGCCGCTGGAAGAGCTGATCGCCGAACTCGATATCGCCCGCGCTCATGGCCGGCAGGTGGTCGCAGCATGAGCCTCGCGGCGCTGCAGGCGGATTTCCGCCATTGGCTCGAACAGAGCGACGAGGCGGCCGCCGCGCGGCTGGGGTCGGACAGGTCCGCAGGGCTTGCAGTCTATCAGAACAATTACCGCGCGCAGCTGATGGCCTGCCTGGTCGATGCCTTCCCGCAGACGCTCGCCTGGCTGGGAGAGGCGGCATTCGAGAGTGCCGCCGCCCACCATATCGACGCGGTGCCCCCGTCGAGCTGGTCGCTCGACCATTATCCGGGCGGTTTTCCGGCGACTTTGGCGGCCCTTTATCCGCGCGACCCGGAAATTGCCGAACTCGCTCAGCTCGAGTGGCTGCTGTCCGAGATATTCGTGGCTACGGATGCCTGGCCGTTGACCCTGGACATGCTGTCCGAGGTCGATTGGGAGCGAGCCACGCTGCGCCTCGTCCCTGGTGCGTTAACGATCGCTCTATCGACCAATGCAGCCGCCATCTGGACCGCCCTCAACGCGGGGGAGGAACCGCCCGCAGCGGCGCTTCTGCCCGAGGAGGAGGCTCTGCTCCTGTGGCGGCAGGGGTTCACATCCTGTTTTCGCCGGCTGGACGCGGACGAGGCCACGCTCCTGTCATCGCTGGCCGATGGGCGGGCCTTTGCCGATCTCTGTGCCGCCCTGGCGGCCGACCGGGGAGAGGAAGCGGGGCTGCAGCGTGCCGGCGAGCTGCTGGCGCGCTGGGCGGGGGAGGAATGTCTCGCCTCGTCGGTTTAGCATGCCGCTGTGCTCAGCCGGGCTTGCCTTCGGTCAGGGAATGTGTACTGTTATATCATAAAACAGGAGAGGAAGTGCATATGGCCATAACCCTCGCATCCCCGTCCGCCGCCGGCGAAGAGCCCATGGCGGCAATGAACACGACGCCGCTGATCGACGTCATGCTCGTCCTCCTCATCATGTTCATCATCACCATCCCGATCCAGACCCACAAGGTGGGCATCGACTTGCCGGGGCAGGCGCGGAAACTGCCCATGAACGCGCCGGACCCGATCAAGAACAAGCTGACCATCGATTCCGCAGACACCATCCGCTGGAACGGTACGGCTGTCGACCGGCTGACCTTGCGCCGCATCCTCAACCAGACCCAGGCCATGGCCGTCGAACCGGAACTCCAGTTCGAGCCCGCCGCCGACGCCCGCTACCTGATGGTGGACGAGGTGCTGGCCGACATCCGTCGTTCGGGCGTCACTAATATGGGCTTCGTGGGGAATGAGCGCTATCGCGATTTCTGACAATCATGTCGCCCGGCATTCGCCAAGGCGAAGAGGGAGTTGAGCATCTCCGCTGTTGCTGGCCTCTCCCGACTGTCCCGTCACGCGATCGAGGCGGGCGGATAGCATTTGTCGCTCCCGCCCCCTCTCCGTATCGCCGACTTGCCCGGATTGCGTATCGAGGATATTTCCCGGCCAGGAAGGAAGCGACGCATGAAATCCTGGCGCATCGCGCTGATCGGTCTGACGGTGGCTGGCTCCGGATGGGGTGCGGCCCAGATCGGCATGCTGCCATCGGCGTGGCCCGCTCTGAAGCCGGCGGCAGACGTGAGGGTAGCACCGGCCGAGGCGTCGCGCCCGCTGCTTCACTATCTGCCCGTTATCAAATAGGATCAGACGAAGACCAGCCGGGCCATATCGTTCGTTTCTGCGAGGAAACCCACCGGCCCGCCCGTAACGATGCCATCCGGGAGGTCATCTGCCTGCAATCCGCTGAGCGCCAGCCCGGTCTGGCAGGCGGTGACCGCCACGCCCTGCGCGAGCGCTTCGGCGAGCAGCTCGGCAAGGGGCGGCAATCCTGCGGCGCGATGGGCGACATCGCCCGGGACAGATCGTCCCGGCGCGAGCAGCGCCACCGCGTCGGTCTGCAGGAACAGGCTGGCCCGACCTCCAAGCGCGGCCTGGGCCGCCGCCAGCATCAGCGCGCCCCGGAACCGCTCCGCATCCGCCGCCAGCAGGACGATCCTCAGGTCGCGCATAGCGCCTTTGCGCAGGCGGGGCAGGCGGGATCCTTCGGCACGGACAGCGTGCGAAACCGCATCGAGAGGAGGTCGGCAATCAGCAGCCTGCCCGCCATGTCCTCGCCAAAGGGCACCAGCGCGCGGATCACTTCCAGCGCTGCGAGGCTGCCCATCACTCCGGTCAGGGCGCCGATCACGCCGGTTTCTGCGCAGTTGCGCTCGGGCGCATCCTCCGCAGCGCCGACAAGGCAGCGATAGCAGGGCTTGTCTGCCTCCCAGCCGCGATAGGTGGCGATCTGCCCCTCGAACGCGCCGACCGCCGCCGATACCAGCGGGATACGCAGCGCGTGCGCCGTGTCCGCGACGGAGAGGCGCGTGGCGAAGCTGTCGCTGCCGTCCAGCACCACGTCCGCCTCGCGCAGCATCAGCGGGGCGTTATCCGCGTCGATACGGGTGTTGATCGGGATCAGCTTCACATCCGGGTTGAGCCGGGCTACGGCCCGCACGACGGTTTCCGCCTTGGAGGAACCGATATCGCCAGTGCCGAACGCGACCTGCCGCTGCAGGTTGGACAGCGCGACCGTGTCATCGTCGATGACGCGGATCGTTCCCACGCCCGCCGCCGCGAGGTAGAGAATGGCGGGGCTGCCGATCCCGCCTGCGCCGATCACCGCAACATCGGCGGACAGCAGCCGTGCCTGGCCGGCCCCGCCGATTTCCCTGAGGACGATGTGGCGGGCGTAGCGTTCGAGCTGCTCGTCCGTCACGGCGCGTCCGACCAGAGGAAGCGCACCTGCGAGCGCATCCATGTGGGATCGGCCGCGCCGGTCTTCGGGAAGGAGTTGCGCAACGTGCCGAGGATGCGGTTGCTGACGAACTGCTCCACTTCGGGACAGCGGGCGTTGACCGGCGCGATCTTCAGCACCTTTCCGTCGCCCGACAGCAGGAACAGCATGTCGATTTCCAGCAGGCGGGATCCTTCATGGTCGACCGCGCCGCCGCATTCCCCGCGCCGGTAGAAGCGGGCGACGTCTTCCGACCAGCGCGGCGAGATCTTCCGGCCCAGCCAGCCGTCGATCACCGGCACCTGGCTCAAGTCCTGCGGTATCGGGGGCGTGGGGCCGGCCGCCGCGGCGGCAGCCAGCATCAGGGACAGCATCAGGCTCATGGCATCACACTCCCGTCGAACCGAACCCGCCCGCGCCGCGAACGGTGTCGTCGAGCATATCGACTTCCGCGAAACTGGCAATCTGCACCGGTGCGACGACCAGTTGCGCGATCCGGTCGCCCCGGCTGATCGCGAAGGGTTCGGAGCCGAGGTTGATCAGGATGATCTTCAGTTCCCCCCGATAGTCGGCATCGATGGTACCCGGCGTGTTGGGCAGGCTGATGCCGTGCTTGAGCGCGAGGCCCGAGCGGGGCCGCACCTGCACCTCATAGCCTTCGGGGATTGCCATGGCGAAGCCGGTGGCCACCGCATGGCGCCCGCCCGGCGTCAGCACCAGCTCCTCGGCCGACACCACGTCCATCCCGGCGGCATGGGCGGTGGCGTAGGCGGGCACGGGAAGCCCCTCACCATGGGGCAGGCGCTTCAGCTGGATTTCAATGGAGGGGAGGGGAGAGGGCATCGGCGACCTTTTCGATGAGCTTTGCGGCAACGGCGTCCTTGGACATTGATTCCCAGCCTTCGATGCCGTCCGCCGTCACGATCCGCACCGCGTTGGCATCGCCGCCCATGACATCGCCCGACACGTCATTGGCGACGATCCAGTCCGCACCCTTGCGCGTCAGCTTGGCCTGGGCATGTTCCGCAATCTTCTCTGTCTCGGCGGCGAAGCCGATCACCAAGGCTGGGCGCTGCGCGTGACGGCCCAGAATGGCGAGGATATCCGGATTCTCCACCAGCGCGAGCGGTGCGGGCTCGCCCGATCCGTCCTTCTTGAGCTTCTGCCCGGCCGCGTCCGCCGTGCGCCAGTCCGCGACGGCCGCGACCATGACGGCTACGTCGGCGGGCAGCGCCGCTTCGACCGCCGCGAGCATCTCGCGCGCGGTCTCCACGTCGATCCGATCCACCCCCGGCGGCGTGGGCAGGTGCACCGGACCCGCGACCAGCGTCACGCGCGCACCGGCGTTGGCGGCGGCGGCGGCAATGGCGAAGCCCTGTTTGCCTGAGGAGCGGTTGGCGATGTAGCGTACGGGGTCGATCGGTTCGTGCGTCGGCCCAGCGGTGACGAGGACATGTCTCTCGGCAAGCGCTCTCCCTCCATTCGGAGCGGGGGCAAAATCCGGTTGTCCCGCCAGAAGGTCCGGCCGCTTCGGAAGGGCGAGCAACCGCTGTATCTCGGCCGCGATCGCCTCGGGCTCGGGCAGGCGACCCTTGCCATATTCGCCGCAGGCCATCGGGCCGTCATCCGGCTCCAGCAGGTGGATGCCGTCGGCGCGCAACTGCTCCAGGTTTCGCTGCGTCGCCCGGTGGTGCCACATGCGTATGTTCATCGCGGGCACCGCCAGCACCGGCTTGTCCGTGGCGAGCAGAATGGTGGTGGCGAGGTCGTCGGCGATCCCCGCCGCCATCCTGGCGAGGATATTGGCGGTCGCTGGTGCGACGACGATCAGGTCGGCCTGACGGCTCAATTGGATGTGGCCGATCTCGCGCTCTTCCTTGAGGTCGAACATGTCGCCATAGACATGATCTTCCGTCAGCACGCCCAAGCTGAGCGGGGTAACGAATTGCTGCGCGCTTTCGGTCAGCACGGCGCGCACCGCGATGCCGCGCTTCCTAAGCAGCCGCACCAGTTCCAGCGCCTTGTAGGCAGCGATGCCGCCGGACACGATGAGGAGGACGCGCTGGGTCATGGCCTCTCCTTGCCCGCGGATGCCGGATGAATCAATCGTCGCGCGGCGCCGCGACTATGATAGGGTGGCCGCACCCGTTTCGTTTTCCGGGGGACGGAATGATGGTCAGACGGATTCTGATGGCGGCGATGCTGGTTGCCTTATGCGGGTGCCAGGCGGCCGAACGACCTGTCGGCGAGACGCAGAACACGTCGGAGGCTTCGGTCGAAGATGTGGCTGAAAACGCTACCGATGTCGTGGATGCTTCCCAGAATGCCGCCGGGTCGGCTGACAATGCCGCCAATGCGGCGAGCAATGCCAGCGATGCGGAGATCTGGTGCGGCGCGGCCCGGGCTTATCTCAGCGCGACCGACTGCCGCGCGCTGGAGATCCAGCGCGACTCGCTGGAGCAGGGGGTCGCCGCCTTTAATCCGCCGCGCTCCATGATGCGGGGCGAAGCCACCAGGGTCGTCCTCGCCATCGGCCCCAAGGCCGAGGAATCGGAAGTCGCCGCGGCGGCGGGCGGAGATGCTTCCGCCGTGCGCGTGGCGCCCGTGCGGATCGGCCGCTACATGACCGCCTCGCTGAGCGGCAGCGCCTTCACCATCGCGCCGGTCGGCAACCCGCAGCGCGACCTGGGGCTGAGCGCCAGCGAGCAATGGGAATGGGACGTCACGCCGACGCGGGAGGGGGCGCAGACCCTGCAGGTGCGGATCGAGACCTTCGCGCAGGACGGGCGCGGCAACCGTACCCGCATCCGGCTCGATCAGAGCCCGCCCGTGTCGGTCGATGTCCAGGTGACCGATCGGGAACGGCGGAGCCAGACGATCGGCACCATCAAGGGCGATGTCGAGGACACGACAGGCCTGCTCAAGAGCCTGGGCGCCTGGCTGCTGGCGCTGGCTGGCGTGATCGGGGCGCTGGCGCTGGTGATCTGGCGCATCAAGGGGCTGGGCAAGAAGCCGGAGGAGGGGGACGGGGGAAGCGAGGACGATAAGCCTGTGCCGCCCGCCGGAGGGTAAGTCACGCGCTAGCGCAGCAGCCACATGGCCGCCGCCCCGGCGACCGCGGCCAGTACCGCGACCAGCGCGTAGCGCCACCCTCCGCCGACCCGGATCAGCCTTACCTCGGTGAGTGGAGGCGGGGGCGGGGCGCCGCCCTTTTCGGGGAAGGCATCCTCGATCCGGCGGATGAGGCCGGGCAGGCGCTGGAGCGTGCGCCAGTTCTCGATCAGCGTATCGGCGGCCTTCGCCTCCGGCCCCAGCTCGGTGCGCAGCCATTCCTTCACATAGGGGCCGCTCGTTTCCCACAGGTTGATGTCGGGATCGAGCGCGGTGGCCACGCCCTCCACCATCACCATCGTCTTCTGGAGCAGCAGCAAATGCGGCTGGGTCTGCATGTCGAAGTCGCGGGTGATCGCGAACAGCCCGTCGAGCATCCCGCCCACCGACAGCTCGCGCACCGGCTTGCCGCGCATCGGCTCGCCCACCGCGCGCAGCGCGGTCGCGAATTCGGCGACATTGTGATGGGCGGGCACATATTGGGCTTCGAAATGAATCTCCGCCACCCGGCGGTAGTTGCCGGTGATGAGGCCATAGAGGATTTCCGCCAGCCACATGCGCGCGCGGCGGTCGATGCGCCCCATGATACCGAAGTCGATCGCGACGATGTCGCCATTCGCTGTCACGAACAGATTGCCCTGGTGCATGTCGGCGTGGAAGAATCCCTCGGCGATGGCCTGCCGCAGGAAGGCGTTCACCAGCCGTGCGGCGATGTCCTTCACGTCGTGCCCGGCGGCGACCAGCGCGGCGCGATCGGCGATCTTGATGCCGTCGATCCACTCCATCGTCATGACCTTGCCGGTCGTGCGGTCCCAGTCGATCGCGGGGATGCGATAGCCGGGCATGGCCTGCATCGCCTCCGCCAGTTCGGAGGCGGAGGCCGCCTCGCGCCGCAGGTCCAGCTCGCGCGCGGTCCAGCGCTTCATATTGGCGATGACGAGGCGCGGGCGCAGGCGTGCGACCTCGCCACCCAGCTGCTCGATATGGGCCGCCGCCCATTCATAGGTCTGGATATCGCGGTTGAACTGGTCGATGACGCCGGGCCGGATCACCTTGACCGCCACGTCGCGGCCGTCGGTTGTGACGGCGCGATGGACCTGCGCGATCGAGGCGGCGCCCACGGGCTCCTCATCGAAGCGGCTGTAGAGTGCCTCGATCGGCCGGCCGAAACTCGACTCGATCTGGGCGCGGATGACGGGAAACGGCACGGGGGGCAGGGCGTCCTGCAGCCGCAGCAGGTCGGCGGCCGCTTCCTCTCCCACCAGATCTGGGCGCGTCGCCAGCGTCTGGCCCAGCTTGATCGCCGCAGGGCCGATCGCCTGGAATGCGTCAGCATAGCGCGGTTGCGCCGGAACGCGGGCGCCGAAGCGGGCGACCCGCACCAGCCGCCGCACCGGCGCCGGCGTCAGCGGGTCACGCTCGATCCCGCGCAGGGCGCCATGGCGCGCCAGTGTCCGGCCCCATTTCAGCAACCGGAAGATGTGGGTGACGTGGGAGGGCATCCTACTCCAGCCCCTTACCCATCAGACCTTCCACCCGCTATGGATCGCCACCAGTCCGCCCAGGATCGGCTCGACCTTCGTCTGCACGAATCCGGCTTCGCGGATCATGCCTTCGAACTTCGGCATCGGCGGGAAGCGGCGGATCGATTCGATCAGATAGCGATAGCTGTCCTCGTCATGGGCGAAGAGCTTGCCGAGTTTGGGCACCAGCCGGTGCGAATAGGCGTCGTAGACGTCCGAGAAGCCGGGCCAGGTGGTCGTCGAGAATTCCAGGCAGAAGAAGCGCCCGCCGAACCGCAGCACGCGATGCGCCTCGCGCAGCGCCCGGTCGATATGGGTGACGTTGCGGATGCCGAAGGCGATCGTATAGGCGTCGAAGCTGCGGTCGGCGAAAGTGAGCTCCTCAGCATTCTGTTCCGACCAGATCAGGCCGTCGAGGCCCTTTTTCTTCGCGCGCTCGATGCCCACCGCAAGCATTTCCGGATTGATATCGGACACGGTGACCGCCGCGCCATGCCGGTGCATCCGAAAGGCGATGTCCCCGGTGCCGCCGGCCATGTCGAGAATATCCTCGCCCTTGCGCGGCTTCACCCGCGCGACGAACTGGTCCTTCCACAGGCGGTGCGCGCCGCCCGACATGGCGTCGTTCATCAGGTCATATTTCGCCGCCACGTTGGAGAAGACGGCGCGGACCATCCCCTGCTTTTCCGAAGCATCGACGTCGCGATATCCGAAGGAGACTGTATCGTTCATGCTGCCCGCTCTAGCCAGACTCGTACCGGCGCGCCAGCGCGAAGCACGATGGGAACGTTTCGGTGCCGTCATGCATTGCCCGGCCATGCGCTGGCCTGCTCGTCCCTTCCTGCTCCCGCTGCTCGCCCTGTTCTGCTCGGCCCAGGCCGCGCCGCAAAGCCCGCAGCATATGTACGGCCCGCTGTTCGAAGCGGTGCAGGGAGAACGCGTCTTTCCCGATGGCAAGACCTTCGTCGACGCCGTGGCCAAGGCGCCGCCCGCCGACATCCTGCGCGCCTATGCGGTGGAACGGCCGAGCGGCAGGGAGGCGCTGCGCGCATTCGTGGCGCGCTGGTTCACCCTGCCGGACGCTGCGCCTGCCCTGCCGCTCAGGGCGCATATCGCGGCGCTGTGGCCTCAGCTGACCCGCCCCGCGCTGGAGGCGGAGCCTGGCTCATCCGCGCTGCCGCTCCCCGCGCCCTATGTGGTGCCGGGCGGTCGCTTCCGCGAGATTTACTATTGGGATAGCTATTTCACGATGCTGGGCCTGAAGGCCGACGGTCGGCAGGATCTGATCGATTCGATGCTGGCCGATTTCGAGAGCCTCGTCGCGCGCTACGGCTTCGTCCCCAATGGCACGCGCAGCTATTATCTCGGGCGGTCGCAGCCACCCTTCCTCGCCCTGATGGTCGATCTCGGCACGCCGGCGGCGGGGCACCTGGCCGCGCTTCGCGCCGAGCATGATTTCTGGATGCGCGGGGCGGACGGAGTCCTGCGTAACGGCGCAGCTGCGCGTGTGGTGCGCATGCCCGACGGCGCGTTGCTGAACCGCTATTGGGACGACCGGGAAGGGCCGCGCGACGAAAGCTGGGCGGAGGATGTGGCAACCGCCCGGGAGAGCAACCGTCCCGCCTCCGATATCTACCGCCACCTGCGGGCGGGCGCGGAGAGCGGATGGGACTTCTCCTCGCGCTGGCTCGCCGATCCGCAGCGTCTCGCCACGATCCGTACCACCGACATCGTGCCGGTAGACCTCAACAGCCTGCTCTGGGCGTTGGAACGCCGCATTGCCGACGGTTGCGCCGCAGTTGGCGACGCGGCCTGCGCGACTCGCTTCGAGGGATTGGCGAAGGCGCGGGCCCGGGCCATCGACCGCTGGCTGTGGCTGCCGAAGGAGCGCCGCTACGCCGACTGGGATCGGCAGACGCGTGAGCCTACGACCGTCCTGTCCGCCGCTACGCTCTATCCGCTGTTCGTCGGCCTGGCCGGCAAGGCGCAGGCCGATGCCGTCGCGGGGCTGACGCGGGTGAGGCTGCTTGCGGCTGGCGGCCTGCGCACCACGCTGCTCGCGACCGGCCAGCAGTGGGACCAGCCCAACGGCTGGGCGCCGCTGCAATGGATCGCGGTAGAGGGGCTCGCCCGTACCGGCCATGACGCCCTGGCGAAGGAGGTCGCCCGGCGCTGGATCGCGACGGTCGATGCCGCCTATCGCGAGACGGGGAAGATGCTGGAAAAATATGATGTGGAGGAACGCCGACCGGGCGGCGGCGGCGAATATCCGCTGCAGGACGGTTTCGGCTGGACCAATGGCGTCACGCGCGCGCTCATCGCCCGCTATCCTGACCTCGATCCCGATGGTGCCCCTGTCGCGGACCGGCAATAGCGCCTACATGGGCGCCATGCCCGAGCTTCCCGAAGTCGAAACCACCGTCGCCGGCCTGCGCTCCGTGCTCCACGACACTCTCCTGACGCGGGTCGAGCCGCGCCGTGCGGACTTGCGCTTCCCGATTCCGCCGGACCTGCGCCAGCGGCTGACCGGAGCCACGGTCACCTCGCTGTCCCGCCGCGCCAAATATGGCCTGATCGGGACCGATCGCGGCGATACGCTGATCTTCCATCTTGGCATGTCGGGACGCTGGCGCATCGACCCGGCGGAGATAGGCACCCACGACCATCTGCTGATCGAGACCGGATCGGGGCGGCTGCTCGCGCTCAACGACCCGCGCCGATTCGGTTCGCTCGACCTTGTCCGCAGCGAAGGCTGGGAAGAGTACGCCCCCTTCACCCGCATGGGGCCCGAGCCGCTCGGTCCGGATTTCACCGCCGCCTATCTGGCCGATGCGCTCCAAGGCAAGGCGACGTCGATCAAGGCCGCGCTGCTCGACCAGCGGATCGTCGCCGGCCTGGGCAATATCTATGTCTGCGAGGCGCTCAACATGGCGGGGATCGCGCCGACGCGCGAGGCGGGGCGGATCGGCCGTGCGCGCCTGGCGCTGCTGGTCGAATCGATTCGCACCGTGCTTGCCGCCGCGATCACCGCAGGCGGTTCCACCCTGCGCGACTATGCCCGTCCCAATGGAGAACTGGGCTATTTTTCGAAGCAGTGGCGGGTCTATGGCCGGGAAGGGGAGGCATGCCCCTGCGGCGGCACCGTCCGGCGCCGGGTCGACGGCGGCCGATCGACCTTTTACTGCCCCAGATGCCAGAAATAGGCGGGGCCGCGCGGTTGACGATCGGCCAGATCCCCTGTAAGGGGCGCACCTTCATGAGGCGGGCCGGCGATTCCGGCAGGCCTCTTCCCGCGATTTGACGAGACCGAGGACTGTAAATGGCCAATACGCCGCAAGCCAAGAAGCGCATCCGCCGCAACGCGCGCCGCGCCGAGATCAACGGCGCCCGCATCAGCCGGATCCGCACCCTGGTGAAGAAGGTGGAAGCCGCCCTCGCCGCCGGTGACAAGGATGCGGCCAGCGCCGCGCTCCAGACCGTGCAGCCCGAACTCGCCCGGGGCGTCGCCCGCGGCGTGCTGCACAAGAACACTGCGGCCCGCAAGTTCGGCCGCCTGACCAAGCGCGTCAGCGCGCTCGGCTGACACGCTTTCCATTAACATGGGTTTAGGCCCGCTCCGGATGTCCGGGGCGGGCTTTTTTCATCGTTCCTTCACGGATGAGTCATTTTACGCGAACCGCGGATTTCCTCCGATTCGACGCACTGCGGCAAAAACAATTCTCTGCAAATTATTGAAAAATAACAGATAAATTCATTATCGCGGCTTTTCCGCAGCTTTGCTGAGTCAACGGCTTTATTTCACTTTTTTGACCCGGACTGCCCTTGATCCGGCGAAGCAGCCCTGTCTATTTTGACCCTCCGGCCGCTGATCGAATCACAATCCTGGCGGCCATTACAAGTTCAGTCGATGCCGAGAAACCGGAAAGCATATGCTTTCCGCGTGGGGTTCTTGTTCGGTTTTTTTGGGGGGTCGGCAGTTGATGAAGGACAGGGTGGCGATGGTTGACGGCAGGGGTGGAGAGGATGCGCAGGACACGGCGCGCCTGGAGTTCGCCTGGACCGCCATTCGCGCCGGTCTGCGCCGCGACATCGGTGCGCGTATGTTCGACCAGTGGTTGAAGCCCGCGCGGCTGGGTGCCTATTGCGCTGATTCGCAGACGCTCGACCTGCTCTTCACCTCAGATTTCACGGCCAATTTCGTTACCGGACAGTTCGGCGATCGCCTGCGGCTTGCCTGGCGCGCTTCGGGCGCTGGGGTGCGCGAGGTGCGGCTATTGCGCGCGCCCGATGCCACCGGCCCGCGGCTGCTGCGCGTCGTCGAGGAAGCTCCCGCCCAGGCCGATGCGCTGGTCGAAGTCCAGGTCGCCTGCAATTTCCAGCCGCGCTACCGCTTCGAGGATTTCATTACGGGCGAATCGAACCAATTCGCCTTCTCCGCCGCGCAGACCATGGGGGCCGCCGAGGAGCCGCGCTTCAGTCCGCTCTTCCTCCACGGTGGCACCGGCCAGGGCAAGACGCATCTGCTCCACGCCATCGCCCGCGCCTTCTCCTCCCACTCGCCGTCGGAACCCGTACTCTACATGTCGGCCGAGCGCTTCATGATGGAATTCGTGAACGCGATGCGCGCGCATGAAACCATGGCGTTCAAGGCGCGCCTGCGCGCCGCTCGGCTGCTGCTGATCGACGACATCCAGTTCATCGCGGGCAAGGGATCGACGCAGGAGGAATTCCTTCACACGATCAACGACCTGATCGACAGCGGCGCGCGCATCGTCGTCACGGCCGACCGGGCGCCGCAGCTGCTCGACGGGATCGACGCGCGGATCCTCTCGCGTCTGGCGGGCGGTCTGGTGGCCGATATCCGTCCGGCGGACCTCGATCTTCGCCTCGCCATCCTGGAGGCGAAGCGGGCGACGGCGGGCGATCCGCCGGTGCCCGACGCGGTGATCGACTTCCTCGCCCGCTCGATCCGTTCCAACGTCCGCGAGCTGGAGGGCGCTTTCAACAAGCTAATCGCCTATGGCCAGCTGACCGGCCGCTCGATCGACCTCGATTTCGCGCAGGGCATGTTGGCCGATGCGGTGCGGGCGAGTGCCCGCCGCATCACCGTGGACGAGATCCAGAAGGCCTGTGCCGCGCATTACCGGATAGACCCGGCGGAGATGCGCTCCAAGCGCCGCGCCCGCGCCATTGCCCGGCCACGGCAGGTGGCCATGTACCTTGCGAAGAAGATGACGCCCCGCTCGCTGCCGGAGATCGGCCGCATATTCGGCGGACGCGACCACAGCACGGTGATCCATGCGGTCCGCACCATCGAGCAGCTGCGCGAGACCAACCCGGACATCGACGCGGACATCCGCGCGCTTCAGCGCCAGCTGGAGGGATAAAGCGAACACGGCCCCTCTGGCATCCTGCTTCCGCCCGGCTAGGCTGGTGTCATGATTCGCCGACTCGCTCTCCTGCTCCTCGCCCTGTTCGCTACCGTGCCCGCCGCCACCCAGTCGACGAGCGATGTCCGCGTCGCGCTGGAAACGACGCAGGGCCGCATCCTCCTTGCGGTGCATGCCGGCAAGGCGCCGATCACCGCAGCCAACTTCCTGCGCTATGTCGATGAAAGGCGGCTGGACGGTACTGTCTTCTACCGTGGCGTCGGCAATGCGGACTATGGCTTCCTGCAGGGCGGGGTGCAGAACGAGCCGAAGCGTACGCTGAAACCTATCGCCCATGAGCCGACGACCCAGACGGGCCTGACCCATGACGATGGCGCGCTGTCGATGGCACGGCTGGAGCCGGGCAGCGCGATGGGCGACTTCTTCATCGTGCTGGGCAAGATGCCGGCGATGGACGCCCATCCGGAGGCGGCGGGTGACAATCAGGGCTTTGCCGTCTTCGCCCATGTGGTCGAAGGGATGGACGTGGTGAAGGCGATCCTCGCCGCGCCCAAGTCGGCCACGGCGGGCGAGGGGGTGATGAAGGGCCAGATGCTGGAGGCGCCGGTCAAGATTCTGACGGCTCGGCGCGTTCCCTAAGACTGCGCTTCCGGCGTGCCGGCCTGATCCACGATCCGTGCCACGCCCATATCCGCAGTCACATTGCCCACGGTGCGGAAGATGTCGGGAACGGTCTCCACCGCAAGCAGCAGCGGTAGCGCCTCGACCGGAACGCCCATGGCGAGGCAGATGGGCCCGGTGGTGGTGAAGAAGGTGATCTGGCTGGGCAGGCCGACAGCGGCGAGGCTGACAATAGCCGCCACCGCCACCCCCGCGATGATCTGCGCCGGGCCCAGCGCCACTCCGTTCATCGCCGCCACATAGAGCGCGACGCCGAGATTTGCCGGTGGGCTGGTGATACGGAAGAGCGAGACGGCGAGGGGC
Source organism: Sphingobium ummariense RL-3 (assembly GCF_000447205.1). Classification (GTDB taxonomy): domain Bacteria; phylum Pseudomonadota; class Alphaproteobacteria; order Sphingomonadales; family Sphingomonadaceae; genus Sphingobium; species Sphingobium ummariense. Next base: position 10,631 of record NZ_AUWY01000019.1, on the reverse strand, counting down.
AGGACGATGCTGCGCGTTGCCTGTCCTACGGCAAGCGGGCCATCGCAGGCCTGGATCATCGCAGGCAGCGAGGCGATCGAGGACTGGGTCGAGAAGGCAATGGCCTGGGCGGGCAGGGCGGCGCGCGCGAATCGCCCCGGCGCGATTCGTCCGGCGATGACGACCAACGGATAGACAAGGAGCGTCACGGTGACGCAGATCAGCACGATGAAGCCGATATAGTGCATCAGCGCACCCGCCGTCGCGAGGCCTGAGCGGCTTCCCGCCACCAGCGCCAGCGCGAAGACGCCGACCGGAGCCAGCCACAGCACCCAGCCGACCACCACCAGCAGCGCATCCACCAACGCTGCGAACAGGCCGGTGAGATGGGCGCGCCGCTCCCCGCCGATGCGGGTCACGGCGAAGCCGAAGACCAGCGCGAAGAGGACAACGGCGACGACCTGCCCCTCGGCCGCGGACTTGATCGGATTGGCGGGGATGAAGCCCAGCAGCCATTCGGCAGAGGGCCGCACCCCCTCTACGTCGCTGGCTGGGTCCGCGCCCGCCAGCATGCCGATGGCGCCCTGCGGCACCGGCCAGAGGTGGAGGATCAGCGGCCCCACCAGCGCGGCGACGCCTGCGGAGGCCGTCAGCAGAAGGGCAAAGAGAAGCAGCGAGCGCCCCGCCATGCCGCTTGATCGGGCAGCGGTGGCAGCCTGGGTCACGCCGGTGACCAGCAGCGCGAAGATCAACGGGATGAGCGGCATTTGCAGGCCGTTCAGCCACGCCTTGCCGACCGGCTGCGCCACGGCGACGACCTCGCTGTCCCATCTTCCGCCCCATTCCGTTAGCGCGATGCCACAGGCCAGGCCGAGCACGAGCGCGATCAGGATGCGGACGGTCAACGACATGAACGGCTTTCCCCTTTGGCCTGCATAACGTTCCAAAGCAGGCTAGCCGCAGCAGCGGGATGCGGCACAGGGGAAAGGTGGCTCTGGAGCGAGGGGCGTCGTCGATGTCGCATTTCGATCACCTTCCGTCATCCCAGCGAAAGCTGGGATCCCACCTCATTCTGGCGCGATGTGAAGAAAATGAAAGGGAGATCCCAGCTTCTCGCTGGGATGACGGTGGTGGAGCGATGTCGGCTCCGCACCCAAACTCGCAAAGATAAGCCCGGCGATCCGTGCAGGATCGCCGGGCTTATCGGATCAGGCCGGGAGCCGTCAGTATCGGCTCGTACTCAGCCTTTCTTTTCGGGCGGCAGCGTGATCTTCACGCTCTCGCCATTCTGGCCGGGGAAGTTGGTGAACATCGCGTCGATCAGGTTCGGTACCAGATAGGTGAGCTTGTTCGACAGCGACTGGGCGCTCGCCTTGCCCTCGAACAGGCGACGGTTGTCCGCCGCGCGGTCGATCTTCAGGCTGAGGTCGCTGGTATAGACGGTGTAGCTTGTGACGTCGTTATAGCCGCCGCCCGGGCCGAACAGGAACGGATCGTAGAAGCCATAGCCCCAGGGACGACCCCAGCGGCCGCGCCACCCCCAGCCGGGATAGCCCGCATAGCCGCCATAGAAGAAGGGATCCGGACCCCAGTTGGTCGAGCGTACCTTCTCCCGCCCATTGTCGACATCATAGGCGACACGGACGATCAGGTCGGCGCGCGCCGGGTCGCTGGCGGCGACATAGCCGGTCTGCGCCAGCCGCTGGCCGACAAGGTCGGCATAATGCTGGAATTCGAGGCCGCCAGCGAGGCGCGGGTCGTCGGCGACGACAGCGAAGCTCTGCCCTGCCGGGGCGGGAAGCTGCTGGAAACGGGCGACATCCGCCTTGAAGGGGGTCGCACAGCCCGAAAGTGCCGCCAGCGCCAGAGCGGGCGCAGCGAGAAGGCCGAACGTCTTGAAACGAGTCATTTTACGCGTCCTGTATCAGGCCTTACGCCTGTTGCTTTCTTTGCGCTTTGCCATAGCAAAACGCAACTGAACATCGTTTGAACGCTCGAGCGGGGCGAACGGGCGCAAACCATGTCCTGCCACTCTAACGACGTCGCGGATAGCTTCGATCCGTAGATTACGGATAGTTCATTTCTACCGCATCAGTCCCATCGCATCATAGGCCGCACGCAGGGTCGGTTCCGCCGCTGCCGCCGCGCGGGCGGCCCCCTTGTCGAGAATCGCGTCGAGCGCAGCGTCGTCGGTGCGCAGCTCCATGAAACGGGCGCGGATCGGCCGCAGGGTTTCGACCAGCAACTCACCCAGCGCCGGCTTGAACGCGCCGAAGCCCTTGCCCGCAAATTCGGCACACACCCCGTCGAGCGAGATGCCCGACAGCGTGGCGTAGATGCCGATCAGGTTCATCGCCTCTGGTCGCCCTGCCAGCTCCTCTGCTGTTTCGGGAAGGGGCTCGGGATCGGTCTTGGCCTTGCGCACCTTCTGCATGATCGCGTCGTCGTCGTCCGTCAGGTTGACGCGGCTCATGTCCGACGGGTCGGACTTGGACATCTTCGCCGTACCGTCCCGCAGCGACATGATGCGCGCCGATTCCCGAGGGATGATGGGGTCAGGCAGGGTGAACAGATCCACGCCGAAATCGGTGTTGAACTTGGTCGCGACGTCGCGCGCCAGCTCCAGATGCTGTTTCTGGTCCTCGCCCACCGGGACATGGGTTGCCTGATAGAGCAGGATGTCGGCCGCCTGCAGGACCGGATAGACGAACAGGCCGACGGAAGCGCCCTCGCGATCCTTGCCGGCCTTGTCCTTGAACTGGGTCATGCGGTTCAGCCAGCCGATCCGTGCGGTACCGTTCAGCAGCCAGCACAGTTCCGCATGGGCGGGGACCCGGGCCTGGTTGAACAGGACCGAGCGGTCGGGGTCGATCCCGGCGGCGACCAGCGCGGCGGCCATGTCGCGCACATTGCGGATGCGCTGCTCGCGTCCCTCATGCACGGTGACCGAGTGCATGTCGGCCAGGAAGAAGAAGCACTGGCTTTCGCTGTCCATCTCGTCCTGCATCCGCACCCAGTTGCGGATCGCGCCGAGGTAGTTGCCCAGGTGCAGATTGCCGGTCGGCTGGATGCCGGAAAGGACGCGCATTCTTTGATCCATTCGCTCAGGTTGCGGTTGCGCCCCGCCGGTGCATCAGCGCCCGGAGATCCGACAGGCGGTAGGCGCCCGTGACGAAGCAGGCCAGCCCGTACAGCGCCACGCCCGCGCCGACAAGCGCCGCGAGCGCGCCATAGCGCTGCACCATCGTTCCGCCGAGCCAGGGCTCCAGCACATCTTCGCCAGCCCAGAGCGCGCCTCCCATCAGAACCGCCGCCAGCGCCAGTCGGGGAAGGCGACGGCGGAGTTGCGCGTCGGCGGCGAAATGGCTGCGTCTGACCAGCGTGGCATAGAGCATCGCGACATTGACGGTGGATGAAAGCGCGGTCGCGAGCGGCGGGCCGACATGGCCCACCGCCGGGATCAGCGCGACGTTGCCTGCGATGTTGATGAGGATCGAAAGCATCGCGTAGCGCACCGGCGTCTTCGTATCACCGCGGGCATAATAGCCGGGCGTCAGAACCTTCACGAGCACATAGCTCGGCAGGCCGATCGAGAAGGCGGACAGCGCCCAACCGCAGCGCATCGCGTCGTCGGCCGTAAAGCGGCCATATTGGAATAGCCCACGCACGATCGGTTCGGCCACGGTGATGAAGGCGACGGTGGCGGGCAGCGTCAGGAACAGCGCCAGCTCGATCCCGCGGTTCTGCGTTTCCATCGCCGCCTGTTCCTCTCCGCGGGAAAGCATCCGCGAGATTGTGGGGAGCAGGATGGTGCCGAGGCCGATGCCGATCAGGCCCAGGGGAAGCTGGTTCAGCCGGTCGGCATAATAGATATAGGTGATCGAGCCTGAGGCGAGCAGCCAACCCGACAGCGCGGTCGAGATGAGGAGGTTGATCTGTGCGGCACCCGCGCCCGCCGCCGCCGGCACGATCAGCCGCAGCAATTCGCGCACGTCGGCGTCGAAGCGCGGGCGTTTCAGCCGCATCGACACGCCCGCGCGGCGACAGGCCCAGACCAGCCACAGCAGCTGCAGCGCCCCGCCCACGGTGACGGAGATCGCCTGCACCCGGGCGGTCGCATATTCGTCCGGCCCGTGGAACAGCCACAGCCCCGCGATCATCGCGACGTTGAGCAGGATCGGCGCGGCAGCATTCACCCAGAATCTGTCGAGGGAATTGAGGATCCCGCCCAGCAGCGAAGCGAGGCTGATCAGCGCCAGATAGGGGATGGTGATGCGCGAGAGGGTGACGGCGAAGGCGAACTGTTCCGGCGTAGGATTCTGCCGGGCAAAGCCGCCCGAGAGCGCCCAGGTGACCGGCCAGGCGGCGGCGATCAGCGCGAGGGTAAAGAGGATGAGGACCGGCAGCAGCACGGCCAGCGCCCGCTCCGCGAAGTCGTAGGCGGCGGGCAGCCCTTCCCCGCCGGCCGCCTTGCGGTTGAACATCGGCACGAAGGCGGCGGAAAAGGCGCCCTCGGCGAAAAGGGCGCGGAACATGTTGGGCAGGCGGAAGGCGACGCCGTTGAACGCGTCTGACGCAAAGCCCGCGCCGACATAGCGCGCGGCCAGCGAATCGCGCACCAGCGCCAGCACCCGGCTGGCTAGGGTCAACCCGCCGACGGAGCCGAGGGCGCGAACGAGCTTCATGCGCCGTCCACCCAAATCACCGTCCGTTCGTCCTGAGTAGCCATTGAGCCTTTCGAAATGGCGTATCGAAGGACCGAGCCTTGCGCAAATGCTTCGATACGTTGGACAGGTCGGATCGTCCCCCGGACGATCCTAAAACATCCGGGGGATGTCTTACCTGTCCAATTCGGCAAGCTCAGTCCCTACTCAGCACGAACGGTTGTGGGGATAAATCAGGCGTTGCCGGCCGGCTCGCCCGCAGTCGCCTGGATCTGCTGCGCCTGCTGCATGTAGAGGCCGCCGAAGTCGATGGGGTCGAGCAGCAGCGGCGGGAAGCCGCCGTCGCGGATAGCATCCGCCAGCACGCGGCGGGCGAAGGGGAAAATGAGGCGCGGTGCTTCGGCCAGCATGAACGGCTGGACCTGATCTTCCGGCACATTGCGCATGCCGAAGAGCGCGGCGTAGAGCAGTTCGACGGCAAAGGCGGTGCCCTGCGGCGCGACAGCCTTGACCTCGATCTTCAACGACACCTCGATCACGTCGTCGCCCACCTTGTCGGCGCCGATATTGAACTGCACGTCGATATTGGGCTGGTCCTGCCACTGATAGACGGCGGGCGCGTTCGGGTTCTCGAAGGACAGATCCTTCACATACTGGCTGATGAGCGCGATCTGCGGCGCGGTGTCGGCGCCATTGCCGCTGTTGCCCATGTTGATCGTCGGGATGCTGTCGGCTTCGTCGGCCATGATCTGTCCTTGGCTTTCTCTTGGTTTCCCGGCGGGCGGCATGCCCCCCTGCATGATGACCCGCGCGCTTAGCAGGGGGCGCGGGGCAGGGCAATGGCGGGTCTGGACGCGCTGGTCCGTCCTTTCTACTATTCGCTTTGTCCGCGCCGGCCCAGCGTTCATTTGAAGTTAGGGGCAAACATGCCTATGTTGGCGGGAACCTGAGAACCGGGAAAGGGTATTTGACCCCGTGTATGTGATCGTCATCCTCGCCATGATCGCCGGATTTCTGGCGCTGCGGCTCTATTCCGTGCTGGGCAAGCGTACCGGGCACGAGCAGGAGCCCGCTCTGCGTCCGGCTGAGGAGCGCGCCAAGGTGACGATCCTGGCACCGCGTCCGATGCCCGAGGCGGGCGGCGATTCGGTGCGCCTGTCCGAAGGGCTGGTTTCCCCCAATGCCGAGAACGGCGTGCGCGCGCTGATCGCCGCTGACCGCAGCTTCGACGTGCCGCAGTTCGTCGAGGGCGCCAAGAGCGCCTATCGCATGGTGCTGGAGGCGTTCTGGCGCGGCGACCGCGAGGAACTGGCATGGTTGTGCGACGCCGACGTGCTTGCGTCCTTCGAGGAAGCGATCGCCGCGCGTGAGACAGACGGCCATGTCCTCGACAACCGACTGGTCCGCATCGAGAAGGCGCAGATCGTGGAGGCCAGCGTCAACGGCCGTATCGCCGAGGTTACGCTCCGCTTCGAAGCCGACATCGCCGCGATCACCCGCGACAAGGACGGCAATGTCATCGCCGGATCGCTGACCGACGCGATCGGCACGAACGATATCTGGACCTTCACCCGCGACATCCGCAGCGCGGACCCCAACTGGAAGCTCAGCGAAACCGACGAGGCGGCGTGAGCCTGCGTCATTCGGGGGGCGCGCTGCTTGCGGCGCTGCTGCTGTCGGCGTGCGCGGGCGGTGTGATCCCGCCATCGGCATCCGGTCCGACGCCCTCTCGCCCCGCGCCGCCCCCGGCGAGCGCGGGTGGCCAAACGGCGACCCGCCCGGTTCCCGCGACCCCCCGCCCGACGCTGCCGGTCGTCGCGCCTGATCTGGTCCCCGACAAGACGACTGCCGCCGGGCTGGGCGTCGTCAGGGGGCCGGACATCGCATCGCTCATGCCATCGGGCGAGCGGTCGCGGCTCGCGCTGCAGGCGTTTCGCATTTCCTGTCCCACGCTCATGCGTCGTACCGACCAGAGCGGTCTGACGCGCGGTGCCGACTGGAACAATGCCTGCGCCGCCGCGTCGAGCTGGCCCGAAGCGAGCGCGAGCGAGTTTTTCGCCCGTTACTTCGAAGCGGTGCAGGTGGGCGACGGCGCGGCCTTCGTCACCGGCTATTATGAGCCCGAGATCGCCGGTTCGCGCACTCGCCAGCCGGGATATGAGGTGCCGATCTATCGCCGGCCGACCGACCTGATCGACGTGGATCTTGGCCTGTTCAGCGACACGCTGAAAGGACGGAGCATCCGCGGCAAGGTGCAGGGGACGAAGTTCGTGCCCTATGACGAGCGGGCGCAGATCGTCGCTGGATCGCTTTCCGGACGAGGGCTGGAGCTGGCCTGGGCGGCCGATCCGGTGGAATTCTTCTTCCTGCAGGTGCAGGGCAGCGGCCGGCTGCTGCTGCCGGACGGCGGGATCATGCGCATCGGCTATGATGGCCAGAATGGACGCGACTATACAGGCATCGGCAAGCTGATGAAGGATCGCGGACTGATTCAGAACGGGTCGATGCAGGACATCATGCAATATCTGCGCGCCAACCCCGCCGAAGGCGCGGCGATCATGAACGAGAACAAGAGCTTCGTTTTCTTCCGGGAATTGACCGGCGCGGGCCCCATAGGGGCGCTGGGCGTGCCGGTGACGGCAGAGGCGACTGTGGCGGCCGACCCGAAGTTCATCCCGCTCGGCGCACCGGTCCTGCTTTCGTTGGACCGGGCCGAGCCGAACGGCATCTGGATCGCGCAGGATACCGGGGGGGCGATCAAGGGCGCGAACCGGTTCGACAGCTTTTGGGGCGCGGGCGCCCGGGCGCGCGGCATTGCAGGCGGCATGTCGGCGCGGGGAAGCGCGCTCATCCTGCTGCCGGTCGGGTCGGCGGCACGTCTCACCCAGCCCTGAGGATGCGGGCCGTGGCGCGGCGGCGTCTCTCCCCCGACGAACACCAGCTATGGAGCGCCGTTGCCCGGACGGTGAAGCCGTTGCGACCGCAGGCGAAAGCCGCCCCGCCGGAGCCCGCCTCCGAACCGCAGCCGGTGCCGACGCGGCCGGTCAAGGCCTCCGGGCCGCCGGTCCCCATTCCGCCGACGCCCGCCCGCGTTCCGGCATCCGTGCTGGACAACGGATGGGAGAAGCGCATCCGTGGCGGTGCAATCCAGCCCGACATGAGCATCGACCTGCACGGGCACAGCCTGGCGGCCGCCCATGCCCAGCTCGGCCGGGCGCTTGGTAGCGCGCTGGCGAGGGGTGTTCGCGTGCTGCTGGTCGTCACGGGCAAGCCGCGCGAGGACAACTCGCGCCGCGGCGCCATCCGCGCGGAGATCGGCCATTGGCTCGAAACCAGCGCCTATGCCGACCGTATCGCCAGCGTCCGCGTCGCCCATCCGCGCCACGGTGGGGATGGGGCGCTCTATGTCATCCTGCGGCGGCGGAAATAGCCGTTCCGCTACCCCCTTCTGTGGTCGCCCGATCCCCTCACTGACGCTTTCTTAACCAGTTCAGGCCATAGCCTGCCCTTTCAAGGGGCCCTTTCCGGGCGCAGTAGCGGGTTGAGGGAGGCACATGCAGGGCGTGACGTTGAAAAGCCGCGCCGCTGCCTTTGCCTGCGCCGCGGGGGCGCTGGTGTTCATCCTCGCGCTGGTGCTCGGCTATGCGCAGGGCGAGGAGGACGACATCGTCCAGATCGGCCGCGCGCTGATCATCGCCATCCTCTGCGGCACCATGAGCTGGGCGTCCGCCCGGCGGACCATATCCACCACCGCCGGCGCGATAGACACCGCCACCGAACGGCTGCTCGCCGCCGCCCATGGCGACCTTCACTCACGAGTTCCGGTCGAGATCGGTCTGGAGCTGCCCGACCTGGCCGTGGCGATGGAAAGCCTGTTCAGCCAGGTTCGCACCAATCTCGACCATGTCCAGGCGCTCGCGCTGTTCGACCAGGTGACGGGCCTTGCCAACCGCACCAGCTTCTGCCGACAGGTGGAAACGCTGCTGGCCGAGCGGCCGGAGCAGGGCATCGCCGCGCTCTTCTTCATCGACCTCGACGGCTTCAAGAGCGTCAACGACACGCTGGGCCATGCGGCGGGCGACCAGTTGCTCGCTCGCGTTGCCGGCCGCCTGCGCGAGGTGGTGATGGCGCAGATCCATACGGGCGCGGGGGACGCCGTAATCGGCCGCCTTGCCGGTGACGAATTCACCATGTTCTTTCCCAATCTGGCGAACGCGGACGTGCCGCGCCGTATCGCCCGCGCGATCCAGTTCGCGCTCGGCGAGCGCTTCGATCTGGGCAGCCAGCATGTGGAACTGGGCGCCTCGATCGGCATCGCCTGCTATCCCGACCATGGCGATACGCTTTCCGCCCTGCTGCGTGCCGCCGACCTTGCCATGTACCATGCCAAGCATGAGGGACGCGGACGGGCGGAGATGTATACGACAGAGTTGGCCCTGGAGATGGCGGACCGCGCCGCGCTGGAGCATGAGATCGCCCGTGCCATCGAGCGGGACGAATTCCTGCTGGAGTTCCAGCCGCAGATCGAGGTGACGAGCGGACGGGCGGTCGCCGCCGAGGCGCTGGTGCGTTGGGCGCATCCCGACCGCGACATCGTGATGCCGGGCCTGTTCGTGCCCGTGGCGGAAGAAAGCGGCGCCATCGTCGCGCTGGGCGACTGGGTGATGGGTCATGTCTGCGAGACCGCTGCGCGCTGGGCGAAGGCGGGGATCACGCAGCGGATCGCGGTCAACATCTCGACTCGCGAACTGGCGCAGGCGGACTTCTTCGTCCGCCTGGCTCACGCGATGGAAATCCATGGCACCCCGCCGGCGATGCTGGAGCTGGAGATCACCGAATCGCTCGCCATGGAGATGGATGCTCGCGTGCTGGACCAGCTCGCCGCGCTGCGCCGGCAGGGCGTTCAGGTGGCCATCGACGATTTCGGCACGGGCTATTCCAACCTGTCGCGGCTCAAGGAACTGCCGGTCGATAGGGTGAAGATCGACCGCAGCCTGGTGCGCGACATTGCGACATCGGCGGAGGCGCGAACGATCTGCAGCGCCGTGGTTGGCCTGATTCAGGGACTGGGTCTGGAGGTGGTGATCGAGGGGATCGAGAGCCAGGCACAGATGGAGATACTGCGCGTGATCGGTTGTACCCTGTTCCAGGGCTATCACCTTGCCCGGCCGACACCGGAGGACGATTATCTCGGCCGTTACGCGGCTCCGGTGACGGTGGAACGCCGACTGGTCTAGGGATTTTGATGGCAGCGCTAAAAATCGTGATGCTGCAGCGGAGGTGAACGGGCATTTCACGATCCGTTCATCGAAGCACCCCTATAAGAGCTTTCGTTGCTTCTTTCCCCTTGGAAGCAACACCTCCCTGAACCTCGGCCCCGTCGGCTTTCACCGGCGGGGCTTCTTTTTTGGCCGTCGCATCGAGATTTCGACAAAGGGGCGCACGACTTCGGCTCAAGCCGGGGCGAGGGTGCCGGTCGCGCGCGCGGCGGGGCGGCGATACTGGCGCGGGCCTTGGTCGAGGCGGAAGGGCGCGAGCCGCTCGGTAGGCGGTTCCTGCTCCTGTCCGACGATGAAGGTGCCGCCGCTGCGGCCGGCATTCAGCGATTCACCTTCGCCCCAGCGGAAATGCGCGTCGAACGCGGCAATGGGGATCAGCAGCGCACGGCCGCTTATCTGCACCGGCGCGATCTCCTGCGTGGCGAGCCGCAGCTCGTTCGTCAGGCGATGGCTCTCGCCAGGGGCGAGCTTCACGACCGAATGGACCGGCATCCCGGATTCCCCGGCGAAGAATTGCCGGAGCGCGGCCTGCTGTCTTTCGCCCGCATTGGCGAGCAGCGCCCGCACGACGAGGTCGTGCATCGGCTGTGTGCCGCAATTGTGGAGGGTGAGTGCATAAGCGATCGTGACGCCCATGAGCGAATAGCGGGCGCTGCTGACTTCGAGGAAGAGTTCGAGCTGCGGCTTGTCGCTGGTCGCCGGGGGCGGG
>NZ_AUWY01000018.1 GCF_000447205.1 Sphingobium ummariense RL-3 | reverse complement strand
AGCAGAAAATCGCTCCGTTTGCGAGCAGACGCCGCTACGATTGCAAGCGCCTACAGGTAATAATCGCGGTGTTGGGGATCGCAGCCAGTTGGGAGCGGGAGCGCATCACCGAGCGCACCGCCGCAGGGCGTGTCCAGGCAAGAGCGCGTGGTGTCAAATTCGGTCGCAAGGCGGCTCTCACCCCTCACCAGCAGTCCGAGGCACTGGAGAGACTGGCTGCTGGTGATACGCAGCGCACCGTCGCGGCGCTGTTTGACGTCAGTCAGGCAACGATATCGCGGCTCGTCGGACGATAGCGAGCTGCGCGCAGATCAATCATCTGCCTTGCCGAACAACCGACCAAAAAAGCCGCGCTTGGATTCCGCAGGCTCCGGGCCGGTCAGCAATCCTATCACCCGCGCCTGCGCCTCTCGCCGCTCATCCTCTGATTTGTCGAGCCTCTGCCGTAGATCGGCAACTACGCTATCGCGGTCCTGCAACTGTTCACGCAACAGTTCAATCTCACGTTGCAACCCCCCTGAATTTATTGGGGTTTCGCTGTTTCCAGAAGGGGTTTCGGAGCGGGACTCGGCAACCGTTTCTTTCTGTTTCGGGGGGAACACCCGGAATAGTTCGGAAGTGTCTATGAGGTAGCCGTTATCGGTCTTCTCAGCATAGCTAAGACGACCAGATTTAAGAGCTTTTGAGACGGTCCCCTTGCTGACCCCGGCCAGTTCGGCCCCTTTCGTCATCGAGACGGTTGCCATGCTTTATTCCCCCGTTTCCAACCGGGAACGTATCCCTGTTTCTATAGGGTATCGTGAAACCCAAAGAGCGACAACCACTAGGGTTTACTCCATTTTTCCGCGCAACCCCTTACCCAAGTCGTCCAGTCTTCACGCAGAGCATCGCCTCGGAGCTGACGCCGCTTGTCGGCTCGCACTCGCGCATATTGATCCGCCAATCGCTGAACCGCGTGTCCTCCACCATAGGTGACGCCGATCGCATGCAACTCGACCGCGCCAAATTCCGTCACCTGATCGTCGGCAGGCCAGCGTAAAACATCGGACACACCCAGATTTGCAGCGGTCGCTGCGATGATCGCACTGGGGTCCATTATCGTCTCTGCCGTCCCATCTCGACGGGCGCGGCGACCGGCGCGATGTCGCTCGTTTTCTTCTTCGGCGGCAACCGCTGCGATTGGTGGTTTGCGGCGGAAGGTTATTGCGACCTCGATGACCTTGCGGCCCCGCCTTTTTGCAACGTCCCACGCCACGGAGAATTGTGGGACAAGCTGATTGATTTCGGCCGTCGCGGCATCGAGGACGAAACGCCGTAAGTCAGCGAACGAGCTATAAGCCCCCTCTGGAACGCCCAGCTTGGCGCGCAGGGTTTCCACATCGCCGCGCCAGATCGGCACGTCTCGTCGGTAGAGCAAGGCTCCGAGCTGGTATAGTTCGAGCGCATATTTGCTGTCGAAGGCCAGCACCGTTGCCCGATGCAGGAGGGCGTAGGCTTCGCTGTCTTTCAGAAGGTCGCGCGCACGCCGGGTGAAACGGTAGATCAACCACCCCTGCTCCCCTCCCTCAAACGTCTCTTCGATCATCTGGAAGGTGCGCCGCCCGTGGTCGCCGTCCACCTTGTCGGGCATTGCGAAGAAGATGCCCATCAGCTCGTCAATCGTCTCGGTAAGGCGATCGTTGGAATTGTGGGAGCCGCGCAACATGCGCTTGGCGATTCTGTGTTCCTGGTCGCGCCAGGCATCGCCAGCGGCCTGGTGCATCATCAAGGCAAAGACCTTGCGCGCTGACAGGCTCAGGGAAACCCCCCTCGCATAGCGGACTTCCACCAGTTCGCGCGGCTGCACTATCGTGTCGGAACCGCGTTCCTTCTCGATCCGTGCCACTTCCATCGTGCGGCCAGTTGTGTCGGCTGTCCCGTCCATAATCGGACATTCGGGCGAGGGGCGGGCAAGGTCAAGGTATTATGAGATGAGAGACAAATTGCTCTCATCTCACGCACCCCATTTCTCATGATACCCCCACCCCAAAACTCACAATAGGGCACCCCATTTCTCATGATGCTCCACCCCATTCCTCATGAAAGTCCGGAATATGCCTTTATATTCAATGTGTTTGACACCCCCTGAATCATAGAATCCCAGAATCTAGAATCAACGCGGGCGCGCGAAGAGAATGCCGCTCTAAAGGACGAGGAATATGGAATTGGCCTTTCGGCCAATGCGCCTTTGATGTGCGACGGCTTCGCCGTCACAAGGCGGCCTACCGGCCGCAGGCTTCCCAGGGGAGAAGCACGGCGAAGTCAGGTGCGCCATCGCCCTGTTAGTCCCTGTGGAGGGCACAGAGACGGTTAGGAGGAACCGCCGAAGGGTATGCGCTGCGGGGGGGCTATCGTGCGGATCGCGTCTCCTAGGGCCGTCTCAGGCAGGATCAGCCAGCCCCGCGAACTCGCGCTGATCGTAATATCGGATTTTCTGGACCCGGAGGGGGTCTTTGCCCTGGATCATCAGCAGCTGTTCGTCCGGCCCCATGCGCATGATTTCGTCGGGGTTCATGAGGTTGCGGGCGCTGACCTGGGTGCTGGTCGAGCGGGTATGCTTACTACGCTCAAAAATGCTGCCATGGGTCTCGGAGTAGCCCGCCGTGCGAAATTCGAGGGTTTCCTGTCCCATCGACTTGGACAGCAGTTCGGCGGTCGCATGGTCGTTCACCCCGAACGCCTGCAACACCCCGGCATTCGACAGGAAGGTGCCTGCACGCTCGCCATAGAGGGCGCGCAACTGGTGCATGTCCTGCAAGATCGGCCAGAGCTGCAACCCGTATCCGGCCATCAGGCCCATCGCCCGCTCGACGGGTTCGAGTCTGCCTAGGGCAGCAAACTCATCGAGCAGGAACAGGACGGGCCGCGCCGGTTTGACCGGCGAACGCGCCATGTCGGTGAGCGCCTGGGCGACCAGCAGGCGCAGCCAGCGGGAATAGGCATCGAGCCGGTCAGGGGGCAGGCACAGAAACACCGTGGAAACCCCCTCCTTCAACCCTGCAAAAGTGAAGTCGGAGGCCGAAGTGCTGGCGACGATGCGGGGGCTATCGAGAAAATGGGTATGGCGCTGGGCCGAGGACAACACCCCTGCGGCCTCGCGGTCGGACTTACCGAGGTGGCGATTGCCGGCGCGGGCGATGAGGCCGCCGGCGCCGCGGCTGTCCTGCATCAGGACGAGCAGATCGGCAAAGTCCTTGGGGGCGAGCGTGAGATAGTCGCGCACCGTCGCCAGGGTGCGATGCTCGCGATCCTCGTGGACCACGGCATAGAGGATCAGGCCCGCAATCAGCGCCTTGGCTTCCTCGTTCCAATGGGCCTCGCCGCCTTGCCCTGCGGAATCGTGGACTAGGGCATCGGCCAGCGTCATGGCGTCCTCGGCCAGATCGAGGCTTTCCGGGTCGAGCCGGTCGAGCGGATTATAGCGGGCGGCGGGTTGCCCGGAGACGCCGAAGGGATCGAGGCACCACACCTTGCCCTTGGTGGCGCGGGTGCGAGCAGTGACGCGGGCGTTCTCGCCCTTGGGGTCGATGCAGATCACCGAGCGGTCGATGATCAGCAGGTTGGGAATGATGGTGCCCACACCCTTGCCGCTGCGCGTGGGGGCCATGGTCAGGAGATGGGCGGGGCCGTCATAGCGCAGCAGCTTGCCGGTCCTGAAGGATCGACCAATCAGAAGATCGCCCTTGTTGCTCGCGAGGGCGCGCACGTCATCGATTCCACCGAAGGCGGCCGAGCCGAGCAGCGCGTTGCGGCGGCCCTTGAAGGCAAACTTCCAGACCAGGACGAGGAAGACGACGAGCGCGACCCAGGCAATGGTGCTGGCGATCGCGGTCGGTAGCACCTTTTCGAGCAGCCAGGACGTGCCGAGCAGGACAGCCAGGCTACCGACGACAGCTAGACAGCAGCCACCGTTATTGTCTTCCCCGACGATCGGCCCGCTCATTGTTCCTCCCGTCCACGTTCGAGGTTCTTCAGGCGAGCGAGCAGCGGCTGCAAAAGGGCATGATCGCGCTCGCGGGTCAGGAACATCGGCAGTTCGCGTTGCAGGAGCGGGGCGAGCTGGCGACCCGTGGGCGTATCCTCGTCTATGTGGTGAAGGATAAACGCGCCCAGCATGATGCGCTCGCGGGTTTCAGCCTTGCGGCGTTCAGCGGAAAGCCGTGCCTCAAGAGCCTTTCGTCGCTCGCGTAGTTTGCGCTCGTCTTCGCGCATTTTCTCAAGGCGTTCTTCAACGGGCGTGCGCGCCATAGCGGTCCTCCTTGTCAGTTCGCTATAGCAAGAGGATCGCAACAAGGCTACCTTAGCGAAGATAAGGGCACGCTTATACATCGCTGCGCGATGTGCGTGGTCCTCGTGGGGGCTTTGCCCCCGCCGGACGGCTTCCCCCTTAAGTGAAGGAAGTTAGAAGGCGCGCGGTCCGTGGCGATCTACCATTGCTCTGTCAAAGTCATCTCGCGGGCCAGCGGGCGCAGCGCGGTCGCTGCCGCCGCCTACCGGTCAGGCGAGCGGCTGACCGACGAGCGCCTGGGCAAATGCCACGACTACACGCGCAAGTCGGACATCGAGCATCGGGAGATCATGGCCCCCGATCGCACGCCGGACTGGATGCTCGATCGCTCGCGCCTGTGGAACGGCGTCGAGGCGGTCGAGAAGCGCAAGGACGCCCAGCTGGCCCGCGAGGTCGAAATCTCCCTTCCACGTGAATTGGGCGCGGAAGATCGGCGGGCACTGGTCGAGGGATATGTGCGCGAGCATTTCGTGTCGCAGGGGATGATTGCGGACGTGTCGCTGCATCGGGGCCATTCGGCCGACGGGCAGGAGCAGCCGCACGCGCATGTCATGCTGACGATGCGCGACCTGACCGGCGAAGGGTTCGGCAAGAAGAACCGCGATTGGAACGCCAGCGAACGGCTTGAGGGGTGGCGGGCGGCATGGGCGGACCATGCCAACCAGGCGCTGGAACGGGCGGGGTGCGATGAGCGCATCGATCATCGGTCGCTCAAGGATCAGCGCGAGGCTGCCCGCGATCGGGGAGACGCGGAAAGGGAAAGCGACCTCGACCGCGAGCCGATGGGCAAGGTGCCGCTGGCGGCGGTGGCGATGGAGCGCAAGGGCACGTCCACCGAGCGCGGGGACGAACAACGGGCGGTGCGGGCACGCAATCAGGAGCGGCGCGAGCTGACCCAGCAGCTGCGCGAAATCAGCGCCAGGATCGCGGAGACAATGCGCAACCTGGGCGACAAGGCCAAGGGCATGGCGCAGGGCCTACGTGATCGCCTGGGCGCGGCATGGGGCCGTCAGGACCAAGCCGCCGATCGCGGGGCGGCCGAGCGGATCGCGGAGGCGACCGCACAGCGTGGCGAACGCGATCGGGATGGGCCGGAGCCAGGCAGCGCGGCCGAGCGCATTGCGGGGCGGCTCGACAAGATCGGGAAGCACGATCCGCTAGAACGCGAGCGGCGGCGCGATCGTGAGCAGGACAGGGACATAGAGCGATGAGCGAGGATGACGGCGACGATCCGGTAATGGCGCTGCTGGCGACCCAGCGCGCGGTGCTGGCGGCGGTCGAGAATCTGGCCGCCCAAGTCGAAGCCATGCAGGGGCAGCTCGGCGTCATGGCCGAGGCGATCGACCGGTTGACCGGCGACCAGGCCAGCGCGGCCCCGAAGGGCGCGCCAGTGTCGCTTGGCGCGCGATTCCGCATTGCGACAGGCCCGGAGGCCGACGCCGATCCTGAATTACAGAATGCATACCGGCATTATCGCCTCGCCAAGCATCTGGCAGAGACTTTGAATAGAAACGATCCTGCTGTCATTGCCGCTGATGTGGCGCGGGCACATGATTGGATCGCGGATCAGCTCGACAAGGGCCGGGTGTTCGATCCGCTGAAAAGCCGGGATGAGGGCGGGGTGTCCAAGGTCGTGGTCGAACCGATCCACGAGGAAATGCTGGGGAAACGGATCAGGGTCGAGCGGAAGCAGGAGCGGGAGCGGGAGCGGTCGAGGTAGATCCTTTGCCGTAAAGGCTCAGGATGATTTGCGGCACCAGCGAGGGCGGCACGCCTTCTTCCATGAACATCGCCAGCATGGCGTGCTCCTCGATGGTCAGGTCCATGCCCTCGATCGCCAGATTGGCGCACGCCTCGGCGTTGGCCTCGCGCCATTGTTCCATTTCGGCAGCGGTGCCGCGTACATAGTCCATAGCACGCACCTGGGCGCGGAGCGCGGGAAGGTCGATCGGTATGATGGTCATAGCGACGACATTTGTATCAGATTTACCTCCAGAAAGCATTGCATTTGCAGGCTTTTTATGAGAACAAAAAGAGAACAAACTTGAAATTGACTAAGCGTTGAACCGGAGGCATAGAGATGCAAGGTGCTGCACTTTGCGGCAAAGTGAGGCAACTTATGCCGTCGAAAAACCGGATCACCGTTAATCTGTCCGAAGATGAATATGCCGCTTTCGATCGGCTTGCGGCTCGGTCGAAGGTGTCGAAGGCATGGCTTGGCCGTCATGCGATCAGCTCGTTGATCGAGCGTACTGATGGGGATGAGCAGCAACTGCCGCTTCCCCTGACAGGATTGAAGCGTAGGGGGAGCCGATGAAATCGCGCCATAACATGACCGTCATCGATCTTTTCTGCGGAGCCGGTGGCCTTTCCGAGGGGTTTCGGCAAGCGGGTTTCCACGTCTTAGCGGGACAGGATTATGACGACCGGGCAGGCGAGACATTTTCCGCGACCCACCCAGAAGCCAAGTTCATTGGCGGGCCGATCCAAGACGTTACAGCACAGCAGCTCTTAAAGGCTGCTGGCGTCAAGAAGGGTGAAATCGACGTGATCGTCGGTGGTCCTCCGTGCCAGGGCTATTCGGTTTATAATCACCAGCGAGGCGTCAATGACCCACGCGCAGGCTTGTTTCGCGAGTATCTTCGGATCGTGAAGGGCATTCAGCCGCGTTGGATCGTGATGGAGAACGTAACCGGCATCACGTCGATCGGCGGGGGCGGCATCGTGCATGAGATATTCGAGGGTATGAAAAGCCTCGGCTATCGCGTCGATATGAAGGTACTCCGCGCCGAAGAATATGGGGTGCCCCAAGAGCGCAGGCGCGTGTTTTTCATTGCCACGCGCACCGATGCGCCAATCTTGTTCCCCGAACAAACACATGGCCCAGGCTTGTTGCCCTTCGTGACAGTTTGGGATGCTATTTCCGATCTTCCTAAGTTGGAAAACGGCGATCGTGCAGGGCCGCGACCATACGGAAAACGGCCTCAAAACAGCTATCAGGCTTTGTTGAGAGGGGACTGCACTATCGTGCAGAACCATTCCGCATCTAAGCTATCGCGGATCAACCAGGAGCGGATGCGACATATTCCCGCTGGGGGATCATGGCGGGACATACCGATCGACCTGTTGCCCGCAGGCATGAAGTTGGCCAAGCGTAGCGATCATACCAAGCGATATGGTCGACCCAAAAAAACAGACCTGTCATGCACAGTATTGACCAAGTGCGATGTGCATTGGGGGGCCTATATTCACCCCGTCCAAGATCGTTCGTTCACGGTTCGCGAGGCAGCAAGGCTACAATCATTCCCTGATTTCTTCACGTTCAAGGGTAACAGCACAGAGCAATATGTGCAGGTCGGTAATGCGGTCCCGCCTCTACTCGGGAAGTGCGTTGCCGAAGCACTACTTCTTGCGGATACGGCAGGGATGGCCTCTAAGCAGGTGAAAGCCAGCCTGCGTGAGGAACTCCCGATTGCCGTTTGAACCTGAGTCGATTGTTGGAGAGGTATTAGGTCGGCGGGCGGCAAAGGGTGTCGATCCTGCTGCCGCCGATTTCGAGTGCCCGTACATTCAGTCGCGATGCCCCAAGCGCAGCACACAACTCCCCAGCGAGCCTTATCCCGTGTGCAGTCTTTGGAAGCCTGCACCCCGGAAATCGACCCAAGGGCCAGAGTTGATTTTCGTCTGTCCGAAGCGATTCTACGCTGTCGATTTTCTGACAGAGGTCATCGAACATTGCTGGCCGGGTGAGAAGCCTACTGATCCGCAGATCGCCCGCGAAGTCAAAATGGAGGGCTTCGGGAATGTCGATTTCGTTATCGCAGACGTCAAGAGTGATAAGGAAATCGACCAATTCCTGTCGGTAGAGCTTCAGGCCATTGATATTACTGGATCTGTTTTTCCTGCTTATCAGGCTTTGCGAGCTGGAGAAGATCTAGAGAAAAAGCCGACATACGGATTCAATTGGGACAACGTATACAAGCGTTATATTACCCAACTCATCCGAAAAGGCTATTTCCATCACCATTGGAAATCGAAAATCGTCGCGGTTATTCCTGAGCAAGTATATCAATATATACTAGGCCGCGCGGCATTTATGAAAACTAGCGATGTTAAGAATGACCCGCAGGTCAATATCATATTTATGACTTATCGCTTAGAAGCCGATGCGGATAGGCCAGGTGAGTTTAAGCCTGTGCTTGTTAATGTAGAAGGCACAAGCCACACAAACTTGCAAAATGCCATCATGTATAAAGACCCGCCCCAGAGATCGGCCTTTACGGCACAGATTAAGAGTTCTCTGGTTCGCGGTGCTGTAAGGTTGGCTGATCTAATTGCAGCGGGCGAGGTTTCCGAGATGGAAGATCATGAGGACGAAGGGCCGGACCCAGGAGACCTGATTCAGTAGGGTTGATCCGAAAGTTACATGTAGGCGCTTGCAATCGTAGCGGCGTCTGCTCGCAAACGGAGCGATTTTCTGCTC
>NZ_AUWY01000017.1 GCF_000447205.1 Sphingobium ummariense RL-3 | reverse complement strand
GCCGCTAATCGCGGCGCGCGTTATGGGTTGGAGACGCCCAGCTCATACGGTCGCATATTCCCGCAAAGGGCAGTTCCTACGGCAAAGTTCCTACGGGCTATCAGGGGGTGTAGGAGGCGATTTCCGGCCCGTAGGACGCAGGGAGGCGCTTGGGGGTGGCTTTTGTGCCATCCAAAGGCTCGGCGGCGCCCCTGCGGGACGCCAGAGGCAAATCGGAGTGAAGGAACTTGCGGGGGAGCAGTCAAAGAGGTATCATGTAACTTAGCATGATACCTATGGAGATTCACATGGCCGCGATCAAGCAAAGGGCTGACAAGGTAGATCGGCACCGCCAGCGGATGCGTGCGGCGGGGTTTCGGCCCGTCCAATTCTGGGTTCCCGACACGCGCGGGGCTGACTTCGCGGAGCGTGTGCGCCAGCAATGCTTGAAGTTGAAGGGCGACCCGGCGGAGCTGGACGCGCTGCGGTTTGTCGAGGAAGCGGCGGCGCAGGTCGAGGGCTGGCAGTGAAGCGAGGCGATATTGTCGCGGTTTCGTTGCAAGGTGACTACGGCAAGCCTCGCCCGGCCCTCATTGTGCAGTCGAATCTTTTGGCCGAGCTGGAAAGCCTCGTGATCTGCCCGATCACCAGCGCCGTGCGCGACGCTGCCTTTCGCATCACCGTCGAGCCGGACAACGCCAATGGGTTGCGTGTGCTCTCGCAGGTGATGGTGGACAAGCTCTCGACCCTGCCCCGCTCGAAAATCAGCAAGCCTTTCGGGCGGCTTGACGATGAGCGGATGAAGGCCGTGGACCGCGCCTTGCTCCTTGTCGTCGGGCTGATTTGAAGGGCGTCGGTCATTCCCTTGCCTGCAACGGCACCCAGTCGCCTTTGCACTTGCCTGTTTTGGCGTCCCATCGTGCGGTGCAGCCGTATAGCCGCTGTTCAATCTTGGGTTCCTTCGCCCACTGGTAGGCGAGGGCCGCGGCGAAGATCAGGCCCAGCCCGATCAGGGCGGCCGAGAGCCATTCCTTCAGCCGGTCCCACCATATCCCGGCACTGACCCGCTGGAGCTGCCCCGCCACGCGCTGGAGATCATCGACCGCCGTTCCCATCCGTTGCCCCCATTCGAGGCGCTGGCGGGCGTCCTGCTCGATCCGCTGGACCAGCGCGGCCGACTGCTGCGCGATCCCATCGGCCCCGGCCTGCCGCATCGCATCGAGCAGGACGCGATAATCCGCGCCGGGATCGGCAGGGGGCGGGGCGTCGAACTCAGCGGGGTCTAACGGGTCAGGCATCGGCGGGGCCGCCCTTGAAGGTCCAGCCATCGAACGCCTTGCGATCCTGATCGCGGCTGATCCGGCCCATCAGGTCATTGAGGCGGGATTCCCATGCGGGGTCTTTCATCGCGGCATCGAGGAGCAGGCCGCCGAGGATGATCTTGCGGCGGGCGTCCTGTTTGCGGTTCAGGGTGGCGGCGCGCGCTTCCAATGCCTGCAACCGGGCCTTGGCCTGTTCGACCTTGCGGCGGGCGTTTTCGATAGCCTCTGGCGTCGGAGCGGCCATGCACAATCCTTTCGCTGAGTGATATTGATAGCACCGGACCCGACTGAACGAAAGAGAGGAAGGGCGCACTTATGCAAACTTGCGTTTGCGTGCGGGAGGGGATACCCCTCCACCCCAGCGGGCTATCGCCCGCGCCATGCTCCCGCATGGCAAGGTAGGGCGCGGCGATGGCGAGTTTCCATCTTGCGGTGAAGGCGATAGGCCGTTCCGCCGGTCGCAGCGCGACGGCGGCGGCAGCCTATCGTGCGGGCGTCGAAATCACGGACGAGCGCACCGGCCTCGTCCACGATTACACCCGCAAGCAGGGCGTCGAGCATAGCGAGCTGATGTTGCCGACCGACGCGCCGGAGTGGGCGGCCGACCGCGAGCGGCTATGGAACGCGGCCGAGCTGGCGGAGACGCGCAAGAACGCGACCGTGGCGCGGGAATATGAAATCGCGCTGCCCGTCGAGCTGTCGGCCGACGAGCGCCGGGAGCTGGCCTTGGGCCTCGCGCGGGAAATCAGCGAGCGGCATGGGGTGGCGGTGGACGTGTCGATCCATGCACCTGGTCGCGAGGGCGACCAGCGCAATCACCATGCCCACCTGTTGACGACGACGCGCCGCCTTGGCCCTGAGGGGCTGGGGGAAAAGACGCGCGAGCTGGACCAGAAGCAGAGCGGCGAGGTCGAGCGGTGGCGGGAACGATGGGCCGAGATGCAGAATCGGGCGCTGGAACTGGCGAACGTCCCCGACCGGGTGGACCATCGCAGTCACCAGCGGCAGGGGATCGAGCAGGAACCCACCGTGCATATGGGGCCGAGTGCGACGGCGATGGAGCGGCGGGCCGAGCAGGTGGCCGCGCGGGAAGGGCGGGCCTATGAGCCGGTGACGGCGGTAGGTCAGCACAACGCCGGCGTCGTCGAGCGGGCCGGCCTGCGCCAGTATATCGAGCGCGGGACGGAATGGCTGCGAGACATGGGGCAGCGGATCGCGGGCAGGCTGCACGATGTTGCGGCCAGCTTGAGCGGTGCGGTCGAGCGCGATCGGCGCGAGGCGGCCGAGGTGCAACTCGCCCGCGAAGCGCAGGAGCGTCTAGCCGCCGATCGCGCCCGTCAGGAAGCGCAGGAGCGCCAGCAGGTGCGGGAACGCGAGCGGGTGGCCGAGAAGTTCAATACCATCGCCGGGAAGCGCGAGGCGGGCGCGCATGGCTATGGCGACCATAACAGCGACTGGAAGGCGACCCCGGAAGCGCTCCGCAAGGCGGTGGACGCCTATAACGGGGCCAACCAGCACACCAAGGATCTTTATATCGAGCAGATCCAGCGTGAACCGAAAATGGCGCGCGCCGTGGGTCAGCTCATCGGTGAGCGGGAGCTGATCCTGCAACGCGACCGGGGCATGAGCTTGTGACGGCGATATACGATCCGATCATATATGATTCGGTCGCATATGATCGGATCGTATAGCCAAGAAAAAACCCTCCCGCAGAGCAGGAGGGTTTCTCACTTATCGCGATTTGAGAGGGTCGCGGATCAGAGCGTAAAGCGCAGACCGACCTGAAACAGCGAAGCCTTGGTTTTACCGAGGCGATATTCCACGTCCTCGTCCCCGAAGTTCAGCTTGCCGCTGCCGGTCTGACGATAGGTGTAATCGGCGGTCAGATCGATGCCCTTCGTCACCTTCACGGCTGCACCGGCGCGGAGCTGCCATGCGAAGCGAACCGAGCCGTCATCCTCGCCCAGCGCCTTGAGGTGTGAGCCGACCGCGCCGAGGCCCACGCCGACATAGGGCTTGAACGTGTTGCCGCCGAGCGGAATATCGTAGGTGACATTCGCCATCACGGCGAGCTGGCGCAGCTTAGCGACGGAGCCGTTGGTCGCGCTGATCGTGGTGCCGTTAATGTCAACGCCGTCCAAATCATCGACGCTGATAATGTCGAGTTCGCCAAGACCTTCGACAACATCGGAGAGGTCCTCGGCCGTGATCGCGGTGCCGTTCAGGCTCTTGAGCGTGATGCCCTTCACCTTGTTGCGCTGATAGGCCAGTTCGAGGCCGACGCGGACGCCGCCGAAATCATAGCCCAGCTCACCGCCAAAGGTTGCAGCGGACTTGGTGTTGAGCTTCGTGTCGAGGCGATTGTTCGGCTCGGACCATGTGTCGATGATGGCGAAATCGGGATTGTTGAGGTCAGCAACGCCGGTGCGAAGTTGGAAATACATACCCTTGTCGGCTTCATCCTGCGCGAAAGCAGGCGTAGCAAGAGCGGCAGACGCAAGAACGGCGCAAGTAATAATCTTCTTCATTAATAAACCCCCTAAGTAAACACGAAACATGACTAATTTTCGCGACCCTAGCGGGGGGGGGG
>NZ_AUWY01000016.1 GCF_000447205.1 Sphingobium ummariense RL-3 | reverse complement strand
TGCCTATGCCGAGCATGGCATGGTCCACGCGGCCGAGACGCGCGAGGCTGCGCGGGAAAGCCTTGTGGAGGGCTGGGATCGCGCTCGCATCGCCGATCCCGACAAGACGCGGATCATCCTCACCCATACCAATGCCGAGGTGCGCGACCTGAACCTGGCTGCGCGCGATCGGCTGCGCGACGCCGGCGAGCTGGGCCAGGACGTGCGCGTGTCGGCCGAGCGGGGCGCGCGGGAGTTCGCGACCGGCGACCGCATCATGTTCCTCAAGAACGATCGCGGCCTTGGGGTGAAGAACGGCACGCTGGGCAAGGTCGAGCGCGTGTCGCCCGACAGCATGGCGGTGAAGTTGGACGATGGCCGTCAAGTCGCGTTCGACCTGAAAGATTATGCCCATGTCGATCATGGCTATGCGGCGACCATCCACAAATCGCAGGGCGTGACGGTCGATCGGGCGCATGTGCTGGCGACCCCCGGCATGGACCGCCATTCGGCCTATGTGGCGCTGTCCCGGCATCGCGACGGGGTGCAGCTCCATTACGGCCGCGATGACTTCGCCGACGATCGCCGGCTTGTCCGCACGCTGTCGCGCGAGCGGGCGAAGGATATGGCGT
>NZ_AUWY01000015.1 GCF_000447205.1 Sphingobium ummariense RL-3 | reverse complement strand
CCGACGTGCGCTAAGAAAGGCAGTATAGCGGCCGTCATGGCGATCTACCATTTCTCAGCCAAGGTCATCAGCCGCGCCAATGGATCGAGCGCGGTTGCATCGGCCGCCTATCGTTCGGCGTCCGAGCTGCACGATGACCGACTCGGGCGTATCCAAGATTTCTCGAACAAGGCCGGTGTCGTCCATTCGGAAATCATGCTGCCCGAGGGTGCGCCGGAGCGTTTAAACGATCGCGCGACCTTGTGGAACGAGGTCGAGGCCGGCGAGAAACGCAAGGACGCGCAGCTTGCCCGCGAGGTTGAGTTTTCAATTCCGCGCGAAATGAATCAGGCGCAGGGCGTCGAGCTGGCGCGCGATTTCGTGAACAAGCAGTTCGTCGAACGCGGCATGGTCGCGGACCTCAATGTGCATTGGGACATGGGCAAGGACGGCCAGCCCAAGCCGCACGCGCACGTCATGCTGTCGATGCGCGAGGTAGGGCCGGAGGGGTTCGGCCAGAAGGTGCGCGAGTGGAACAGCGCCGAGCTTTTGAAAGGGTGGCGCGAGGCATGGGCCGATCATGTCAACGAACGGCTTGCGTCGCTCGATATTGATGCGCGGATCGACCATCGCACATTAGCGGCGCAGGGGATCGAGCTTGAGCCGCAGCACAAGATCGGGCCGGCAGCATCGCGGATGCCCGAACAGGGGCTTGAGGCCGAGCGGGTCGAGGACCATGCCCGGAT
>NZ_AUWY01000014.1 GCF_000447205.1 Sphingobium ummariense RL-3 | reverse complement strand
AATAGTCAAAACTGTATCAGCACGCAAGCCTAACTAATTTAAATAGCAAAATTCTTTCATTTCGTCGAGTGCGTTAACCTTATTTTAGGCCGTGATCGTTGGCCCGTCCGCCCATGGCGCGGGGCTTTTCATTAACCACGATCCTGTTCTCCTTCGCTTTAACTCATAGACCGAATCCTGGGTCAACCATGCCCGCGCGGCGATCTCTCGTTCTTCCGGCCCACTCGCATTGGCATAGATGGCAGTGGTCTTCATGTCCGCGTGCCCGAGCCACCTCTGGACGAGGTTGAGGGGGACGCCTGCCTGGATTGCACGGACGCCGAACCCGTGCCGAAGCCCCTTGGGAACTGCCCATGGCCCGGAAATCTTCGCATTGTTCATCACTTCGGTGACCCGGCGATAGGCTGTCATGCGCGACCAGGGCCAGAAGAGGCCGTTGCTGTCGAGTTCGCCTTTTTTCACCCATTCCCGCAGCTGATCCAGCATCTTCAACGGTAGCGGAACTGCCCGGAACACGGCCTTATGGCGCTTTTTCAGGCACCTAATAATGACATGTCCGGATTCGAAATCGATGTTCTGGCAAGATGTTGCCAAGGCCTCCGATATCCTACATCCAGTCACCGCCAGAAACCAGCAGAAACTATATACTGAAACCCCTTCATTGCGGGCGTGAGAAAGAAATGAATCCGTTTCTTTCATCGTCAGATATTTGCGTTGTCCTATATTATCGTACATCGACCAGGGCACACGCTCCTCCATTGCTTTTTCTTGAGGAGCCATATTCATGCCGCGAGCAAGGTTATCAGATCGTTGATCGGACTTCATTGATACAGAATTGACTATT
>NZ_AUWY01000013.1 GCF_000447205.1 Sphingobium ummariense RL-3 | reverse complement strand
CGACCGGCGCGGTTTCAGGCGCGGCGTCGCCCGAATTGCCGAGCTTGCCGACCGTCGCTGGGCTGCCGTCAGTCGAGCGGTTGCGCGGCCTGTCGCGGGCCTTTTCTCCGCCCGGACCGCCATTGGCGTCGCCGCGCTGGTCTTCGGCCGGGGCCTGCTGGCCGGCGGCAAGTTGTCCGGTGATCACCCGCATGCCGGCCTTGAGGTCGCCTCCGGTGACCACGGTGCGCGCGCCGTCGCTGGCGCCCACCACGACTTGGACCGCCTTGGGATTGCCGTCGGCGTCCACGACATAGACCGTCTGGGTGCTGCCTGCACCGAAGTTCACCTGCTGCGCATTGCCGCGGCGGAAGCGGCGCGGGCCGGGCAGGACGCTGGTGATGCCGCCGCCCTGGCCGGCGCCGCTGCTGGGCTTGAAGCGCAGCGCGGCGTTGGGGACAAGCAGCACGTCATGCAGTTCCTGGGTAACGATGTCGGCGGTCGCGGTCATGCCGGGGCGCAGGATCTCGTCCTTGTTGTCGACCGCGAGCACTGCCGTATAGGCGACGACGGTGCCAGTCGTGCTGGCGGTCGTGCTGCTGGACGAGGAGGAGGACGAGCTGGCGCTGTTGGATCCGACATTGACCCGCGTGACCCGCGCCGGGAAGGTGCGGCCGGGAAAGGCGTCCACGGAGAAGTTGGCGCTCTGCCCTTCCTTGACCTGCCCGACGTCGGCTTCGTCCACCGACACCTCGACCTCCATCTTGGTCAGATCCTCTGCAATGGTGAAGAGCACCGGCGCATTGAATGATGCCGCGACGGTCTGGCCCGGCTCGATATCGCGCGAGAGCACGACCCCGGTCACGGGCGAGACGATCTGGGCGATCGAGAGGTTGGTCTGGGCGGTCGAGAGCTGCGCCCGGGACACCTGGACCTGGGCCTGCGCCGAACGGAGCGTCGCGAGCGCCTGGCTGTAGTTCGCGCGAGCCGAATCCAGTTCGGTCTTTGCGGGTACGCGGCCGCCCGACAGCTGGAAGACGTTGAGCTGACGATCCAGCGTCGCCTTCGCCAGCGCCACCTGGGCCTGTGCCTGCGCGACGCTGGCTTCGCTGGAGGCGACCTGCGCGCGGTTCTGCGTGATCGAATCGACCAGGCGGCGGGTGTCGAGTTCCGCGAGCTTCTGGCCCCGCGTCACCCGGTCGTTCACGTCGACATAGACCTGGGTGATCTTGCCCGACTGTTCCGAACCGACATCGACCTGATTGATCGGCTTGAGGTTGCCGGTGGCGGAGACGGTGACGGTAAGGTCGCCGTTGCGCACCTCCCGCGTCGCGTAATTGGGCTTTTCCCCGCTGGAGAAGCAGCGCGCCAGCAGCAGGACGAGGATCAACAGGACGAGCGCGATGCCGCCCCGGATCACCCATTTGCGCCACGGACGGTCCGGCTTCGCGCCGAGGAAGTCGTTGAGATCCTGATCTGTGGTCACGTCATTGCTCATCGGGGCGGGTTTCCATGTTCTGCCAGCCGCCGCCCAGCGCATTGTAGAGCTGGGCCACGGCGAGGACCTCGTCGGCCTGCGCGCCGGCCAGGCCGTTGCGCGCGCTGAGAAGCGTGTTTTCGCTGGTGGAGAGGGTCTGGAAGTCGATCAGGCCGGCCTGATACTGGCTGCGCGCCAGGATCGCGGCACTGTTCGACGCTTCATAGGCGGTGGCAAGCTCGGCCTTGCGCGTGCGGGCGCTGGCGAGCGAGGCCATGGCATTTTCGACATCCTCCAGCGCGTTCAAAACGCTCTGCTTGTAGGCGGCGAAGGCGCCGTCCGCCGCCGCCCGCTGCGAGCGAACCTGCGAGGCGAGGCGGCCGCCGTCGAAGATGGTCTGCGCGACATTGGCGAACACGCCGCCGGTGATCAGGTCGAACAGATTCCGAAAGGCGTTGGAGGTGGTGCCGATATTGCCGCTGATCCCCAGCGAGGGATAGAGCTGCGCCTGGGCAACGCCGATTCGCGCCGTCGCGGCGGCGAGCGCGCGCTCGGCCGAGCGGACGTCGGGGCGCTGGCGCAGCGTGTCGGCCGG
>NZ_AUWY01000012.1 GCF_000447205.1 Sphingobium ummariense RL-3 | reverse complement strand
CGGCCCGCTTCATCCACTGCGGCTGCGAACGCGGCGGATGTCTGCACGCCGACGCCGGGGCGATAGCCGAACGTAGCGCAAAGACCGCGGATCATGTTGTCGAGCCGGACACGCGCCTCGACCAGATGGCCACGCGCGGTAATCACGCTGCGCACGCCATGCGCTGCAGGTGATTTGACGTGCACCTCCTTGTAGAACCCTGTTCGAGCCAATTGCGCAAGCCCAGCGGCATCGTGCGGGTCGGTCTTGTTCGCCTTCATCGCCTTCAGGCTCTGATGTGCCTGTCGGGCATCGATGCACACCACCGGGACGCCCAGATCGCGCAGGCCAAGACAAATCGCGGGCGACATGCGCCCCGTCTCGATCACCGCACGCTCGACCGGACCGTGGCGATCCAGCATCGTGGCGATCGCCTCCGGCGTGCTCTCGACCTTTTCCGACACAAGCTTCCGCCCATTTTCGTCAACGACGCAGACCTGCGTGCTTTCCATCGACAGGTCTAATCCGGCATAATGCTTCATGGCTGCTTCCTTCCTTCAGGATTCGACAACCAGAAGTGTGCCCCTCAGCCGAGGTCCGAGGGAAGCAGCCGCAATTACACGATGACTCGTTGATCAGAAGGAGGAGATGGTGGTGGCGGCGAGAGCGATAGCGGAGAAGAAGGCCGTCTGGCATCGCGTGGGTGGGTGGGCGAGACCCTCAAGAAGCTGGGCTGTGAAGGGGTTTGACGACATGGCCGTTGTTCACGCACTACAGGATTTGAACGCAGGTAGGAGTGTGATGACGGGCAATGAAGAAGCCGGTACTGAAAGGCGTGGCTGCGGTGGAGTGGGCGATGACCCTGCTCGCCGCCTTCCGGCTGGATGATGGTGCGCTCAGTCTGCACGAGCTGTCCGAGCGCACCGGGTTGGTGAAGAGCACCGTCATGCGCCTGGCTGTATCGCTCGAACGGTTCAACTGGATCGTTCGCATGCCTGACGGGCGATATCAGGTTGGCAGCGCGGCTGAACCTCATCTACCAGAAGAGTAACTGTAGGCGCTTGCAATCGTAGCGGCGTCTGCTCGCAAACGGAGCGATTTTC
>NZ_AUWY01000011.1 GCF_000447205.1 Sphingobium ummariense RL-3 | reverse complement strand
GGGCAGGAAAAGGCGCTGTTTGCGAGCAGAAGCTGCTACGGTTGCAAGCGCCTACATGTAGCTGAGGTCGCTGCGGCACGAGCAGTAATCAGGCCTTTGTCTCTAACTTAGCACTACTTTGGCAGAAGCGTAAGGTGATCGGCGAGTGCTGGGACATACCGTCAGGACCGCGCGCAAATGGCTTGAGCAGGCCGGAGCGCCGCTTTGCCCGATCGAGGATCACGGCCAGATGAGCCAGAGCCGCTGGACGACGACAGCGAGGATGAGGGCGACGAGGGGGAATAAGCGCCCCAATCAAATGTATATCCCTTAGCATTACAAACCATGCTACAGCGCAACCATATTGCCAGCGGAGCGAGAGCAGAATGATATTGGCAGTCGGAAACACTAAGGGCGGTGTCGGCAAGACGACCCTTGCCGTCAACCTCGCGGTGGCGCGCGCGCTTGCGGGCCGCGACCTCTTGCTGGTGGACGGCGACGAGCAGGGGACCGCCCTCACCTTTACCGAGCTGCGCGCCGATCGACTTGGGCAAGCTGGCTATACCGCCGTTGCGCTCACCGGCGCGGCGCTTCGCAGCCAGGTCCGCCAGCTCGCGGCCAAATATGACGATATTATCATTGACGTGGGCGGCCGTGATACCGGCTCGCTGCGCGCCGCGCTCACCGTGGCTGACACGTTGCTGGTGCCGGTGCAGCCGCGCAGCTTCGACGTGTGGGCGCTTGACCAGGTTGCGGCGCTGGTGGCCGAGGCGCGCGAGATCAACGAGGGCTTGCGCGCCGTCGCCGTGCTGAACGGCGCGGACGCGCAAGGGGCCGACAATGAGGCCGCCTTGGAAATGATCGGCGACATTGAGGGGATCGAGGTGCTGCCCACGTCGATAGTGCGGCGCAAGGCGTTCCCGAACGCGGCGGCCGAGGGCAGGGCGGTAGGGGAGCAATCGCCGCGTGACGCCAAGGCGATCGACGAGCTGGCCGCATTGGTCAGCGCGGTATTTGTATAGCATAATGATAGCGGAGTGAATTTCGATGGCTATCGCTCGTAAACCGAACAGCAAGCCCAAGTCGCCGATGGATGAGGCGGCGGCCGATGCCTTCATTGCCGGGGCGGCCAAGCCGAAGGCCGAGCCGATCGCGACCGAGGCCGACGAGGCGGGGCAGGGGGCCGAGCCGCGCAAGTCGCCGGTGATGCTCCGTTTCGATCGCGCGTTGCTGGCGAAGGTCGATGCAGCGGCCAAGCGGCGCGGGATCAGCCGCAGCGCATGGATACAGTTCACGGTGAGCCGTGCGCTCGATGCCGGCGAGGGGTAGGGCCGGCTAGGGCGAGGCGGCCCCGGCGCGCGAAAAGTGAGTTTTGGGGTAGGGGTTCACCTTTGGGCGGCGGGCGCGCTGAAATCCACCAGCACCGGCATTTCGGGTATATCGCCGCGCAGTTTGGCGCGGCGGACGATGCTATGTTGGTCGATCAGGTTTTGCGCGTCACGACGGCCGCTCATGGTTTTCGGGAGCCACATCATAGAAACCCGCTCGACCTTGCGCCCCTTCTTGATCGGGGTGAACTCGACCCAGAAGGGGCAGAGCTTGTTGATTTCCTCCTGGGCGACCTTGAGGCAGTATTTGTTGAAATCAGCGAACCGTTCCAACTTGCCTTCCGGCACGTTGAGCAGGCCGCGTAGCTCCGCAATCGTGAACTCTTCGCTTTGCTTATATTCGAGGCCGATACGGCGTTCGATCATTTCATAGAGGCACAGCGCGTATTTCGACTCGAAACAATACATCACTTGCGTCTTAAGTCGCGCATAGACCTCGCTGTTACGCAAAATCTCAATCAGTTCTTCGGGGATGCGGTAATGCAGGAAGCCGTCTTTTTCGAGGCTTTCGTCGCTGGAGCCGAGAAGCTGAACGCGGCGCTTGTAGCTCTTGCCGCCCTTGCGGATCGTGACGATGGCGATTGTGCCCATCAGGCGCAGCAGCGAGCTTTCTATGCGCTCGTTGCCTTGGTGCGTGCCCTTGAGCGCGGTTTTGGCGATGCGGTGAATGACCGGCTCGCTGATCCGCTCCCAGGCGTTGGCAATCAGCAGATTGTAGATTCGGCGATCGGCGAGGGTGAGGGGGGACAGCTCGACAATATCGACCAGCTCGCCGGGTTTGACGATTTCCCCGTAATTGGCGGGATCGAACGGGTTTCCGCGCCCCTTTTGCGAGAGGGTGAGGGCGGTATCATCGCCTAGGGCAATCTTTGCCTTTCCGTTATTTACAGGTGAGCTTGCGCGAGTCATGTCCTCACTTTAGCAGCAACGGTGAGCTAGGCAATTCCTAAAGCTCCCCGATGGAGGGTGGGGAGGGGATACCCCAAACCTCACCGTTGATTTGGCGGCTACCCCAACACTCACCGGACTCGACCCCAAAACTCACTTTTACCGACCCCAAAACTCACCGAAGGCTACCCCAACACTCACGCGACTCGACCCCAAAACTCACTTTTCGGGGCAATTTTTCTTGGTTTTCTGCGGGTTTGAGGCACCCTGAATCTTGAATCTAAGAAGAATCTTTGAATCAGAACGCGAACGGTGAGTTTTAGGTGAGTTTTAGGGTAGCCCTGCCTGTGGATAACTCCGAACTCGCCGCATCGTCAGACCCGAAGAAGAAGAAGAAGAACACCGTCTCCTGGAGCTTCGCCCCGCCGGCTCGCGACCTTCAGCCGCCCCGGATCGCTTTAGCGATCCTCCCACCCGGCATCCCCATGATGGACCGGCTCCGCCGGTACGCTTTTTGTTTGATTAGAAATGTTTAAACACCACGTCCCTACCGCAACGACAGCGCCAACGGCCAAGTAGCAAATTGGCTTTCTTGGAAAGCCAAACGGATAGGGTGGTGATCCA
This sequence comes from Sphingobium ummariense RL-3, assembly GCF_000447205.1. GTDB lineage: Bacteria > Pseudomonadota > Alphaproteobacteria > Sphingomonadales > Sphingomonadaceae > Sphingobium > Sphingobium ummariense. The sequence continues at coordinate 2,120 of NZ_AUWY01000011.1, read as the reverse complement.
ATTGAGAGGGCGGAGCAGGCGGAAACGTCGCCCCTGGTGCGATTTCCGAGCCGCTGGGGCGCATTTCGGGGTGGGGGACAGGAAATGAGGTTGGAGCAGCAAATGCGCTTTACGGGCTTCCTGGGCGGCCGATTTTTTGGAAGCTAGATCTTCGACCTTCAGGGGATCATCCACCGCTGCGTCGATCGCTAATGGTGAGGTCATACCCCAAACCTCACCTTTAGAACGCCAGTAGGCGATTTTCCGCGCTTTCGAGCGATTTCTATGACCAGGGAGGGATGGCAGAGCGCCATCATTCAATATCGTTTGTATATCGGAATGATGCCGCTTCGACTACGGGGCCGTTTAAAGACTTCACGCCTTGTCGAAGCGGCCCGCGAACTCGCGATCGGCATAGTATTTGAGCTTGGCGGCGACGATCGACCGTTGTCCCGCGAAGAACAGGAACTGGTAATCCTCGCGCAGCGAGCGGACTTCATCCGGCGTGAGCAAGGGCCGCGCAAGATGCTGCTGGCCGAACGATATGCCGGTTTCGTCGCTGTCGATCGCGCGGCTTCCTCGCGCAGCATGTCGAACAGGGCGTGTTCGCCGGCGTCGAGCGCCATGCCTTCGATCGCGAGATTGGCGCGCGCGTCGGCATCATCCTCGCGCCGCATGGCGGCGTCGGCCGGTGTGCCGCGCGTGAAATCGAGCGCGCGGACTTGGGCGCGGATTGCGTCCACGTCGAGCATGTTCATGGTGCGCTTCTCCCTTCCGTTTCCGCGTCGAACGCCCGCCAGATCGCGCGAGGCCCCATGTTAGGATTCCTCCCTTTCGATTGCGGCGCGGACGAACCGCACACGTTCGGCGACAGAGGCGAGGGGAAGCGTCACCAGCTCGTAGCCAAGGCCGGAATAGACCGCGACCATCGCCTGATAGGTCGCCTGCGCTTCCGCGAAATCCTGTTTTCTTTCCGCATCGGCCGCGAATATCTCGCGCCAAGGGGGCGATGAACACGCGGGGTTGATAGCGAAACAGGTCCGCCGCTTGGCTGACATGAGCCGGGACGGGGAGGCCGCACAGGCGCAGATAGCCCGCCACATCAGGCACGCTGCGATCGCAGATCACCGGCCCTGCGCGATCGTGGGCCTCATGCCATGAGCGCAATTCCCAACCCAGCATCAATTCCGCGAAGGCGGCGCGATCGGCCCAGGGGAGGGCCGCGCCGCCGATCGCGACCTGATCGCGGATGATGGCCCGACCGGCTTCCGGCATGTGGTCGAAACCCTCCACCGCCAACGCTTCGATTAGGGTGCTTTTGCCGGAGCCAGGCCCGCCGGTGATGACATGGAAATCGGGCCGATCAGCCATTGCCCGCACCTTCCGCTTCCGCGTCGAACGCGCGCTTGCCCCGCCGCTTCCAGAGCGCCAGCACATTGCCAGCGTCGTCGCCTTGAACGCGCGCTGTACAATCGAGCAGCGCGCCGTAAAGGGTGGCGCGATCATCGTCGGCCAGCTCGACCAGACCGGCTTTCTGGACGAGGCCGCCCAGCTCTATGAGATGGCGCGTGCGCTCGCGTCGGGCCACGACCCATCCTCTCGTATCGGTGCGGCGCGCGGCGGCTTCAAGCCTGTTCCTTGCCTGCGCCAGTTTGCCTTGCGCCTTCACCGTTGCCGCCAGTGCGTCGGCCAGCCTTGCGACCGCGTCCTTGAAAGAAGGCCGCGCCCCGCGAGCGCCACGCCTCCTTTTCGTTCGCGTCGGCCGCTTCCACAGCGGCGAGCAGCGCACCGGCGAGCGTGTCCAGATCGAGCGCATCGGCCCCGGTGGACGTGACCAGCTCGCCGAGTTGCTGGACCTTGCGGGCCTTCAAAGCCTTGGCCTTGTCGTTCAGCGCCCGCAGTTCCGCGTCATAGTCGCGCACCTTTCGCATCTTCTCTCCCTCGCGCCCATGAATGGAGCCGCAGCGTAGCACGATAGCGCGCGCGAGGAACCGTTCCGATCAAGAAATGCGGCGAAGTCAATCACGCGAACGGCAGAGAGTGTGAGTGCGCGCTTATACATCGTTGCCGACCTGCGCTAAGAAGGGCAGTATAGCGGCCGTTATGGCGATCTACCATTTCTCGGCCAAGGTCATCAGCCG
>NZ_AUWY01000010.1 GCF_000447205.1 Sphingobium ummariense RL-3 | reverse complement strand
GCCGCCGGTCTCGTCGGCGAAGAACAGGCGGCGGCCGGCGGGCCAGTCCCGCAGCAGGGCGTCGAGCTTCACCATCGCGGCGAGTTCCGGCAGGGCGGTGCGGCCGCATTGTTCGGCCGCCTCGACCAGATGGGCGTGGAGCCGGTCGAGGTTGAGCCTGTCCACCACCGCGCGGCGGGTGAGGACGGGCTGGAGTCGCGCAACGCCCAGTTCGCAGGCCTTTTCGGCGATGAGGTCGATGCGGCCCTTCTTGATCGGCGCGCAGCAGAGCCAGAAATCGGGGACAAGCTCCGGCGGCTTCGTCCGTTCGACGCATTCGAGCACGAGGTCGCGCTTGCGCAGGTCGCGCACCCGCGCCGCCCATTCGCCGGAGCGGCCGTCGAACAGCAGCACGATATCGCCCGGCTTCACCCGCATCACGCTGATGAGATAATGGGCGGGATTGCCGTCCACGGGCACCGCGACGCCTTCATCCAGCAGGGTTTCGACGTGGAGGCGCGGGGCGCTCTGCGGCGGCCAGGCGGGCGTGGCGGTCATATGGGTCTAAACTCCGTTCGGGCTGATCCCTTCGACGGGCTCAGGACAGGCTTGTTGAAGCCCCGTTCTTCTCTAAAGAGCAGGACTGCCCTTCGACAAGCTCAGGGCGAACGGAGCATGGGTTGAACATAATCGTTCCCGACAGCGAGGCGCGCGGGCTGGTGGAGCGGCTGCCGGCGGTGCCGCGGGCGCTGGCGCTGCTGGCGCGGCTGGACCGGCCGATCGGCTGGTGGCTGCTGTTCTGGCCCGGCGCCTGGGCGGTCGCGCTGGCGGGAGGCGCGCGGGAACGTTGGCCGCTGGTCCTGTGGCTGCTGCTGGGCAGCATCGCGATGCGCGGCGCCGGATGCGTGTTCAACGACATCGTCGATCGCGATCTTGACGCCAGGGTGGCGCGTACCGCGTCGCGTCCGCTGGCGAGCGGCGCGGTATCGCTGAAGCTGGCCTGGGCGTGGCTGTTGTTCCTTTGCCTGGTCGGGCTGGTCGTGCTGCTGCAGCTGCACCTTTACGCCCAGGGCGTGGCGCTCGCCTCGCTGGCGCTGGTCGCGGCCTATCCCTTCATGAAGCGGATTACGGGATGGCCGCAGCTGTGGCTGGGCCTCGTCTTCTCCTGGGCGGCACTGGTGGGGTGGAGCGAGACGGCGGGTGCACTTACCGCGCCGGGACTGCTGCTTTATGCGGGCACGATTTGCTGGGTCGTGGGTTACGATACCATCTATGCGCTGCAGGACCGGGAGGATGACGCGCTGATCGGGATAGGTTCGAGCGCCCTGTCTATGGGGCGCCATGTGCGCATCGGCGTGGCGCTTTGCTATGCGCTGGCGCTGGCCCTGTGGGCGGCCGCGATTTGGCAGGTGCGGCCGCAGGCGCTGGCGCTTGTCGCCCTGCTGCCGATGGCGGGACAGCTCGCCTGGCAGGTCGCGACGCTGAAGGAGGACGGGGCCGATCCGCTGGTCAAGTTCCGGTCCAACCGTTTCGCCGGGCTGCTGCTGTTCCTGGCCTGCCTGGTCGTGGGCAGCGCATGACGGGACCGCGCGAGGGCGAGGATTGCTGGCGGATCGCGCGGGCCGCGAAGGCAAGCGTCGTCGTCGACGCCGAAGCCTATTTCCGCCATGCCCGCACAGCGATGCTGAAGGCGAAGCGGCAGATCATGCTGATCGGCTGGGACTTCGACGCCGCGATCACGCTGATCCGCGAGGACGAGGCGAAGGACGATGCGCCGCTGGTCATCGGCGAGTTCATCAGCTGGCTGGTCGAGCGGACGCCGGAGCTGGAGATCTTCCTGCTGCGCTGGGACGTCGGCGCGATCAAATCCATGCTGCGGCCGTCCAACCTGTTCACCACCCTCAAATGGAAGGCGCATCCGCGCATCACGGTGAGACTGGACAGCCATCACCCTGCCGGCGCGTCCCATCACCAGAAGATCGTGGTGATTGACGACTGCTTCGCCTTCTGCGGCGGGATCGACATGACCGGGGACCGGTGGGACACGCGGCATCATCGCGACGAGGAACCCGGGCGGCGCCATCCCGACGGGTCGCCTTATGGCCCGTGGCACGATGCCACGACGGCGCTCAAGGGGCCGGTGGCGGCCGCGCTGGGCGAGCATGCGCGCAATCGCTGGAAGGGCGCGGGTGGCAGGCAGTTGGAGCCGGTCGAGGGCGAATATGAATGCTGGCCCGATGCGCTGCCGGTGCAGTTCGAGAATGTCGACGTCGCCATTGCGCGGACGGCCCCGAAGATGGACGACCAAGAGGAACTGACCGAGATCGAGCGGCTGTACCTGAGCCAGATCGCGGCGGCGAAGCGCTCCATCTATGCCGAAAGCCAGTATTTCGCGTCCCGCCGGATCGCGGAGGCGATCGCCGAAAAGCTGGGCGAGGAGGACGGGCCGGAGATCGTCATCGTCAATCCCGAGCAGGCCGACGGCTGGCTGGAGCAGCAGGCGATGGATACGGCACGGGCCCGGCTGTTCGAGGCGCTGAAGGCGCGCGATCCGCACCGGCGGCTGCGCATCTATCATCCGTTCACCACGCGCGGCGCGCCGATCTACGTCCATGCGAAGGTGCTGATCGTCGACGACCGGATCATCCGGGTGGGATCGTCGAACATGAACAACCGGTCGATGCGGCTCGACACCGAATGCGACGTCTGCATCGATGCCGCGCTGCCGGCCAATGCGGGGCACGAAGCGGCGATCGTGCGCATCCGCGACGGGCTGATCGCCGAGCATCTCGATCTGCCGGTCGAGCGCGTGGCGGCGGTGATCGCCGAGCGCGGCCTGATCGGCGCGATCGAGGAATTGCGAGGAAAGCCGGGCAAGACGCTGAGGCCCTATCGCACGCCCAATCTCAGCGACGTGCAGGCCTGGCTGGCGGACAATGAGGTGCTGGACCCCGAAGGTCCGGACGAGATGTTCGAGCCGATCGACGATCGCGGCCTGTTCCGCCGCCTGCGGAGCTTCGGCCGGCGGGATTAGCGGCCCGGTCGGCTATTGCGCCGCCAGGAGCGCCTCCGCCCCGCCCAGGTTGACGGAGACGAGGCGGCTGACGCCGCGTTCCACCATCGTCACGCCGAACAGGCGGTGCATGCGGGCCATGGTGACGGCATTGTGGGTGACGATCAGGTAGCGCGTGTCGGTCTGTCCGACCATCGCGTCCAGCAGGTCGCAGAAGCGCTCGACATTGGCGTCGTCGAGCGGCGCGTCGACCTCGTCGAGGACGCAGATCGGCGCGGGGTTGGTCAGGAACAGGCCGAAGATCAGCGCCACGGCGGTCAGCGCCTGCTCCCCGCCCGACAAAAGGGTGAGTGCGGCGAGCTTCTTGCCCGGCGGCTGGGCCATGATCTCCAGCCCGGCCTCCAGCGGATCGTCGCTGTCGATCAGTTCCAGATGGGCCTGGCCGCCGTTGAACAGGGTGGTGAAGAGGCGGCGGAAATGGCCGTCCACCGCCTCGAAGGCGGCAAGCAGGCGCTGGCGCCCCTCGCGGTTGAGGCTGCCGATCGAGCCGCGCAGGCGGTGGATCGCCTGGGTCAGCTCCTCGCTCTCGGCGCGGCTGGCGGCCTGCGCCGTCTCCAGTTCCTCCAGCTCCTGCGCGGCGACGAGGTTGACCGGGCCGATGCGCTCACGCTCGGTCGAGAGGCGGTCATGCTCGGCCTGCTCGGTCTGGGCGATGCGGATCTCTCCGCTGGGGAAGCCGATGCGTTCGGGCAGCAGCACGGGCGGACATTCGAAACGCTCGCCCGAGAGGCGGTTGGTCTCCAGCCGCCGCTCGTCGGCGG
>NZ_AUWY01000009.1 GCF_000447205.1 Sphingobium ummariense RL-3 | reverse complement strand
GGGGTAACTGCTAAACTAAAAAATACAAGAAATATTTTGAGGTCAACTGAGTTTTTTCTAATATGTTGCGAAACCGCAACAATTTTCTCAATGGATTCATCACTATCCGCTAGGGCTGTCGCCCTGGCGGCCGAACAGGCGCGACCAGAAGCCGGGGCGGGAGCTGGGCTGCGAGACAGCGCGCTGATCGGTGAGGGCGAGCCGTTGGGCTTGCTCCCGCCAAGCGTTCCGTTCTTCACGCAGTTCGGCAACCTGCTCCCGCAACAGCCTGTTTTCAGCCTGTAAACCGGGGGTGTCACTGCCTGTTATGTTAGGCTGTAAAGGTTGCTGCACCCCATTTACAGGGGGCCAGACACGAAATAGCTCGACAGGTTCAATGCGCCATTCGCCGTTATCGGATTTTTCGGCGGAAACCCGGCCTGTCTTGATCGCCTTCATGAGCGTTTGGCGGGTGACACCGACCTTTTCGGATGCTTCTCTTAGGGTGATACCCATGATGTCACTCGCTGTTAAGTCGGCCTGTATAGTATCTATATATCGGTTGCATCGTCAGGGGGAGAGGCATCGGGCGCGCGGAGCCTGTTTCCTAGGCCGATGACGAGCTGGGATAGTTCCTCTTGCATCGCCGGATCGAGGTTCTGCTGTTCGGTGGCGGGCAGATCAGGCTCAATTCCATCTAGGAACGGTTGCGAAGGAGGGGGAAGTCCGTCGCCGTGCGGTAGCTGACGCTCACCTATCGGGGGAAGGCGGCGTAGTGGTTCTTGCTTGCCCAAAGTATCGCGGTCCGGCTGTTCGCTGTCGGAGACGACGACAGTTGCAGAAAATAGGCTGTATCTTAGCCCTTCACGTGGTCCAGACCAAACAACTCTATCGTTCAACACATATGCGTTGACAGTGCCGTTTTCACCAATCCGCCTGACTTCAATCCAATTTCCAGAAACAAGTGCAGTTATTGCTGTCTTAATAGTTGTAATTGATCTAACCCCTAGCAATTCTGCTAATGTCTTGTGACTTACTACAACAGCATTATTATCTCCGACCCGAGCGGCAAGCAGATGTAGTAAGGCCCCAGCCTTGGGGTTTGATGCGCTTAAGCGCGCCCAAGCCTCATGCGATGCACGGTCAGTCTGGACCCATCGGCTAGGCTGAGGCTTGGTGGCGGGCAAGGTGCGCGTATCTGTCACAGGGGTGTGACTCCAGTGTCGAGAAATCGGACATAGATTGGCTAGGGGCAGTCAATCTATGTCCGATTATCGCCAGAAAATTATCAAAAATCAACGTCAATTATCGACAATAAATTGGTGAAAATCGACAGACCCTAGCCAATCAGCTACTGGCTACCCCTAGCCAATCAGCTACTGGCT
>NZ_AUWY01000008.1 GCF_000447205.1 Sphingobium ummariense RL-3 | reverse complement strand
GGGCAAGGAAATGGCGGGCATGGCGAAAAGCCTTGAGCGCGATCCCCAGGTGGAATTGGTCCTGCGTAATCGCACCCGCGAGCTGGGGCTTGAGATCGGCATGGGCCGGGGGCGCGGCATGAACAGCGGCGACCTTGGCCGCGAGCTGGCGCGGGATTTAGGGATAGGCATGGGGCGCGGAATGAGCCGGTAAGGAGAGGATGATGGACGAGGATAATTATCGCAACAACGGCAGGGCCGGCGACGATCCGCAGGCGGCGTTCGAGCAGTTGCGCGGCGAGGTGGCGCTGGTGCGCCTTGCGGTCGAGGGGTTAGCCCGCGCGCGCGAGTCCATCGAGATTCCCGATTATCAGCCGACGCTCGCCAACACCGAGAAGATATTGCTGGCGCTCACCCAGCGGGTCGATGTGATCGCGAAAAGCCCCGCGATGAAACTCACCCCGGAGACGATGGGAGAGCGTGTAAACGCTTCGGTGGCGAGTGCGACGGGCGAGCTGCACAACCTGGTGAACAGCACGCGATCGGACATGAGCGAGGCGGCGCGGGAATTGCGGGGGCTGATCGGAACGACGCGCGCGCGCTGGCAACAGGATCGGTGGCTGTTTTGGATCGGGTTGGGCGGCGTGGTGCTGGGGATATTGCTCTATGCGCTTCTCGCCGGCCTGATCGCGCGCGCCATGCCCGATAGCTGGCAGTTGCCGGAGCGCATGGCGACGCGGGCGCTTGCCGAACCGACGCTATGGGATGCCGGCACGCATCTGATGCAGCGCGCATCGCCGGCGAGCTGGGAGGGGATCGTCGCGGCCGCCAATCTGGCGCGGGACAATCGCGAGACGATCGAAGCGTGCGGCGCGGCTGCCGCCAAGGCGAAAAAGACGGTGCGCTGCACGATCGAGGTCAAGCCGGCGAACAATGACCGCTGATCGGCGCGCGCGGCCAAGCTCAGCGTCATGCCTTCGCCGATCGCGTAGCGGCCGAGCGCCATATCGCCGCCACCCTACGCCGGCGCGGCACTGCCGAGGGGCGTATCGGCGTGCCCTATCGGCCTATAGGGGCTAGGGGCGAATCACGGATTTCACCTGAATCCCGTCATGCCGTGGCGCAACTCCTGACGATCTCCGCCGCGCACGCTATTGCGCGGCCTCTCTGATCCCGCATAATGTCCGAAAAACACTGTCGGATTGTAAATGTGTCCGACAACATGGTTTTGGGGGTTTTCCGTCATGCTCGTTGGCTACATGCGCGTATCGTCAACCGATGATCGGCAATCGGTCGATCGGCTCTGTTGCAAAGATTGGCGGCAGTCAGAGGTAGGCTGTCGCTCTGCGCCGA
>NZ_AUWY01000007.1 GCF_000447205.1 Sphingobium ummariense RL-3 | reverse complement strand
TATACTGCCTTTCTTAGCGCACGTCGGCAACGACGTATAAGCGCGCACTCACACTCCCTGTCGTTCCTGTGATTGACTTCGCCGCATTTTTTGTTCGGAACGGTTCCTCGCGCGCGCGATCATGCTATCCTGCGGCTTCAGTTTTCGGGCACGAGGGAGAGAATGATGCGCAAAACGCGCGACTATGACGCGGAGCTGAAAGCCCTTGGCGACAAGGCCAGGGCGTTGAAGGTGAAGAAGGTCCAGCAGCTTGGCGAGCTTGTCACGTCCACCGGAGCCGATGCGCTCGATCTCGATACGCTGGCGGGCGCACTGCTTGCCGCTGTGGAATCGGCCAGCACGGAAGAAAAGGAGGCGTGGCGCGCGAAAGGTTCCGCCTTCTTTCAGCGGCGCGGGAAGAAAGCTCGCGGATAATGTCGCGGCGACCGCCAAGGCGATGGCGCGAACCGGGCAAGCGCTACGCCGCGTTGAAGCCGCCGCGCGCCGCACCGATACGAGAGGATGGGTCGTGCAACGCCGCGAACGAACCCGCCATCTCATAGAACTGGGCGGCCTCGTCCAGAAAGCCGGCCTGGTCGATCTCGCCGACGACGATCGCGCCACCCTCTACGGCGCTCTACTGGATTGCGCGGCCCGCGCCCGAGGCGATGATGCCGGCGACGTGCTGGCGCTCTGGAAGCGGCGCGGCAAGCGGGCGTTCGATGCGGAGGCGGTCTCGCCTGAGAGGTTGGACAATGACGGATGACGCTGTTTCGGTCTGGTGCTTCGCGGGCAAGGATATGGCCCCGTGACCGCGAAGCTGTGCAAAATGGCCATTTGACTTCGCGCGCCCGGTG
>NZ_AUWY01000006.1 GCF_000447205.1 Sphingobium ummariense RL-3 | reverse complement strand
CAGCGTTCCACGAACCGATCGGCGCGCAAGTTCGGATCGGCCCGCACGCGCGCCTCTTGGCGTATCGCCTCGATCATCGGGCCGCTGCGCCCCGCCGCCGCCTCGCGCAGCAAGCCGGAATCGCGCTTCATCGCCTCGGCCATATCGTCCGAAGCTCGCGGCCGGAGCGTGTCGAGCGCCTGAACCGCGCGCTCGAGCGCGACCTTCTGATGTTCCAGCACCGGCCCGCCCGACGCCCGCGCCTGCAACACCGCCTCCGCCGAACGCGAGGCCCGCTCGACCGCGCGCCGGAAATCGCGATCCTGGCCCTGCTCGGCCCGCGCGGGCAATTCCTTCGCCGGCTCCGGCGTCGGCGTGCGCTGGGGCAGTTTCAGCCCGTCAAACATGCCCCGCTTGGGAGCCGGCTTTTCCTTCGCACCCTGTGCTGGCTCGGCCGCCTTCACCGGCGCGGCCGACAGCTTCAAGCCGTCGAACATACCGCGCCGCGACTGACGCTCGGCCGCGGCCTTCGCCTCGCCGGCACCGCGGTCGCCGCCAATATCGGGCGTGCGGGAATCCTCGCCCATCTGGCGTGAAGTTCCCGCGCGGGGCGCGAGGATCTCCACGCCCTTCCGCTCGGGTGCATCCGCAACGCGGATCTCACCCGACAGCCCGCGCCGATCGGCGAAGGATTGCGCCTCGGCATCGCGATCCCGATACATCGGATAGTCGGACGCCATATCCTTCGCCCGCTCGCGCGACAGCGTGCGGACAAGCCGGC
>NZ_AUWY01000005.1 GCF_000447205.1 Sphingobium ummariense RL-3 | reverse complement strand
GCCGGCTTGTCCGCACGCTGTCGCGCGAGCGGGCGAAGGATATGGCGTCCGACTATGGCCGCGACCGGGATGCGGAGATTCGTGCTTTCGCCGACCGGCGCGGATTGTCGGGCGAGATCCGATTGCCGGAACGGGCGGAACGCTCGCCGGTGGAGATCCTTGGCCCGCGCGCGGGAACCATGCGCCAGATGGGCGAAGATCCACGCACGGTTCGCGATGCCGGCGACCGCGGCGCTGGCGCGGGACAAGCCGCGGCCGAGCGGCAACCGCGGCGAGGCATGTTCGACGGCTTCCGGCCTGCCCCGCAGCGCCCAGCGCCGGAATCGACGCCGGCAGGCGAGCGCGAGAAGGCGGCCCCCAAGCGCGGCATGTTCGACGGGCTGAAGCTGTCGGCCGCGCCGCTGAAGGGCGCGGAGCGCGCGCCGGTCCCTGCCGATCGCGGCCAGGGCCGCGACTATGCCCGCGCGGTCGAGCGGGCCTCGCGTTCGGCCGAGGCGGTGTTGCAGGCGCGGGCGTCGGGCGCTCCGGTCCTTGAGCATCAAAAGGTCGCGCTCGAGCGCACGACACAGGCGCTGGACCAGATCAGGCCGGGAGCCTCGCGTGACCTCGCATCGGCGATGCAGCGCGATCCCGCCTTGCTGCGCGAGGCGGCGGCGGGGCGCAGCGGCCCGATGATCGAGGCGATGGCCCAGGAGGCGCGCGTGCGGGCCGATCCGAACTTGCGCGCCGATCGGTTCGTGGAACGCTG
>NZ_AUWY01000004.1 GCF_000447205.1 Sphingobium ummariense RL-3 | reverse complement strand
AGCAGAAAATCGCTCCGTTTGCGAGCAGACGCCGCTACGATTGCAAGCGCCTACAATTACCTCTGCAAATTGGGAAGTCGTATCAACCATCGGCTCGGCCAATGATCGGAAGCCAGCCCCGGCCTCCTTCACTGCATGGAGGATATTCAACAGATCGCGGGTGTTGCGGGCAAGGCGGTCTGTTGCCGTCACCATCAGCACGTCGCCATCATCTAGTGCGCCGATCGCGCGCTTGAGCTGGGGACGCTCGGCATTCGCTCCGCTAATCTTCTCGCGGTAGATTTTCACGCACCCAGCATCGGTGAGCTGGGCGATCTGCTGGGCCAAGTCCTGGCCGGTGGTTGAGACGCGCGCATAGCCGTAGATCATAGCCAAAATGGTGCATCAGATTTTTGCATCAGGAAAGAGGCCGGATTCCTGTGGGTTTCAATCTGATGCAAAACTTGTAACTGTAGGCGCTTGCAATCGTAGCGGCGTCTGCTCGCAAACGGAGCGATTTTC
>NZ_AUWY01000003.1 GCF_000447205.1 Sphingobium ummariense RL-3 | reverse complement strand
AACGGATCGAGCGCCGTTGCCAGCGCGGCCTATCGTGCGGCGGAACGGCTGCACGATGACCGGCTAGGGCGCGACCATGATTTCTCAAACAAGGCCGGCGTCGTCCATTCGGAAATCTTGGCTCCCGAGGGTGCGCCGGAGCGTTTAAACGATCGCGCGACCTTGTGGAACGAGGTTGAGGCCGGCGAGAAGCGCAAGGACGCGCAGTTGGCGCGCGAGGTGGAGTTCTCGATTCCGCGCGAGCTGAACCAGCAACAGGGCATCCAGCTCGCCCGCGATTTTGTCGAAAAGCAGTTCGTCGAACGCGGCATGGTCGCGGACATGAATGTACATTGGGACATGGGCAAGGACGGGCAACCCAAGCCGCACGCGCATGTCATGCTGTCGATGCGCGAGGTTGGCCCGGAGGGCTTCGGCCAGAAGGTGCGCGAGTGGAACAGCACGGCGCTGTTGCAGGAATGGCGCGTGGCCTGGGCCGATCATGTCAACGAGCGGTTGGCCGAGCTGGATATAGACGCCCGCATAGATCACCGGACGTTGGAGGCGCAGGGCATCGACCTTGAACCCCAACACAAGATCGGGCCGGCGGCGTCGCGGATGCCCGAACAGGGGCTTGAGGCCGA
>NZ_AUWY01000002.1 GCF_000447205.1 Sphingobium ummariense RL-3 | reverse complement strand
ACGCCATATCCTTCGCCCGCTCGCGCGACAGCGTGCGGACAAGCCGGCGATCGTCGCCGAAGTCGTCGCGGCCGTAATGGAGCTGCACCCCGTCGCGGTGCCGCGACAACGCCACATAGGCCGAATGGCGGTCCATGCCGGGGGTCGCCAGCACATGCGCGCGATCGACCGTCACGCCCTGCGATTTATGGATGGTGGCGGCATAGCCGTGATCGACATGGGCATAATCTTTCAGGTCAAACGCGACCGATCGGCCATCGTCCAGCTTCACCGCCATGCGCTCCGGCGATACCTGCTCGACCTTCCCCAGCGTGCCGTTCCTCACCCCTAGCCCGCGCTCGTTTTTCAGGAACATGATGCGGTCGCCGGTCGCGAAGTCCCGCGCGCCGCGCTCGGCCGACACGCGCACGTCCGGCCCCAGCTCGCCGGCGTCGCGCAGCCGATCGCGCGCGGCCAGGTTCAAATCGCGCACCTCGGCATTGGTATGGGTGAGGATGATCCGCGACTGATCCGGCGCGGCGATGCGCTCGGCATCCCAGCGGTCCACAAGATCGGCGCGGGCCAGCTCACGCGTCTCGGCCGCCTGCACCATGCCATGCGCCTCATAGGCATGGATCGCCTCGCCTGCCCGGCCCGTCGCCAGCGCCTTGGTCGCGTCGCGCTGCCAGTCCTCGCACTGCCGGCGTATCTCGGTGATCTCGGCCCAACCGTGGCGCTCGGTCACGGCCCGGAACGCCGCCCCGGCCTCGATCGCCTGCAACTGCTCGGGGTCGCCGACAAGAACGACCTTCGCGCCCGCCTGTTCGGCATGGGACAGCACGCACTCCATCTGGCGCGTGCCGATCATGCCGGCCTCGTCTATCACCAGCACGTCGCGCGGGCCTAGCAGTTCGCGGCCCTGCTCCCATTGATATTCCATGCTCGCGATCGTCCGCGACGCGATGGCGGACCCGCCTTCCAGATTCTCGGCCGCGATGCCCGACAAGGCCGCGCCGCGCACCTGATAGCCCTGCGCCTCCCACGCCTCGCGCGCGACCCCCAGCATCGCCGACTTGCCGCTGCCGGCATAGCCGACGACCGACGCAAGGCCCTTGTCGCCGGTGATATGCGCCAACGCCCCGCGCTGCTCGGCCGACAGGTCAAGCCCCCTGCCCTCGGCCGACGCCAGCGCGCGGGTCACATGGGCGTCGGCGACACCATGCCCCCGGTCGATCGCCAGCCCCTCGGCCGCGCGTTCCAACCGCTGCTCGGCCGCGATCATGTCGCGCGACGTGAACCGATCCTCGCCCTTCCCGTCCCGCCCCAGCGCCACCAGCTCGGGCGAGGATCGCACCGCGCTCATCACCTGGTCGAACTGATCCTTGCCGTCGCTGTGCCGGAACGCGAACTGCGCCA
>NZ_AUWY01000001.1 GCF_000447205.1 Sphingobium ummariense RL-3 | reverse complement strand
CGTCGCCGAGCGGCGCGTCGAGGCCGAGCCGGGGCACGGAGTCGCGCAGCGCCTGGCGCGCCTCCATGCTCCAGTCCTTCACCAGATCCCAGGCGGCGTCGAGCGCGCCCTGGTCATAGAGCAGGCCGACCCAGAGCGCGGGCAGCGCGCAGATGCGGTTCCACGGGCCGCCATCGGCGCCGCGCATTTCCAGGAAGCTCTTCATCCGCACTTCGGGGAAGGCGGTGGACAGATGGTCCTCCCAGTCCTTCTCGGTCGGCTTCTCGCCGGGGAGGACGGACAGCCTGCCGTCAAGGAAGTCGCGGAAGCTGAGCCCCGCCGCGTCGATATAGCGGCCGTCGCGATAGACGAAGTACATCGGCACATCGAGCGCATAGTCGGCATAGCGTTCATAGCCGAAGCCGTCCTCGAACACGAAGGGCAGCATGCCGGTGCGGCTGGGGTCGGTGTCCGACCAGATATGGCTGCGGTAGGAGAGATAGCCGTTGGGCCTGCCGTCGGTGAAGGGCGAATTGGCGAACAGCGCGGTCGCGAGCGGCTGGAGCGCCAGGCTGACGCGGAATTTCTGCGCCATGTCCGCCTCGCTGCCATAGTCGAGATTGGTCTGGATGGTGCAGGTTCGCAGCATCATGTCGAGGCCGAGCGATCCGACGCGCGGCATGTGCCGCAGCATGATGTCGTATCGGCCCTTGGGCATGATGGGCAGGTCTTCGCGGCGCTTGTCGGGCCACATGCCGAGGCCGAGGAATCCCAGGCCCAGCATGTCGCCGACATATTTGACCTGCTCCAGATGGCGGCCGGTTTCCGCGCAGGTCTGGTGCAGATTGTCGAGCGGCGCGCCGGACAGTTCCAGCTGGCCCGCGGGCTCCAGGCTGATCGTGCCGTCGGTGCCGGACAGGGCGATGATATTCTCGCCCTCGAACACCGGTTGCCAGCCATAGCGGGTGAGGCCGATCAGCAGCGTGTGGATGCCGCCCTTTTCCTCATAGGAGGGGGCGTGATGATCCTTGCGGGAATAGACGAACTTCTCGTGCTCGGTGCCGATGCGCCAGCGGTCCCGGGGCTTTTCGCCCTTCGCAAAGGCCGCGATCAGCTGGTCGCGGCTTTCGATTACGGGATCATCGCCCCCTGAATCGGTTCTCGTGCTCATGCCCCGCCCTTAGTGCTTCCCCTCTGCGCGTCAAACAAGAGCGCGCGGGGGACACATAAGTTGCCTCTATGACGGCTGCAATCCCATTTCGCTTTGCAACTGTTACCAGTCGCCGTTGAGCGTCATCCAGGCGGCGGTCGCGGCGATGGCGGCGGTTTCGGCGCGCAGTATGCGGGGCCCAAGCGAGACCGGCACCGCGTCGGGCACGGCGCGGATGGCGTCGCGTTCGGCGGGATCGAAGCCGCCTTCCGGCCCGATCAGGAAGGCGGCGGGGCCGGGATGGCCGGG